>JAUYMU010000019.1 GCA_030698405.1 Bacteroidota bacterium
GCTCGATTATGCCACCGATGCTTCGGGCGATATAGCCGGCGTGGAAGATTTCCCGGGAACGCTTACCGGAGCGAACCATTACCTGTACGATGCCAACGGCAACCTGAGACGTGATGATTACCGGGCGTTGAACCTCTACTACAATTCGTTTAACCTGCCCTGGGAGTTAGATTTTGGGAATAACAAAAAAGTAATCTACATTTACGACGGCGCAGGCCAAAAAATCGCCAAAGAAGTTTCTGATGGGATTAACCCCGCAGTACATACCGACTACCTGGGGCAGTTTGTCCACGAGTACACCTTAGGCGGCACAAGTTCTTTGAAGTATATAATTACCTCAGAGGGAAGGCTCAAAAACAAGGGCACCAACGCGGCATCGGTTTGGGAATGGGAGTATAACCTGACTGACCACCTGGGAAATGTGCGGGTAGTTTTCCGCCCGGGAACCAGCAACACAGCCGAGGTGATGGAGTACAACAACTATTTCCCGTTTGGGATGAAGATGACCCCTTACCTGTGCCAAACCACCACAGACAACAAATACCTTTACAATGGCAAAGAGCTGCAAACCGACTTTGGCCTGAACTGGTACGATTACGGAGCTAGGTTTTATGACCCGAGTTTGGGAAGGTGGTACTCCGTGGATCCTTTAGCTGAGAAGTATAGGAGATGGAGCCCATATAACTATGGCGTTGATAACCCGATGAGATTTATTGACCCGGATGGGATGTCTGCTAGTGATTTTAAAGATAAAGATGATAATTTAATCATCCATGTTGATGATGGTTCCAATGCTGTCTATAAGCTAGATGGGACAGATCATACAAATGAATCTTTTAAATTTGATGGCTATAATAATCAGGGAGGAAAAGATGAAGTTAGTGTAGAAGGAGCGGTAGCTGGTGCTCAGGATTATGTTACAAATAATTACGACAAATGTAATCAATCCGTAAACTTTGTAGGGCGAACTTATGAATCTGCCACTGAAGCCCAAGGCAAAACTGTTGATAATATAAGAATTGTAAATGGAAACTCTTTAGCTCAAGGGATTACGAAGGATTTGGCGAGCAAAGTTACTGCTGAGAAATCCGTAGCGTCTGCCCAAGAATCAGCGGGTAAAGGTAATCTAGTTGTTGGTGCAAATGGAGGTCATGTTGTAACCATGACTACAAAAACATTTGATGTAACTCGGTATAATACTTCTGGTTCTATAATTGGAAATAAACAAATTATAGGCGGTAAAACAACTAATGTAAACGGAAGTGCTCGACCAACAAACATTGGCCCCGGTAAATTAAATAGTTTCCAGAATCCCAATTACTCAGGAATGATTTGGTATTCTTTTCCTGCTAAATAAATTAATTACAACATCATATGGGAATAAAATATTTTATTATAGTTCTTGTTGTCTTAGTATTCTTATCTTGCCTAAGAAATCAGACGAAAACAGTAGAAAATGCAGAAGATGGTCGTAGCCAGTGGATAACACACCATGATACTATTGATGCAGGTTTTATTCTAACTTTTAAATATCCAAACGACCTTGTATTTGCAGATATTATCGATAACTGCCGGTGTGTTGGCAAAAGAACCAAGCATTATGATGTAAATGAGGCTGCAGAAAATGATAATACTAGGCAATGGTGCATTTGTTTGCAAGATACTGCGGATTACTCAATAAACTATTTAATTTCTTCATGGAAAACCACATTCAATGGAGAGGTTGTAGAAAAGAGAGATACAGTAACAATTGGAAATTTAAAAGCACTTCGGGTAACCTTAAAGAGTAAAGAGCCACGTGCTTCCTATAGACAATTGATTTATCTAAAGAAATACTCAACCTTATTTGAGGTTATGAATGTTGATGAATCAACAAGTGAAGATTTTGAGATGTTTTGTGAAAGTATAAACATTGAAGGATACAAGAAACCGTAATTAATACGGGATACTCTGTTTTAAAAAACCCGGCAAGTCTGCCGGGTTTTTGTTGTTATATCAGGTATGCTTGTTTGGCGTTGTAATCCCGGATTGGAATTAGCGAAAGAATTGTGCCCAGTATATACCAACCTTCGTTAAAACAAATAACGATAAAGCCGATGTAGAAAATTAAAAAAATAACGACTCCCATAATTCTAATTTTTTTTTAAAAAAAAGTTATAATAAAGTGTATATATGTTGCAAAGGCAGCATTTTTCAATTTCTAGCTCAGGTTTGCGACCTATATTACTTAATATCTTGTTTGTCAAAGGTCGTATTATTTGTAATTTGTTACTGTACTCCTTTAACACATTAAGTGATCAGCCTATGGTTTTCTTGGATCGCAATTATACTTGCACCTAACCATTAAATATCCCCACATAAATATTCCTTTTCTTTTCTTCCAATTCCATTTGCCAAATTCATTTTATCCTTTTCGGCTCTAAATTTCCCCGTTATGATCTTTCGGGCGGAATGTATTTATCCATCAAATTACAATAAACATTGCTCCTCCATATCCTTCCTGCTCATAAATTCTTAATTAACTTAAGCACCGCCAAAGTAGGACTTTTTAAATTGATTATAGTAACACAGCGCAAACTATATTTATGTTTTTTAACAAGGTTAATTACGAGAATGAATGTTTTTGTAAACTTATTGTGTTGGGGCTTCCACATCCTGTGGCTCGTTCAGATGGAACTTCTTTTTGTTTTTGCTGTCATTCATTTCACTGGATTAAAATTCCGGGTTACGACATTTTCCATCCCGATGGGATTTATCTCATTAAAAATAATGCGGGCCGTTCTTTTTTGATTGAACGACCCGCATACAATTATAAACCCAATGTCATCGGATTAATAGGAGTTAAATTTTGTTTTCTCATATATAACTGCTTTTTTGAAGTCGGATTCTGTTTCCTGCCTGCGGGTGGCAGGCGTCCGAAAAGAGGATTTTTGCCCTGAAAAAGGATTTCACGCGGACGGTTTTCATTATCGCCTTTATGTCCCGTTGCCTAAAGGCAAACGGCAAAGGATATCGCCAAGAATAAGCTGTTTCGCTGATTAGAGCATTATCCTTTGCTCCCGATAAAAATCGGGACAGGCTGTCACATTAATGTGACGGACAGGAATCTCCACCCACCACCAAACCAGAGTGCCAGAGGTACGAAATATTTCGATTTCAAAATTTACCATCGCCTTCAAACAGCTTCCCTTCATTCCCCAGTTATTCGTTTATGGGCTCTAAATTTGGTACACAGAGGGGCTACCACGGTGAGAAAAAATGGAATAAGGTTTTTCAAAGCGGGTTTCAGGAGGTCTAAAAACAAAAAAAAGTGTTCGTTTCTGAACACTTTTTCATTTTGAGCGGGAGACGAGATTCAAACTCGCGACCCTTAGCTTGGAAGGCTAATGCTCTATCAACTGAGCTACTCCCGCTTGTGAGTTTCAAGTTCCGGCTTCGACAAGCTCAGCCAGCGTTTCTTTGTTCAAAGCTATTTTAACTTGGAATTTTGAACTTTAAACTTGCAACTTTTTTGTTGTGGGGAGAGCAGGATTCGAACCTACGAAGGCGTACGCCAGCAGAGTTACAGTCTGCCCCAGTTGGCCACTTTGGTATCTCCCCAATACAATTTAGAACTTTCATTAATGAGCCGAATCACAGATTCGAACTGTGGACCCCGAGATTACAAATCACGTGCTCTGGCCAACTGAGCTAATTCGGCAAAAAAAAAGTGGGTAAGCTACCTGCATCGCACCGCTCAACTGTTTACCCTTGCTGCCTTCCGACCCTGGGGGAATTCAACAGGAGCTAGTCGTACAGGACTTACCCGGCGACAAAAGTAGAAAAATTTGACTTACCCGCAAATGAAATCACTGCACCCCTGTAATTTTTTTCAACCCTGACAAACTAACCATTTAGCGATCAATCAACTATTGCCTGAAAAAAAGACAAACTTTATTTTTCGGTCCATAAAATGAGCGCCAATAACGGCACAATCAATAAAATCAGATATATTTGTTTAATCACTAATCAAAAAAACTACTATGGAACAAAAATCAACTTTTTGGAAATCAGCAATGATTTACGGCCTTTATGTCGGTATCTTTTTAACGCTTTATTCGGTTGTGGTATATGTTTTAGGACAATCGCAAAATAAGAGTCTGGCTTTTATACCGTTTATATTGTATGCTGTCTGTATTGTTTTGGCTCAGATTTATTACAAAAACAACGAACTGAATGGCTCCATATCTTATGGAGAGGCTGTGGGTATTGGTGTGGCAGTCATGTTTTTCAGCGGAATAATCGCCACATTGTATAGCCTGATAATTTTCAAGATCGATCCAAGCTTGCTTGACCAAATCAGAATTGCTCAGGAAGAAGCATACATACAAAACGGAATGAGCGAAGAAATGATTGAGAAAACGATGGAGATGTCGGCAAAAATGATGACTCCGGGTTGGATGGCTATCATGGGATTATTGAGTTCTGTATTAATCGGAACTATCATATCTTTGGTCAGTGCAATTTTCATTAAAAAGCAGCCAAACGAAGATGCTTTTGAAGATGCAATGGAAGAAGTAAAAACTGAAGACTAAAAACACATGGATATTTCCGTAGTTGTACCGCTTTTTAATGAAGTTGATTCACTTCCTGAATTGACTGAATGGATTGACAAAGTTTTAAAAACCAATGACTTTACTTATGAGGTTATTTTGATTGATGATGGCAGCACCGATGGTTCATGGGAACTGATCGAGCAGCTCAGCCGACAGAATCCATGCATTAAAGGAATAAAATTCAGGCGCAACTACGGAAAATCGGCAGGTTTGTATTGCGGTTTCAAACAGGCTGAAGGCGATGTGGTAATTACCATGGATGCCGATTTGCAGGACAGTCCGGAGGAAATACCGGATTTATACCGCATGATTACTGAAGAAAAATATGACCTTGTTTCCGGCTGGAAGAAAAAACGCTACGATCCGGTACTTTCAAAAAATATTCCCAGTAAATTCTATAACTGGACTGCCCGACGGATGACAGGAATTAAAATTCACGATTTTAACTGCGGTTTAAAAGCCTACCGGAAACAAGTTGTTAAAAGCATTGAAGTGTATGGCGACATGCACCGATACATTCCGGTATTGGCGAAATGGGCCGGATTTAAACGAATTGGCGAAAAAGTTGTTCAGCACCAGGAACGCAAATTCGGGGTCACCAAATTCGGAATGGAACGTTTTATTCGCGGGCCGCTCGATTTACTTTCCGTTATTTTTATTTCGAAGTTTAGCAAACGTCCAATGCACTTTTTTGGTGTATTCGGAACGCTCACTTTTATGATAGGATTTGCCGCAGCAGTTTGGGTAGGTGGCCAAAAACTTTATCTCACCCTCAACAACCAACTTGCGCCCCGTATTACCGACAGTCCTTACTTTTTTCTATCACTTGCAGCCATGATTATCGGAACGCAATTGTTCCTGGCCGGATTTCTTGCCGAACTGAATTTCCGCAATTCATCCGAGCGTAACTCTTACCTTATTGATAAGAAAACGACATGAGATTGGAAATTGATGATTGTGATTCCCAAACAAAAAAGAGGGAAAGACGTTAATTGTAGAAATGTTATCATCTATGAACGACCAGACCTCAAAAATATACCGTGATCTCACTTCAAAAGAAGAAATAGTAAACGGCATCACCCATGGCATCGGCGCATTACTTAGTGTTGTTGCGCTGGTAGTGCTTATAATGGTTGCCGGTAATCATGGCGATGCATTGCATCTGGTAAGTTTCTCAATTTATGGCGTTACACTTATTCTGCTGTATTTATCATCAACTTTGTATCACAGTTTTTCGGGTCCGCGAATAAAGAATCTGTTTGCGCGTTTCGACCATGTTTCAATTTTCTTGCTCATTGCCGGAACTTATACTCCTATTTTGCTCACCAGTATTGGCGGAGTCTGGGGCTGGACTTTGTTTGGAGTTATTTGGGGTCTGGCGCTTGTTGGGGCGGTAATCCGCTCCATTTATCTGCACCGTTTCCGTAAATTAATGGTAGCAGTTTACCTTTTGATGGGCTGGATGTTCATTATTGCCGGCAAGCAGGTTTATTTGAGTTTACCATCCATTAGCCTTACTTTCCTTATTTTGGGAGGAGTTGCCTATTCGGTTGGCGTTATTTTTTACATGTGGCGCAGACTTCCATACAGTCACGGAATATGGCATTTATTTGTTCTGGCCGGAAGTATATTGCACTTCTTTGCCATTTATTTCAGTATAAATTTAAACTGAAATTCTCCTGAGAAAATCCTTGTTGTTTTTTATTACCACCACATTTGATGGTAGTTTTGGCTTGTGAATGGCAATTTGACGACCGGCAATCAGAATCTTGTTTTTATTGAAAGTCAACGATAAATTGGCAAGGTATTGTTCCAGTTCTGGTTTTTCGATGGCATTGATAAAAGTAGTACATACAAAATTAAATTCAGTGCTTCTTAGCAAACTGGCCAGATCGCTGAAGGGCAAACTTTGGCCTAAATAAATGCATCTTAAGCCGTTTTCGGCGGCAAGAAAATTAAAATACAACAAGCCAAGCTCATGCAATTCTTCTTCACGGAGGAAAAACAATACCTTTTTCTCTGAAAGATGATTGTCAAATTTTGCTGTTTCAATAATCAGGTGGTTTCTTATCAGGTTGGAAACAAAATGTTCGTGTGCAACAAAAATAGAACCTGCCTGCCACAACAAACCAATTCGTTCGAAAAACGGGAAGATCACATTCTGCATGGTTTTTGAAAATCCGTTTTCCTGAATTATTTTTTTCAGTAGTTGCTCAAATCCAAATGTGTCGAGGTTGACCGTGTGAAACAAAAGCTGATCAATGTTCTTTTCAGGATCCAAAAAAGTTTTGTTTTGCCTTAGTACTTCTTCCTGAAGTTTTGCATCGTCGAACGCGGCAACAACCGATATTTTATATCCGTTTTTGATAAGCATCGACACATTCAGGATTCTCCTGACATCATCATCGGTATAAGAACGGATGTTGGTATCAGATCTGTTTGGGTCGAGCAGTTGATACCGTTTTTCCCAAATCCGTATCGTGTGGGCTTTTATGCCCGACAAATATTCAAGGTCTTTAATGGAATAGTGAGTCATTCTATATGATATTTATTAACGCTTTAAACACGGGAAATCAGATTTTGTTTTAAGTTTCGGTTGAATAAATAAACAAAAGACATAGACCAGGATTCGTTACAGTGTATTTAATTTTAGTATTGCCATTTTGGAACTTGGATTCTGAAATGCTATCTTCGTGTTTCAATTTAAATTAATCGTACTAACAATAACCACGAATTGGACAATTCCCAGCACATCGAATTACTCTGTAAAAAGATAAGTCAGAATTCTGATCAGCAGGCATTCAAGGAATTGTACCTTGCATATTTCGACCGGCTTTACAAATTTGCCTTTTCGATCCTTCATTCGGCTGAATTTGCAGAAGAAGCTGTAAACGATGTTTTTCTGAATATCTGGCAAAAACGATCGACTCTGAAAAACATTGCAAGTTTGTCCAGTTACCTTTTCATTTCAACAAAAAACACTTCCTTTAATTATCTCAGCAAATTCAGGAAAGAACGAAATACTTCGCTTGACGATGTTTTGGTGAGGTTTGAGGCTGATGAATTAACGCCCGAAACTGCTTTTTTTACTGCCGAAATTCGTAGTGAAATTGAACAGGCCATCAATCAGCTTCCGCCAAAAACAAAGCTTGTTTTCCAGATGGCCAAAGTGGAAGGGATGAAATACAAGGAAATTGCCGATATTTTGAGTATTTCTGTCAACACCATCGACAACCACATTGCAACTGCGGTAAAAAAATTGAGTTTTATTTTAAAAAACCTCTCGGAAGAGGATAAAAATCTTATTCTTTTTCAGTTGTTTACAAAAGTCACAAATAATAATTTAAAATAATTGGCCTGTCAACTGGTAGATTTTTCGGAAACACAGGTCTTTAACAATGAATTTCAGAATACAATGGAAACTATTTGGAGCATATTAGGAAGAAAACTGGAGGGTGAAGTTTCCATTGAAGAGGAAATGGCACTGAATGAATGGCTGAATACATCGACCACAAACAAGCAAGTATATTTTCAATTAAAAGAACTCTGGGACCACAAGCAAGATCAAACAAACAATGCGCAAGCAATTGCGGCGTACGACAAGTTGATTAACCGAATTAAGTTCGCGGAAGTAACACAAACACAATCCAGGGTTCGACAAATTTCCTTCCGTGTTAATCAATTTGTAAGGTATGCCGCAATTGTCTTTTTTATCCTTTCGTTTGGCTATCTGGCCTCTTATTACATCTCGAACGAAAGTACTTCTGACGAATTCTGCACCATTTCAGTACCTAAAGGAAATAAATCGGAAGTTGTATTGCCAGATGGAAGCCGCATTTGGCTGAACAACAGAAGCAAATTGGTTTATCCAAAAAAGTTTAATCGTAAGTTTCGCTCAGTAGAATTGACAGGCGAGGCATATTTTGAAATTAAACCAAATGCAAAAGTGCCATTCGTTGTCCAGACTTCTGATGTCAGCATCAAGGTTTTGGGAACAAAATTTAATGTAAGCGCTTACCCCAACGATAAATTTATTGAAACCACGCTTATCTCCGGAAAAGTTACTGTCAGGTCAAACGAAAATCCTGAAATTGAAAATACACTTGTACCGGGCGAAAGTATGTCTTTTGATAAAGTGAGCAACAGGCTTACAAAAACTCAGGTCGATACAAAATTCTACACCTATTGGATGAAAGGCGAATTCGTTTTCAAAGACGAGAAATTTGAGACACTTGCCAAAAGGATTGAACGCATTTACAATGTTGAAATAACATTTCAGGATCAATCGCTTAAAGAAAAAACCTACACCGGCGATTTTAAGGTTGACGATAATATTTACACCATTCTCGAAGTCATCACACGATCTACTAATGAGCCAATTGAATACATCACCGACCGGAATAAAATCATCATCAGGAAAAAATAGCGGAATTAGTAAAAAAAAGTAGATATTTACGGGAGTATTTTTCGGGTGGAAACTTCCTGTGTTTATGAGAGTAAAACTTCTGTTATCTATTTTTCTGATTTTTTTCTCTGTGAAAATATTTTCGCAGGATAAAACCATATCACTAAATTTCAGGGATACACCCATTGAGAGAATCATTGCTGAAATTGAAAGGCAAAGCGGTTTTCGCTTCTTTTACGAACAATCCAGCATCAATCTAACACCAAAAACTTCTATTCAGGTGAAGAATGCTTCCATCCACGAAGTGCTCGACCAATTGTTTTCCAATTCATCGTATTCCTACCAAATGATTGACAGGCACATCATTTTGTCGCAGGATAAGGTAATTTTTCCTGAAATTTTACAAAACAAATTGTCGCGCACTGTGAAAGGTTTTGTGACCATCAGTGAAAATGAAAATATTCCGGGAGTTACCGTAATCATAAAAAATACTTACACCGGAACAATTACTGATAGAAAAGGATATTACCAGATTGAACTTCCAATGAATGCCGACACTTTGGTGTTTTCATTTGTCGGCATGAAAACAAAGGAGGTAGTTGTTGGGCAAAAAGCGCAGGTAAATGTAAATCTTACTCCTGAAATTTTGAATGTTGATGAGGTGGTCGTCATTGGTTATGGCGATCAGCGAAAATCGGACCTGACCGGAGCAATTACTTCAATTGAGGTTGACGGGGTTCGCAGGATGTCGGTTTCGGGCATCGATCAGGCTTTACAGGGAAAAGCTGCCGGTGTGCTGATAACTTCCACATCGGGATCACCGGGTGGGGGTACTTCTATCCGGATTCGTGGAATTGGCACGGTAAACAACAATAATCCGCTGTTTGTGGTCGATGGAATCCCTACGGATGACATCCGCTTTTTGAATGTAGGAGATATCGACAATATTGAAATCCTGAAAGATGCCTCAGCAACTGCTATTTATGGCAATCGTGGTGCAAATGGTGTAATCCTGATCAGTACAAAAAAAGGAAAACCCGGAAGCCCTGTAATCACTGCCGATTCGTATTTCGGCATAAACGATGTCTGGAAAAATCCTGAAATGGGCGACAGTAAACAGTTTGCAAGCATCCACAATCTGGCTGTAGCAAACGGGAACAACATTGAGGGCAACAATGCATATAAATACATTGAAGATTTTAAAGATCCCAACTCATTTACAGGCGGCACCAACTGGTGGAATCTCATTACCCGCAAGGCGCTTGTACAGAACCACCATTTTTCCATTTCCGGCGGATCTGAAGTAAACCGTTATTTAATGAGCATTTCTGCACTAAATCAGGATGGGACTATCAAAGGATCTGAATTTGACCGGATTACATTCAGGGTAAACAACGAATATCAGCTTTCCTCAAAAGTAAAAATTGCTTTTAACACAAACATTAGTCAGGCACGAAGGCTCACCATCCAGGAAGACGATCTCGACGGTGGAATAGTTTTTACCTCCATTGTTCTCGATCCGGTTACCTCTGGCGGCGAAAGGCCGTTGAATGATCCGATACGCGTTAAATATGGCGAATTCTCCAGATGGTACGAATCAATTTACAGCAACAAATACAATCCGGTAGCGCAGATCGGACGTTCGCTGAACAAATGGACACAGCTTCGCTTCTTCGGAAATATTTCATTTCAGTACGAATTATCCAAAAACCTTTCGTACCGTTCTACCTACGGAATAGACAGTCGTCGTAATGATTTCGATAATTTTCTCCCAACATACTGGATGGACTCTGATTCGAAAAACGACATTAATCAGGTAGTAAAAGAATCAGGCAAAAATTTCGACTGGGTGTTCGAAAATATGCTCACTTACAAGCGCACATTCAATAACAACCACGACTTTACAGCCTTGCTTGGGATGACTGCCGAGGCTGGCAACTTCGATATTATTCAGGCTTCGAAACGGAATGTTCCCGGAAACGATGACTATCTCAGGTATCTGAGCGCTGCTACTACCGATCCGAATGTTCAGGGCGACATATCCGATTATGCACTGATTTCGTATTTGGGGCGTATCAATTATTCCTTCCGGTCTAAATATCTGTTCACCGCTTCAGCCAGAGCCGATGGCTCTTCGAAATTTACGGGTGGTGAAAAATGGGGATATTTTCCTTCTCTGTCAGTTGGCTGGAGAATTTCTACGGAAAAATTTTTTACTGAAAGTTCCATGTCGCGAAATGTGGATGATCTGAAAATACGCCTGGGCTGGGGACAGGTCGGGAACCAGAATATTACTGACAATGCATTCAGGACTTTGATTGCCGGAGGAAATTCCAGAAGGTATTTGTTTGGCCATTCAATCGTTCAGGGATATGCCCCCATCAATATCGGCAATCCGGGTTTAACATGGGAAACCACCGAATCGACCAATCTTGGTTTCGATTTTACTTTTTATAAGAACAAACTCTCCGGAAGTATTGACTTGTACAACAAAAAAACGAAGAACATGCTTTTGCGGCTACCAGTTCCTTTATCAACCGGATTGCCCGGTTCGCCCTGGACAAATGCCGGGGATGTTATCAATAAAGGATTTGAGCTAAATGCTACCTATCGCAATAAATGGGAGGATCTGAATTACAGCGTGAATATGAATGTTTCAACTTACCACAACAGAATTGTATCGCTGGGCGGTGGTGAACCAATTATGGGTGGCGAACAGCGGCTTGGTTATACTACCAAAACAATGGTTGGGCATCCTATTGGCGAATTCTTCGGTTACATTGTTGAAGGTGTTTTTCAGAACCAACACGAAATTAACGAGGCCAATAAACTTTCTTCGGAAGGAGAATACTATCAGGATATATTAACCAGACCGGGCGATTTCAAATTTAAAGATTTGAACGGCGATGGCAAAGTGACTGGTGAAGACCGCGGTTTTATCGGTTCGCCACATCCTGATTTTACTTATGGCTTAACCTTTACTGCCGAATATCACCAGTTCGATATCAGCATATTTCTTCAGGGAGTTCAGGGCAATGATATTTTCAATGTTTTTAAATACTATACCCATCAGAATACGGGGTATTTTAATTCCCCGGCCAACATGTTGCAGGAAGCCTGGCATGGCGAAGGAACCTCCAATTCACAGTTTATGGTTTCAGCGAGTACTGCCAATAATAACCTTCGGGCATCGTCGTGGTACATCGAAGATGGATCATTTCTCAGGGTTAAAAATCTTCAGATCGGATACAATCTTGGAAAGGGGATCTGCCGTAAACTATCTATTTCTTCTTGTCGTATTTATGTTGGGGCTCAAAACCTATACACATTTACGCGATACAGTGGGCTTGATCCTGAACTGGCTGATTTGAGCGGTAGCCCGCTGAATTCAGGAATCGACTTTGCCAAATATCCGCAAGCCAGAACAATTTTGACCGGCTTAAGTGTAAAGTTTTAAAACCAAACCAAATGATGGACAGACGAATATATATAATTCTATTGCTTTTCCTGATTTCGGGCTGCGATCCGGCTTTCATTGACAAGCCTCAACTTGCAAGGCAAACGTCAGAGAATTTCTATAAAACCGATGCTGATGCCATTAAAGCAGTTACTGCTGTTTATAATTATTTCCAGACTTACGACTTCGAAGTCAGTAAATTCGAGTTTGGCGACATTGCTTCTGATGATGCTGAAAAAGGAGGCGAATCAGACAATGACCGGCCATTTGTGAAAGACCTGGAGTATTTCCGTAGCCGTTCTGATAATTTATCGTGCCGGGCGATGTGGAGTATTTGTTTTACAGCCATTTACCATGTTAACAATACCGAAACGCAAATAGCCAAAATAAATATGGATCAGCAGTTAAAAAACCGACTGGTTGGCGAAGTTCGGTTTATAAGAGCCCATTTTTATTTTTACCTGATCAATATTTTCGGTGAAGTACCATTGGTTACAAAAACTCTTTCGTCTGACGAATACCATTTGCCAAAAGCAACTAAAACAGCCATCTGGAAACAGATTGAAGAGGATTTGACTTTTGCGAAACAGCATCTCCCCTTAAAATCAGGATACGCAAAAGCCGATCTGGGACGAATTACAAAAGGAACTGCACAAACGTTTCTGGCAAATGCCTACCTTTTTCAGAAGAAATGGGCACTTGCCCAAAAGGAAGCCAATGAGGTAATTCTTTCCGGAGAATACGATCTTGAACCTGAATTTCAGAATTTGTTTCAGATGCAAAAGTCTGATTTTAGCATGGAATCTGTTTTCGAAGTTCCGCATATTTCGACCAATACCGGCTGGGGCGACGAGAACGAGGGAACTGTGATACCGGTTTTTTGTCGCAGTCGTAACGCCGGAGGTTGGGGTTTTAATTGCCCGACTCTTGATTTGCTGAATGAATTCGAACCGGGCGATCCGAGATTGGTGCATACCATGCTGTTCGATGGTGATAATTTTGAAGGCGAAATACAATTCAATCAGTACAGTCCTTCACACCTGCATTCCAGAAAAGTATTTTTAACCCCATCGGAAAGGGTCGGTTTTGAGTCTTCTGATGCACCGGTTAACCAAAAAGTTATCCGCTATGCCGAAGTACTTTTAATTCATGCTGAAGCGGCCTGCGAAAATGGTGATTTTGAGGAAGCACGTTTGTCACTCAATAAGGTTCGCCGCAGGGCACGGCTGAGTAGCGCCATTGATGAAAAAATAAACTTCAAGAATGTCAATAAATATCAGGTCACAAAAGGACAATACGTTCAATACGATTTCGTAAAATACGATTATTGGGAGGCTAGCAGCAACCTTGGCAATCTTTTGCCCGATGTAACCACCAACGATCAGCAAATACTTCGGAATGCAATCAGGCACGAACGGCGTGTTGAACTGGCAATGGAAAATAAACGGTTTTACGATATTATCCGTTGGGGCGAACCTGAGACTCATTTTCACCGTTTTGCCGCCAAATGGAAAACCGGTAAAGGCGCACAATTCAGAAAAAACATCAACGAAGTTTTCCCGATTCCGCAGGATGAACTGGATTTGAACCCACGGATGACGCAGAATCCGGGGTATTGATCTGACTAAAACAGGTAATTCAAGCCCATGTAAAATCCTGATTTTCCGTCTTGTTTGTCGGCTGCCATGCCGTAATCCATCGCGATCACAAAGTTCTCGTTCATGGCAACAATCAGCCCGCCTCCATATGAATAATGCATTTTTTCGGCATCCCGTTTTAGATAATCATCAGGCAATCCGAAAGTTGGATTTGGCTTAACAGCAATCTTTTTTGTAACCCGACCAAAGTCTGTAAATCCATTCAGGCCAATGTAAAAGTTATTTTTGATGAAATTGAATCGTACAACCTTCCAGCGTGCTTCCACATTTCCGTAGAAAATGCCATCACCAATAACGCGGTTTCGAAGAATACCACGAATTGTGGAGGCTCCGCCAAGTCCTTCAGAAGTAGCGCCAGTCAGTTGGGAAGTTATTACCTGTGATTGATAATAAAATGGAACCGTTCCACCAAGTGTAGTTTGGTAGGCCAAACGGTAAACCAGCGATAAGTTATCGGGAACAATGGTGAAATATTGCCGATGTGTCAGGCTTAACTTGGAAAACGAACTTTCAGCTCCTAAAATCTTTGGTGATGCTTCAATAACTGCTTCAGTCCAGACACCTTTCATCGGGTTTGGCTGATTGTCGCGTGTGTCAAAAACAATTCCGCCCTTAAAAGTAGGAACGAAGCCACCATCCACCTCATCTCCTGAAATAATTCCCCAATCCTGGTATTTTTCGAACAAACCCGGTTGTTCAGCAGTTGTTGGAAGTTTATCTTCATCGTCTTTCCCTTTGTTCAGTTTTTCGATATTGACCGATCCAACCTTGAAATTCTGAAAATTCCAGCCTGTTATCCAACGAAAATTCTCTCCTGAAAGTTTACCCTGAATATCACCTTTAAAACGGAACAATTTCCGGTCGTATTTGTAAAACATCCTCGATTTGTAATCAGCAGAAGTATCATCAGCCCAATCAGCTTTGTAAACGGCATCGTAACCGTTAAACCCATAGAAATCATAAGCCATGTCTGAAAGGTAGCTCAAATCGAAAGTTGTTTGCAAACCCTTGATAAGTTGGTCGGAATCGTAATAAATACGGTTAATTCCGCTTCCCTTGGTGAACCGCGAAACTTCGAAGTAAAATTTATGATTGTATTTCGGATAACGGCTGCCATCTCCATAATTGTAGAGATCTACCAAAGCGCCGTACTGAAATCCCAAATCAGTGTCGAATGTAACAGCAGGCAAAGCCCCAAAATTCCAGTTTTTCTTGATCAGATCCTCTTTTTTTTCAGTTTGGGAGAATAGTCCCAAAGAAAGGAAAATGCACGTTGCGGAAAGGAATAACTTTTTCATATGTCTATAATTTGTTTTTTAATTGCCATATGGAACTCGCCAATAGTCATTCTCCTGTGTGAGAAATAATTCTCATGGCTCGTTTCATAGGTTGAGAGTTTTGTGTAAACGAAGATAATAATAAAACATCAGGTTATGATTGATCCTTTAAATGTCATTATTTTAATTTGTTAACTGATATGATTTGTTAACAACCATGACTTGTTCGGATAGTTTTATTTATTACTTTCATGCCCGATTAAATGATCTTCTATTACCTTCTAAACCAAATGAATTGAAATATTTCTGCTCTTCCATAGCAGTTGTCCTGATGCTGATTTCAGGAAATCAACTGATTGCCCAAACTTCAGCCAAGGCTGTCCGGGTCACTACTCCTCCAACTATTGACGGGCGTATCAACGAAGCGGTTTGGGAACAAGCCACCCAAATCGACCAGTTTGTTCAGCGCGAACCCAATCCTGGTCAGCCGGTATCCGAACGTACAGTTGTTTCGGTATGTTACGACGATCATTTCCTGTACTTTGCAGTGAAATGTTACGACGATCCGAAGAGAATTACCGCCAAAGAAATGGCCCGCGACGTGAGCCTGGGAAACGATGATCGGGTACAGATTATTCTGGATACTTACCTCGACAAACGCAACGGCTACTGGTTTCAAATTGGGCCGCGAGGTTCGATAGGTGATGCGCTGATCAGCGAAAACGGCGCTTCGATGAACAAGGAATGGGACGCTTTGTGGACCGGAAAATCAAGTATCAACGATGAAGGCTGGGAATCGGAATTGGCCATCCCGTTTAAAACCATTGGCTTCGATCCTGACAAAACTGTTTGGGGAATGAAGCTGATTCGCAATATCAAACGCAAACTCGAAGCCTCTTACTGGCCGGTTGCCAACCTAAATACTCACCGGTTTCAGATTTCCGATTCAGGATTGCTCGAAGGACTGGAAGGAATTACTCAGGGAATCGGGCTCGATATTTCGCCTTATGCGATTGGCGGCATAAATACAAAGAAAGGCGAAACGAATAAATACATGGCCGATGCCGGGCTCGATATGTTTTACCAGATTACGCCCAGACTAAAAGCCTCTCTCTCGATCAATACCGACTTTGCTGAAACAGAAGTTGACGACCGGCAAATCAACCTGACGCGTTTCAATCTGCACTTTCCGGAGAAACGCGACTTCTTTCTCGACGGATCGAACTATTTTAAATTCGGAATCGAGGGCGACGACAACAATCCTTACCGTAATTCAATTGTGCCGTTTTTCTCCCGGCGGCTGGGGCTCGATAACGACGGGAACATGCTTCCGGTGCGATATGCAGCCAAAATAACCGGCTCGCAGAATAACTGGAACATCGGGATGATGCACATCAGCGACGAACGCGATTACGGGAACTCGCAACTTTCCGTCGGACGGATCAGCCGAAACATTGGCGCGCAATCGTCGGTCGGGGTGATTGGAACATGGGGAAACGCGCTTTCGACCGATGAAAATCTGGTTGGCGGATTCGATTTAAAACTGGCGACCTCCAAATTCCAGAAGAATAAAAACCTGGTATTAACAATGTTTGGAATGATTTCGGACACGCCCCTCAAAAACGAAGAGAATAATACTTCCTGGGGAGCCGACATTGCTTTTCCGAACGACTTTTTAAACTTCGGATTGGGTCACTACGAAGTGGGCGAAAACTTTGTGGCGGGCATTGGTTTTGTTCCGCGAACCAATATAAAAGCCACTTACGGAAATTTTTCACTCGGTCCGCGACCTGATAAATGGGGAATACTTCAGGTAAAAACCGGCGCAGGATTTAATTACCTGACCAATTTTAGCAATGTGATGGTTACCCGCGTGCTGAATATTCAGCCTTTGGGAATCCGGTTTAAATCGGGCGAGGAATTTTCCTATTCGGTAAACCAGCAATATGAGTTTCTGACCAAAGATTTTAATATTTACCCCGGATTTGTTATCCCGATGAATGCCTACACTTTTTGGTATCAAAACATTCAGTTAATTTCTGCCGGAAGCCGCAATCTGGCAGGATCGGCAAGTTTCGGATCGGGCGATTTTTACAATGGCAGCAAGCAGGATATGAAACTGACGGTGAATTACAAAGTAGCTGTTCCGCTGTTCATCGGCGCCAATTATTCGGTCAACCATGTTACTTTGCCTGAGGGTGATTTTACCGCTAAAATATATCAGCTCAACGCCAATATTCTGTTTAGCCCGACCGTCACACTTTACAACTATTTTCAGTACGACAACGCCACCGAAAAAATGGGCTGGCAATCACGTTTTTCATGGATTCTGAAACCCGGAAACGAAGTGATCGTGGCCTGGACTTCAGGATGGACACAACCAGCAGAGCGTTTTGTTATGAACGAAAGCGCACTTAGACTGAAGCTGAAGTACAACATTAGGTTCTGAATTTGAATGTTATCATCATAACTTAAATTAAACAACCACCAAGAAGCTAAATCTTCTCATACTGAACACACTTTTTTCGCCATCAGGTTTACTATTGATGCGGCACCAAAAACTGTTCTGAAATGGGAACATCGTTGCTCAAAAACAGGTGATCTAATGCCTGCACTGATCTGATCGCTCAAGGTTTTTAATAATTAGTCTAATCTAAATAGCGATTGCAAAATTATTGGTTAATTTTGCAATTGGTAACAGTAAACTCAAAAAACAAATATCATTTTTAATGGCAAATTTGACAAGATATAATAGTTTTGATGAATTGAAATTAAAGGTAAAATCAATCAAAAAGCATAGTTCGAAAGAAAAAGAAATCGTTTCGGAGTTAGAAGCATTCTTCAAACTTTTAAGTAATAACTTATCTTCAGTGAAAAGGGTTAATAAACTTAATGAACAAAAATCTATCAGATAGTATCATTGGCGTTTGTCAAATTCTGAACAAGCATTCTGTTGAATACTTAATCGTAGGAGGTGCAGCAGTGGCATTATTTGGATATTTCAGATTGTCCACAAGTATGGCTGGAAAACCATCTGAAAAGCAAGATCTTGATTTTTGGTATAACCCAACTTATACCAATTATTTCAGACTTTTAGATGCTTTGGAAGAATTAGGCCAGAATGTTTCAGATTATAAAAGAGAAAAGACTCCAAATCCAAAGAAATCCTTTTTTAAATTTGAAGATGAAAAGTTTACTCTTGATTTTTTGCCTGAACTAAAATCTTTATCAAGCTTTATAACAGCATATAAGAAAAGAGAAATAGCACGTTTAATAGATATTGAAATTCCGTTCATTGGATTCGATGACTTAATAAAAGATAAGGAAGCCAACTCAAGACCCAAAGATAAAATTGATATTGAACAATTGAAGATCAGAAGAAGCAGATAGAACATTTAGTATTTAGACACATTAACTTAAAGTTAAAATCTAAACGAAAGGAGTTTTTCACGACTTTAACCTCTCCTTATATCCACCCTCTCAGCCAATAATATCCCAGTGCCGCCATTTCCCTTGCAATCAGTATTTCGTATTTCAGGTGGTTCCAGAATTGATACCTGACGGAGGTATTTCCGCCAATATCCGGAACCAGGGTTTTGTTGCCGCCCAGTTTATCATCGTCGAAAAATAAATTGGCTTCGATGGCATTTTCGAAAGTTGGCAATGCGCTTACTTTGGTGAATCCGGCCTTTTTAAAAACCAATACGGCACGCCGCATGTGTTCGGGCGATGTTACAAGCAATATAGCTTTGCCGGTTAATATTTCCTGATTAAAATGCTGAAGTTGAATGGCCTCTGAGCGGGTGTTTGTAGCAGTTTGCTCGTACAATATCCGTTCAGGAGAAATACCTTTCAGTACAAGTTCGGCAGCAACCAACCGGGCAGTACTGAGCGAATCGGTGGGATCTCCGGGTATTGAAATCACAATCCGGCTTTCAGGTGACTCCACTGCGGCGCGGTGTACAAAAAATGTTCGCATCAGACTCGATTCGCTGGGCATTCCGCCTCCGCCAAGCAAAACGATGTAATCAGGCTTTCCAGTAATTTTTGACTGGCTGGTTCCCAACCAGTAATAGCCCCAATAAGGTAGGGTTGTGAAGCTGAGTATCAGCATCGCGAGAAACAATATTCCAAAGGCAACAAACATTGCGCGAAGTACCGCCCAACTGCGCTTAAAAATATTCGGTTTTACCATAGGTGAACTAATCAGTAAAAGCCTAAAGTTAGGGAAATTTCGGTATTAGCTTCAGGATTGAAAATAATATGTAGTTTTGGATTGAAATGCCAGCTAAAATGCATTTTCAAATGGACAATTTTATCGAATAAAAATGAAGAACAGGTTTCTGATTGTATTCCTTCTATTACTGTCAACTGCATCATTTGCGCAGAATATCGACATTCAGTTGCTTCGTTTTATTCATTCCCCCAACATTCAACGCAGCGATAATTTCATGAAGTTCATCTCAAATTCGGACTATGGAGTGGTGATGGGAATTCCTGTCAGCATCGGAATTGCCGGATTGATCAGACATGACAACAAACTCATAAACGCTGCCTGTCAGATTGTTGTTGCCAACGCGATAAACATGGGAGCGACTTCAGCCTTAAAATATTCGGTCAACCGCGACCGGCCTTTTTTTACTTATCCTGATATTGTCAATAAGGTTGATGAAAACAGTCCTTCTTTTCCTTCAGGCCATACTTCCGGTGCTTTTGCAACAGCTACCTCATTGAGCCTGAACTTTCCCCAATGGTACTTCGTTGTTCCTTCATACCTTTGGGCCGGAACTGTTGGATACTCGCGGTTGCACGTGGGCGTGCATTATCCCGGCGATGTTTTGGGCGGGATAATTACCGGAGCCGGCAGCGCTTTCCTGACCTTCAGACTGAATAAATGGATCAATAAATCACATGCAAAAAAACATGAACAACGATAAAGGCGGTCTTATAAAGCGCATAAAAAGTTTTAAGTACGCGTTTACAGGCATTTACGAACTTGTCAAATCGGAACCCAATGCACGGATTCATTTGATAGCTACTATTGTTGCCGTTGCCTCCGGATTTTTCCTTAGGATATCGAATGCTGAATGGTGCGTTATTTTAATTGTGATTGCGCTTGTGTGGGCTGCCGAAGCGTTTAATACCATCGTTGAAAAACTTGTTGATCATCTATTTCCTGAATATCATGAAACCGCTAGAGTCGCCAAAGATGTTGCTGCCGGAGCTGTTTTGGTTTGTGCGCTGGTGGCTTTGGCTTGCGGAGTGATAATTTTCCTTCCTAAAATAATTTTAATCAGCTGTTACCATTGATCATTCCTGAAACGATGCCTTTTATTTTGCCATTTTCGGCAATAATCACACCTGCCAGATGGATCACGATAAAAGCATACACCAGATATTGAACGATTTCGTGTACTTCTTTTATGAACCCGTGAATTCCGCGGGAAAGACCCAAATCACGTCCGAAAGCAATGCCCAATCCGGTGAGCGCCATGCAGAAAAGAAGTAGAAAGAACAACATATAACTTCGCTTTACTCTCAGGTAATGGCGGTAATCGAACTTTTGCGAACCATTTTCTTTGTACCGGATAGTCGCAATTTTAAGGCGGTTGCGCATCTTTTCTTCTTCGGGTTGAGTAAATTCAATCACTACTCTGGCCAGCAGCAGAAATGCAAGTCCATAACCAATCAATTTATGAACGTCCCACATTTTTTCTTCGTATTCGTGCGATACTGCAAATGCCTGTTCTTCTGTGACTGTCGCTCCTTTTTTCTCAAGCTGCTCCTGAACCATTTTTACATTGTCACGGGGAGAAAGTAAGGTTGAATTCAATAAAACAGTTACTATCGAGCCTGTTATAAACAGAAAGGTTAGCCAGTGCCAAATTCGCAAGGGAGCTGAATGTTTCTGGATGAAAGGTGAAGTTTCGGAATCGGAAGTAATTTCTTTTGGTGCCATGGTTAGATTATTTAAGATTGGAAGATCAAAAATAGCTTTATTTACTGAAGCATGGACATTCTGATCGGATGAAGGTTTAAATCAAAAATCCCGGCTGCCTCAATAACCGGGATTCTGTATAATATTTTCAAAGCCATTCTGTTAACTGTGACTGACCACTGTTTACTTTTTACTGCTTTACAGAGAACTTGTAAATCGTAGTCGATTTCAGAGTTTCGCCCGGTTTCAGCAAAGTATTCGGGAAATTTGGATGATGTGGCGAATCGGGATAATGTTGAGTTTCCAGACAAACACCATTGCGGTAATTGTAGGCATTTCCACGTTTTCCGATGATGTTTCCTTTCAGGAAATTACCGGTATAAAGCTGAACGGCTGGCTCTGTGGTGAAACATTCCATGTAACGGCCCGAAACCGGTTCGTACAAACTGGCGCAGAAAGTCATTTCGTTGCCGTTCTGATCTTTGTTCAGGATGTAATTGTGATCGTAACCGCCACCCATACGAAGCTGTGGCATCGGATCTTCAATGCGCGAGCCAATGGTTTGAGGAGTTGTAAAATCCATGGCGGTTCCGCGAATATCAACAATTTCGCCTGTAGGAATTAATGTTGAATCGCCTACAGCTGTTGATGAGTTGGCGTCAACAACCAAAATATGATCCAGAATATCGCCCATTCCTTCACCTTTCAGGTTAAAATAAACATGGTTGGTTAAATTGAAATAGCATGATTTGTCGGTAGTAGCCTCATAGTCAATTTTCAGACCGTTGTCTTTGGTCAGGGTGTAAGTCACTTTTACGTTTTTATTACCCGGAAATCCCCATTCGCCATCGGCACTAAAAAGTGTCATTTCAACAGCAGGACCGTCGGCAGTCTGAACTTCTTTCGCATCGTAAACCTGGCGGTAAAAACTTTCGGGTCCGGAGTGCAAACAAGCCTGGTGATTGTTTTGCGGCAATTGGTAAACCACTCCGTCAATTTCGAACTGGGCATTGGCAATGCGGTTTGCGTAAGGACCAACAACTGCGCCCTGTCCGGCATCGCCATTCACATAACCGTCAATGGAGTTGAACCCAAGCGTAACATCTTCCAGTGCTCCGTTTTTATCAGGAGCAAATACCGAAACGATTTTAGCGCCGTAATTGGTAAGGGTAACGATGATACCGCCTTCATTCTTCAGGGTAAACAAAGTGGTTTGTTTGCCATTAACTTCATTTTCGAAATCTGCTTTCGAATAAGAAGGCGTAAACTCCTTTTTAGGTGCCGAACACGAAACAATCATTCCGGCAATTAGTAACGAACCGATTAATTTTTTCATACTGATGGTGATTTTATTTTTAGTATTTTGAACGTAAAGATAAGTGTTTCCGCTACACATCAAAGTAAAAAATCTGCGGCAAACTGGTAAAAGCAATATATTTCAGAATACCTGAAACAACAGGCCCCGGAAATTGCGATTGCCCGGAAGTAATTCTTTATCTGGTAGTTTTTCTATATTCGTATCCGAATAAAACCCAAACCACCATGAAATACTACCTTGCTTTTTATCTTCTGTTTGGCATTGCAATCAATTGCTTTTCAGCATCATCACAAAAACAAACTTTCCTGAAATGGGAACTCGGCAATACCAAATCTGCATCAGAAACTCCTTCAAAATGGATTCCGGCGACAGTACCCGGTGCGGTGCAGCTCGATATTGCGAAGGCAGAGAAGTATGCACCGTATTATTTCGCGGAGCATTGGAAAGATTATCTCTGGATGGAAGATCAGTTTTATACTTACCGTACCAGCTTTTCCAAACCTGATCTGGAAGCTGGTGAACGGGCGGTTTTCGTTTCCAAAGGCATCGATTACCAATTCCGGATATTCCTGAATGGTGAGGAATTGCTCGCTCAGGAAGGCATGTTTACACCGGTTATTCTCGATTTGACTGATCGGCTAAAAGACAAAAACGAACTGAAAATTCTGGTGTTTCCGGCTCCGAAACTGCACGAAAAACCGGTTGACCGCTCGCAGGCCGCGCATGTTGCCAAACCGGCTGTAAGCTATGGATGGGACTGGCATCCGCGACTGGTTCCGCTCGGTATCTGGGACGAAACGTACCTTGAAATCCAACCAGCCAGTTTCATCGACGATTTTCATGTGAATTACAACCTGAATAAAGAACTGACACAGGCTAAAATCAAGCTCGAAATTTCAGGAAAAAACCTGGATAACCTGCCGTTTGTGTGGACTTTAAAAGACGAAACCGGCCGGGAAGTTTTGAAATCGGAAGGCAAAAAGGAACTCGTTTTTTCGAATCCGCAACTCTGGTGGCCGCACGATCACGGCAAACCGTATCTCTATACCTCAACAGTTCAGCTTTTTGATGCCTCCGGAAAGGTTATCCAGACCAAAGAATCGAAAATTGGTTTCAGGAGAGTAAAGCTGGTGATGAACGAAGGCGCCTGGCGCGAACCGGATGGATTTCCGAAATCCCGCAGTGTTCCGCCAGCCCAACTGGAAATTAACGGCCGCAAAATATTCTGCAAAGGAACCAACTGGGTTAATCCTGAAATTTTCCCCGGAATAATCACCCGCGAACGCTACAACCAACTGCTTGATCTGGCTGTGGAAGTCAATTTTAACATTTTGCGTGTTTGGGGCGGTGGATTTGTCAACAAGGAATCTTTCTTCGAACTGTGCGACGAAAAAGGCTTGGTCGTTTGGCAGGAATTTCCGCTGGCCTGCAACAATTATCCCGATGATGCACATTACTTATCCATCCTGAAACAGGAATCAGCATCCATCATCAAACGGGTTCGGAAACATCCATCACTGGCTTTCTGGAGCGGAGGAAACGAACTGTTCAACTCGTGGAGCGGTATGACAGACCAGTCGTTGCCCCTGCGGTTGCTCAACAGTCAGTGCCTCGAACTTGATCCGAACAGTCCGTTTATCCCCACTTCGCCATTGATGGGAATGGCGCATGGCAATTATGTTTTCCGCGATATGCAAACCAAAGAGGAAGTTTTCAGCAACATGGCACGCGCCCGGTACACCGCTTACACCGAATTCGGGATGCCTGCGCCAGCTTCGGTAGAAGTGCTGAAAACCATTATCCCGAAAGAAGAATTGTGGCCGCCGAAACCCGGAACTTCATGGGAAAGCCACCATGCGTACAACGCCTGGGTTGGCAATACCTGGTTGTGCCAGGACATTATCGAGGATTATTTTGGCGTCTCCAATACGCTGGAAGAACTGGTTGCCAACGGACAATTGTTGCAAGGCGAAGGGTACAAATGTATTTACGAAGAATCCCGCCGCCAGAAACCATACTGCGCCATGGCGGCGAATTGGTGCTACAACGAACCCTGGCCAACGGCAGCGAATAACAGCCTGCTCAGCTATCCGGCCATTCCTAAACCAGCATTTTTTGCAGTGAAAAATGCCTGTCGGCCAGTTTTGGCAAGCGCCCAATTTTCGAAATATAAATGGATGGAAGGCGAAACTTTTTTTTCCGATGTTTGGATTCTGAACGATTTACCCAAAGAAGTCCCAGCCGGAAAAGTGAAAATTAAACTGGTTGCCGGAACTTCAGAAATAATCCTTCTGAACTGGGATTTCAGCGCCATGAAGGCCAATGTAAACCAAACCGGGACAACCGTTCGTTGCCAATTGCCGGCATGGAAAACCGACCGTTTTAAAGTCATTCTGGAGGTGGAGGGACACCCCGAATACAACTCGGAATACACACTGGCCTACCAGCCCCGCACGGTTGAACGGGTGAGAACAACTCCGGTGATGAACCAATAGACTGAAGAATTGATCAGCAAATAATCATTCGTAATACCAACCAACAGTGAACTCGATTTTCTATCTCCTGCTATTCCACACTTGCATGGTAAGTATATCAGCAAATGGTAAAGAGCCTGTTACTCCTGAAAAGAAGGCGCTTCAAATCGCCAAACGAAATGCTGGTTTGCCCGACAACGTCCGTCAGTTGCTGGTCGTTTTTAACGAAACTCCTGAAAGTAGTTCGGCAGTATTGGTAGCTCTGGAGAAAAAAGGCAAACTGTGGCGGATAGTTTCTGCACCAATTCCGGCAGGTATCGGGCGCAAAGGATTTGCAGCGCCTGGTGCAAAACGCGAAGGCGATCAACAGTCGCCATCCGGTTTTTTTCGTTTGGGCCAATTGTTTTGCTACGACAAAGATGTGAAAACCCGAATGCCTTTTATTCAAACCACTGCCGAAGACAAATGGATTGATGACCCTGATTCGCCCGATTACAACCGGCACGTTAGGGGTGAAACCCAGGCAAAATCTTACGAAAAACTGAAAATACGAAGCGACGAATATAAATACTGCATGGTGATCGAATACAATACGCATCCGGTTGTAAAAGACATGGGCAGCGCTATCTTTCTTCATCTGAGCGAAGGCGATAATCCAAATCCAAGCGCTGGCTGTGTGGTCGTAACCGAAAGCGATATGGAATGGCTGTTGAACTGGATGAAACCAGAATTGAAGCCTTCAATTTTGATGGGAAATGACAAGGTTTTAATGTCCGGAAAACTGACTGATCCGATGAAGGCTGGTTCAAAAAGCGCAAAATGAATTGCCAGTTGCACCTTGTTTTACCGTCATCAGATCAGTTGACACTGATGCTTGTGTATTTATTTTCCGAAATTTTCCCATCCCCATGAAGGAGAAGGTATGTCAATTTCATTTTTCAAATCAAATGCAACCGTAAATAATCTGTCAGTGCCCATGCGTCGCAGGTTGTAGGTATATGAAGTATCGTTGACAGTAACCCACCAAACGTTGGAAAAAGCAGCAGGAATTATTTGCACTGTTTCTTTATCAGCATAAAGTACATGCATTACTAACTTTTTTCCGACAAAATCATCGTTCGACTGAACGCCAATTAGTTGACCTTCAAAGGCTTTTCCGTTCAGCGATTTTAAGCTGTTCCAAAAGTCCATGCCCTCATTGGTTTCATTTTCCTGAATCTTTTCATCTTTCGATGTCTCAGAATTATTTTTTGCTTTGAAATTACACGATAAAATGATGAGTGGAAGGAGAAGTACAATCAGATATTTCTTCATTTTTTATATGTTTTTTGTTCGTTAACAAACTTACTAAAAAACGGAATCAACCCACGCAATAAAATATGCAGTAGCCAGCTCACGGATTCATGGAAAACGGAAATGCATTATTTACCCAAGCCGAAAAAAGTACTATATTTGCCCGCTGTAAATTTAAATCAATAGAAATGAACGCATTCGTATTTCCAGGACAAGGCGCACAATACCCCGGAATGGGGAAGGATCTCTACGAAAAATCGCCGGTAGCAAAAGAGCTTTTCGAAAAGGCCAACGAAATCTTAGGTTTCCGTATTACAGACATCATGTTTGAAGGTACTGAAGAAGATTTACGACAGACCAAAGTTACCCAACCTGCCATTTTTTTACATTCAGTTTTGCTAGCAAAAACACTCGGAAATTTCAATCCTGAAATGGTTGCCGGACACTCTTTGGGAGAATTTTCAGCATTGGTTGCCAACGGGGCATTGAGTTTTGAAGATGGTTTGCGACTGGTTTCGAAGCGGGCTCAGGCAATGCAAAAAGCATGTGAGGCTGAACCTTCAACCATGGCTGCCATTGTTGGGCTGGACGATGAAATTGTTGAAGAAGTTTGCGCTTCTATTGACGATGTTGTGGTTCCTGCCAATTACAATTGTCCCGGCCAGTTGGTTATTTCCGGTTCATTTTCAGGAATCGACAAAGCTTGCGAAGCAATGACTGCCCGTGGCGCCAAACGTGCGTTAAAGTTGTCAGTTGGCGGCGCTTTCCACTCCCCACTGATGGAACCTGCCCGCGAAGAACTGGCTGCTGCCATTGAGGCAACTCCATTCTCAACTCCGGTTTGTCCGATTTACCAAAATGTAAATGCTGCTCCAACTTCTGATCCTGACGTAATCAAACAAAACCTGATTTCGCAGTTGACAGCTCCTGTTCGCTGGACCCAAACAGCCAGAAACATGATTGCTGACGGCGCTACTTTATTTACAGAAATTGGCCCCGGAAAAGTACTTCAGGGATTGATTAAAAAAGTGGATAAAAATGCTGAAGTATCTGGTGTACAGAGCTTTGAATAGATTTCAGAAAAGATATTAGACTTTAGATATTGGATAAATAACTGCCGGCTGGATGCTGGCAGTTATTGTTTGGAGGAAGTATGAAATTTGAAAATCAGCAATAATAAAGCGTATCTGCACTCAATTCCTGATCGTTTGGCCAAGAAATAAAATAGCCATTATTTTTCACAAGCTGAAAATAACCAGGATCTTTTAATTGTGAAAAGATACCCTTTTCAATGAATGATGCAAGATCTACTGATTTAGTTTTTCCGTCTGAAAACTCCACCCAAAGGCAGTTTTCACCGGAAACCTGGATATTCTTAATCGTGTTCATTATTCAAGTGGTTTAATTTTAAATGTTTCTTCCCCTTCAGTTGCCAGCTTCCAGTCAGCCATTAATTCATCCCGATGAATTTCTATCCAGGCCTGAACAAGTCTCAATTTTCTGGATGGCAAATTACCTGCTAATACTTCTGCTGATTCAATATCAATAACTGCCACATCTCTCTGGTATTCTACATGAACATGTGGCAGGTTATGTTTCTTGTCATCGAAATGAAACATCCGAACGATTATTCCATAAAACATTGATATGACAGGCATAATTTTTTTTTGACAAATTTAGAAAATAATCCCTAGGAATGTAATAATTTGAACTTCTACAATGCAAAAAAAATGATTTCCACCCCTTTTATGGATGGCATGAAAATCGCCGACAAGCAATTCTTAAGTGCTCAAACAAAACCAGATTTCGCAATTAAGAGCTCCGGTTAGGTGGACACAAACAGCCAAAAACATGATTGCTGACGGCGCAACTTTATTTACAGAAATTGGCCCCGGAAAAGTACTTCAGGGATTAATTAAAAAAGTGGATAAAAATGCTGAAGTGGCTGGTGTAAATAGCTTTGAATAATGATTTTAGTCAGGGGCCCACTTTAAATGGAACTCTGACTCTCTTATAATGTTAGACTGTCGGAGAAATACCGGCGGTTTTTGTTTTTAAGAAGTTCATTATTTATATAATTATTCAAATTGAATAATTAGTGCTATTTATCATTGAGATTATCCAAGTCAGCCAGATCCTGTGGGCGACCAGAAGCCAATTTGTTCATTCGTAGATTTTTAAGGTCAATGAAATTAATCTCAAGACCGTCCGCTTCTATCGTGATTTTCGATTGGTAGGTCGATTCAAATTCAATGCCGTCACAAGACATGACCAAATCAATTCGGTTGGGTGGGTATCCCAATTGTATGAAATTTTCCGGATTCAGAAAATCTTCCCGTTTCAAACCCATTGAACCGAAACCAAATTGGTTAAGAGCAGTGAGTACATGTTCTGCATTCTCTTCAGAAACTAAAATCCATATATCCAAATCTTTAGTATATCGGGGATATCCATGAAAACCAACTGCATAACCACCAACAATCAGGTATTGAACCTTGTTAGCGTTTAATAATTCGATAAACTCTCTGAAATCCTTGTTCAGTACCATATTTCCAGATGTTATATTCCTGCCTGATTTGTTCAATAGTAGCTAATCGAAAAAGAAATGGCTTCGACTGCCAGAAGGCAAAGTCATTCCCTTGTTCTTTTATTTTTCCCTTGCGAATAAAGCTTCTATTTACAATATCTTGTTCCATTTCAATGTTTCTGAGTAAAGTAAAATTAACAAAAATGCACGAATAGCACTGACAAAGTGCAGTTATTTTTACTTTGGCATCTCAATCTAATAAAATTGGAAAATCTTTATAAAACCGGAATAGGCCTATTGTTTCAACCCTTAGTTTTATCCTGACAAAGTTCTTCATTTCAATATCCATTAATTCACCCATACCTTGTAGCAAGCCTTTGTCGCTCATTGATTCGAGTTTATCGATGCATTTTTGCAAGTAATCTGCATATTTCATTCCCATTCTGGATTCAATAATTGCCTTATTCACAGTGGTTTGATTTTGCATGAAGAACCAGCAATCAAAAATATCCCGGTTTGTGACTGCATTCCGGTCGAGTAATGCACACAGCTTGTGAGCGAACATATCAGCTTGTACCATTACCTTCATGTTGATTCCGAGCAAGTTCTTTATTTCGTATCGGTTATCAAACAAACGATTGGTAATTTCAACTTATCTTTAAGTATCTGAACCAGATAGAATTTGTGCCTGTTTATATCAATCATTCGTCAGTAATTTTTTTACCCGCTCAGTCAATACTTTTGATTGATAGAGTGGTAAAAGTTTATACACGAGTTCTCTATTTAAAGGATTCAGATTGTCAAAATAATAATCTGATTTAAGGTAGAGTGCATCTAAAAACGCCCTTTCAGGAGTGGCTATATTAATTTGATTGTCCTTTCTAGTAATTCCGGAAGTATTCACCAATAATTCCCCCTTTATTTTTCGAAACTGGTAAGAGCGGTTTTCTACATCAATATTCCGGCTCAAATAGCTGATTGCGGTTATTGTGGAATCAAATTGAAATACCATTCCTTCCATTTGAAAAACCGTTTCCAACGAGATATAAGAAGGTGTATATATTGTACATGCAAGTTCTTCAGGGTTATAGTCCGGCTTTGTATATATTCCTTTGCGTGGGTTCTGCAACTTTCCTGTGCGAACATAGTAATTCAATTTCTTGTTGAGAGATTCGAAACTGGTCTCGCCGGTAAGCATAGCAATGTCTTTAAGGCGAAATACCGTTCGAATATCTTTGTAAACGGTAAGAACTAAATCACTTTTGATGTTTTGTGAACCAATCATCCGAATTATTTGTATTTTTAGTTCACGAAAATAAGATAACTAATCTGAAAGTGCAAGTTTTAAGGATAAAAAGCTTTAATCATTCATTCATCTTATGGTCAGGATTTCACTTCAAATGAATCCCTGATTTAGCACTCAATCAATTTTCAAAACTTCAGCATTAAACTCTTCCAAAATCAACTGATGGTCAAAAGCTAAGTCCGGAAGTTGGTCAATAGGGAACCATTGTGCTTTTGCAGCATCGTCGCCGGCAAGGGCGATGATTTCATTTTCAGTAAAAGCATAGAAAATAACCGAAATTGTCCGGTGGCGCGGGTCACGGTCAACAGCTCCGAAAGCCTTAAATTGTTTCAATTCTGAGATCCTGATTCCGGTTTCCTCTTCCAACTCGCGCATGCAAGCAGTTTCGAGCGGCTCTTCCATGTCGATGAAACCTCCCGGAAGCGCCCATTTTTCCTTAAAAGGTTCGCGACCACGTTCGATCAGCAAAACCGAATTTTGTTTACTGATCAAAATAGCATCAACAGTAACGGCAGGGCGGGGGTAGGAGTAGGAGTACATATAGTTTCAGGTTTCAGAATGTAGAGTCATTTATGGTCATTGATTGTCATTGATAGTCATTGATAGTCATTTAATTGTCATTATCGTTTTCAGTAGAAAAAACAGACGCGAAGCAAATGACAATGAATGACGTGAAACAATTGACTAAATATTCTCAACTGCCTACTGTGACTGATCACTCATCACTTTGCCTGCACCTCAATCCTTAATGATCCTCTTCATCACCCTCATCTGATGGGTATATCTTTTTGTATCGACATTGAAAATTCCAAACTGGTCAACATTGTCGATGCGGACTTTACCTGAGGCGTGTATAATTTTACGCTTTTCCCAGATAATTCCAACATGCACAATTTGCCCTTCATCATTGTCGAAAAAAGCCAAATCGCCTGGGCGGGCTTCTTCCACAAAACTGATAGCTGTTCCACAGTGAACCTGCTTGCTTGCATCGCGGGGCAATGCAATGCCAATCATTTTATAAATAATCTGGGTAAATCCTGAACAATCGATACCAAGAGGAGATCGGCCTCCCCATAAATAGGGGGCATTAAAGTATTTTAAAGCCTGGTCAATCATTGTTTTGCGAATATTTGCAGGCTTTCTGTAAGTATAATTTCCGGTATGACGAAAAATTTCCTGCTGAATCGAAAATTCTTTCAGGTAAGGACGCCAGAAAGGAAGAGTGCTTCCGGCAACAATCATCATTGTTTGTTCTGCATTTACCGGAATGATGTTAAAAATATCAGTTGACACAGCAAAAGGAGCCTGTTCAATCTTCTGGTAATTTTTTTCAGTCAGAGGAGTGATCATTTTCATGTCAACCCAACCATCATAACCATCGAAAGCCAATTTTACATGCGCCCACCCAAGCATTATTTCATTCACAACGAAATGTTCGCCATATAAAATCTGGGTGATCATTTCACTTTGTTCTGAAGGTTCTTTTCGCACTGGTATGATGCTTAACCCGGAAATGCCGTAATTCATGAGTGGTTTATTTATTTATTCAGGAAAATTGGCGACAGCACTTCAGGTTTCCCACTTATTGCTGTTTATGCTTGTTTCCCGAAGATTTTATTAATTTTAGTTTTTCAAAGATAGAACTTAACAGTTACTTTCTAAATTGCAAAGGTTTTAAATACCATTATTTATGAAAAAATATTTTACCAGTCTTGTTCAGTCTTATCATTGGTTTTTCCTTTCAATGGTTTTTGTCATTGGCATCGGATTGATTTTTTTAATATTCCCAGGTGAAAGCCGCTTCAAATACGAATTTCAGAAGGGAAGCCCGTGGCGGCACGAAACGCTGATCGCTCCTTTCGACTTTGCTATTATGAAAACGGAAGCCGAAATAAAGACAGAAAACGACTCTTTATTAAAAAAATACAGGCCGTATTTTACATTCGACACCTTGGTTGGTCGTTCCGCAATCAACGAATTTTCAGTAGCGATTTCAAAATTTACCGAAAGTGATGAAAAAATAAAGTCATCAGACCTGTTTAAGGAATTACCGGGTATTTTAGATAAAATATATAAAACCGGTATTTTACAACAATCTACTGATTCGTATAAAGAACTCGCCGGGAAATCAGAAATCATGGTTATTAAAGGGCAAAAGGCGATCAAAACGCCTGTTGATCAATTGTTTTCAATTAAAACTGCCTATACGAAACTGAATGATACGATTCGCACTTTAACAGGCAAACTCTATCCTGATTTTTTAAAGTCCATTAATATCAGCGATTTTGTTGTTGAAAACCTTTATTATGACGAGCAGCTTAACCGAAACGAGAAGAAGCAACTGCTCGATAAACTTTCAGCCACAAAAGGAATGGTTCAGGCTGGCGAGCGGATCATTTTTCAGGGCGACCTGGTGGGGCAGGAAAAATACATGATTCTTGAGTCGCTGAAAAAAACCTATGAAACAAAAAGGGGTGATAACATCGAATATTTTCTGGTAATAGCAGGCCGTCTTCTTATCATTTCAATTTTCATCGTGATGATGTTTCTCTATTTGCTTTTTTACCGTCGCGACATTTTCGACCACAAACGAAAATTCACCTTCATTTTCATGATGATTGTTTTGATGGTTTTTATGGCCGGATTTGCTACAAATGTAAAAGCTATAAACATTTATATGGTTCCGATGGCCATATTACCTATTCTTGTGCGTATATTTTTTGATTCGCGAACGGCCATTTTTTCACTGATGATTACAACGCTGCTCATTGGTTTTTTTGCACCTAACAGTTACGAATACATTATTCTTCAGATGGTTGCAGGAGTTATTGCCGTTTTTAGCCTGAATAAATTACACAAACGTTCGCACATTGTTTTTTCGGCGCTTTGGGTATTTCTTACCTATTCAATCGTTTACCTCGCCATGGCCATGGTTCAGGAAGGCAATCTGGATACCATCAATTGGATAGCCCTTGAATGGTTTGCTGTAAGCAGTATTTTCATTTTTATTTCATATCCGCTGATCTATATTTTCGAGAAAATTTTTGGTTTTGTATCAGATGTTACGCTGATTGAACTTTCGGATACCAACCAACCTTTGCTTCGGAAGCTTGCCGAAGAGGCGCCCGGTACTTTCCAGCACTCCATTCAAATTGCCAATCTGGCTGAAGCTGTAATCCACAAAATCGGAGGAAATCCCTTCCTGGTCAGGGCTGGTGCACTTTATCATGATATTGGAAAAACCTTCGATCCTGAATTTTTCATCGAAAACCAGGCAGTTGGAATGAATCCGCACGACCAGATTGATCATTTGAAAAGTTCAGCAATTATTATCGACCATGTAGCAAACGGCGTTAAGCTTGCACGTAAATATGGTTTGCCCGAAATTCTGATATCATTTATCGAAACACACCACGGAACTACGCAAACCGACTATTTTTATAAAATGTATCAAATAGAAAATCCGAAGGAAGATGTAGATCGAAATATGTTTACCTATCCGGGGCCATTGCCGCAGAACAAAGAAACAGCCGTTCTGATGCTGATCGATGGAATTGAAGCTGCAACCCGCAGTCTGAAAGAAAAATCGGTTGACAATATTCGTGAAGTGATCGAAAAGATGGTGGAACAAAAAATTCAATCGAACCAATTGATCAATGCCGATCTGACACTCAGGGAAATCACCATACTAAAAGTTACCTTGCTCGAAAAACTTGTCAACATTTATCATGTTCGGATAGAGTACCCGAAGTGAGTTTCAAGTTCCATGTTCAAAGTTTCAAGTTATCCTGTCTTTGAATATTGGATATTGGTTGTTGGATTTTTTTCCTTGTTTCTAGTTCCTTGTTTCTTATTCGATATTTTTTAGGTCTTCAAATTGAATAATTACAGAATTGTCTCATTTTCAAATTGCTTTTTTATGTCCGAACATTTTTACACCAGTATTTCAAAATACTACCAGCAAATTTTCCCTTTTAATCCGGCGCAGATTAGTTTTTTAAAACAAGTTTTGCCATACAACGGGGCAAAAGTGCTGGACGTTGGTTGCGCCACCGGCGAATTATCGTTTGCGCTCACCCGGTTCGGTTTCCCGATATGGTCATTCGATTTCGATGCCGAAATGATTGAAATTGCCCAAAATGCAAAAGAGGAAGATACGATGTTCCCGGTTTTTGAGCAGTTGGATATGTGTCTCATCGGAGAACATTATCCCAAATCATTTTTTAATACCATTATTTGCTTCGGAAATACACTCGTCCATTTACTAACTGACGACGATATCCTGAAATTTGCAAAAGGCGCATATAAACTACTTTCTCCTGAAGGCAAACTCACCATCCGGATTTTAAACTATCAGTTTATTCTTGACGATCAAATCAAATCACTTCCTTTAATTGACAATGAACACATCTCCTTCGAGCGCAATTATACGTTTGACGAAGGTTCTGATTTGATTGATTTCAATACCAAATTGACAGTAAAATCAACCGGTCAGGAAATTATAAATTCGGTGAAACTGTATGCAATCAGGCAAAATAAACTTCAGGAATTGCTGGAAGAAGCAGGATTCGGATCATTCGAATACTTCGGAAACTTTAAATCTGAACCACTGACAAATAACAGTTTGCCGTTAATAGTAACCTGTCAGAAATAAAATAAATAACCAATATCCAATATTGAATAATCAATATCCAATATCGAATAAGAAATAAGAAAGTTCTGAATCTATCTGAAATCTGTCCGTCAGAGGGAACTTGGAACCTGAAACTTGAAACTTGAAACTCAAATCCCATGAGCACAACCTACCTGATGCTGACCGTTGTTTTTGCAGTCGTATTTTTGCTTTTTCTGGTACTGAAATTAAAACTCAATGCCTTTATTGCACTTCTGATAACCAGCATGTTTGTTGGTGTGGCAACCGGAATGCCGCTCGCCGGAATTCTTGAAAGTATTCAGAACGGGATGGGCGGAACCCTGGGTTTTGTGGCCACAGTGGTAGGTTTGGGCGCTATTTTTGGTCAAATGCTCGAAAGTTCGGGCGGCGCCGAATCAATGGCGCGTTACCTCGTGAAAAAGTTTGGTGAAAAACGGGCGCCATTTGCTATGGTGTTAACCGGCTTTTTTATCGGTATTCCGGTTTTTCTTGATGTCGGTTTCATCATACTTGTTCCAATAGTTTATGCCCTTTCGCGCGACACCAAAAAGTCGGTTTTGTACTACGGAATTCCATTGCTGGCAGGGCTTGCCGTCACCCATTCATTTATTCCGCCAACTCCCGGGCCGGTTGCTGTTGCCGAAATCATCAATGCTGAATTGGGTTATGTAATTCTTTGGGGGTTTATTCTGGGTTTGCCCATCGCTATTGTGGCCGGACCGGTTTTTGGCCGCTATATCAGTAAAAAAATAATTGTTTTTCCTCCTGAAAATATTGGCGTAATTCATCCTGAAACCCGAAAAGACCTGCCATCTTTTGGTTTGATTATCAGTATTATTGCCATTCCTTTGTTTCTGATTCTGCTTGCAACTGTCACCGATGTTTTGGTTAAGAAACAGATCATTTCAGCCGGTATAATTCCTGATATACTTGGCTTTATTGGGCATCCGTTTGTCGCCTTAACTTTTGCCACTATAATTTCAATTTATTTCCTCGGAATTAAAAAAGGGTTCAACAAAAAGGAAATCCTCGACCTGACCACCAAAGCGCTTGGACCTGCCGGAATTATCATTTTAATTACCGGAGCCGGTGGTGTTCTGAAACAGATATTGGTTGACAGTGGTATTGGCAAAATGATGGCCGAATCAATTGCCGATTCATCGTTGCCGCCGGTTTTGCTTGCATGGGTGTTGGCAGCCATTGTTCGGGTTACACAAGGTTCAGCCACCGTAGCGATGATTACAGCAGCAGGAATTATGGCCCCGGTTCTGGAAGTCTTTAGTTTATCTCCAACACACACAGCCCTGGTTGTACTTGCCATTGCATCCGGCGCAACCCTTTTATCGCATGTTAACGATAGCGGCTTCTGGCTGGTTGGCAAATATTTTGGAATGACTGAAAAACAAACACTTCAATCTTGGACAGTTATGGAAAGCATCATCTCAGTTATGGGATTGATATTGACTTTGACGGTAAGTATGTTGCTGTAATACAAAAACGGCTGTTCCCATCGGGAGCAGCCGTTTTTTAATTGAATGAACATCCAAAGGTTATTTGTAATTGTTCGGATTTTCGTCCTGCCATTCGTTGATACCATCGCGGATACGGTTGCGGAATGTAAGCGTATCGGTGGCATGGTAAGTAAAACCATTGGCGGTGTTAAGGTATTTGTACTTCAGGAAAATCTTCCGTTTTTGAAGAAGTTTTGCCCTGTTAAAAGTACAATCTCCATTCTGGGATACAGCATAGGTTGATCCGGTAGCGATACCAATGGAAATATTGACGCCATCAAGCATAAGGATCATTTCATCCTTGGCAGTAGTTTGATCCAAAAAACCGTTAGCAGCCAACGTCTTAGGACTCCTTGTATACAACTTCCACACCTTGCTTTCAACCATTGGAATAGTGGTATAGTAAGTAAAAATGGTGTCTGTTTTTCCGGGGCGTTTAACCACAGCAGATCCGCCATGCCAATAATTGCCAAACAACATGTTCTCGTATTTCAATCCAATAACCGCGTAATCTTTAGATTTCAAAACGGTGTCGGCATCGGCGCTGGTAATCCTTATGGGAAGTGCATACGTTGCATTTAAGGTAGCCATATCAGTTAAGAATCTGGCTGAATCGGGCGTTAGCGTAATCGTACCTGAATGATCGCCTTTCTTGATTACTATTTTACTGTTATCTGACAACGAATAGTAATTGGCAGGCAATGTCTTCAGTTCGGTAACTGCGTCGACCGAATTTTTAATGTAGTTGGCAGCACCTTTCATCGATTCGAGCGTGGCAGGATTAATCAGGCTGTTGTCGATCTGAAAATTAACAGCCCGGTCCCTGTTGTTATCCCTGACCCCGCCAAGGGCAGCCCCGACCTTAATCCTCATGCCCTCGCCAACCACAAAGGTTCTGACATCAAGCTGATAGGGCAAATAAATACCATCGTATTCGTAATCAAGGATATAATCTTCATAACAGGCGCTCATGGCTGTAATCAAAACTATTAATGCTATTATCTTTTTCATAACTCTCATTTTTAAATGATTTATTTCCAGCTTTCCCAGCCTTCGTTCTGAACTAAATTGCTCATTCTAAGTATTTCCTGATACGGAATTGGAAGATAGGCTGATTGATAGAGCCTCTCTTCTACTTGTTTGTTCAGGTTATACGTAAAACTGCCATCTCCATTTTTAATGATTTCAGCCCCGTGAACTGCCTTGTTAAGGTCGGTTAAATTGGTAGTCCAGCGACGAATGTCGAAGAAACGGCTTCCTTCAAAGCAGGTTTCGATTCTGTTTTCGTTTTTCACAAGGGCATCAAAAGCGGCTTCGCCTGCTGCGGCCATTTCATCGAGATAAGGATCAGTTGTGAGTCCGTTGGCTCCGTCGTAAGTTTTCCGCGCGCGGAGGTACTTAATGGCATCTTTTGCTGAAAGGCCATACTTGGCAGCATCGGTCGGACCTACCACGTGGTTGGCAGCTTCGGCAAACGTAAGAACCATGTGTGCCCATCTGATATGGAATTTAGAGTGCGGCTGACGGTTAATCGACGCATCAGACCAGTTTAGACCCATGTGAACCATCTTCTTGATGTGGTAATTGGTACGGCTGTTTTTGGAACTTGCACCGGCAGCATCTTTTCCACCCTCAAAATTTTCGAACGTGTACATTAAAACACCGGTATTGTTTTTCTTGGCCTGTGCCCCATTGTACCAAATCACACTGTAAAAGCGGGGATCGCGGTCTTTGTATGGGTTTGCCGGATCGTATCCGCTTTTGGGATCTGTAATCGGGTAACCGTTTTTCATCGGGAAAGAGTTAACCAATTCCTGGGTTGGCCCCATTTCGCCATTACCCTGAAATCCACCAGGATAGAACATACGCTCCATTGCATCGTTGGTTGATCCATTGATCAGATAACGGGCCGACCAAATAATACCGGGGAAGTTTGGATTTAACCAGGCAACCTGATTCACCGGATTAAAGCCATTGGTTGCTTTCCCATCAATATTCAATTTGAAATCGATTACTTCCTTGGCAAATTTTGCTGCGTTGTCCCAGCGTGTCTTATCGTTCGAAGGATTAAAACGCGGGCTTGCCCAGGTTAAATAGGTCAACGCTTTGATGGCACGTGTGGTGATACCATCCATGCGACCCCAGTATTTGCCACCGGCATAAGTTCGGTCACCAGCCACCGGAACCAAAAAATCGCGGTGTGCCAAAGGCAGGTATTTGTATGCAGAGTCGCAGTCGGCAATAATCTGGGCTACACATTCATCGTAGGTATTCCTTGCAAGGTTCACCGGCTGCGTATAATCGAGCGGTTTGGTTACAATCGGGAAACCCAACATCTGCCCGTTAATACCTTTGCCTCCGAATTTCTGAAGAAGATCCCACTGATACCAGGCACGCAACGCGAAAGCTTCGCCCTGTAAGCGGTAGCGTATCAAACTGTCGTAACGGGCCACAATTACGTAGCGGGTGTTGAAACCTTTACGCCCGTCGAGAAACATGTTTACCAGGTTCATCTTTTTATACGCGCGATCCCAGTAGTTGAGGAATGGATCCTGTCCGGTCGTAAGAGCGCCCACGGCTAAGCGACGGATATTGTCGGTGGTGCTTGTACGTACAGCGTTGTCGGTAGCACAGTCGAGGTAGGCGCCTTCGTTGTTGTTGTAATTGGCAGACAGTTCTGCAGAACCTGTTCCCTGACCATATGCCTGCGTAATAAGTCCCTGAGGCATGTTGGCATAATCCCAGATATCGTCGCGAGATAAGTCGCCGTTGGGATATGGTTCAAGATAGTCTTTGCATGAACCAATCAGCACAACTAATAAAACCAGTAGTATGATTTGTATCTTATTCATAACTGTTATCATTAAAAGGTTAATTTAAGACCACCCGAAAAGGTTCTGAACAACGGGTAGGTTCCTCTGTCATTGTCGCCAAAAGCAACAGTTCCTAAACCCGAATCTTTCGATTCAGGATCGATATCTTTCACTTTCGAAATGGTTAAAAGATTGGCTCCGCGCGCATAAATACGCACTTGCCTTACTCCTGACCAAGCCAGTTTTTTTACCGGGACATTCCAGGCCAGTTCCACATTCTGAATTTTGAAGAAACCACCTTTGATCAACCAGAAATCAGAGGTAACAAAGTTGTTGTTTACCTGATAATAGGTTAGACGAGGGTATGCACCTCCAATGTTGTCGCGTACAAAAACCGAGTAGTTGTTGTCGCCCCATCCGTTGCGGTAGTATTTGTTGTTGAGCAAAATATCGTACATCGCATAACCTGTTCCGATAACAGTCAGGTCAACATTTTTGAAGCTAAATTTAGCGTTCAGTCCATAAACCAGCCGGGGAGTTGAATTTCCAATCTGACTTTGGTCGTTATCGTCAACAACGCCGTCACCATTCATGTCCTTGTATTTCAGGTCGTCTTTGCCTAAAACGGCGTCAAATAACTGCGGTACAGCCAATGCCTCATCATCTGAAGCAAACCGGCCAAGGTAAGTTTGACCGAAGATTGCATCAGCGGGTTTTCCCTGACGGAACTGGTATTCGTTCCGGTATTCAGGTTCGCTAAAACTTACGTACTCCGTATTCTGAATGGTGGCATTACCTCCGAACGAATATTTAAAATCGCCTTTTTGATCTGTATATTGAAGGGCAGCTTCCACGCCAAAATAACGTAATTTATCGGCATTAAACACGGGCAGCCAACTCGAAATACCCACCACATAAGGTAGATTTCTTGGAGAAGAAATTATTCCATCGCGCAGGTTATCGTAGTAATTAACTTCCATGTACAGTTTACGTTTGGCCATCAAAGCATCGAACCCAACGTTAAATTCCCGACGTTTCTCCCAGGTCAGCAGTGGATTTCCGGTACGGCTTTGCACAACACGTGGAACTGAAGCATCGGTTGCGGAACCAAACCACTGGCTCGAAGTCCATGCTCCGAATGCTGTTCCATCGGTGGAGTTGGCCCACCGGTCGCGGTAACCAAATGGTCCGCGGAAGCTTTCGAAAGCCAATACACCCGTTTCGGCGCGTAGTTTCAGATAGTCGATAAATTTACTGTCCTTCAGAAAACCTTCATCCGAAATTATCCAGCTTACGCCAACCGAAGGCGACCACTGATAACGTTCATCTTCGCTCATGCTGCTGCTTCCGGCATAATTAACAACCCCGTGAATGTTGTATTTGTCATCGAACGAATACAGGGCAGTAAAAGTACCGTTTTGCTGGCGCTGTGGTTCTTCAATTCCGTTTCTGGAAATTTTTGAAAGGTAATACGTGGCCGAAGCTTCAATACTATTCTTTCCGAAGATCCGGGTATAATTCAGGTTTTCGTATACCGCGAAACGCAAATAATAGAAATCGTGTAGTTTAGCCTCATCTGATTGGTCAACCTGAACGTGGCTGGAATGTTTGGTCAATTTGTACCCATCGGCGGCAGTTGGGTCGGGAGATACGGTATAAGCATCGTAATCTTCAGCCTTGCCCGAACGTATCAGGTTAAACGCATTAAAACCAATATAAGAACGGGACTTTAAACCCTTCAAAATACCCGACATGTCGTAATCCAAAGCCACATTGAAAGCACCTTTGCGACTGGTCTCCGTATAGTAACCGTTTTTCATCATGTTTCCAATCGGGTTTTCCTGATAGGTCTGACTAACAGCATACCATGGGTATTTTAGGTCGGGGCTGTTATTGGCATAAACCGGGAATGCAATCGGAGGCAGATTACTTATTGTGTTGATTACAGTACCAAACTCAACAATATCCAAAGCCGGGTTATCGGTTCCTTCTGAAGTAAATTGGGGATCGTAACCAAAGTTGGGCGAACGACGGAAACTTAAACCGCCAAAAAAGTCGAATTGTACATTGATGAAATCGTTGACTTTCATGTCGATATTCGAACGGGTATTGAGGCGATTGTAATCGGCCTTAGGGCCAATTTTATAGATATCGCCATCTCCGGCATAACCAACATAAGCAAAATAACGAACGTTCTCGGTTCCACCGGTTGAAGATACATTTGCCCTGCGGAAAGCCATTGAGTTTTTAAGCATCATGTCCCTGTAATTAACGCTTGGGTGCAACATGTCGTACGGATCATTTTTGGCATAGGCAGCAATATCTTCGTCAGAATAAAGCGGAGCCAAACCGCTGTTGGTGCGGGCCAGGTTGTTTAACCGGGCATAATCTGCACCGTCAACATAACCTGGGAAACGGTCGACCATACTTACACCGTTTTCAACATTAACATTCAGGATACGTTCGTTGGTGCGTCCGCGTTTGGTCTTGATGAACACAATCCCATCGGCGCCAGCGGGTCCGAACATCGATTTGCCGACGATGTCTTTTACTACCGTGATCGATTCAATTTCACCCGGATCCAAAGGCATTTCAGTAATGTCAGTCGGAACTTCATCGATGATGTAAACCATATCGCGTCCGCGCGACGAAACAGATATCTTGTCAGAAAACCTGAAAACGTTTAATGATTCTTCGGCAGTTAAACCCGGCGCACCGTGATTTTCCTTTACATTCAATCCATTGGCCAAACCAGTCAATGCATTTCGTATGTCAGTCGATGGGTATTTATCAAGGATATTCCCGTTTATTACATTATAGCCCCCGGTTAGGTGCCTCTTTTTAATGGTAATAAAAGGTAGCGGCACATTGTCTGCCGCGCTCATAAACGGTTTGGCCTGAACCAGAACTATTGGCTTGCTTGCTTCGAGGTCGGCAACCAAAATAACACTCTTTTCATAGCCAAAAGCCGAAACTGTAACGAAATCGTTTGGCACGGCCTGAAAAGAATACTCGCCTTTGGAATCGGTAATGGCATGTATCAAACCTTCGCCAACAACAACCGAAGCACCCGAGATCGCATTTCCTTTTTCATCGGTAACTTTCAGTGTTGAATTTGTCATCTTAATCTTTACCTCTTTATCCTGAGCCATTGTTTTTCCAACGATGAACAAACAAAGCAACAGTAAACCGGCAAATCTGATGTTCTTATAGTTTAGATCAAATATTCTCATAATCCTATTTTTATAAGGTTTAGTGTTACCAAACTATGTTGGGAACAAAATTTTTCATCTTGAAATTATCATCCGTATTGAAGGGGAGATAATACATGGCATCATGCCAGCGAGTCTGTCTTAATCCTTCCAAAGCAACACGAGTGTATTTAAATCCGGTTGGATAAGTAGCGTTTACTGCCACCTTTTCAATGTCCATTCCCATAATCGGCCCTGCATAAGCTTTTGGGGCATCTTTCCAGCGACGAATGTCGTGATAATAATGTCCTTCGTATGCCAGCTCAACATTTCGCTCGTTTTTAATCCTTTCCCTGAAAAGCTCCTTGCTTGATGTGAACTGAGGCAATACATCTGCGGCACCAATCCGGTTGCGAATTTTGTTGATGGCCTGAACCGCAGTCATATCTGCTCCGGGAGCCGGGGTATTTGGCCCGTAAGCTTCGTTGGCAGCTTCTGCATAATTCAGGTACAATTCGCCCAAACGCATCAACGGATCGGTATAATGGAACGACTGTTGGTACTTGATACTGTTTTCTGCCCATATTTTCTTGATATAGTATCCGGTTGAAGTATAACGGGTTGGATTAATAAAAGCCTGATCCAACAATTCGCTGTACACCGCTTTCCCGTCCTTAATTTCGTAATAAATCTGGGCTTTTCCACCAGTCCAGGTTCCGGCCAGCGCACCTTGATTATGAACAATGTCGATGTAAAAACGGGGGTCACGATCCTTGTAAGGATTCTGATCACTGTAATGACCGGCAGCAATGGCTGCAGCGCGCTCTTCTGGAGTATTTAGCGGTTCGCCCCATTTGGTTTCAAACTTGTCAACAAAATTCTGTGTTGGACACAATCCGGAATTAGTGTTTGATGAAGTTCCGTTGAAAATAGACGAAACCATTCCTTGAAAAAATCCATTGTTCCAACTTAAGTTACCGGCGTTCCATGCGTACAGTTGTTCGTTGGTATAGGGAACACCCACATAGTTCTTTTTATAATCGGCTGCTGGCAGCAAATCGTACTGGTATTGCAATGCAATTTTAATGGCTTCCCAGTTCGCTTTGGCGGCATCTTCCCAGGCTGTTTGTCCTTTGTCGTTGTTTAACGGACTGGCTGCATACAACAAGGCACGGCCTTTATAGGCTTTGGCGGCAACACCGGTTGGGCGGGCTTGTTCGGCATCGGCAAGGTGGCCAACTTGTCCGGGTCCCGGGTCGCGGCGCATTTTTTTGCACTTTTCAAAATAAACAGCCGATGAATCCATGTCCAAAGCCACCCTTTTAAGTGTTTCGTATTTCGAAAGTCTTGGAATATCCCATTGGTCTGTTGGTCCAATCACTTTGGTCAGATAGGGCATCGGCCCCCAAAGGCGCATCAGTTCAAAATGTGCCAGTGCCCTTACAAAATGTGCCTGAGCGAGAAAATCGTCCTTTACTTCCTGTGTGGCATCCTGTAATTTATCAATATTTTTGATAACCATGTTACATTTACGGATAACCAAGAACATCGATTCCAGAATCGGACGGCGGTTACCATCGTAGGTAAACTTGTTGATGAAGGCAGAAACCTGCCCGCTTCTAAAAGTATGTCCTTCCATATAACGGCATGGATCGGCTGCATCGGTCAACCCGTCCCAGGTGTATTTCTGGTCCCATGATCCAAAATACAGCGAATATGCCAGCTTAATATTGTAATCTCTCCATCCGCTGGTACCGTAGTATTTCTGTCCTTCATAAACTCCATAGAAAAAACTCCTGAAGTTTTGATAGTTGGAGAATACCTCTTCCTCGTTCACCCCGGCTTCATAGGAAACATCGAGATAGTCTTCAAGACAGGAAGGTGTTATAACCATGAACACCGCTGTCAGTAAAAATAAAATGATATATTTTTTCATAGTAGTCAATTTTACGGTTAAAACGCCAGTTTTATACCCACCTTAACGCTCGACATCTGTGGGTAGAAACCCTGTTGAAAATCTTTGCGTTCAGGATCGCCTTCAATAAGTTTTGTATAAGTCCACAGGTTGTTACCGGTGGTGTAAACAAGCAAATTCGACACACCTGCTATGCGGTTTAATAATCCCGATTTAAAGGTATAACCTGCATAAAGTTCTTTCAGGCGCAAATAGTCGGCATTACGGAAGAAACGATCTTCAATCATTACCTGATAACCGCGGTCGGCCTCGCCACCACCCCAGAACAGGATGTCGGCGCTCGAACTGCCGCTGTAATGTATAGTCGAGTGATTGACATTTTGGTTATCTGGTCTCCAGTAGTCTAACTGAGAAGAGTGTACACGCCAGTCACCTTTTATGAATTCAACTTCGTAGGTCTGGTTGTATTGTACAAACTTGCCAAGGTTTCCCTGAAACAGGAAATTAAAATCGAAGTTTTTATAGGTAAACCCTCCAGACCAGGAGAAAGTGAAAGGTGGGTAAGTCAAACCTTTGATTGGGTATTTATCGAGACTGGTAATGCTTCCATCAACCATATAATCGAGGAATTTGTAATCGCCCACATTTAATTTTTCAAGGGCAATAGGCGATGGATTTGTATGAATGTCGTCAATGGTGGTATAATACCCGGTTCCAGTCAGTTCAACCCCACTGATTTCCAGACCTTCAAGGCCAAACTCACTGCTCAACATTTCGGTTAACGGTTTGCCTGCCAATTTGGTATGTTCAGGGGCGTACGGTGGGTCATCTTTATAAATCACCCGGTTTTCGTTATACCCTGCAATTGCCCTTAAATTGTAGCTAAAATCCTGATTAACTATCTTATTCCAGGTCAATTCAACTTCAATCCCATGTTTTTTTACTTCGCCCAGATTCAATTCTTTAAATGAATTTCCAATCATCATGGTTGCACTTTTAGGTACAAGCAGCATATTATTGCGCTTTTCATCAAACAAATCAACCACAAGATTCAACTGATCTTTAAGAAGTCCAATTTCGATACCAAAGTCTTTTTTACGGGCTTCTTCCCATTGTGCATTTGGATTGGCTCCCTGGTCTTCCCAGTAATATCCGCGTGCATCTTTTTTGTAAGGGCTAAGGTATAGCCAGCGTGTACGGGCATAATCGCTACCCACTAAACCATCGGAATAACGAAGCTTCAGCTTGCTCATCCAAGGTACGGCCGCTTTAAAGAATCCTTCTTCTGATATAACCCATCCAATAGCTCCTGAAGGAAAGAACCCGAAGCGTTTACCTGGAGCAAAACGCTCGGAACCAGTGTACCCAACATTTATTTCAGCCAGGTATTTGTGTTTAAAATCATAGGTTGTTCTACCAACCAAGGCTTGATTGTAATAGGGGAACTGCGTTTCCTCGTTTTTTTGCTCGCGGTTCAAAAGAGCCAAACCTGTAACACTGTGGTTGCCAAAAGTGCGGGCATAATTAAGCGCGAACTCATAGTATAAGTTCCGGTAATAACCACCATTCATCGACCCAACATTAATATCCAGTTTTGGCAAAGTGTAAATGGCATCACCGGCGGGGTTACGGGTCCATGGGTTAATTGGGTTACCTTTTGTATCAACAGCTCCGATACTATTATAATTCAACACATAAGTAGGGTAGGTAAAACTAGCAGTTAACGAACGGTTACTGTAATAAGTACTTAACGATGCTTTACCTTTGAACGAAAGACCCTCGGTAATGAAATCGAGTTTCTGGTCTAAAATTAAGTCGGTAAACAATTTCGACGAAGTATCCTCATTAAACTGGCCGTTATAGAGTGAGTTATAAGGATTACCCGTATATTCTCCAAAGGGTTCGACCAAACGTTTTCCTGTATCGTTCGGATAATGGGTGTCAGGGATCTGATCCAATACCCAATCCGGGAAATAGGCAGGGAAACGTGCTCCTGAAGTTGAATACAGGTTACGCCACGGAGCGCTGTTCGGGTTGTTTTTCACACCGGTTTCGCCACCAAGGTTAAAGGAAAGCACCGTTGTTTTGGTAATGTTAAAATCAACATTCGCACGATAATTAAATCGGTTAAACTTGTAATTTAAGTCGAAATAACCGTCTTTACGCGCATCAAAAAAACTGCCTTCATGGAAGTATCCCAGCGAACAAAAATATTTAACAAAGTTTGTACCTCCGGTTACATTGAAATTAGCATTTACTATTGGCGCATACGGATGCGTCAGTTCCTCGAACCAGTTAACATTGGGAAAACGCAGAGCGTTTAAAGGAGTTGAGGGATTTTTGTACTCATTGAGTTGCCATTCCGGAATCAATGATGTGAACTGTTGACCGTTCATGTAGGCATGGTTCAGCATATTCATGGTGGTGTACGAATCTATGTGGTCGGGTATACGGGTGGCCTTTTCTACACCGTAAGAAGCGGAAACATCCAATTTTGGTTTTCCAAGCGATCCACGCTTGGTGGTTACAATAATAACCCCATTGGCGCCCTTTGCTCCAAATACCGCTGTTGCTGAAGCATCTTTCAAAACCGATAAAGTGTTTATTTCGTTCGGGTCCAGATTTTTAAAATCGCGTTCGACACCATCAACCAAAACCAGCGGTGCAGAACCGTTCCAACTCGACAAACCACGAATAATAATTTCAGAATTACTATTTCCTGGTTCGCCCGATTGCTGAATAGTTAAAACGCCGGAAAGTTTACCTGCAATCGCGTTGGTAACATTTGAGTTACCCGAACGCATCAAAGCCTGATTGTCGACCTGAGTTATAGCACCGACAACGCTTTCCTTTCTCTGGGTTCCATAACCTACCACGACCACTTCTTCCAAACCCACATTTGATTCGGCCAGAACAACCGTAAAGTTGGTATTGTTGCCAATGGTTACATCTTTGGCAGTCATACCAACAAAACTAATGGTAAGGGTTCTTGCTGTTGCAGGAACACTGAACCTGAATTTTCCATTAACATCAGTGATTGTACCAATGTTGGTACCGGTAACAATAACGGTAGCTCCCGGGATTGGAACCCCCTGGGCGTCATTGACCATCCCGCTGACTTGTGTCTGCTGATCAACAGGATTAATTACCTGCTCCGGATTTGTATTTAAAGAAACGCCATCTGCTGCTACAGAGGCAAATCCAAATAACAAACCGACAGAAAGTAATTTAATCTTCAAAAGAATTTGCGAACCATTTCCGAAAGGGAAATGGCCTAATCTTCGAATTTTTTCCATAATTTAATCTGTTAGTTAAAATAATTAGTTTGATTTTGTAGGTGAAGTAATTGAATTTCAACACCATCTGGAGGGGGCTTCTTTGAAAACTTGCAATCGATTGCATGGTCTTCACAAAAAAACATCAATTCATAAGCATTAGTTTTAGGTTAACAGTTAAGTTTAAGAGCAAAACGTGATATGCATTTTTTAATCTGCGATCAAAACTAAGAATATTTTACACTTATTAACAAATAAGTCGCATTAAATTTACAAACAGAATGCATTTTTTTATTAATAAAGATTTGTGCGGGTAAAATAAAGCAGGCCTTTTTAGGTGCAGAGCACTGGTGATATTTGTAGTCTATATGATGCAATTCACGCAAGAGGTGCAGCGCACCGGGATAAAGGACGTATTTATTTTTAACTGCCTATCCCTTTCGGTCAAGCTGATTTTGTAATTTCTTTAAACGGTTGAGGAATAGTATCTACAGCTTGCTGCATTAGTCGATAAAACAACTTTCCTCTATATGTCGATAGCTTTCTATTAAACCGAAACGCAAATTCATCTAAATAATAAGACAGGTATTTTGGAGAAATGCTACCTTGATGAGTTCCATTTATCCACCGTTTAACAAGTGAATCGACAAGATGTACATGCGGTAATAGTTCATGAGCCTTTTTTCCACTTCCCGAAATAACTTTGATTTTATGTTTATATTTCTCAGAATTAGTCAAAGAGTTATATCTTGGCCAGCCATCTGTAATAATTGTACTCCCTTGTTTAATATTCTCATCGATAAATGTTAAAAGATATTCGCCAGATGCTTCAGGTATACACTTGAACCGAACTCTACCAATCTGTTTTCCAATGCATTCAGTGGCAACCACCACCAAAGTTTTCGTTTCTGCGCCTCTTCCTTGTTTCCCAGAGCCAATTTCTTTTCCTCCAATATAAGTTTCATCAACCTCAATTTCACCAGAAAGTAGATCTCTATCTGGTCTTACCATTGCTCTACGAAGCTTTTGCAGCCAAGACCAAGCAGTTTCATATGAACCAAAGCCCATAAAATCCATCAAATTATTAGCACTTGCACCTGTCTTTTGTGCAACAACCCACCACATAATGTGAAACCAAAGTATTAACGGTTTTCTTGTACCATGAAAAATAGTACCTCCCGTTACTGATGCTTGATGACCACAAGAGGAACAATGAATCAATTTCTGTTCAGTGAGCCAATATTTATTACTGCCTCTACATTTGGGACAAACAAAGCCATTCGGCCATCTTATTTCAAAAATATAATTCCAACAGTCTTCCTCACTTCTAAATTGAGCAAGGAATTCTTGAAAATCTTTCGGGTTAATGCTCATTACTAATCATGCAGCAATGTTACAAATTTTTTACTTGACCGAAAGGGATAGGCAGTTATTTTAATATTCCGGTGCGCTGCACCTTACCAGCTTCTATCTACTTTTTCGCTATAAATATTTTGCGGCGCTGCCGCTTTCTAATAGCGAAAGATCTGACACCTTTCGGATTTTTAGCATTATAAATGTTTGGGCAATTCTTCAATTAAGACTGACAAATGAATACTTTACCCACACTATCCGTTATAGACCCGCTTTTTTTCATCGAAACACCTGTGATCTTTTAAATAAATTTGTGATCTTTGTCATACTTTTTCATGACAAAAAACCAAATATCATGTTCAAAATCCAGACATTAAATAAGATCGATCCGGAAGGATTGAAGATTTTTCCTTTAGACAAATACGAAATTGCCAGTGAATTCAATAATCCTGATGCAATTATCGTTCGTAGTCAGGCCATGCACGACATGGAGTTGCCAGCAAGTCTGCTTTCCATTGCCCGCGCTGGTGCCGGTGTCAATAATATCCCAGTCGAAAAATGTACTGAAAAGGGTATCGTAGTTTACAATACGCCCGGTGCAAATGCCCATGCAGTAAAAGAAATTTTAATCGCAGGTATGCTTTTGGCTTCGCGCGATATTTCAGGAGCCATTGAATGGGCAAAAACCTTGAAGGGTAAGGGAAGCGAAGTGCCCGGTTTGGTTGAAAAAGGCAAGTCTAATTTCGGCGGAACTGAAATACGTGGAAAAACGCTGGCTGTTATCGGGCTTGGCGCGATCGGTGTTTTGGTTGCCAATGCAGCACAGGCACTCGGAATGAATGTAATTGGTTACGATCCCTACATTTCGGTGGCACATGCCTGGAAACTGAGTCGCAACGTGAAGAAGGCAGAAGGACTTGATTCATTGTTGGCCAATGCCGATTTTGTTTCAATCCATATTCCTCAAATGCCCGAAACCAAAGGATTCATCAATAAGGATAAGCTGAAGATGATGAAAAACGGGGTTAAAATCCTGAACTTTTCGCGGGGTGGTTTGGTGAAAAATCAGGATATGATTGAAGCAATTGAATCTGGAAAAGTTGGGAAGTATGTCACCGATTTTCCTGAAGATGAATTGATTGATGTGAAAAATATCATTGCCATTCCTCACCTTGGCGCCTCCACAGAAGAGTCGGAAACCAATTGTGCAATCATGGCTGTAACCCAGGTTATTGATTATCTTGAAAATGGAAATATTGTGAATTCTGTAAATTTCCCCACAGCAGAAATGGAACGCAATGGCGGAACAAGAATCTTAGTTGCCAATAAAAATGTACCGAAAATGGTCAGCCAGATTTCTGCATTGCTGGCACATGAAGGTTTAAATATCTCGAACATGCTTAACAAAAACAGGGACGAAATTGCCTATAACATTATTGACATTGACGGCACTGTTCCGGCAACAATTAAAAACATGATATCTGAAATAGAAGGAGTCGTTATGGTAAGAATACTTCCTCCGAAATAATATTAATTTTTCGGTCTTTTGAGATTAAAATGCCCGGTAAGTTTAGTGTAATTACTATATTTGCCGGGCATTTATCTTGTATATACAAGTTGTGAAGCAATTATTAAAAATTGATTTTAATATAAATAATGGGCACCGTTATTCAAAATATTTGAATTATGAAAACATTTAATTTCTTCTTAATCAGTTTCATTTTAGTAACTACACTTGCATTCGGACAATCAAATGATGAGTTGGAGATCAGGAAATTAGAAAAACACTGGACTCAATTGCTTGATAAGGGAGACACAATTTCGCTACTTAAAATATGGTCGAAAGACTATGTAGTAAATAATCCAAACGGGAAAATTGTGACTGCAAAAGAAATCATAACACTTATGAAAAATGGTCATAAATTTCCATCTGTTGAAAGAATCATTGAAAAAATTACTTTCAATCAAAATATTGCGGTAGTAATGGGTAAAGAGCTGCAACAGCCAGCCAATATGGTAGCTAACCAGGATGAATGGATACCAAGGAGATTCACCAATATTTGGATAAAGTCGGAAATTGGATGGCAGTTAGCAGCAAGGCAGTCATCAAATGTAAATCCTGAATAGTTCCTTTTAATTTAGAATCAAAATATAAAATCGGAAATTCAACATTCACTCAAAATTAATTATTCAAACTATATAAAATGGGAAAAAACCTCGTAACAAAAGCAGCTGACAATGTTCGAATCCTATCGGCAGCAATGGTCGAAAAAGCAAAATCAGGCCATCCGGGTGGTGCAATGGGCGGTGCCGATTTTGTGACTGTTCTTTATTCTGAATTCCTGAATTTCGATCCAAGTGATATGACCTGGATCAATCGTGACCGTTTCTTTTTGGATCCGGGTCACATGTCACCGATGTTATATTCCATTCTGGCATTGAATGGCTTTTATACGATGGACGAACTGGCCAATTTTCGCCAGTGGGGTAGCCCAACTCCCGGCCATCCTGAAGTAGAACCTGCCAGAGGAGTTGAAAATACTTCAGGACCACTTGGTCAGGGGCACACAATGGCTGTTGGAGCTGCGATTGCTGAACGATTTCTGGTTCAGCGTTTTGGCGAATGGATGGCGCATAAGACCTACACTTTCATTTCTGACGGTGGTGTTCAGGAAGAAGTTTCGCAGGGTGCCGGTCGTATTGCCGGATTTCTTGGGCTGAGCAATCTGATCATGTTTTACGATTCAAATGACATTCAGCTTTCAACCGAAACCAAAGAGGTTACCAGAGAAGATACCGCAAAAAAATACGAAGCATGGGGCTGGAAAGTAATCACCATTGAAGGAAACAATGCAGATGCAATCCGCGCTGCATTGAAAGAAGCCAATGCTGAAACTGAAAAGCCAACCCTGATCATCGGTAAAACAATAATGGGTCTGGGCGCACTAAAAGAAGATGGTACAAGTTTCGAACGTCAGTGTGCTACTCACGGAATGCCTTTGGGCGAAGCAGGAGCTTCTTTCGAAAAATCAATTGAAAATCTGAATGGCGATCCTAAAAATCCGTTTGTTATTTTTGACGATGTTCAGGAAATGTTCGACAAACGTAAAGCTGAATTGATTGCCGCAGCTGCTGAGAAGAAAACAGCTCAATTGGAATGGAGAAATGCCAATCCTGAATTAGCATCAAAACTTGCAACTTTTTTCAGCAACGAAGCTCCGGCTTTCGATTTCGATAAAATTGTGCAGAAAGCCGGAACCGCAACACGCGCAGCTTCGAGCACCGTTTTGGCCGCATTTGCAGGCGAAGTTGAAAACATGATCGTTTCCTCAGCCGACCTTTCAAACTCTGATAAAACTGACGGTTTTCTGAAAAAAACCACAGCATTTACCAAAGGCGATTTCTCCGGATCATTCTTTCAGGCTGGCGTTTGCGAGCTGACGATGGCTTGTATCATGAACGGAATGGCTTTACATGGAGGGGTTATTCCGGTTTGCGGAACTTTCTTCGTTTTCTCTGATTATATGAAACCGGCAGTACGTATGGCCGCCCTGATGCAATTGCCTGTAAAATTTGTTTGGACACACGATGCTTTCCGTGTTGGGGAAGACGGACCGACCCACCAGCCCGTTGAGCAGGAAGCCCAGATCCGCCTGATGGAAAAGCTGAAAAACCACCATGGCAAAAATTCAGTATTGGTACTTCGTCCGGCTGACAGCGAAGAATCAACAGTTGCATGGAAACTAGCCCTTGAAAATACTGATTCGCCAACAGCGTTGATTTTATCGCGTCAGAACATAAAAAACCTTCCGTCGAAAGGCGATCGTTATGCCGAAGCACAACAAGCAGGAAAAGGCGCATACATTGTTACCGATTCAGAAGGAACGCCCGATGTGATCCTTTTGGCAAGCGGTTCTGAAGTTGCCACATTGGTTGAAGGTCAGGTTCTGCTCGAAAAGGAAGGCATCAAATGCCGGATTGTATCGGTTCCGTCCGAAGGATTGTTCCGCAGCCAAAGCAAAGAATACCAGCAAAGTGTATTGCCTTCAGGAGTTAAAAAATTCGGTATGACTGCCGGATTGCCTGTTAATCTGGAAGGATTGGTAGGCGCCGACGGCAAAGTATTTGGTTTGGAATCATTTGGATACTCAGCTCCTTATACCGTTCTGGATGAAAAACTTGGATTTACTGCTGTGAATGTTTACAACCAAGTGAAGGAAATTCTGGCGTAATTAATTTGCTGTTAACTTTTCCAAAGCTTTATTCTAATTTATAAAGCTTTGGAAAAGATTTCCATACCCCGGAATCTTTGGTTTCGGGGTATTTTTTTATTTAGCCGACATCTAATCTTTCATCTTTCGTATATTTGAATTCTATTGTGATTGTCGGGAAGAACAAAAATTCATAATTTTGATCACATGAATAGAAAAACAAAACATATTGCCACACTGATCAGGAAAAAGATTGATGAGATTGATCCTGGAGCTCAGGTCATTCTTTTTGGGTCGAGAGCCAGAGGTGATGAAAGAATTGATTCTGACTGGGATTTGCTTATTTTAACGGAATATCCTGTTGATCTAGAAAAGGAAAGATTGTTTAGAAATAATTTATATGATCTGGAATTGGAAACAGGTGAACCGTTTTCCCTTTTTGCATATTCAAAAATTGATTGGGATACTAAACAACGAATTTCCCCATTTTATGCGAATGTGAGAAAGGAAGGAATAAGTTTATGAGTTCAGGTGTACGAAGTCAGTTTTCTCTTCATTTTATCAAATCAGGAAAACTTGATCGGAAATATGGTGCATTATTGTCTGAATTATACGATTGGCGCCAAAAGGCCGATTATGGAAATGTATTTGACTTTGAACCAGAATCGGTCAAACTCCGGTTTGATGATGTTTTGGATATGATACGAGAAATTGAAAAAGAAATTGCGAAAGATTTAAAGTGAAAAGGCCGCCTTTTTATAACAGCTAACTTTTCCAAAGCTTTGTTATAATTTATAAAGCTTTGGAAAAGTTTTTTTTTATTTACGAGTGTTTGAAAAATTTGTTGTAAACCTGCATGTTGCGATCGATATGAGCCTGCATTTTTTCACAGGCACGATCAGCATCCCGCTCACGAATTGCGTTCACAATTTCCTTGTGGTAGCCAAGTGTAATTTCTTTTTCTCCGTCGATGTTGGCATAAATAAAGTTGCGCATCCGTGGCAGTAAATTATGCACCGGTTCCATGGTAATGATCACAAACGGGTTTTCAGTAGCGCGTGCCACTGCCAGATGGAAACGATTGTCAATATCTGATTCGAGCTGGGTGTTGTCCGGGTTGCATTTGGCAAATTCAACCAGATTGGCCTCCATGATTTTCAGATCCTCGTCAGTGCGGTTAATCGCAGCCATTTTGGCAATTTCAGGCTCAAAAGCCAAACGAAGCTCAATGATTTGGCTGATAAGGTTTTCGTCAAACTTCAAGTCATAATACAAGTTCAGCGAACTGATGGCATCTTTCAATTCAATTTTGGTAACCACCATCCCGCTCCCCTTTTTTATTTCGATTAGGCCACGTGCGCTTAATCTTCGCAGCGCCTCGCGCAAAGCAGTACGGCTAACAGCAAACATTTCGCACAACTCGCGTTCCGAAGGGAGTTTAGCTCCGATGGGTAGCTTCTTTTCACGGATTGCACGCTCGATGTTCCGCTCAATTTTCTGACTCAAAGTTTGTGTTGTACCTATTTTCTGAAAAATATCTTCCATCGCTTCCATGATTAACCAGGTTTAATATCAGCTTGTTTACACAAAGAAAATGATTTTTTACAATTTGTATGCTATCATACAGAAAAACCTTTTTCAAAGCAGTGTTGCCTTGAAAAAGGTTTTTTGTAAAGCATCTGATAAACTATTGGCTAATGGAATCAACGATAAGGGTGCGGCGATTTCTAATCGCCGTATTATTATTCGCGATTAAAAATCGCGACACCCAATTTTTATCGACTCACATCAATTGCTTTTCCTTCATAAGAAATTGTGATATCTGGTTTTTTGCTCAAATCGAAGGCAAACGGTTTTTGCTTGCCGATCCACACTATATTGAATGTCCGTGTTTTCAACATTCCCTCGAAAGATCCGTTTGCATCGCCGATGGTCAGTTTTCCGGATTCTTCATTGTATTTGAACTGAATGGTGCTGAAATTTCCTTTTTCATAATTGTAATTGACACCTTCGTCTTCATACAATTTGAATTCAGCATCTTTTCCGGTGTAAACATACAGGGTAATTGCATCCGCCTGCTTTTCGCCGGTGTATTGAATTTCAGGACCAAACGGTACAATTGAACCTTCTTTCACAAACAGTGGCATCCGCTCGTAAGGTGCATCAACACTGATTTTTTGTCCGCCATCGGTGTATTTTCCTGAATACAAATCATACCAGCCATTGGCTTCAGGAAAATAAACTTCGCGGTTTGTGGCTTTGTATTTATAAACCGGCGCAACCATCAGCGAAGGTCCGAACATGTATTGGTCGCCAATGTTGTTCACCTGCGTATCGCTGTTGAAATCCATGATCAGCGCACGCATGATGGTATAATCTTCGAAATGCGTTTTTCCGGCCAGTGAATAAATATATGGCATCAGGCGGTATCGAAGTTTGTTGGCGTAAACCATACTTTTATAGGCAGGATGATTTTCAGGAGCAATGTTGTAAACTTCGCGGTACGGGAACTGGCCATGGCTGCGGAATAGCGGACAGAATGCGCCAAACTGATACCAGCGTGAATTCAATTCTCGCCATTCGTTCAAGTCTTCTGAACCTTCTTTGGCTTGTTCGTAACGTTTTTCAACGCAGAAACCACCGATATCCATTGTCCAGTATGGAATTCCGGAGATAGCAAAGTTTAAGCCTGCCGAAATCTGTGCTTTCATATCTTCCCAGCGTGTACCGATGTCGCCGCTCCATGTTGCGGTTGAATAACGCTGCAACCCGGCAAATCCTGAACGGGTCAAAAGGAAAACCCGTTTATTGGGATCTTCCTCACGCTGACCGTTGTAAATCGCTTCGGCGTTCATCAGCGCATACGCATTAAAGTATTTGGTTGATGGTCCGAGAGCAGTCGGTGTCATCAGTTCTTTGCGGTATTCGATGCTGGCATTCGATAGAATATCCGGTTCCGAAGCGTCCATCCACCATGCATCAAAACCTTTGGTGTAAAGGTGTTCCTTCATTTGGTTCCAGAACAATTTGCGGGCATCCGGATTGTAAGCATCGTAGAATGAACCGATGTAACCTTTGCCAATCCAGTCGCGAACGCTGTCTTTGGTAGCGCGTTGATACATCCAGCCTTTGTTGTCGAATTCCTTGTAATGATCGGTGGTATGATAGAATTTTGGCCAGACCGAAATCATGATTTTTGCATTAAGTTCATGCACTTTGTCCACCATTCCTGCCGGATCAGCAAAGAATTCAGGATTAAATTCGTGCGAACCCCATGATTCGGTGGGCCAGTAACTCCAGTCGAGCACAATGTTGTCGAGCGGAATCTGGCGTTTGCGGTATTCTTTCACTACATCAATCAGCTCGTCAGCCGACCTGTAGCGTTCGCGGCTCTGCCAGTAACCCATTGCCCATTTCGGCATAATCTGCGCTTTGCCAGTCACAGTGCGGTAACCACTGATTACTTCATCAATATTGTTTCCACGGATAAAGTAATAGTCGATCTGATCGCCCATCTCCGAAGAAAGCGACAATGCATTCTGATCAGCTTTGCTTCGCGGACTCAAGGCTTTCAGGCTAATGTAGGACGTTCCGCCATCGGGTTTCCATTCCAGACGGATCGAATATTTTTTGCCTTGTTCGAGTTCTTTGCTAAACTTATAGGTGTTTGGATTCCATGCTGTACGCCAGCGCTCGGCAACAATCAATTCTTCGTCGATATAAACTTTGGTATATCCGGCGTAATACAATTTGAAATGAAATTCACCCGATTCTTTAGGCTCGATCTGACCTTTCCAAACAATCATGGAGTTGTTGAACTGAAATCCTTCAGGAAATTTTTTGATAGTCGTAAGATTTTCATAGTCGATTGCCGATTCGTTGCGGCTCACATAAACATTGTTTGTATCCGAATTGGTATAATAAAGCGCTGATAATCCGCCTTCTTCACCTTTTTCGTTGTACAGTTTGAACTGATCCATTTCGGCATATTCGCGCGGATCGCCAAATTTGGTGACCGAATAATTGTCCCATAAAATGCCGTAGTTTTTATTCGACACCACGAATGGAACCGCCACTTTTGTATTGTACTGATAAAGAATTTCGTTGAGCCCTTTGTAATTGAACTCATCCGACTGGTGTTGTCCCAGGCCGTAAAATGCTTCATCGTCGGGCGATTCAAAAACCTGGGTGAAGGAATATCCGGTAGTTCCTTCCACAGTTATTGGAGCAAACGATTTTCCAACTTTTCGTTCCTGAAGAATCAACTTGTTATTTTCGTCATAGAATTTTACTTCTCCTGAAATCATTGAAACCTTGGCTTTTATTTTTGCGGTTGAAAGGACAACAGTATCATTTTGTTCAACGACTTCGAAACTCACCGGTTGAGCAACATTTTCAACCACGCAAAGACTTTGCGTTTTTGTAATCTGGTCGGTAGGAGAGGCTACTACGCGTATTATCTGGTCGTTAATTACTTCAAGGCTGATAGTTTTTGCCCCGTTTACAACTTTCGATTTTAGATGAATAAGCACTCCTTCAGGAGTTTTCTCCCATACTTTCTGCGAGCAGGCTGCCAGAAAAAGCACTACGGAAGATAAAAACAGAATTTTCTTCATGGTATTTGGTTTTAAGTTGATTCAACGTTTGAATGGCAAAAAAATGAAATATATTTTTCTTTATTGTCGAAATGACAATTTGATACAAAAATAGGATTTTTATACAAATTCCAATGTCATCATTTTCAATGTCATCGGATCAAGTTGCTTTTTAGTCGTTTGTGTTCTGGACTTTTTAAACATTTCATCAGAAGCATGATCCGATGACGGTAATATCATTAAAGCTTTTGAGATCATCCTGATCCGATGAATGTGAAATTTATATTTATGCTGCTTTCGAGCTTTATGCTCTTTTGATCAACCTTCATCGGATCAGTTGTGGCGAATGAATGTCATCGGATCAAGTTGCTTTTTATTCGTTTGTGCTCTGGACTTTTTAACCACTTCATCAGAAGCATGATCCGATGACGGTAATACCATTGAAGCTTTTGAGATCATCCTGATCCGATGAATGTGAAATTTATATTTATGCTGCTTTCGAGCTTTATGCTCTATTGATCAACCTTCATCGGATCAGTTGTGGCGAATGAATGTCATCGGATCAAGTTGCTTTTTAGTCGTTTGTGCTCTGGGCTTTTTAACCACTTCATCAGAAGCATGATCCGATGACGGTAATATCATTAAAGCTTTTGAGATCATCCTGATCCGATGAA
>JAUYMU010000023.1 GCA_030698405.1 Bacteroidota bacterium
GAAAAGGAATTGCACATTGTGTTGAAAAACCTGATCGCGATCCGCAAGAAATTACATGATAGATATGCTTCGCCCGATAACTTTCCGCCCCCGCCTGAAAATGGATATAAAATTGAAGATGCGTTTATGGAGAAAGTCAGACACGTGTTGGAGGCCAACCTCGGCGATGATGAATTTGGGATTGCTCAACTTTGTCGTGAACTGGCAGTGAGCCGTACGCAACTTTACCGAAAATTCAAATCGGTTAGTAACCAATCAATTGCAGATTATTTTAAATTATTGCGACTGTTCAAATCAAAATCATTATTATCTACCACCAAAATGAATGTTACGGAAGTAGCTTTTGCTTCCGGATTTAAAAATCTATCCTATTTCAGCCGCGAATTTACCCACCAGTTTGGCAAAAGTCCCAAGGAATTCAGAATAACTTAAACTGACATGCACAGCAAAAAAATAGAAACGCAGGGCAAAACTTGAGTTCTTGAATTGTCGGAAATTTGTGCATAAATATGAGTAATTAACCTTTAAAATTTCTGATTATGAAAACACTGATTTCCTTTTTCTTTATCATGATGATGATGTTCGTGGCCTGTACCAAAGATCAGTTTGTTCAGGAAGAAAATCTTGAACTGAAAAAAGCCAAAGTTCCGATTCCGATGAAGGCTGATTTTTGCGCCACTCCCGACATGACTTCAACACCGATGCTCATGCCTATTCCCGGTCTTGATTCCAAAGATCCTAAAAACTACCTGCCAAGCAAAATGTTTGTCAGCGGCAACGCAACACACATGGGCAAAGTAATTACTGAAAAAAGTGTATGCCTAGTTAATGAACTAAATTTTTTGGTTGAACCCGATGCAGACGGAAACCCACATTTCTTTCTGATGCAGATTGGTATCGGAGTCATGACAGCTGCGAATGGCGACTCCTATCCAATCACCTGGTGGGGCAAAACTTCGCTGGCTGACTGGACATATATTGGAGAAGTTACCATGTTTTCAGGAACCGGAAAGTTTGAAGGAATGACTGGAACTGTTCAAATGGTTGGCGCTGTTGATATGGTTGCCGGAACAAACTGCTGGAAAGCTGACGGTTTTATGGAATTTGCAAAGTGAACTCGTACATTCGAAAGTGAAAAATGTTTTTGCGGATAATTCTTGTTCCGGCTTCGGTGAATATTTCTGGGGCCGGAACTTATTTAATATCAAATGCGTATGATTTCCGGCTGTATAATTAGTCTTTAGTTTTAAACTAAAACTTTCACTCAATGAAAAATTTATTTTTTCTTCAAATGTTAGCAGCAAAATAATCAGACATTATGAAACCATTTCTTTGTCTTATTCTGCTTGTAAATCTGTTTTCATGCAATTCGTCTAATGAGAAAATCAAGATTGACGAAACCAAACATATTGGTCTGAAAGAACTTAAAACGGATATGCCTTATAAAATTCTATACAGCGAGGGGTATATTGAACAAGCTGAAAAAAACGCCGGACTTTTAAAGGAAGCTTATCTTTTTTTATCGGATATCATGGGACCTAAAGAGCAGTTTTGTTTACTTGTTGTTTCTGAGAAAGACTGGGGGGAAAAGAATACCTATTTCCCGGCATCAGTTATATTGCCATGTTACTTCATGGGAAATGTGATTATATGCACAGGGAAGGATCTCGTGGCGAATGGCATTGAAAAAAGGATTCTGAGTTTTCCAGAGGAATCAGCAAATGAGTTTATCAGAACTTTTACAAACGATATTGGGGAGCCTGACGGGAAACTTTTCTCGGAAAAACTATTAATACATGAACTAACACATTGTTTCCAGGATCCCTGGAATAAGGAAATCCCATACGGGAGCAGATACTTATGGGAGTTACATGCCAATATGGGATTATATGCTTTTTATAAATCAAAACGACCAAATGAATTGAAATACATTACTCAACTGGTAGATTTTTATTTCGACCATCTCCCAACAGATATAAAATATACAAGCCTTTCAGATTTTGATACACATTATATTAATGAAATGAGTGGTGAAAATTATGAATACTACCAGATGAAGTTAACAAAAGCCGCACAAATAATAATCGACTCTTTAGGAAATAGCATTTTAAAATCCGTAAATGATTTTATTATCAAATATGATGATTCTCGTTATGAAAAACTAATCACAGAAGATTATAATAAGAAATTGGCTATTGAAATTGACCCACGTTTTATTGAAATAGTACATTCTTTTTTGGAGATGAATTGATTGCCATTAAAGAATCACTTAATGACCAAATAAACCAATTAGAGATCACTTCAATTTTTACGATAGACAGGATTCATATCAGGATAAAGGTTTTCCAGATAAGTGTTTGATCTACATTTACCGTCTAATGTTTATATTTGTGCATTAACTGATCAAACTTAAACCTATGAAATATGAAAAATCTGTTTATTCTTTCCCTGCTTTTACTGGTGGCCGGAACACTTTCGGCACAATCGTCCAAATTCGACAATGTGCTTTACGGCGCAGCTTATTACCACGAATACATGCCTACTGATCGCCTGGCCGACGACCTGAAACTGATGAAAGAATCAGGAATGTCGGTAGTTCGTGTGGGCGAATCGACCTGGAGTTTGTTTGAACCTCGCGAAGGTGAATTCGAGTTCGCGTGGATGGATCGCATCATTGACGGTTTGCACGCCAATGGAATCAAGGTGATTCTTGGCACTCCAACCTATTCGATGCCTGCATGGCTTTACCACAAACATCCGGAAGTGCTGGTCGATTACGAAAAGGGAGGGAAAGCCTACTACGGAATACGCCAGAATATGAACATTACCAGCCCGACCTTTCTGTTTTATTCTGAACGGGTGATCAGGAAAATGATGGAACATTACGCCAAGCATCCGGCCATTATTGGCTATCAGGTTGACAATGAAACTACTTCGTACGGGGTGAACAACTACAATTACCATATCAGTTTTGTGAATTACCTGAAGAAGAAATTCGGCACCACCGAAAACCTGAATAAATTGTGGGGATTGAATTACTGGGGAATGGCCTTGAATGATTGGGATGAATTTCCGGTAAAAGACGGAGTTACCAATACAGCCTACAAGCTGGAATGGGAGCGTTTCAAACGCAAATCGGTGGCTGATTATCTTACCTGGCAGTCGGAAATTGTGGCAGAATACAAACGCGCCGATCAGTTTATCATGCATTGTTTTATGCCATCGGTTCAGGACATTGACCAGATTGAGAGCGCAAAAAGGATGGATGTGATGGCAGTGAACGTCTATCACGGTTCGCAGGATAACCTTACTGGCGACGAAATTGCTTTTTCCGGAGACTTTTTCCGTTCGGTAAAAATGAAAAACTACCTGATTACCGAAACCAACGCGCAAACCATTGGATGGGATTCAAAATCGCAATTGCCTCCGTATGATGGTCAGCTTCGCCAAAATGTGTATGCACACATGGGATCGGGCGCCAACATGGTAGAATACTGGCATTGGCATTCGATTCATTACGGACAGGAAACCTATTGGAAAGGTGTTTTGTCGCACGATCTGCAACCAAATCGCGCTTACGCTGAATATTCGAAAACAGCCCATGAGTTGCAGAAATTTGGAAAAAAGCTGGTGAACCTGAAAATCACCAATAAAGTGGCTATTTTATTCAGTCACGATTCGAATGCCGCTCTGAATATCATGCCTTTTAAAAGCGGAAAGCAAGATATGTGGGGCGGTTCAGGAAATATTTACCGAAATGACTTGGTCGGCCAGTTTCATAAAGTACTATTCAGAAACAATGTGGGAGTAGATTTTATTTTTCCTGAAAACGCCCGGTTCGAAGACTACAAACTGGTGATTATTCCTGCTTTATACATTGCAAGCGACGATGTGCTGAAGAAAATCAGCGCGTATGTTGAAAATGGCGGCCATGTGATTATGCAATTCAAGAGTGGTTTCTGCGACGAGAATTCGATGGTTCGTCCGGTTTTTGCTCCGGGACCATTGCGCAAAGCCTGCGGATTTTATTACCAGGAATTTACCAATTTCAAGGAATTAGCACTGAAAGACAATCCGTTTAAGGTTGATGAAGCTTCGAATAAAGTATATGATTGGGGAGAATACCTGATTCCTGAAACCGCGAAAACACTGGCATATTACGATCATCCTCACTTTGGGAAATATCCTGCCATTACTATTAATAGCTTCGGAAAAGGAACCTTACTTTATGAGGGAACAGGTGTTTCAGATGGCATTCAGGAGAAAATTTTATTGGACGGGCTTGAACGTGCAGGCATTAAATCCGTTGATCAGGATTTGCGCTGGCCGCTTGTTACCAAAAGCGGAGTGAACGAGGCAGGTAAAAAAGTGCATTATTACTACAATTACGCCTCGCAAAAGTCGGGTTTGGTTTATCCGCACAAAGTCGGAACCGAACTGGTTGCTGGAAAAGCTGTTGCTTCCGGAGCCAGCCTCGAAATTGGGCCATGGGATGTGCTGATTGTGGAGGAGAATTAGAGTCAAATTGCAAACATTAAAGAATAACCACATAGGCACATAGGGAACATAGTTTATTTTCTATGTGAACTATGTACCTATGTGGTTTTATACAGATTTTATGAAACGAAGAAACTTTATCACCTTATCAGCATCAGGAATCGCAGCACTATCTGTGATGCCTTCAGGATTAACCGCCAGCACAACTGCAAAGTCTCAAGTTCGTTTGGGCGGACCGGTTTTTGAAAAGTACAATTCTCCTGAAGAATGGGTCACCGCACTCAAAAAGTTGGGCTACCGGGCAGCTTATTGTCCGGTGTCGCCGGGAGCCGATTCTACCTTGATAAAAGCTTATCAAACTGCCGCCGCGAAAAATGACATTGTAATTTCGGAAGTGGGAGCGTGGAGCAATCCGATTTCTCCTGATAAGGAAACCTCCGGCAAAGCCATCCAAAAATGCATTGATTCGCTGGCTTTGGCCGACCAGATTGGAGCCAGTTGCTGTGTGAATATAAGCGGCTCACGAAATGTGAAACACTGGGCCGGTCCGCACAAGGATAATCTGACCGATGCCACGTTCGACCTGATCGTGGAAACGACCCGAAAAATAATTGATGCCGTAAAACCAAAGCATACTTATTTTACGCTGGAATGTATGCCCTGGGCTTATCCCGATTCTGCTGATTCTTATCTGAAACTCATCAAAGCCATTGATCGCGAGCAGTTTGGTGTACACCTTGATCCAATGAATTTAATAACCAGTCCGCAGATTTATTACCGGAATGGCGAAATGATCCGCGATTGTTTCCGCAAACTCGGGCCACAAATCAAGAGTTGTCATGCCAAAGACATTACCCTGCGGGAAGATAATTACATGCCTCAGCTCGACGAAATTGTTGCAGGAAAAGGTAATCTGGATTATTCGGTTTTTCTGACTGAATTAGCTAAACTGAAGGATGTTCCGTTAATGATGGAACATTTGAATACCGCCGAAGAATATGCTCAGGCAGCAAAATATATCCGGTCGGTTGGAAAAATGGGAAAGGTTGAATTGTAAGGAAAGCTGAATCATATTCCGGAAATTAAAAGAATCAAAACTTCACCGAAATCTCTAAAACTTCAAATTGCACAAAAACTGAAATTTGGGTAATATATTTTGGTAGTTAATCAGAGATCAAATGTTTTTTGAAATCCTGAAGGGATTTAATGTCAATAGCCCCGGATGGAATCCGGGGTAAAATGATGATATAGAGCAACAACCCTGCAAATGGCTGAATGTCAAAGATAAACAAATTCAACCCTTTACAGGGTTGCAACACCTATCTTTTCCGTACCCCCTGAGTTTCACTCAGGGCTATTCACATTCAACCACTTTGTGGTTATTTTGTCAAAAAGGGAATTTTGTCGTACACCCGCAAATAGCGGATGCACGACAATAACAATTGCTGGAAATCCTGTCTAAACTTCAGGAAAAATAGGAAAAGTTGAAGAAAAAAGTGGTAAAATTGTCAATCGGAAGAATTTTTTGAACCATCATTCCCGGATCGGGTCAATATCACCAAAGGATGGCAGCGAGTATTGATGGAATATCCATCGGTGAACAAAAAATGCAAAATGATTAAATATTTACCCCAGCTTATTGGTTTTTTATTTATAGCCGGGCTCATGGTCCCGTTACTTTATCCTATCCTGAAGGCGAAATTGGGCTTATTCCTTTCGCTTATTCCTTTGACTATTTTGATCGTGTTATTCTCTGCTTTGGCGGGATTGACTCCCGAATCATTGTATCTTTTACCTTCGTCATGGGGCTTGTTACCTGAAATGAATTTTGGGTTCCGCATTGATGGTTTAAGCCTGGTTTTTGGATTACTGATCAGCGGAATTGGTTTTTTTATCGTGTTGTATGCGGCCTGGTACATGTCGAAATACGAACGGCAAGGACATTTTTTCACCTATCTGATGCTTTTTATGGCGTCAATGATTGGTTTGGTTTTTTCCGACAACCTGTTGGTTTTGTTTATTTTCTGGGAGCTTACCAGTGTTACTTCCTTTCTGCTAATCGGTTTCGACCACCATTTGGCAAAGTCGCGGCAGGCTGCACTGCAATCGTTGCTTATAACCGGATTGGGCGGTTTGTGCCTGTTGTTCGCGGTTGTTATGATTGGTCAGGTAGCCGGAACTTATGAAATCAGTGTACTTATTGAACGTGGAATACATCTGGGCGATCATCCTAAATATCGCTTAATTTTTGTTTTACTCCTGCTGGCCGTCCTTACCAAATCGGCGCAGTTTCCTTTCCATTTTTGGTTACCTGGCGCTATGCAGGCGCCCACCCCGGTTAGTGCCTATCTCCATTCGGCAACGATGGTAAACGCGGGTGTTTTTCTTCTGATGCGCATCCATCCGGTTGTTGGCGGAACCATGGAATGGAAATACATGCTCATGTTAACGGGGATAATCACCATGTTTTTAGGCGCCTTTTTTTCGATGGGACAGCGGGATTTGAAACGCATTCTGGCGTTTACAACGATCAGCGCATTGGGTACAATGGTTTTACTGATCGGGATAGATACTCCGCAGTCAATGAAAGCAGCGCTGGTGTTTTTTATTGTGCACGGGCTGTACAAAGGCGGCTTGTTTATGGTAGCCGGAATTGTTGACAAAAGTACAGGTACCCGCGATATTTATTTACTGTCGAAACTTTTTAAACCGCTGCCTTTTACATCCATTGCTGCCGTTCTTGCATTGATTTCGATGGCAGGACTGCCTCCAATGCTTGGGTTTATCGGAAAGGAACTGGTGTATGACGCACAGATTCAATTGCCCGGCATGTCGTGGCTGCTTTTACCATTGGGAATAGGAGCCAATATTATGATGGTGGCCATTTCAATAACCATTTTTACTGAAGTATTTAATCCTTTTGGGAAAAGAGATCCTATAAAGGTAAAATATAGGGAGAAAGATTTTCCGTGGTATTTTTTGGGCGGTCCGATAGTCCTGGCATTGGCTGGCCTGATGTTGGGCCTAATGCCCGGTATGCTCGATACTTTAATTGCCAACGCTTTGTATGCGGCCAAAAACCAATTGCTGAATGTCAATTTATCATTGTGGCATGGCTTTAACGATGTTTTGCTGCTCAGCCTTTTCACTGTTGTCTCAGGGATTGTGGTATTTATTTTCCGAAGATCGTTAAATGTGCATATCGGTCGGTTAATCGACTGGTTCGATAAATATCATTTGCCCACGCTTTTTGCAAAGGGAATTAAAATATATGTTGACAGAGCTTACAAAAGAACCCAGATTATTCAGCATGGCTATCATCGTTTTTACCTGTTGACTTTTTTTATAGTGACAGGACTACTGATTGTGGCGCAGGTGAACTGGGATTTTTTGTCTGTTATGCCTGATGGTGGTTATACTCCTCTTCGTATTAATTTGGTTCTTCTGCTGGTTGTGGCTTCGCTGGCTGTGATTTTTGCCGTATTTTCCCGTTCGCGTTTGTCGGCTATTCTGGCCATGGGCGTAGTCGGGTATGCAGTTGCAATTCTGTACCTGATGTATGGCGCGATCGATCTGGCTATCACCCAGTTTCTGGCAGAAACCGTAATTATGGTGCTGTTTGTAATGGTTATATTATACCTGCCCAAATTCGCAGTACTTTCTACACGCAATTCGCGAATTCGCGACTGGATTATCTCCTTATCTATCGGCGCTTTGGTTACGTTTGTCGTTCTTCATGCCCGTTTCATCAATCTGTATGAACCCATTTCAGTATATTTTATTAAGAATAGTCTGACAATGGCACACGGTCGCAATATTGTGAATGTAATACTTGTTGACTTCAGGGCTTTGGACACTTTGGGTGAAATTACTGTTTTAACCCTGGCCGCAATGGGAGTTTACAGTTTGTTCAGGTTTAAGGTTAAAAAAACCAAATCAAAAAAAGAATTGTAGCATGAGAAATATTATACTCGAAAAAATTGTAAAGCTTTTCCTGAATGTAATGCTGATCTTTTCAGTTTATTTATTATTCAGAGGGCACAATAATCCCGGAGGTGGTTTTATTGCCGGCATCATTGCTGCCACCGGCTTTATTTTTTATGCCATTATTTTTGGCACCGAAAGCGTTAAGAAAATGATTGGTTTAAGTTCAAGAAAATGGATGGGGTTAGGCTTGCTGGTGGTTTTAATAACAGCCATTCTTCCCGTGTTTTTTTCGAAAGCAGTGTTAACCTCGCTTTGGGTTCCCGGTGATTTTCCACTTTTGGGCGCTCTTCACATCGGAACTCCGCTACTCTTCGATAGCGGGGTGTTTCTGGTGGTTTCAGGAATGATTTTAACGATTGTAATTAGTATAATGGAGGTTTTGGAATGGAACTAATATTTGCAATATTCATCGGTTTGCTTTATGCCTGCGGAGTATTTCTGCTGCTCAGGAGAAGTATCGTAAAAGTAATTTTAGGTGTGTTCGTATTGGGCAACGCAACCAACCTGATCATCTTTTTGGCCGGGGGTATCAAGCGTAGCGGAGCCGCTTTTATTCCTGAAGGAGCCGAAACCATTGACCCCGCAGTTATCAGCGATCCGTTGCCTCAGGCATTAATTCTTACAGCTATTGTTATTGGGTTGGGCATTGCAGCCTATATCCTTGCGCTAAAGTACCGTTATTTCGAAGAAACCGGGACACACGACCTGGATCAACTCAGTAAAACCGATCGAAAATGATATTACCGGCATTACTACTAATACCATTCTTATACATCATTTTAGCCATTTTGATCAAGAGCAAAAAGGTTAAAACCTGGCTTTCCTTTGCTTTTTCGCTGATAAACTTAGGATTTGCTATTTGGGTGATGGCACAAGTATTCGAAGCTGGTATGATAAAAACCCAAATGGGTTCATGGCCGGCACCATTTGGAATTACCCTGGTTGCTGATCGATTCAGCGCTTTTATGCTGCTTGTATCGGCATTGGTATTTGCGGTGGTAACCCTCTATTCCATTCAATCGGTTGATACCGCACGAATTAAAAATGGTTACTTTCTGTTTGCCCACGGTATTTTGATGGGAGTAAACGGCAGTTTTTTAGCCGGTGATTTATTCAATCTTTACGTTTGGTTCGAAGTAATGCTCATGGGTTCGTTCATCCTGATTAGTTTCGGGGGAGAGCGCGCTCAGCTCGAAGGTGCCATTAAGTATCTTATCTTAAACCTTATATCATCTTTCTTCTTCGTCGCCGGAATTGGTATTTTGTATGGGAAAATGGGTACGCTCAATATGGCCGATCTGTCGCAGAAAATTGCCCAATCGGGCGATGTCCTGAGCCAGTTAAGTCCGGCCATGGTTTTAATTGTAGTTGGTTTTGCCATTAAAGGAGCATTGTTCCCGTTTTTCTTCTGGTTACCTGCCTCGTACCATACGCCTCCTCCGGCAGTTACAGCTCTTTTTGCCGGATTGCTCACCAAGGTTGGTATCTATTCACTGATCCGAATTTACACGCTTTTCCTTTATCATTCAACATCTTTCTGGAATCCGGTGGTTTTGTGGATCGGAATTTTATCGATGGTAATTGGTGTGTTTAGCGCATCATCTCAATATGATTTTCGGAAAATCTTGTCATTCCACATTATTAGTCAGTTAGGTTATGTGGTTATTGGCCTTGCTTTTTATACTGTTGCAGGTTTGGCGGCTGCCATATTTTTTCTTGGGCATAACATGATTTCAAAAACCAATGCTTTTCTTGTTGCCGGTTGGGTTCATCGCGAACGTCAAACATTAAATTTAAAAGTACTGGGCGACATGTTCAAAAAGAATACTTTGTGGGGTGTTCTTTTTTTCATCTCCGCTTTTAGTCTGGCCGGCCTGCCTCCTTTGAGCGGGTTCATCGGAAAATACCTGGTGATTAAAGCCGGTATCGAAAGTGGACACATTAACGTGGCATTGGTGGCCCTTTTTGTTGGATTTTTTACTCTCTTCTCGATGGTGAAAATCTGGATCGAGGTTTTCTGGAAGAATACTCCTCCTGAAGTTGAAGCTCCCGTAAATACAAAACCGCTTCCTCATGGATTGATGATTTCGGCTTCAATAATTCTTGCCCTGGCCATTGTCGGAATGGGTGTTTTTGCTGGTCCGGTGGTAAACTTTTGCGAAATGGCTGCTTCTGATTTACTAAACACAGAGTTGTACATTAATTTTGTTTTGAAATGAAAACGATAGTCAAATACTCGTACCAGGTTTTAAACCTGATTATTTTGTTCTTCTATTTCTGTTTCAAAATAGTCCAATCGGGTTGGATCGTTGGTTGGCTTGTGTTGAAAGGCTACCGCGGGGACAATGGAGGTATGGTTGAATACGCCGTCCAAAGCACTAATCCGTGGCACATCATACTGCTATTTAATTTAATGAGTATGACACCCGGATCGCTCAGTATCGACCTGTCGGAAGATCATCGGACAATTTCGGTGCATTTGCTAAATTTTGCTGATCGGGACAGTTTCTTAAGTACGTCCAATAAAATTGAAAAAATGTTGATTCAGACTTTAAACGCACAGGTTATTATTAACCCAACAACGGAGGAAATGGTATGATGTTCTGGAGTTCAAATTTATCTTTTCTTGAAAACGCCTCACTTACTGCACTGGCGATTATGACTTTGAGCCTGTTGTTCCCTTTGTATCGTTTGTTTAAAGGACCAAGCCTGCCCGACCGCATTGTGGCGCTCGACCAAATTGGGATGATCATCGTAGGTATGATTCTTTGCGATGTAATTTATTCCCGCGATACGATGGTGTTGGATGTGGTTTTGGCCATTTCTTTTCTCCTTGTTTTTGGTTCGATGATTATCGCACGTTATCTATATAAAAAAACAGAGCTAAAATGATTGAAATTATTGTAGGAATATTGGTATTGCTAAGTGCAGTGACGATTTTTATCGCTTCTGTTGGCATTGTGCGATTTGATAATCTTTTTGCTCGTATGCACGTGGTAACCAAGGTTTCATCGTTTGCATCGCTGATTCTGCTTGTGGCTGTTAACCTGTTGTTCCTGGATTGGAAAGTCGCAATCATATCGGTGTTAATTTTTCATGTTTTGATTTTTCTTTCGCCAATATCGACTCACGTTGTGGCCAAAGTATCAGAAACCATTAAAAAACTGGACGAAGAATCGAATGACAATCCTATTTAAGTAGGTTCATTACCCTTTTTAGCTTCTCAGTTATTTCTTTTGCGAGTGGCTCCAATGCCGGGTTTTCTATCGCCATCATCGACGCAATCGGATGAATTGCTGCAATTTGGGTGGTGCCATTTTCTTTATCGGTAACAACAATGTTGCAGGGAAGCATCACTCCAACCATTTCTTCAGCTTGCAAAGCTTTGTAAGCAAAGGACGGATTGCAAGCCCCCAGAATTTTGTACTTTTTGAAATCCACACCCAGTTTTTCCTTTAACTTGGCTTGCATGTCAATTTCGGTCAACACGCCAAAGCCTTCTGTTTTCAAGGCTTCTGTAATTTTCGCCACCGCATCGTTAAAATCCGTATGCAAAGTGGCGCTGAAATAATATTCCATGTTCTTTTTTTTATGATTAAAAAATAGTTGTCAATACGTTCGTTAACTGTTGTTTCGTGTGAACTCCGGGTTGTTTGTATTTTATTTCACCGTTTTTGAAAATCATGAGTGTAGGAACACTCTGAATCTGATACCGGCCAGCTATCTGCTGATTTTGATCGACATCAATTTTGATCACCCTGACACGGTCGCCAAGTTCGGCTGCCACCGCTTTCAGAATCGGCGATTGCGCCTTGCATGGCCCGCACCACAACGCATGAAAATCGACTACAACAGGTTTTGAATCGTTAATGATGGTTTTAAAGTTTGCTTTCATCTTATGAAAATATAAATCCTGAAAAATGCCTGAAAATACCCACTTTGGTTATTTTGGAATAAGTGCCCCAGCCTCTTTTCATCCAATGGCCAACGAAGGGCATCGGAATAATAAACGATGTTTTGGTGTTCCTGAAAACAAAAGCGGCACCATCGCCTGTATCCATTACACAAAGTATGTTGGGCGATTCGTGGTAATGTTTTTTAGTGCCAGTACCAGTTTCTGTAGAAATAATATTGTGCGCAGCAACCCGGCCCATTAATTCAGCGACATGTCCCTGTTTGGCAATCCATTCGGGGCCTTCCATCGCTGAAATATCGCCAATGGCATACACGTTTTCCATTCCGCGAACCTGACACGAAGTATCAATCTGGATAAAACCAGCCTCGGTAGTAGGTAAATCGCTAGTCAGCAACACATGATGGCCTGTCGATGCGGGGATAAACAAAGTGAGGTCGGCTTCCAATTTCAATCCATCTTCAAACACAACCGCACCTGGTTCAAATTCAGTTATCTTCTTTCCAAACCGCTTTTCAATTGTATATTGATCGAACATCTTGTTCAACATTGGCAAAGCATTTTTGCCCATTTTCGCTCCTGGTTCTTCCATTGGTGCAAAGAAAGTAAGTTCGAAATTCTGTCTGATTTTCTTCTTTTTCAGGAGATTATGAATGTTGAAAATCAGTTCAAAAGCAGGTCCACCGCGTACAGCCGATTTATCCTTCGGATTTCCGCCGAACCCAATGGCAATTTTTCCACTTCCTTTCTGAATCAATGCATCAATTCCATCGCGGATAGAGACTGAAACTTCCGGCTTTCCACAAATTGATAAAGTATTTTCGAGGCCTTTGTGCTTCATTTTATCGGCACCAAAAGCAACCACCAGATAGTCGTAGCTCAAGGTCTGTTTTTCGCAAACTACCTGCCGATCGGCAGCATGAATTTCCTTAACTGAATCAATGATTACTTCGAAGGGATATTTCTTCTGAATATTTACCAACGGAACTTTCACATCGTTGAATTCTTTGATGCGTACCGGAACCCAAATTGAAATGGGAAAGAGATACAGGTAATCGCGGTCGGAAACCAGCGTTACCTTGAATTTTCCACTTTTTTGTAATTGTATTGCTGTTTGGATACCGGCAAATCCGCCTCCAAGAATTAAAACTTTTTTCATTCTAATTTAATTATCACAATTTATTATTCAGGCTCATCCATCTGCCACCGTTGTGGACATTGATAAAACCGTTTGATTTCAAAATTCCCTTTGCAGAGGAACTTCTCATTCCGGATTCACAGCATGCAATTATGGGGCGTTTTTTATCCTTAAACTTGTGAAGATTCTTGTGCAATTGATCAACCGGAATATTGACCGATCCCCTGATATGTCCGGATCCATATTCACCTTTGGTTCGAACATCTAAAATTATTGCCCCTTCTTTCATTAACTGGGCATAGTCAATTGATTTTATACTAAAAAGTCTCTTAATTGCTTCAAACATAGTTGTTTATTTAATCTGTTGATATTATCGCTGTCTCATCATTTGCATTAAACCACCACCGTTTTTCACGTTGGTGAATCCCATTTGCAGCAAGCCCCTTTGTCCATAAGCAGAGCGTGCGCCGGAAGCACAGTAAAGCGTAATTTCACGTGACTTACTTCCCAATTCAGCAACTCGTCTTTGCAATTCATCCAGTGGAATATTTATCGCACCTGGGAAAGCGCCGTCTTCAAACTCTTCTGAAGTACGCACATCCACTACCAAAGGTTCGTTTGAAAGACTTGCAGCAGAAGGTTTTGTGGTTCGACGGGACATCATGGAAGAAAGCCCACCACCATTTTTCACATTGGCATAACCCAAGTTCATTAACATTTGCTGGGCATAAGCTGAACGTGCTCCTGAAGCACAATACACAACAATTTCACGAGCTGCGTTATTTCCCAGCTCTTTATACCGATGCATTAGCTCATCCAACGGAATATTGATGGCATCGGGATATGCGCCGTCTTCAAATTCTTCAGGAGTGCGCACGTCTACAACAATCGGTGAATTTACATCCGTAGCTTTTATTGCTGTTTTTTCTTCAACTTCCGGAGTTTCTTCTTCCACCGATTTTAGCTCAACAGGTAAAAGATCTATTTGAATATGCTTAAATCCAACGGTTCTGGCTTGTCTCTGAAGTGATGTATGTCCGCCTGAAATATTGGTAACATCTTTAAAACCTGCGCCCAGCAATGTACGAAGCGCCTGATGTCCTTTTTTCCCGGTTTCGTCATAAACAATTACTGTACGATTGGCCGGGATGGAATTGATTTGTTCAGGCAATAATTCCAGTGGGATATGAAGCGCTCCTTTTACATGGCTCTTTTCGAATGCGAACACATCACGAACGTCAACAAATAAAGGATTTTTCCCTTCAATGAAAGCATCAAGTTCTGTAACTGTAACCGAAGGGCTGAATCCTGAAATCCGGTTTTCGGCGGTGTAGGCAGCCATGTTAATGGCATCGTTCGCTGTTCCGATGGGTGGCGAATACGCAAAGTCAATTTCAGACAGATCGCTGATCGTTAATTTTGAAGCTGTTGCAGTTGCAATCACATCCAGACGTTTATCTGCACCTTTGTAGCCTGCCGTTTGTCCACCGAGAATAATTCCGGTGTTACGGTCGTAAACCAACATGGTCGTTACTGTTTCAGCGCCAGGATAATAAGATGTATGATGTTCTTTGTGAACAACAACCGCATCGGCATCCAATCCTGCTGCACGGGCTTGTTTCAGTGAGAACCCGGTAATTCCTGTTACTGCCTCAAAAACGCGCACTACAGAAGTTCCGATTGAACCTTTGTATGCATGATTTCCACCCAATACATTTTCGGCGGCAATTCGTCCCTGTCGGTTGGCAGGACCTGCCAGCGGAATGCGTACTTTTTTACCGTTCACGCGATGCTCGATTTCGACCATATCGCCAGCCGCAAAAATATCGGGATCGGAAGTTTGCAATTGTGCATTGACGAGCAATCCGCCAGCCTCACCAATTTCGAGCCCTGCATCAATTGCCAGTTGCAGCGTTGGCCGAACGCCAATCGACAATAGAACCATATCGGCATCCAATTGCTGCCCGTTATCAAGTTTAACTTTACGCGGCATAATTTCGGTGACACATGCACCGGTATGAATCCCAACGCCATACGAAAGCATTTCAGTCTCAACAAATCCTGCCGTTTCGGCTTCCATAATGGCCATCACATGCGGCATCATTTCCACCACATTTACTTTTAAACCTCTTTTTACCAGGGCTTCCACCATTTCAAGACCAATAAATCCACCACCAACTACAACCGCGTTTTTGGGTATATTTTCTTCCAGATGAAATGAAATCTTGTCCATGTCTTCCAATGTCCACAGCGTGAAAACATGATCGAGATCGGCGCCGGGCAATGTTGGTTTTATTGGACGACCACCTTGAGCAAGAATTAGTTTGGTGTATTCAAACGTTTTCACTTCACCGCTTCGGGTGTCCATGGTTTTCACTTTGTGTGCAACCCTGTCGATTGACGAAACAATGGTGTGTGTATGTACGTCAACTCCGTATTGTTCGTTAAAACTTTCAGGACTTTGCAGAATCAGTTTCGAACGGCTTTTGATGTCGCCGGCAATGTAATACGGCAATCCGCAATTGGCGAACGAAATGTCAGGTCCGGCTTCGAGCATTGTAATTTGTGCAGTCGGAGAAATGCGGCGAACTTTTGCCGCCGCAGTTGCTCCTGCTGCCACTCCCCCTATAATTAATATCTTTTCCATATTGTTATCTATTTTTAATTCGTAAAAACTTATCAAATTTATATTGAACCCACTTCGGGGTTCTAAAAACAAATATTTTATTTTCCTCCGGTTTCACCGGAGGTTATTCATATTAAAGTGCTTCGGACTTTTGCTTTGCGTAAACCCTGAAAGGGTTCAATTTGAATAACCGTCCCGATGTATCGGGACGGGAAATGGCAATGATGAGAACCCAACCCTGATAAGGGTTGAACTTGTGTTAAAACCACTTGTCTATCCAGCTTTCGCAATCTCTTTCAGTAAAAATTCTTTCGATTTGATTCCGACAAAACGGTTGATTTCTGTGCCGTTTTTAAACAGGATCATTGTTGGGATGTTGCGAACTTTAAATTTGTTGGCCAGCGACTGGTATTGCTGAATGTCAACTTTCCCAACATGTGAGTTTCCTGATAATTCAGCAGAAACATCGTTTAAAACCGGCGCCATCATTCGACAGGGCGCGCACCAGCTTGCCCAGAAATCGACCAACACCAATTTGCCTTTTGTTTGTTGCTGGAAATTTTGTTCTGTAAGTGTCAATACTTTTTCGTGGTCGGCCACCAAAGGAGTATTTTTCATTTTTGCCATGGCGAAATAGCGGAATCCGATGAAAGCTGCCATTAAAATTCCGATGATAATAAATGTTGTTTGCATATTACTTGATTTAAATTTATTTTGATTTAAAGCCCCCTAAATCCCCCAAAAGGGGACTTCTTATACTGCAAGCTCTGAGGATATGTTCTTTAATGATACATTTCCAGAGGTTGCAGAGTCGAAACTCCCTTCCCTATTTTGGGGAAGGGCTGGGGAAGGGGCTATTGCTTCCGAATATTCGTTATCTAAAACGCGAATGATTTGCGCCTTGTTCTGAATACCTGTTGTGGCTTTTACCACTTGTCCGTTTTTGTAATAAATGGTAAACGGAATTCCCATAAAACTGCGAACTTCTGGCAAAGCGCGTATAACCTGCGATTCAGGATTGTCAAATTCCATATCGAAGAATTTTACTTGTGAATATTCGCCTTCCAATTCTTCGGCAATCCGGTAAACCGGAACACACATTGGGTCCATTCGTCCACAAATAACCACTACGTTTTCGTGTTCGCTGATTATTTGTGCAAGTTTATCGGCACTTTCAATGTGTTTTAAATTGGTATATAACATGTCTGCTTTGTTTAAAATTGTTACGATGCAAAACTACATCAGAAAATACGGTGAGTAAAGACTTTCGGGCTGAAGCGCATCGGCTCCTGAATTGAACTACGACAACTTTTTTATTGATGTACATACTGAGCGGGCATAAATGGACGCTTTTTTTTAAAAAAATCAGGGTTGAGACCCCGCTGAAACAATTAATAACCCGAGCTATGCCCAGTCGAAGTATAATCCTAACTTTACAATTTCAATTCAGGATAGTATGATGAACCACATAGATACATAGAAAACATAGTTTTAAATTTTCTATGTGAACTGTGTGCCTATGTGGTTAAAAATTATTGAAGTATATGAAACCCATTCTCGAAACCGACACCGATTTTTTTTGCGATCTTCAGGCTCCATGTTTTCAAACGCTCACCACTGATGAGGTTGAGCTGGTAAGGACAAGTAAAACGCAGGTATTGTTTCGAAAAGGAGATAACCTGACCAAACAGGGGACTTTTGCATCGTATGTGCTTTTTGTGATAAAAGGGCTGGCCAGGCAATATGTTGAGGGCGACAACAATAAAACGTTCAACCTGAGAATTATCAAACCTGGTGAATTCGTCGGATTGTCTTCCGTATTCGCAAAAAATACATTCAACTACTCATCGGTGGCGATTACCGATTGTCAGGTTTTTCTGGTTGAAAAAGAAGCCATTGCGCAGATAATCAGGCAAAACGGAACATTCGGGCTTGGAATAATCCGCCGGTACGTTGAGCAAAATTCCAACCTTTACGATACGCTTCGAACGGTAATGTACAAACAAATGAACGGGCGAATAGCCGATACACTTCTATACATCGATAGTTTAAAGGCAGAAAATCCTGAAATATTTCAACTTCTGTCGCGAAAAGACCTGGCCGACTTCGCAGGCATTTCGACCGAGAGCGCTGTAAAACTCCTGAAAAGCTTTGAAAAGGACGGATTGATTGAACTGCATGAAAAAAATATTTTGGTTGTCAATCACAGGGAATTACTCGAAATCAGTAAAAAAGGTTAAATATTGAATATTGGTGCAAGTTTTCGGAACTTGTGGTGTCAAATAAACCAAATTCACGTTTGACAAAATTCAATGGACGAATCCGAATTGATAAAAGGTATTCAGCAAGGCGACAACAAAGCCTTTCGGCTACTGGTAGAAACCTATCAGCGGATGGTCGTGAATACCTGCTTCGGAATTGTTCACAACACAGCTGATGCAGAGGATCTGGCACAGGATGTATTTCTGGAGATATTCCGTACCGCCGAAAATTTCAGGGGAGATTCTAAAATTTCAACATGGTTGTACCGAATTGCCACCAACCGGTCGTTAAATTTTGTCAGAAATAATAAACGGAAACGTTTTTTTCAATCTATTGAAGAGACATTCACTGGCGGACGAAACCGGAACAGCGAAATTTCTGAAAACCGAAATGATCAACCTGATCAAAACATTACCGACCAGCAACGATCTGACCTTCTACATCGGGCCATAGATCGCCTGCCCGAAAAACAGCGCACAGCATTTACACTGAACAAATACGAAGAACTGCCTTATCAGCAAATTGCTGAAGTCATGGAAATCTCTTTGGCTTCGGTCGAGTCGCTCATTCACCGCGCAAAGAAGAACCTTCAGGAACAACTTTACGAGTGTTACAAAAAAAAATGTGTATAAAAATGCAAGTTTTTAATTTAAATAGTGTCAAACCTTTAAACAACGATGATATGGAATGCAAAACTCTACATAAGGACTTGATTTTTTATCTCGACAATGAAGTGTCGAACCAAAAGCGAATAGAGATTGAGGAACATTTGGCAAAATGTGTAGATTGCCGCAGTTTTCTCTCCTTCTTAAAGGAAGGGATGCAGATCATTGAGAAAGAAAAAAATCCAGAGGTATCGCCTTTCTTTTATACCCGACTGAGTGCACGACTGGAAGAAAAACCGGAATATCAGGTTCAAAGTCAATGGGCACGGCTGGCACAACCTGCATTCTTTTCGATCATTCTTCTACTTGGAATTTATGGGGGATCAAGATTAGGCAGCAATGCTTCATTTCCTAAAGTAAATCAACCGGCGACCAGCAGCATTCAAATGCTAAACGATTTTGAAGCGGAACCCATCGAATCATTTTTACTCGGCGAATTATGAAACCAACGAACAAATACCGAATATTAATCTGGATCATTGTTATCCTGATTGCAACTAATCTTTCCACCATCGGTTCATTCTATTATCACCGGATTACCGAAATAAAAGCCGCGGTCACGAAACTAGAAGAACAAGCAACAATTTCAGGTGACCAAAGAACCCGGTTTTTCAGGGATCAATTGAATTTGGATGCCGCCCAAATCGATCAATTTAGAGAGATAAACCGGACTTTTAACCGGACGGCCAGAGGTAATGAAATGAATTTGGCTCAATTGCGCGAGGAACTGATCAATGAACTTGGAACCCAGAATCCCGATAGCACCCGCCTCGAACAGATGGCCGTTGAAGTCGGAAACAATCATCGCGAGCTCAAACAGGTAACTACCACTTTTTACCTGAATATGAAAAAGATATGTACCGCAGAACAACAAGCAAAATTGCAAGAGATATTTCAATCAATGCTCAATAAAGAAAGCCAGGTAAACCTTCCCCGACAGGGAAATCAGGGTGGCCGATGGCGTAATAAATAAACCTACCAGGTTGAATACACTCCGGAATTAATGAAAACCGCTGATTTTACTTCCATCATCGAATCGTCAACCGAAAGAGGCAATCCGAATGGCCAGCACATGGGGAATGGGAACAAGAATTGCAAGAATAAAGGCAACAGAAAAGGCAGGGGGAATAACTGAAAATTGCATCGTGGCAAAAAATGAGAGAGCGTGAAAAATTAATGTTGAAAAAAGTTGATTTAAATGCAAGTTTTCAAATTCATTGGTGTCAAACATTAAACAGCAAAATTGATACACAAAACAGTAGTTAAAGAAAAATAGAATTAACAGAGTAAAAGCAATTAAACAATCATTTAAAAAGTAACAATCATGAGAACAAGTCAATTAAATCGATTCATGGGCGCTTTCATCGCCCTGACATTAACTGCCGGGATTGCAGTTTCAAGTAACAATTTTTCAGAAAAAGGTCGCAACAACACTAAAAATGCGACATGTGTCAACCAGATTTCAGGTCTGAGCCAGGATCAGAAAGACCAGATGACTTCTATGGAGTCACAATATCAGGCAAGCGTTAAAGAAAAAGGAAAAGGAAAAGGCAAGGGAGATGGAAGTGGTAATGGTAAACAAAAGGGAAAAGGGAATGGAAACGGCAGCAGTCGCAATGCTTAGTAAAAAATCAAAAAATTTCAAATAGAATTATAACAATTAAAAACAAAGATTATGAAAGCAAGAATTTTTTTAACAGGATTGGCTCTCGTGGCATTAACAAGTTTTGCAAGTGCTCAAAACCCTCAGGGTGGAAGAGGAAATGGAAATTGTAACGGAACTGGCAAAGGAGTAGCCTTTGTTGACACGAACAAGGACGGTATTTGTGATAATTACGGAACCGGAAAATCAGATGCCCAGAAAGGTAAAAAAGATGGCACTGGCCAGGGCCAGGACAAAGGGACAGGGAAAAACTTTGTTGATGCCAACAATAATGGAATTTGCGACACCTACGAAGCCCGTACAAAAAAATAGGCCTCGATCAATTAATGTTTAACAATTAAAACAAAAGTCATGAAAACAAGGAATCTAATTTTATCATTGGCAATACTGGGGGTTCTGATATTGCCGAGTGGATGTTCAGAAGAGATTGCAGGAACTGATGAATCTGTAACAGAAGATGTAGCTGCTGATTTGAAAAGCGCTACACTGCCAGTTCCTTTTATTTTAGCAGGAACTATCGCTGATGTGCCAATCCCTGTCTGCACAATTACAGGAACGGTTACTGAAGCAGAAGCTGCAGGCCTGTTGTTTATGCGTGAAGAAGAAAAAATGGCCCGCGATGTTTACTCGTACTTATACCTGAAGTACAAATTACCGGTGTTCAATAATATCTCGAAAAGCGAAACTGCCCACATGTCATCGGTATTGAGGTTGATCGCGGGGTTTAAAATTACCGACAACAGCAACAACAATTCAGGTGAATTTACCGACACTCAAATTGCTGAACTTTACAAACAGTTGATTACAATGGGAAATGTATCGGTGATTGACGCTCTAAAAGTGGGTGTGCTGATTGAACAAACAGACATTGCCGACCTTAAAAACGAACTGCTTGCAGTCGAAAATGCCTCTGTAAAAACAGTTTATTCCAATTTACTGAAAGGATCGGAAGCCCATTTAAAAGCTTTTACCTGGAACCTGAAAATCAGGGGTGTAGTTTATCCATAAATTCAATTATTAACAAACAATTAAAAAACAGTGATCATGAGAAATTTAAAAGTAATTCTTTCTGCTCTCATAGCAGTTGTTGCAATTGTTGCAGTTGTTGGCCTGAATTCGTGCAACAAGACAGATGATTCAGTTTCTACAGCGGAAGCTTCGAAAACAACCATTACAGATTATGCAAACATTGTCACTTCATTCACGTCTGATTTTGATGATGAGCTGATCAGTGGCGAAGAGTCTGTTTTAAAATCGGCAAGCCTGGCTAGTTGTTTTACGGTAACTGTTACTAAAAACGCCGATGGCGCTTTCTACCCAAGAATCTGGACTGTGGATTATCTGGGCGGAACTTGTACCTTGCTAAGCGGTAACACCAAAGAGGGGAAAATACATGTCAGCCTTACTGATTTATGGAAAAACAAAGGCTCATTGAAAACAGTAACATTTGAAGATTACTATTTTAATGGAAACAAAATGGAAGGGGTTAAAACCATACTGAACACAGGCTTGAACGAGAAAGGCAACCTTACCTTTTTGAAAACCGTAAGTGATGCATCGTTGAAATATGCCGACGGTTCATCTATAAGCTGGGAATGTAAAAAAACGAGTGAACTGATTGCCGGCGGAAGTACCATTCTTTTTGCCGATGATGTATATTCGGTAACAGGTACAGGTTCGGGCGTTAACCTCGATGGAAAAAAATACACTTTGACCATCACTACTCCAATGATCTATAAAAACGGATGTTTTTATCCGGTTAGTGGTATCGTGAAGATTGATACAGTCGGCGGTGATTTGCAGACCATTGACTACGGCAACGGAGAATGTGATAATCTGGCAAAGCTTACTGTCGGCGGAGTTACTACGGAAATTAAGTTATAGAGCTTTAGTTGAAAGGATTAAACAACCATTCTTAAGACAATGATTGGGATGTTGGCTGTCAAAACAGTCAATATCCCATTTCTTCGTTTTTCCAAAACAAAACTCACAGGTTCTGTTTTTTTACCGTTATCTTTATTATTTCAATATACCTTAGTAGCCTTGTTCTTTTCCTTATTCTGAATAACCTTATTTGCTTCATCTGCATGGAAATAGAATTCAATAATAGATACACCCAATTTGTTTTCACCACTTTGGAAAGGCAAGTCACTAATTCAAATGAAACAAATTAAGATACCATTATGACTGATCAAAAAAAAGCCAAAGAAGAACTCATCAATGAGTTACAGGAATTACAGCAAGCTCCCAATTCCTTAGCTGAACGTTTAACTCAAAAAATGCTTAATAAAAAGAGCCATTTCGTCATCTTGGGATTAATTATTTCGGTCCTGTTAATTTTAGGCGGGTATTTTTATTACAGCCATTCTTACAGGCAGTTACGTACTGAAAAGGAAAATGATCTAAAAGCAATCGCGGAATTAAAAATTGACCAGCTCGTTCAGTGGAACAAAGAACGAACGGCCAATGCAAAAGTAATTTCATTGTCGCCACTTTTTAGTAATGGAGTCGAAAAATGGCTTCTGGATAAAAGGAACAAGAAAAATGAACTGAACATTAAGGAACGCCTTTCATTAGCGCAAAAAGAATATGGTTACGAGTCAATTATTCTCGCTTCAACAAAAGGCGATATTTTGCTTTCTATAGGTTTAAAATCAGAAATATTTGATGATATCACAACAGAAAAAATTATAGAATCAGCAAGGAAAGACCAGATCACTTTTACCGATTTCTACTCCTGCAATAAACACAATAAAATTCATTACGATATTATTGCCCCCATTAAAAACGAACGCAACATCATCATTGCTAACTTATTATTCCGTATTGAGCCTTCGAAATATCTTTATCCTTTAATACAAAAATGGCCTACACCGAGCAAAACGGCAGAAACATTGTTGTTTAAGAAAGATGGCGACAGCGTTTTATACCTGAACGAATTGAGGCATCAAGAAAATACTGCATTAAAACTAAGGTTCCCGTTAACCAGAAAAGATTTACCGGCTGTTCAGGCAGTTTTAGGCAAGACCGGTTTCTTTTATGGAAAAGATTACCGTGGCGCTGATGTCCTGGCTTATTTAAGCCCGGTTCCCGGAACGGATTGGTATATGAGTTCTAAGATTGACAGCAGCGAAATTCTCTCGGAATTAAAATTCAGAGGTATTGCAGTTGCTCTTTTTGTTATGATGCTCTTGATAGCTTTAAGCATAGGGATAGCCTGGATTTATCAATACAGCCAAAAAAATATTTACCAAAATTTGTGGCAGGTTCAGGAAGAATTCCAAGCTACACTTTACAGCATAGGCGATGCGGTTATTTCAACCGACAAAAAAGAGAAAATAAAATATCTTAATCCTGTAGCCGAACAGTTAACCGGATGGAAAATGGCCGAAGCTATTGGGGAAAAATTAGAAAAAGTCTTCAGGATTATTAACGAGGAAACCAGAAATACTGGTGAAAACCCGGTTGAAAGAGTATTAAGGGAAGGTGTTATAGTAGGGCTCGCAAACCATACACTTCTTATTGCTAAGGATGGAACTGAAAGACCAATAGCCGACAGCGGCGCACCGATCAAAGATGAAGAGGGTGAAATTATTGGCGTTGTCCTTGTTTTCAGGGACCAGACAGAGGAACGGTTACAGCAAAATTTGCTAAATGCACGTTTATCGTTATTTGAATTCGCTGCATCGCATACACTAAACGAAATCCTCACAAAAACTTTAGATGAAGTTGAAGTATTAACAAACAGCAAAATCGGTTTTTATCATTTTATCCTGCCCGATCAGGAAACGCTTCATTTACAGGCATGGTCAACCAGAACAGAAAAAGAATATTGCAAAGCAGTTGGGAAAGGACTTCATTATAAATTGAGTGAAGCGGGTGTTTGGACCGATTGCGTTCATCAAAAGAAACCAGTCATTCATAACGATTACGCATCGCTGCCACACAAAAAAGGAATGCCTGAAGGTCACTCCCTTCTCACACGCGAACTTGTTGTCCCTATTATACGAAACGATCAAATTGTTGCCGTGCTTGGCGTAGGCAATAAGCCGGGCGATTACACGGATAAGGATGTTGAGGCAGTTGCTTTTATAGCAGATGTAGCCTGGGAAATCGCACAGAAAAAAATAAAAGAAGAAGAGATTTATCGCTTAACCCAACTTTATGCAATGCTAAGCCAAACCAACCAGGCGATTGTCCGGATGAAAGGAAAAGAGGAACTGTTCAGAGAAGTTTGCCGGGTTGCCAAAAACTTTGGCGAATTTCAATTAGCCTGGATTGGTCAATACAACTCAGAAAAAAATCAGGTTGAACCTTTTGCCTGGGAGGGGGAAGAAAATGGATTTATCCAAAATGAACTGAATGACGCACCCGAAGAGATGCGTAATCTGATGCCATGTTTTCGGGCTTACAATGAAAACCGCATTGTTGTTGCAAATGATGTTGCCGTTGACCCCAATTGTGATTACTACCGTGAAGCGGCCCTCAAACGCAACTTCAAATCTTTAGCCGCAACCCCAATACATTTACTTAATCATGTCATTGGAGTATTTGTGCTCTATTCTTCAGAAGCCAATTTCTTTGGTGAAAAAGAAGTTAAATTGCTCGAAGAAGTTGGAATAGACATTTCATTCGCATTAGACACCTACGACAAAGAAGGGAAACGCCTGATCGCGGATGAATTATTAATGAAGAGTGAAAGACAGTTAATAGAAAGTGAAGAAAAATTCCGCAATTTATTTGAAAACCATTCTGCCGTTAAACTTCTAATTGACCCTGAAAACCAAAACATTGTAGAGGCAAATAAAGCCGCTGCCTTGTTTTACGGCTGGCCTGTTGAAGAACTTGAAAGAATGAAAATTTCACAATTAAATGTTCTTTCTCCCGATGAAATTAGAAGAGAAATGGAAAAGGCCCTGAATCGGCAACGGATTTCCTTTGAATTTAAGCACCGAAAGGCGAACGGCTCAATCATCGATGTTGAAATCTATACCAGTCCCATAAACATTGGGGAGAAAGTTTACCTGCATTCAATTATTCACGACATTACAGAAAAGAAACTAACGGAGAAGGAGTTACAGAAGCGTTCATTAGCAGTTGAGCAAAGCCCTGTTTCGGTTGTTATTACTAATCTGACGGGAAATATAGAATATGTGAATACGAAATTCTGTACGATTACAGGCTATTTAAAAGAAGATGTTATCGGTAAAAATCCGCGTATCTTAAAATCTGGACATCAGGATGATAGGATCTATAAAGAACTGTGGAATACTATCTTATCGGGCAAAAAATGGAAAGGTGAATTGCAGAATAAAAAGAAAAACGGGGAGGTGTATTGGGAATCGGCATTAATTTCGCCGCTCTTCAATGAAGATAGAGCTATAACCCATTTTTTAGCAGTCAAAGAAGATATTACCGAGCGTAAAAATATGCTGTCCGAATTAATTACAGCCAAAGACCACGCCCAGGAAAGCGACCGGTTGAAATCAGCATTTTTAGCCAACATGAGCCACGAAATCCGCACGCCAATGAATGGCATCCTCGGTTTTTCCGAATTACTGAAAGAACCCGGCTTGTCAAACGAACAGCAGCAAGAGTATATTCGTATCATCGAAAAAAGCGGCGCCCGGATGCTCAATATCATCAACGATATTGTCGATATTTCGAAAATTGAATCCGGACTGATGAAACTTGATTTGAAGCAATCGGATATAAATGAGCAAATCCAATACATTTATACCTTTCTCAAGCCCGAAGCGGAAGCCAAAGGAATTCAGCTTTCTTATAAAAACTTCTTACCAGCAAAAGAAGCCATCATTAAAACAGACCGCGAGAAAGTTTATGCCATACTTACCAATCTGGTAAAGAATGCCATTAAATACACCGATAAAGGTTCGATAGAATTTGGGTATGACCGTGTAGAAACGTTGCATGCAACGTCTCTACGGTTCTACGTGAAAGACACCGGTATTGGGATTCCCCAAAACCGGCAGGAAGCTATTTTCGAACGTTTTATTCAGGCCGATGTTGTTGATAACCAGGCACGACAAGGAGCTGGTTTGGGTCTGGCAATTACCAAATCGTATGTTGAAATGCTGGGCGGCCGAATTTGGATCGAAAGCGAACAGGGAATTGGTTCAACCTTTTATTTCACTTTGCCTTATCTCCCTGAAGCAGAAGAAAAAATAATTGTTGAAAATATGGTTTCGGCTGGGGTTGAAGAAAACCACGTGAATAAGCTGAAAATATTAATTGTGGAAGATGATGAATCGTCCCGAAAATTCATTTCAATTGGTATTCAGGAATTTGGAAAGGAAATTATCAATGTACAAACCGGAACCGAAGCAGTTGAAACGTGCCGCATTCATCCGGATATTGAGCTGATTCTGATGGATATTCAGTTGCCAGAAATAGATGGATATGAGGCTACCCGACAAATCCGAAAATTCAACAGCAAGGCGATTATTATTGCCCAAACAGCTTATGCACTTGAAGGCGACAGGGAAAAGGCAGTTGAAGCCGGTTGCAACGATTATATGTCGAAACCGATTAAGAGAGATCAGTTAACAACGCTGATAAAGAAATATTTCAATAAAACGAAAGTATAACAGATAGAATGGACTCACAAAACAGCGATGTCAGCCAGCGGATTTTTATCCGGAACATGATGTGTTCCTGTAGTAAACGTATGGTGAAAGAGGAACTTACAAAACTAGGCATAACTGTACTTGATGTTAAACTGGGAGAAGCTAACATTGTTTACGATCCTGAAAAAATAAGCAGAAGCCAGATCGACAATATGTTGCAGGATTTGGGGATGGGACTGATTAGCGATAAAGACGAGATATTGGTTGAACAAATCAAACAAACAATCATCGAACTGGTACACTACATGAATAATGTGGATTCCATTGTCCGGAAATCGGAATACCTGGTCGAGAAAATGGGTAAAAGTTACCAGACTTTATCCAAACTGTTTTCAAAAGTTGAGCCCATTACCCTCGAAAAATACATCATCCTCCAAAAAATTGAGCGCGTTAAAGAACTGGCCATGGAAGACAAAATCTCGTTGAGCGAAATTGCATGGATGATGGATTACAGCAGTCCTCACCACCTTTCCAATCAATTCAAGATTATTACCGGTATTTCGCTGTCCGACTTTAAAAAAGACCCTGCCGCTTACAAAAAACCAATCAATAATTTGTATTGAGCCTCGAACTATACCTTATTATATAAATCTTTTACCAAATTGTGTAATATCTGCCCTTTTTGTATGGAGTATTTTTGCTCCATAAAGCTTCATCGGTTACGATTATCCGAAAACAATCAGATCATCCTCGCGATTTATCCATTTAGCTTTCAATTCTAATATTTATAGTTAATATAACTTATTCACCTGGCAAAAAATGATACAACTCGTAAAAAGAATTGCTCTTACAGGCCTGATTATTTATATGTTCCAATCACTCGGGTTCACCCAGGCGCCGGAAAAAATTATAATCGACAAACAGTACTACGGAACATTGGACCAGGTACTTGACCGGATTTCCCTTGATAAAGGGATTTTGTTTTCGTACAACAAACGAAAGCTTTCGCAAATACAGTTGGATGATAACACTTTAAACCAACCTCTGGATAAATTATTGGACAAGTGGTGTTTGAAATCAAAAATGGAATGGTACCGGAATACCGACGGCATCGTAAATATTGTAGGACTGAACAGAACTCCCGGATCAGCCGCTGCAAAAGCGGAAGCCGTAAAAACTTATTCAGGAGCGCCAAAAACATTCAATATCCTGATCAGTGGGAAGATCGTTGATTTGGAAACCGGAGAGGCTGTGCCTTATGCTTCGGTAGTTATAGCCGGAACCACCAGAGGAACACAAACCAATCAGGACGGGTATTACACCCTGCAAAATGTGCCAACTGATACTTCAACCGTTTTAGTCTCATCTATTGGGTACAAAACCGGGCTCATTTTCCTGACACCGGATTTACCAAAAACCAAAATGGTTGTTCAGATCGAACCTTCTACTATTGAGATGGATGAAGTTGAGGTGAAAGCTCAAAGGAACACCGTGATGAGTACCAACGATAAAATCAGCACCATACAAATTACTCCACGAAAACTGGCTGAACTGCCGAACATTGGCGAAAAGGATATTTTGCGGGTATTTCAGCTCATGCCCGGTGTTTCGGCTGCGAACGAAGGAACATCAGGCTTGTTCGTTCGTGGTGGAACTCCCGATCAAAACCTGATTTTGTATGATGGATTTACCGTTTATCACGTCGATCATTTATATGGTTTCTTTTCAGCTTTCAACTCGAATGCGGTAAAAGATGTTCAGTTGTATAAAGGCGGTTTCGAGTCAAAGTATGCAGGCCGCCTTTCAAGTGTTACCGACATCACCGGAAAGGATGGCAATTCAAAAGATTTCAATATTGGTGGCGATTTGAGCCTGCTTAGCGCCAATGTATATGCCGAATTACCAATTGGCGATAAATTCACATCCTTGTTTGCTTTCCGGAAATCGTACAAAGGCCCCATTTACAACAAGATATTCGACCAGTTTAACACCAAAAGCGAAGTGGCATTACCACAAACCACCGGCAGAGGATTAAAATCGGGCAATAATTTTGCCACAGAAGTATCATCGTATTTTTACGATTTAAATACGAAATTAACTTACCGGCCAACCGACAAAGATGTTGTTTCGTTCAGTCTGTTTAACGGAACCGACAATCTCGACAACAGCGTTAAAATTGATGTACCAGCTTCAGGAGGTGGAATGGGCAGGTCAATGGGCTCCGACAACAGCGACCTTACCGAATACGGAAATCTGGGAACCAGCCTTAAATGGTCAAGAAGATGGAATGAAAAACTTTACGGCAATTCTCTGATCAGTTTTTCGAACTATTACAGTAACCGCGACCGGAGCAGCAACCGGACTACCACTGATGCCGATGGAGTTGAGACAATTGTTAAAATCGGGACGCTCGAAAATAACGACCTGAAAGATTTTAGCTTTCGTTCGGATTATACCTTTGATGTTTCGTCGAAAAGTCAGATTGGCTTTGGATTAAAAGCTACGAATTACAACATTGACTATACTTACAGCCAGAATGACACTTCTACCATTCTGAATATCGCGAATAAAGGAAACTTAGTGGGAGGCTATCTTCAAAACAAATTCAAATTTCTGGATAATAAACTGACCATAACCCCCGGAGTTCACACAACCTTTTACGATGTTACCAAAAAGTTCTACGCAGAGCCGAGGCTTTCGGCAACTTATGGCATTAACGATAAAATAAAACTGATTGGAGCCTGGGGAACCTATTATCAGTTTGCCAACCGCATAACGCGTGAAGATATTCTGGCAGGCAGCAGCGATTTCTGGATTCTGTCGGACGATGTAAAAGTACCGGTGAGCAAAGCCATCCATTACATAACAGGTATCAACTACGAAACCCCTGATTATCTTTTCAGTGTTGAGGCTTATTACAAGCAGCTTACAGGCCTTTCTGAATATTCCTTACGCTTCGAACCCGCCAGAAGAATGCAGACCATCAATTACGAACAGAATTTTTTTACCGGAAATGGTTTTGCCAGAGGCATCGAATTTCTGGCCCAGAAAAAATTTGGAAACCTGACAGGCTGGGTATCCTACACGCTGGCACAGGCACGAAATCAGTTTGATGTTTATGGTCAGGATTATTTTCCTGCCGCTCAGGATGTGACCAACGAATTCAAAGCAATCGGAATCTACAAATGGAGAAAATGGAGCCTGGCAGCCACCTGGATTTATGCTACCGGCCGGCCATATACTGCTCCTGAAGGTGGGTATAACATCACGCTATTGGATGGAACAGAGAAATCATTTATTACCGCCGGAACAAAAAACAGCCGACGCCTACCCGATTATCACCGGCTCGACTTCGCGGTTAATTACCTCCTGAAATCGGTTGATCAGAAAACTGAAAGAGGCAATATCAGCTTCTCACTGTTCAATGTTTACGACCGCAAAAATACCTGGTACAAGGAATATCAAATCCTTGACAGTGAAATCATTTCGATTGACAAACAATTCTTAGGCATTACTCCGAACGTAACCGTTACCTTAAAACTTAAATAAGATGAACAAATCTATATTTTTCAATCGCTCAGTAAAAATGAAGCAACAAGTACAAACGGGTTTAATTGGATTGATCTTCGGAATTAGCTTCATGCTCACTTTAAATTCGTGCGAAACAGAAGAGGCCCAACTGGCCTTCAACGATATTCCGGTTGTCGAATCGTATCTGATACAGACCAAGCCTGTTTCAGTAAAAATAACCCGTAAAACTCCTTACGACTACAATGTAGCCCTATCCGATGAAAATCTGGATTTGCTTCAGGTAAAAATCCTGTACGACGATCAAATAAGATTGATTCCTTCAGTTGGCAGCGGTGAATATAAAGATGCCACTTTCTTCCCTCGGGAAGGGATAACTTACAAGCTTGAATTCGTATTCAACAATGAAACAGTGTCCTCATCAACCGAAATTCTTTCAAAACCTGTTAATTACAAACAGTCGGTTTCCCAAATAAATATGGGGAGTATCGATTTCAGCACCAGGCCACCCACCCGGCCTGTAATGCCAGATCCGGTGAAACTTAGCTGGACAAACGACGACAATAGCTATTACATGGTTGTTATCGAAAATATGGAAACCACTCCAATCGCAATCAACGATTACGGAGACAAACAAGCTCCCGGTCGGTTTTTTCGTAACGCGCCAACGCAAACAAATCAGTACGAAATACAGTCCATGCGTTTTCAATATTACGGAAGGCACCGTTTGATACTTTACCATTTAAATGCCGATTATGCTGCGTTGTACAACGACACCGGAAACAGCTCTCAGAATCTGACCAATCCGACTACCAACATCGAAAATGGTTTGGGAATTTTCACCGGAATTAATGCCGATACGCTTTTCCTGAATGTAATTAGGCCATGATAAAATACTATCTTATTTTGTAAGTCATTTACAAAAATTTGTGCTATGTTCGTTCGGGTTGTAATTTTTTTACATCATACAAAATAAAAAAAAATGAAAAAAAACCTGGTTACACTTGCAATCTTATTGCTCACTTGTTATATCGGCGTTTCGCAAAGTATTTCGGGAGTTTACAATACCGACTTCAAAGAAATGACCATTACTCAGAATGGGAACAAGGTAACCGGAACATATAAGCACCAAAACGGACGTATTGACGGAACATTGAACGGCCACACTTTAACAGGCTTTTGGTTCCAGGATAATGGCAAAGGAAAGTTAGTTTTTGAGTTTAATTCCGATTTTTCAGGATATACAGGTAAATGGGGTTACAATGATGCTGCGCCTGCAAGTAAATGGAACGGAACAAGAATAGCTGCGGCATCTCAGCAGAGTATACCTGTAGAAATAATTCCTTCAGCAACAAAAACAACATTTTCAAAGAACGCGATTGAGAACGGACTTGTTTCCTGGTACCAATTCGACGGAGATTTTAATGACTATTCCAGCAATAGTTACCATGCAACAAATGTTGGTGCTTCATGGACTGAGAACAGGCTTGGCGAGGCCAATAAAGCGCTCTCATTTGACGGCAACAGTTCAGGAGTAAGACTTGACAAAGGATTTCCAAATGTATTTAACGGAAGTCTAACTGTGTCAATGTGGGTCTATTTTAAGGATGACACCAGATCTGTTTTATTTGGCAGCTACAACACAGCTAATAATGTGGTTTTTGAAAAACACACCAATAACAGGTTAAGAATATGGTGGAATAACGGTCAAATAGATTTTTTCTCTCCGGACAATGTTGTTACAACAAACAAATGGTTTTTTGTAACTTTTGTAAGAGATAAAGGACAAAATAAATTCATTATTTATGTAAACGACAAGGAAGTTGCCAGCACGTCCGGCATCGGTACAGATGTGACACCGGCAGGTCCTTTCTATATCGGCAGAGATTCCAGAACCGGAACTACAGTAACTAATGGAATGATTGATGATGTTAAGATTTATAACAGGGCAATAACAACCCCAAAAACAGAAAGTGTGTCAGCTCCAAATGTATTTCCTGATGCACCCTCGGCTCCATCAGCAAAATTGAGTGTCAACTTGAATAATACTGATGCTGTGGCGGGTAACTTAAACCAACATGCAATTCAGCTAAACGTATTGAAGGGAACGTTCGATCAAGAAGTTAAACTGGAGGTTAAAGAAAATAGTAGTGTTCCTCAATTCGACAAGAATAGAGCAACTCTTATTGGCGCGCCTTTCGAAATTACGATTGACCAAAAATCAAAAAGGCTTAATAAACCAGTTCAGGTGAAAGTAAAACTTGAACAAGCGGAGATAGCGGCATTAAACCACCCCGGAGACTTGTGGATCGGTTATTTTAACGGGAAAGGCTGGGATTATTTCAAGCCACTCGAAGTAAATCTGAATGAAAAGTATGTAAAGTTTGAGACTTACCACTTCAGTGATTATGCAAAAGCCCAACTCACGAAGGGTGAGATAATCAATGATTTTGCATACAAAAACGCGGTTAGTCAATGGGTTGAAAACGACAACAATGCGTTGACCAAACAAGCCACCGAACAGATGGTGAGTGAAATTTTAAGTAAAAAGATGGGGCTGAATAATAAGTCGCTGGCGCAGGATGTTGTTGAAGCCATGATGCAGGAGAATGATTACACAACGCTTCTTGTGAATTACAACGACGGAAATATGGAGGATTTCAGCCAGAATGTAGCCGTTTTAGCCGGAAAAAAAATATGCGACATCGTTACCAGCGACAGTAATGCAAAAGGTTTGTTGGGGATGGTGACAGAAAACAGTTCGAAGGTTGGGGCTGCGGTTAAGGTGGCTGTTGCACTTTCGGAAGGTGATGGAGAAGCGGCTGCTAAAGAATTATCGATGGAAATATTGAATTCGTTTCCGCTAACAAAATTGCTCACTACAACTGCCCGGCTGACTGAAATGCAAATTAACAGATGGAAGAATCAGGAGCTCGAAGCAGCTTATCAGGCTTTTGTAAATGGCGCTGACAGCAGTCGCCCTTGGGGATTTCAGGTTGAGAAGGGAAATTTCGAAGAGTTGTGGAGCCAGTTGCGAGGACTTGAACCAAAGATTTACGGCGATGTCATCGATAATTATGCAGCTTTAAAAGGAATGAAAACCAGCGAATTGAATTCGGTTGTCTTAGATAAAATACGGAGAGATGCCAAAGAAAATATGCGACTGGAGTTTGAGAAAAGGAAAAATCAGGAATCAAAAATTGAAACGATAAAAGCTGAAAACATCAAACTTATCAGCGAATTCGAAAGAGCAAATCTTTTATCGCGCAACCGGTTTGGGTTTACAGATGCCACCGATTTTGATTTTCGAATCGAACGGTTGTTCCGAATCAAAGATATGATACTGAAGGATACCAAAAGTCGCCTGGGATTTACCGGTGTTGATGATGGTGGTATTATCTCTGCACAGACCATTGCTGCTCTAACGCAAATATGGTACTCGGACAATGGCAAGGAAAAATATCGTCAGGAATTAATTCGTTTGGGATACAACAAGGAAGATAAGAAGCCAGTTTTTGCCGAAGCAAAAATTCAGCAACCGGTTTCAGGCTCAAATCTGGATGGGGTATGGGTTGGCACATTAACTCATTCCAACTTGCAAGATTACTGGGATCAACCCAGATTTGAATGGATTGATGGTGTTACAGAAAGACCACTGCTTTTTATAGTGTATGATGCAGGGGAGACATCAAAACCTGAATACCGTGTTTTATCTCTGGATGTTTTCAGTGTTTCGGTTGGATTTCTACAAGTGCCAACAACTAAAATAATCTCCGGATTTAATAATGGCAGTTTTTCATTTCGTGAAAAAATTCAAGGTAGGGATGGGGATACTGATCTAAATGCTTTCCACGTTTATAAGGCGACAAAGCTTAAAACTCCTGTTAGCCCCGCTACATTTCCCGCCACAGTGAACATTTCAACTCTGAAGAGCAAATCAGACAACTACATAGAAGAAAAGGGAACGAAAGATGACATAGATAACGAAGGTACTATTCAGGCGATGAAAGACGCGGCCGGAGTTAAAATTCAGGAGGCTAAGGAATTTTACAACAAAACCCCTGTTTTTCAGCGGGCAGCAGAAATCTGGCTAAAGGAACGAAAATTCAAAATAGATGGTACCAACAGCGAAAGTAATGTTAATTCTGATCGTTTAGCCTTCGAAAAATTGTATAAAGATTTACTTAAAACGCCAGCCAATAAATAGCGAAATCAGAAATAATAAATCATCTAAACTGCCGGCAACTATTTTCATCACATTGCTGGGTTTTTCCTTTATCATCTGGGGGCTTACTATAATTACATTGGGTTTTATCGGGGATAAAGGAACGGCAGTGATCACCGATATCCGGCGTGAAGGTGGAGAACGGAATGAAGTTAAACGCGGCAGATATACTTATAATATTAGCTACACATTTACACTACCCAATGGTAAAAGTGTGAACGGATTCACCAGAAGAATTGGCAGTGCAGTCTTTCTGAAAGCGGATGGAAAATCAAAAGCGGCGGTTAAATACTTCACATTCTTCCCTTACATCAATGCCCTGGAACAGGATACAAAACCGGGGTTCGGGCAATTAATACTTTTCGCGGCAGGATGTTTCCTGATTTTTTTAATGAACAGGCGCAAAAAGGAAGTGGCAAAAAAAACATTGTAGCTGTGAGTTTCCAACAATCAGTTTGTCAGATCACAAAATTTGTTCTTGAATACATAAAATGAGGGCTTTATACCGTATTTTATAAATCATTTACTAAATTCTGTAATAACCGCCTTTGTTGTTTCAGGTATCTTTGTTTCATAAAATAGCAATTTAAAACAAGAGTCATGAAAACAACAGTATTATTAGTAGCAATTGCAGTGAGCCTGGCCTTTACGAGTTGCCAGAAAGATGAAGAAGTAACATCAAATCTCAGCGTTACTTCACAGATTGAAGCGTTCCCGGTAGAAGCATTAAATGCGGATGAATTAAACAGCCTTCAGTGGATGAGGGAAGAAGAAAAATTGGCCAAAGATGTTTACACCACCTTGTATGCAAAATGGAATGTAAGTGTTTTTATAAATATTTCATCCAGCGAGCAGCAGCATACCGATGCGGTTTTGACATTGATCAACAAGTATGATTTGTCCGACCCGGTTGGCAGTAATGTAGTTGGAGTATTCTCTAACCCTGAGTTGCAGAGTTTATACAATCAGTTGGTGGCTCAAGGAAATCTTTCGGTTCTTGATGCATACAAAGTTGGTGCAACCATTGAAGATCTGGATATTTTCGATTTGAAAGAGGCAATATCAAAATCAGATAATCAGGACATCATATACGTTTATGAGTTACTTTCGATGGGAAGCAGAAACCACATGCGTGCGTTTTATGGACAAATTATTAGTTTGGGAGGCACTTATTCCGCCCAGTTTATTTCACAGGCCGAGTTAGATGCCATCGTTACCAGTGCGAGGGAAAAGGGAAGTTCATGGTAAACGTGGCATTCATGCACATAAATATTCAATAGGAGTGTTTTCTACCTTATTTTGTATATCATTTACAAAATTGTGTAACAACTTCATTTGTGGATTGTAGTACTTTTGATTCATACAAAAAAACAAGAAAATGAAAATAACAGACGAAGTAAGAATTAGCGACAACGGATTTGTTTTCAATTCAAAGACCGGCGATTCGTTTAACGTAAACCCAACCGGGCTGGAACTCACCAAGCTGATTGCCCAGGGACAAGATTTTGACACGATCAAAAACATGTTTCTTGAGAAATATGAATTGGATGATCTGACCTTTGAAAAAGACTTTTATGAGTTTTGCGCGTTGATCAAATTTCATCAGATTACCACCACCGAAGATCCACTCGATTTTAAATAAACAAACGACCATGTCAAAAACAAAAATTACAATAGCTGTAACCGGGCTGAATAATACCGATAATCCCGGGCCGGGCGTACCGGTAATCCGATCGCTAAAAGACTCGGAAGAATTTGATATCCGGATTATAGGGCTGGTTTACGAAACGCTCGAACCGGGAATATACATGGAGGGCTTGTGCGATAAAATATTTCAGATTCCTTATCCATCAACCGGATCCGACGAATTGATAGATCGCATCGAGGAAATACACCGGCGTGATCCAATTGATGTGTTGATCCCCAATTTCGACGCTGAACTGTTTTCGTTTATGAAAAATGAAGAACGTCTTTTACGGAGCGGAATCCATACTTTTTTACCAACGATCAAACAGTTTCAGGAACGCGACAAAGACAAACTTCCAGAGTATGGCGAAAAATATGGCATCAGTGTCCCGGCGAGTTTAAACCTGGGCAGCCAGAACCAGATTTCGGAGATCAAGGATAAATTTAAGTATCCGGTGATGGTTAAGGGAAAGTTCTACGATGCTTACATGGCTTACAACTCGGAGCAAGTCAAACAGGCTTTTAACAAGATTTCGTCGAAATGGGGCTTGCCGGTAATTATTCAGGAATTTGTGAAAGGCACCGAAGTCAACGTTATCGCTTTGGGCGACGGGCAGGGAAACACCATTGCAGCCGTTCCGATGCGGAAACAATACATCACCGACAAAGGGAAAGCCTGGGGCGGAATCACATTGTCGGACGATAAAATGCTCGAAATTACCCGGAACCTTATCCGTCAAACCAAATGGAAAGGCGGAATGGAGCTCGAACTGATAAAAACTGTAAAAGGCGAATATTACCTCATCGAAATCAATCCGCGTATTCCGGCATGGGTTTACCTCGCCGTTGGCGCCGGGCAAAACATTCCTGAAGCTTTGGTAAAACTGGCTTTGGGGCAGGAAGTCGCGCCAATGGAATCGTATGCTTTCGGAAAAATGTTTGTGCGTTACTCGTACGACATTATTGTTGACCTGGAGAAATTTGAAACAATAGCAATGAACGGAGAAATTTAAAAATAGATCAATCATGGAAAAACTAAAATACGATAAACCGACAATCAGTAAGATTAATGCAGGAATGCCCAGTAAATTCGGATTACCTGTAAAACAAAAAGTAATAGCAGACATTGATGGGATTAAAGTTTCTTCGCTGATTGAAGAATACGGATCGCCACTATTTGTTATTTCAGAAAAAACCATGCGTGAAGTACATGCCGAGGCAAAACGGGCCTTCGAAACCCGCTACCCCAAAGTTCAGTTTGCATGGTCGTACAAAACCAATTATCTGGATGCCGTTTGCAGCATTTATCACGACGAAGGTTCGTGGGCCGAAGTAGTTTCAGGTTTCGAATTCGAAAAAGCGCTCTCGAATGGCGTACACGGTTCGCAAATTTTGTTTAACGGGCCAGACAAATCGAAAGCTGATTTAACTTTGGCCATCGAAAACAATGCCTGCATCCACGTCGACCATTTCGACGAGCTCTATTTGCTGATTGAAACCAGTCGCGAATTAAAGATGAAAGCCAGGGTGGCCATTCGTGTAAACATGGATGCGGGGATTTATCCGATCTGGGACCGATTTGGTTTTAATTACGAAAACGGCGATGCCTGGAATGCCATCAACCGCATTATGCTGGCCGAAAGCCTCGAAATGATCGGTTTGCATACCCACATTGGAACCTACATTATGGTACAGTCTGCCTATGCCATTGCTGCGGCCAAACTAGCCAACCTTTACATGGCAATTCACCGGAAATTCGACCACTGGTTAAAATACATCGACATGGGTGGTGGTTTTGCCTCAAAGAATACGCTCAAAGGCGCGTACATGCCAGGCAACGAAACCTGTCCGTCGTTCGACGAATATGCCGAAGCCATTTCAAACGCATTGATTTCTTCTGAAATCCCTCACGAAAACTTGCCGGTACTGTTTCTTGAAACCGGACGCGCTTTAATTGACGATGCTGGCTATTTGCTCACCACGGTTATTGCAAACAAACGGTTGAACAGCGGAAGGCGTTCGATGGTTATCGATGCAGGTGTCAATCTGTTATTCACCTCGTTCTGGTATAATTTGGGGGTTTATCCAACACGGGAATTGGGAAATGCTGAGGAATCAACCATTTACGGTCCATTGTGTATGAATATCGATGTCGTCCGCGATGCCATTGTTTTTCCACAGGTAAAAACTGGCGAACAATTGGTGATCGAACGGGTTGGCGCTTACAACATCACACAATCGATGCAGTTTATTACCTACCGGCCAAACGTGGTTTTGATCGACAACGACGGCAAAACACATATTATCCGAAAAAAAGAAGGACTGGAAACATTCAAAAACAGCGAGTTAAATCCGAAGAGGAATTATCAAAAACCCTAATACAATGTTTTAAAAAACCTTATTTTAAAGAAAAAACCTTAGTAGTCCCACAGTATTAAAAAATGCAACCCATAAATGAATAACTGGGGAATGCAGGGAAACAGTTGAAGGCGATGGTGAATTTTGAAATCGAAATGTTTCGTACCTATGGCACTCTGGACTTGGTGGTGGAGATTCCTGTCCGTCACATGAATGTGACGGCAAAGGATAATGCTCTAATCAGCGAAACAGCTTATT
>JAUYMU010000025.1 GCA_030698405.1 Bacteroidota bacterium
GCATTTATGCTATTTCCTGAAATACTACCTGCCGCAAATGCCAAAAATCCACTTGCTCCGCCTACTACTCCACCTACAACACCTGCCTTAAAAGCTTGCCCTATATCTCCTCCATTCAGCAACGTACCCGAGAAGCCACCTGCAAAGCCTCCCACAGCCCCAGCACCAGTAGCTCCCCAAATACCTAAAGTTGACAGAGCTGCAAAACCTCCTGGAGCCAAAAGACCAGCGGTAACTATAGTAGCAGCAATCCCTATCGCAGCGCCGACCAAACTTCTCCAATTATTGCTTAGCCACGAATAGCCACTCGGATCGGTCATTGAAAGTGGATTGTTCAGGCAATAGCTGTAACGATTCAGGCTCTGAAGGTTCTCCGGGTTTTGTATCAGAGGGTCAGCGCTTAGGAAGCGCCCTATCACTGGGTCGTACACCCTCCCGTTCATATTTACCAAATCGAACAAATCCATATGTTCATGTCCGGTAAAACCACGATCAGTAATTAGGCCTAACTACTTAAATATTTTTTCAAAGAACCAAATCATTAAAATTATAACAAGTTAAAATGAGCCACCCCTCGTTATAAAAGTTATAAACGAGGGGCTGACATAGAAGGCTTTTCTTTTATTATGAACTTCTATGTGTCAATCCATTTTTTCTCCTTTATAATTTTCTCAAGATGCTTTATATTGAACTCCTTTCTTTTTATTTTTTCTTTTCTAAACCATCTATCATACAAATAAAGGAAAGGAACATTATATTCTTGAATAAAATAATCATCGAACTTAAATCCTGTCATATCAATTTCAAATGTTTCACTAAACCTAAGGATTAAATCATCTCCGTCGTCACCAATTAATTTAAGGTCTTTAAAAAAAACGGTACTTTCATTTATTGTAAATCCTATTTCCTTTAAAAAAAAATCATATAGTTCGTTATAAAAATAAGATTCTAATGCGTTGTTTTTCATTTGGTTCCTTTTTTTGTATAGTTATAAATCAATCCTGATTCCATAATAAATGGTGTCCACCTTCCCAAAAGTGTTTCCCAATTACTTGCAGGTCCAAGTGGAGTAAACCAGCGGCCCCCCAAGGACCCACTGACACCTATCTCTTTAAAAAAAGCTGTAGTAACCATAGTCATTTTTGACGCTCCTCCAAGTGTTTTATAACCCAAGGAGACTTTTGACAATTGCCCAAATGGCATAACTAAAGAAATTGGATTATCTGCCATACTTATTTGAATAACATTTGGATCATCAATACCCCCAAATAAAGCCTGTTTCCATAATTCAAAATTAGTCAAACGCTCTTTGAACGTGTCACCATATCCATCCCCACTTGAGTTAGCTGACTCTGAGGATTCTTTCTTCAAATCTCCTGATGAACCTCCATTTTGATTATTATCATGTGCCAAATGATTAAACAGCATTGTAAAGGCTCCAGTAACAGCTCCATTCGCAAATTTACCTCCGCCTATTACTGAGACCGTACCTCCAATAACAGCATTACCAGCGGTTAACAATCCTACGTTTTCAATTTTCAACGATGTCAGCCCAGCTCCACCAAGAGAAGATGCAGCTCCGGTAAGCATACCTGAAAACATATTTTGTCCCTGAATGCCGGACATCCAGGCATTTACGAATGCATGACGCCCCATTCGTTCTAAAATAGCATTGATGCCACTTCCTGAAATACTACCTCTTAAATGCCGATATGTAATCTTCTGCACTGCCTGCACCAATACAATTTCAACAAGCCCTTCTGTCTGGATTCATTATCCACAGAATTGTACAAATGGTTAAAAAACCATCTCCCCGAAGGAAGATGATTTTAGTTTTATTTGCTTTTATTGAACTAAGAATCATTTATTTAGTTTAACTTCTTTCCTTTGTAAATCAGTTCCATCAAAATTTATTGAATAAAAGCAAAATTCACCTTTAAGTGTAAAAAGAATTCGAGGTAATGTATTGAATACACAAAAACTTTCGATCATCTTATCTGATTGATATATTAGTTTTATCTGATAATCCGCCTTTAACTGATATAATTGATAGGAGTTTTGAAACACAATCACGTTATATTTTTCAACGAATTTTGGGTAGTAATACATATAATTCATATCGCCCGGATTCTCATTCTTAATGATCACTTCTGGCATCGATGGGTTGTTTCTTGCAATAGCGCATATTCCGTCAATATCTTTATCGTTATATAACAAACTATCATTCTTGTAATTCGAAACACCATTAATTTCATAGGAATTAAAATTTGTCAGTTTCTGCGTTATTTTATTCTCCATGTCAAAAGAAAAAATGTCATAGCCATGTGCTGATTTACGTGCAATAGATGAATAATTTGCGACCGTATCAGCCATATTATAAATAATTTCGTTTCTATTTTTAGACAGAAAAGCCTCATAAATACGTTTTGAAGTAAACAAACCTTGAACCGATGAACCATCAGCGTTAGCAATAAACACTTTATCTATATTGGAGTCAAAATTTTTACCAATAAAAACAATTTTTTCACCATCATCACTCAATCTAGGCAAGTAAAATGAAAATTCATTGGTACACGGAACAATCTGTTCCAATAAAGAATCATTGATACCCATTCTACAAATTGAAGAATTCCAACCTTCATGATATTGAAAATATATTATTTTGTCATCCTTCGATAATTGGGGGGTACCAATTCCCGGTTTATGTTCATCTTTAGATGTACAACCAATTATACACAAAATACAAAATACTGTTACCGCAATTAATTTATACATAGTAATTGATTTAATTTTTCAAAGAACTTATCGAGCTATGTTAGAAGAGATTAAAAGAAGCCACAATCGGCGGCTTCTTTTAATTTGACATTACAGACTCTGAAACCTACACTCTATTTTTTGCTAAAACTAAAAGTGAGAGTTGAAATCATTTTTCCAATCTTAAATATATTTCAAAATCAGAATAATCCTTTTCTAAAAATTGAAGCTTTGAACTTACCATTTTGAGATAAGAATCATCCAATAAAGATTCATCATCGGAAGATGATACTTCTAATCGCATTTTTCTATTTTCAAAATAAACATGAAAGCAAGAACTTGAAGTCATTAATTTTGATTCATCATTATTTTTTATTGAAATATCATATATTATTTTCCAAAGTTCTTTTTCCAATTGTTGATTCCTGACCTTTTGTTTGTTATGCAAAATTACAAAGTTTTGTGAGCCACAAATATCAGAAATAGGAGCTGATGTTATTAAAACACTTTTCCTAAATAAAAAATCCATGAAATTCATTTTAGAAAATAAAAGTGTATCCTGTCCTTTACGTAATTCAGAAAATAACCAGACAATTATATAGGAGGAATCAGAAGTAATTACAAAATCCTTTTTATTAAGATCTTGAGGAATTATTTCAGGAAAGTTATCTTGTACAAAAGAATCCTTTTGGCCGTAATTGAAAAATTCTTCAGCAGTGGGTATCATAAAATGGTTATTATAATACCTGTCGAGATGTAACCACCAATCTCCCATTTCTTTTACAACACTTGGCGAAGTAATGTATTGAAATTTAAGATACTGACGGCCAGCATAATATGCCATACTGACAATTACTCCAATAATAGCGAAATACCAATATATTTTTTTCATACTAATGTCCTAAAATATAATTTTTGAAAGTGTTATAATTATATTGATCTGTAAAAATCATCGTAACGACATTATGAGATGTAGAATTATGAAAATAGAATAAATAACCAACAAGATCAGTACCCATTGCTTTTGTTGGTTGATTGCGAGGCCAGGCAATCGTTCTTACCATATTATTTTTAGATGGTGCATACATAATATCGGCTGTTACTGTTTTATCTCCCAAAACAATAGGAGCATTACTTATCCATCCACTTGTTCCAAGGACTGTGATATCATACTGTATTTCTGGTTCCATTTCTGGATATTGGAGCGCCATTTGACTTTGATTCTTAAGACACCTATTGCGTTCCGCTAATGCTGCTTGCCCAATTTTTTGAGTCAATAATTTATTCTGTTGTTTGATGTCATATTTATGCGCCAATTCATTAAACAACATAGTAAAGGCTCCAGTAACTGCTCCATTCGCAAACTTACCACCGCCTATTACTGAGACTGTACCACCAATAACCGCATTACCAACGGTTAACAATCCTACGTTTTCAATTTTCAACGATGTCAACCCGGCTCCGCCAAGAGAAGATGCAGCTCCGGTAAGTGCTCCTGACAACATATTTTGTCCCTGAATTCCAGACATCCAGGCATTTACAAATGCATGACGCCCCATTCGTTCTAAAATTGCATTTATGCTATTTCCTGTAATACTACCTGCCGCAAATGCCAAAAATCCACTTGCTCCGCCAACTACTCCGCCAACTACTCCAGCCTTAAAAGCTTGCCCTATATCTCCTCCATTCAGCAACGTACCAGAAAAGCCTCCCGCAAAGCCTCCGACAGCCCCTGCAGCTGTTGCTCCCCACGCTGTCAGGGTAGCCAATCCGGCGGGCGCTAACAATCCTGCGGTAATTATAGTAGCAGTGATTCCTATCGCAGCGCCTGCCAAACTTCTCCAATTATTGCTTAACCATGTATAGCCACTTGGATCGGTCATGGAAAGTGGATTGTTCAGGCAATAGCTGTAACGATTCAGACTCTGAAGGTTCTCCGGGTTTTGTATCAGAGGGTCAGCGCTCAGGAAGCGCCCTATTACAGGGTCGAACACCCTCCCGTTCATATTTACCAAATCGAATAAGTCCATATGTTCGTGGCCGGTAAAACCACGATCGGTAATTAGACCCGATTGAGGTGTGGTGTAAACCTGCCAGGTATCTGCATTTCTTCGGTTCCCCCAGGCATCGTAACTCATTTCTTGTGCCAGCGCTCCGGCATCATCAGTTAAACATTGAATCGAACCCAGATGGTCTTTGTGAACGTAACTTACTTTGTCACCCAAATTATCTTTTACCCGGATTGCAACCAAGCCATCGCCACCAAAGATATAAAATGTTTCACGGATATTGCCCGTAGTAAAGTCCTTCTCTTGCTCGTAAAGGCTGTTGACGTAAACACGGCGTTTTTTTAGCGCTTTGTTCTGGTAACTATCGCCATAAATGCGTTGATAAGATGAACCATAGCTCAGAGTGAGGCTATCGGTTCCTTGACTAATGGTCCTTACCTTATCGAACGATGTGTAGGAAATATTTTGAGTTATTGTCTTCAAAATACTACCGGCATATGGATTAATACCCGTTACCGAATGCGGACATCCCGGCTTGTCGTAACCATATTGGCCTACATCCGTTTTGGTAAGGATATTTCCCAACTCATCGTAGGTCATAGCCAACGTTTGAACATTGTCTTTCCTGACGAATTTCAGTCGATTAAGATTGTCGTATTCAAATGTTTCCGACATTGACCGTTTAACATCCGTTCGTGTGGTCAGGTTGCCCAATGCATCGAAGCCATACTCCCAATCCTGTACTTTGGTTGTGCCTTTCTCGGTTTTGATATGTTTAAGTGACCCTGATATAAGATCGTAAGTATTGGTAGTCTGCATTCCATTGCCATAAAGGCTTTGGGTCATTTGTCCCCTGGCGTTTATGGCACCTGCCGTCCAATAGACTTTCCCGGTTTGATTCTCTAATACTTTTGATAAATATCCATTCGTATTGTATTCGTTGCGAACAACTGGTCCGTCATCATTTACCGTTGGATAATATGTTCTGATTACCCTGCTATAACTATCGTAGTCGGTTGAAGTAGTATAGGTTGTCCCGGCAATTGTTTCTATCACCTTTACCACCCTTCCAAATTTATCGTATTCGGTAGCTTGTGCATATCCTCCGGGACCAGTTACGGAAGCTAACCGTCCAATGCCGCAAGTGCCGGTATCATATATCCAATCGTTAGAACCTTCTGCCTCCACTCGTTTTTTCATTCGCCCCAAGTCATCGTACTCCATCGTAAACAAATTATTTTTCGCATCGGTTTCGGATGTTAATTCTCCGAATGCATTATAACCCGATGTAATAATACCAAGTTCCGGATCGTCTAATTTAGTGCGATTGCCCAAGATGTCGTACTCCATTTTCAGCGCATTATTTTTCGAATCGTGCATTTCAGTCATATTTCCGGCACTATTGTACACATAGGTAATTGACTTTCCGTCATAATTGGTACTGGCAACCAAATGCCCCTGCTGATTGATTTGCTTGGTATCTGTCTGACTTAATGGGTTCTCCGTAATAGTGGTAAGTCCATTGTAGGTTATTTTAATTGTGGACAAATCGGGCAGTGTTTTTTGTTTTAACCGACCAAGCAAATCATACGCAAACCCTGTCCATTGACTCGATTCTCCTTTAAAGTAAGGATCGCTCTCGCGTGCTACCTGCCCCAATGCATTATATTCTGTGTCAACAAAAATCATTTGTCCATCAAATCCAACTACTGCTTTACGAATTACCCGACCAAATTTATCGTAATAGGCAGTTGCTCCCGGTTTACCTGACACTTCGGCATATTTAAACCAAACAGCATTGGGTGGTGTGTTTTCATCGCCATTGCTCCAACGATATGCAACCACGCTCATCGAACCATCGGGCCCTTTACTTGACTTTTCGCGCCCAAATAAATCATAAACGGTAGTAGCCGTAAGTAAATTAGGATCGGTGGCAGAAGTTACCGTACAATAAATAGGATCAATTACTTTAGTAACTTTGTTTCCCATAGCATCATAATTTTCCACCTCAAATCGCCCTTTATCATCATATACCGATCGCTGACTACGACTTTTTCCATTAGCAAAAGTTGTACTTTTCAGTATATTGCCAAAGTCATCATGTTCATAGGTTTTATAGAACCCCAAAAGAGCATTATCCGGTTCCACCGTTTCTTTTACCAACAGACCGCTGGTTGGATTATACTCGAAAGTTGATTTACGAACAATATCATTTTGATCTGTTACATGCTTCGTAACAGTAGCTGAAGTTAACCTACCCAAGAACCAATTTGAAGTATTGTTGGTATAAACGTTTACGCTAGAGATGATTGCCTCAGGCCCAAAGCTTTGACTTGTTGTAAGCACATTCCCATAATCATCGTAAGTATATGAAGAGGTGGTTGTACTGTAGAAAGTGGCTGAGCCAAGTTCATACTTTTTCTCTGTTGTAGAAGTTGGTAGGTACGTATAGATTGGAGAATAGGTGCCATATTGCTTATACGTATTCTCATAATCAACTTCAGATAATAACTGGTTGTTATAACTATCCTTGGTTATTCTGGTTTCAGTTCTTTTTAATCCCATAACATATTTTGTCGGATCGAAGTCATAGATTGAAATGGAAGAAAGGCCAGTCTGATCATCAGTGCTTGTAAATTTAGAAAAACCTAAAAACCCATTCCCTTGTTTGTGAAGTTTTGCTCCGGCATATTTATAAGAAGTCGATTGTGTTCCACCCGCGCCATCAGGTTGAGTCATTTTATCCACAACAGGCATTGCACCTGTGAAGTCGGAAACAGGATACACGCCATCAGTAGAAGGAGTATATATAGCTTTATTTGTCAGAGGTTTGTACGTAAAACTAGTCGTATTTCCATAGCTGTCTGTTGCACTTTTCATTAATTTATCCCTGTCAGTAATAGAATTCTGAAGCTGGTAACCGGTAAATCCATTTGAATTCTTAGCCCGATCGAGATAATCAATTCTTCCATCGCCATTAAAATCTCCACTGTAAAATTTCCAGGTATCGAGTGGATATACATAATTCCCATCTTGATATGAAAAACACGAAGTTGAGCCATCAGCAATATACAATTGCATCTTTACCAGCGATCCGGTGCCTGTTTTGTCTACTGCATAAAAATCATCTTTTCCATCTCCGTTTAAATCACCTACAAAGATTTGCTTAGTGTATGATTCAAACCGTTTGGTAATTCGTATTTCATCGAATCCAATACCGGTAGAGAAATCCATGATCCAGTCCCCCCAAGTAGTATCATTAAAGCCTGTAACAAGCATATCCGTTTTTCCATCTCCGTTGAAGTCTCCAAAGTTAATGATGTGGCCCTTTTTGGGCCATGTACTTGTTGTTGTGATTGATACTGTCCCATATCCATCACTTTTCAACATCTCATTCCCGCTATCATTCAAATTTATTATATCAGTCAGTCCGTCACCGTTAAAATCACCTGTTTCAACCCGATCCCAATTCGTACTTATATTGCGCACTGATTTTTCGACTAAAGGTGTAACCACCCCATTCGAATAGGATGAAGTAAAAGTCCGATAATCTTTTGCTCCCGGGTAATATGCGACTACATCGGAAATCCCATCCCCATTAAAATCCCCTACAATTAATTCGGAAGTACGTGTGTCTGTGAAGAAAGCCGGACCACCATATGTAAATCCGGAGCCTGTAGAGTAATATACAAAATAATTTATATTGGAGTTACCACTGACTTGTCGGCATTGAATGATATCAGTTTTCCCATCCCCATTAAAGTCTCCTGTGATTATTTTTTTAAACCCATCCATTACGGCTTCACTATTCACATAGGTGCATTGCGAACCTAATTCATTCGCTAAAAAGAGACCCCATTTATTAGCATAAGTTCCTGATATGGGAGTTGCTACAAAGTCTGTTTTCCCATCTCCGTTAAAGTCTCCAAGATAAATTTCATTATTGTATTTAACAAATTGCTGGGGGTAATAACTCTGGTCATTTGCCCACTCATATGGTTTATAATTATTATTTAAAAACCAATCAAAAGTAACCGGAGCTACTTTATCTCCATTTGCTGAACTTTCGGTGACTTTTGCTAGTAAGTACTTCCCGTAATTAGGTGTATTATAGTTAAGTATATAACTTTTTACCACATTCTCCTGATAATATACCTGAATCTTTGAAAGTAAACTTGAAACACATGATTTATTTCCTTTAATATACGTAGTGTTTGTAACCGTTCTACTATCGTAAATAAATCGAATAGAGCAATAGGTTGTTAAAACAGGGCTGGAAGTTGCATTTCCTGTATAATCAATTCTATCAGGTTTGTATGCACCATTGGCACGATCCTGAATATATGAAATTGTATAATAATTACCCTTTGTATCACTCACTCTATTTAATAACCAATAAATTACATGTTCGCTATTTTGCCCTTTGAATTTCGAATCAGTTGTTTTTCCATACTCATAAATCAGTCCCGATTTTGTATACACGACAAATGATTCGGGTCTGGTACTGGTTGTAGTATAAGATATTATCTTTGAAAACGAATTATTCTCGGTTCGGTATTCTGTATTATTTGCACCATAACTTCCAGAAACAGATATTAGCCGATTGCCATCCAATGAAAATTTATCATTACCATCCAGGTTGACTGGGCTAATTACTCCATCTTTTATACTGTTTGGTGATCTTGAAATGGCTGAAAGTCCACTTATAGAGAAACCTACACCAAGTAATCCATCTGATCCCTGGCTACTATATTCTATTGATAGTTGTGGAGTCATTCCTCCGGTTCCAGGTGCTACTTTAATAGGGATTTCGTAAGCTGCCGCACCTGATGGAGAAACAGATGCTGAGCCATCAATTGCTCCCACAACATAACTATTGCCAAAAATGTCTGGCGTTGAATTAATCTGATTGGAGAAAGGAGTTGCATTAATTGTAAAAGGGTCAATCCTAGCACTAAAACTATTTCCACCAATTGCGTTGTATGCAAATCCGGGGTTCAAGGATATATAATCGCGGGCAACATAATTTTTTGTTGCTCCGGTTTCGTTTGTTGTAAGCGTGTAACTATGCAGAGGTGCCGTTTGTGCCCATACAAAACCCGACCAACTGCTAAACAAAAAGGATAAAAGAAAGTATTTAAATATGTTTCTCATAGTGTTTTAATTTTATTTTCATCATCACTTTTTAAGTGTGCATAAAATGCCATAACGAATAGTATTTATTTGTGATAATTAACAAATTCTATTGTTTAATTATCTTCCATTCTTTTCGGTCATTTTGACCAATCTGAATGATCATTATATATACTCCTGAAGGGTAGACTGTGAGGTTTAATTCGTTATTTAATTCGATGGCAGGTTGTTGAATAATTAGTCTTCCGTTCGTATCATGTAAACTGATTGTTGCTTCCTGTTCGGTTAATGCCGGAAGGTCAATCCTGAGTAATCCTTTTGTCGGGTTCGGATAAATCCGGGTTTTTTGCAGGCCGATCTGGTCATCCAGTGGTTTTTCAACTTGTTTTGCCTGAAGCGTATCAACAGGAATGGTAGCGCTTTTGAGAAGGATCACTGCACGGGTTAGCCGGTTTCCACTGGCATCGTATGTAAATTTATAGGTTGTCTGCGCCGGGCATACCACAGATGTCAACATCCCTGCCACCAGCAGGAACATTGCTGTAAGGAAAGTTCTCATAGCTACCTTATTTACCGATCTGCAGTTTCAGGGCATCTATTTCAGTCTGCTGTTCCTTGACCGCGGCCACCAGAACTGCCACGAGCCCGGTATAATTTATCCCTAATACCCCTTCTTTATCCGCGATCACCAAATCCGGGTAAACTTTCTGAAGATCCTGGGCAAGAAGTCCTATTTGCATTTGCTGGTACAATTCAGGATTCTGGATGGCAGACGACACTGAGGATTCAACCTTACCTGTATCTTGTTGCATGCGGAGGTCAAGTTTTTCAGCATTTAAATCAGGCTGTTTATATTTAAAGGTTACGACTTTCAGCGAATTTAATTTGGACAAATTACCATTTTTCAGAACCTGAATATCCGTTTTCTTCCTACTATCTGATGTCAGGATCACTCCATTGCTTCTTACATAACCCATGGCATTTATATCACCGTTAACCTCCAGCTTATAGCCTGGATTTGTCAATCCTACTCCTAAATTATTTTCAACATAAACGTTCCCCCTGAAATAACCGGCATAAATACCATTCACAGGAGTTTCATATTTACCGGGGGTCGACCCGAAAATGGCTGCACCATTGTTGGTGCCTAATATCTGCCCGAAAACTCCATAATTGTATCCACTTTGAGCATTTCCAGCTACGCCGTAAACCCCAAATGACATACCCGTGGAATAAGCTGCTGATTTATAGCCGCTCCCCCGGACTCCGACGACTTTGGCGCTTGAACTACCGGAAACTACAGAACTGATTGTTGCATAAGACCAATCCGAGGAAGTAAGCGCCTGACTAACTTCCAGTCCTTTTTGACTTGAACTGGTATTTGAGTTAAAAATGTAGGCTTTACTATTGCTAAAACCTACACCCCCAATACTAAACCTGCTCGCTGCACCGTTGGTGTCAATTTCGACATTTCCGCTGGAATTAATATTTAACTGTGCGAATGCGCCAAACGAAAGGACAATAAAGCCCAACACGAAAATAGAAACTAATTTTTTCATACTTTTAGTTGTTTTTTGGGAGTACAAGCTCCCTGTTAATAATGAATTATTTGTATTAATTGCCCCGTTCTGCCTCGTCCGCAGGGCGGGGTTTGTTTTGAATAAGAAAACATTCGGAAATGGATACCCTCTATTTATTAATTCCCAAAAAAGGGGAAAGGTACCCCCCCCGTTTTATGTTTTGTAACATTAAATAATCATAAATATTTATTTACTCCATTTATTGCTGGCATTTCAAGCTCCTAATGTGTTAGTACACATGTTTAAACCCATCCTTCTTTAAATTGAATTCTGTTGAACAGGTAAGTGAAAATAATTTTTTAAGTCCGTTTTTGCCGATTTCCACTTTTCTGGCGTTAGGATACCTCAATAAAATTGTCATAACGGTAACCATTCAACTACCAACTTTGCCGTAATTACAGCCGAAGAGCTCGCAAATATCCTCCAGCTTATTGAGTTGTCAAAACAACAAGGAATAAGGCTGAATCAACCGTTATTGAAACAGTTGCAAATTACAACAGGTAGATATATCGTCATAAAACAACGAAAGAGGCTTCGTTTCCGGAGCCTCTTTCGCTTTTGCCATTTTCCTGTATCGTAATATCGTTTTAAAAATGCAGTATTTCCTTGATTCTTTTATACCCTGTTTTGCTGACCTTTAGCTTTGTTTTGTTCGTGTCTTTCAGGATCACCACGTACGATTCTTTTTCGTACTGCTGAATTTCGGCGATGTTGTCAACCTGAACGATAAACGAACGGTGAATGCGGATGAAGTTTTTCGGATCGAGATAAGTTTCGAAATACTTCATTGTTTTCTGTTTCATGTGGCGGCCATCGTGGGTGTAAATCATCACATAATCGTCGAGCGATTCGATGTACCGGATTTTATCGACGGTGATGATGTGTATTTTGTGCCGGTCTTTCACCACCACCCGGTCGATGTATTCTTCACCGGGACGGAAGTTGGTCAATTCTTCCAGTTTTTCAATATTACTTTCGTTGTGCTGAATATGGTGAACCACCTTTTCGATGGCCTTCTGCATACGCTCTTTCGAAAACGGTTTCAGCAGGTAATCCACCGCGTTAAGTTCGAAAGCCTTCAGCGCATATTGGTCGTAGGCAGTGGTAAAAATAATCTGTGGTTTGTGATCGAGCAGTTCAATCATTTCGAAACCGGTGATTTTTGGCATCTGAATGTCGAGAAAAACCAGGTCGGGCTTTTTCTCGTTGATGGCTTTTACTCCGTCGAAACCATTTTCACATTCGCCTATAATTTCAATGTCGGGCTGGTCTTTTAAATAAGAGCGTAACAGGTTGCGGGCCAGTTCTTCGTCTTCAATAATAAGGGTTTGTAATTTTGCGCTCATGACACTGCTTGTTTTTGTGGTATGATTAATTGTACTTCAAATTTAGTTTTGTGATCGGTAATTTTGATCAGATCGGGTTGATTGTAAATAATCTGCATCCGCTGCCGGATATTTCTCAGACCAATACCTTCGCCTCTACGTTTAATCGTATCGGCATCATAATCGTTCACGATCCTAATTTTCAACAGGTTGCCCTCGCAAACACAGGAGGTATTGATGGTGACCTGTTCGGTGGTTTCGTAAACTCCGTATTTTATGGCATTCTCGAACAAAGGTTGCAAAATCATGTTGGGAATTTCAGCTTCCAGACAATGCGAATCGATTTCAAATTCAGCATTTAGTTTTTTACCGAAGCGCACCTTTTCGATGCTCAGGTAAAGTTTTATATTTTCTAGCTCTCTTGAAAACGGCACCATTTCCTTTTCGTTGTGCATCAGCGAATACCGCATAAAAGTGGAAAGGTTGATCACCATTTCCTGTGCCTTTTCAGGATTACTTACCGTAAGCGATGAAATGGAATTCAGGCTGTTGAACAGGAAATGCGGGTTGATCTGCGATTTCAGCGCCTGTAATTCGGCTTCGCGCAGCAAGGTTTTGTACTCGACTTCTTTCTTAATTTTTTCCTTCAGGCTCTGGTAATAATTAACGGCATAGAAAAATATGAGGTAAATGGCGTACATCAGATAACCCGCGAATATTTTCGATGGAAGTCCAATTTCCAGGAAACTATTTTCTTCAGTAATAAATGGCCTGAAAATGGCAAAACTGATGTAAATCCAGATGGCGCACAGAATGGAAGCTGCAATTAAATGGAACAACAGCAGCCGCCCGACCGAAACTTCTTCGAGACTGTTGTATCGGATGCTGTACCAGATACTCGATCCCAATAAGGGATATAAAACGTAATTGGTACCGGTATCCAGCAGCGAATAAGTCAAAGGTACATTGTACCACAATACCTGAAGAATAATGTTTATGGCAGATATCACCCCCCAAAACAAAACATAATAGAGTAAAAGCTTGTAGTTATTTGTTAGTGGGTGCTTCATGCTTAAATTAAAAATGTTTCACTTCAATGCCTCCGAAAATAGAAACACCTTTTATCACAATGGTTTTAGACGGATCGTAATAACGTTCGTTAAAGGTATCGCCGCGCTTGTCGGTAAAGGCGCCAAAAATAGTGGTTACTTCGTTGCGCACATTCCAGTCCATCGGAATTTTAAATCCGCAGCCACCGAAAACACTCACACAATCGATTACTGCGCCACCGGGAACCATGGCCGCCTTGCGTAAATCGTATTCCATACCTCCAAATATTGAGGTGGCCTTCCCGCCAGTCAGTGACTGCGAATTGATAAATATTTCACGCCCGCCGAAGATGACAAAATCGTCGAAATTGTTGGCTGAATTGTCGTTCGGTACGTTCAATGCCGGATCGCTTTCTTTTAAGTTCCGGTTACTGTCGCGGTGTCGTAACAGCAAGGCAACTCCAATGGCCACCAATATCAAAGGCCAGTATATTTTCCTGATTTCATGCGGAACCGTAATCAGTTCGGGGATCATAAAAAATCCACCAATCACAATTAAGATTGTCCCACCGGTTCGGTTTCCGCCAATTAGCGATAAAACACCAATCCCGACCAGCAGCATTTGCCACGAAATAAGCAAATCGGAAACCGATTCAGGAATCAGGTTTAATTTTTCAAGAATCATGATGCATCCAACCACTATCAGGATGATGCCAAAATAAAATCGTTTATTGCTACTTCCTCGTTCCATGTCTAAACGTTTTTTTTGTTACAAATGTAGTTACTATCAATTGCCCGCTATTCACAGATCGGTAAAACGACTGTTCTTATCGGTTAAGTCCGGATTCTCTGATCATTCAGAATAATTTAGCTTGAATTGCTTCTGTGTTCACAATGTTTTTCCATTGCCTGAATTTTTAAATCTGAAGTAAAAGTAAAATTCAGTAGCTCCTGAAAATACCGCTGATCGGTGGGCAAAAGTTTAAAATCGGCGAATGGAAAGAAAGGCAGGGAAAGATGGAAGACCGAAGACGGAAGTCAGGAGAACGGAGACGGAAGAAGGGAGACGGGCGACGTAGCGAGGGGGCGACGTGGCGAGATGGCGACGTGGCGACGTAGCGACGTGGCGACGAAAAGAACTGACGGGAACCTTCGGACTTCGGATAACAAACTTATTTACCCTTCAAGACTCACGCTTACCTTTTCAATCTGCCCACCCATTGGAGGGTTCATTTTCGAGACTTTTACGGTAACTTTTTGAACTTCCGGAAATTCAGATTTAATCCGTGTTATAATGCGCTGGCAAACATGTTCGAGCAAATCCGACGGAACAGACATCTCTTCCTTTACGGCCAGATAAGCTTTCTGATAATCAAGCGTATCTTCCAAACGGTCAGTTTGTCCGGCTTTGCTGAGGTCGGCTTCAATTTTCAGATTTACCAAAAACCTGTTTCCGGCGACTTTCTCTACTTCAAAATGCCCGTGAAAAGCATAAAACTCCATTCCTTCAATTTCTATCACCATATGTATTTACTATTTAAATTATTTACTATTTACAATTTTGAACCCCCTTGAGCCTCTGTAGTTCTTCGGACTTCCGTCTCCCGTCTTCGCCTGCAAAATTAATTTTATTGTTTCGGAATTCAATTTTAAAAAGGCTTATTATCTGACAGATGAAATCATTTTATACTTTTGTCGGTAACACAATTGAAAAAACTGAAATCAAATGAGCGAACATGTAGTTGAGAATGACAATGCGGTGAAATCAAATAATTTTATTCACCAGATTGTTGAAGAAGAGATTAGCGCAGGTAAAAACAATGGTCGTGTGCATACCCGGTTTCCCCCGGAACCCAACGGGTATCTGCACATTGGTCATGCCAAATCAATTTGCCTGAATTTTGGAACCGCTCAGAAATACAACGGTTTAACCAATTTGCGCTTCGACGATACCAACCCTTCGAAAGAAGAAACCGAATACGTGGATTCCATCAAGGAAGATGTTCAATGGCTGGGATTTAACTGGAACAACAGCGAACTTTACGCCTCCGATTATTTCGACCGGCTTTTTGAATTTGCAGTAAAGCTTATTCAGGAAGGAAAAGCGTACATCGACGATCAGGATGCTGAAACCATCAGCACCCAAAAAGGAACACCAACCCGTCCGGGTACCGAAAGCCCTTTCAGGAATCGCTCTGTTGAAGAAAACCTCGACTTGTTTTTGCGTATGAAAGCCGGAGAATTCGACGAAGGCATTCGGGTTTTGCGTGCCAAAATTGACATGACTTCGCCCAACATGCACATGCGCGATCCGATTATTTACCGTGTGATGAAAACACCGCATCACCGCACCGGCGACAAATGGTGCATTTACCCGATGTACGATTTTGCTCACGGACAATGCGATTACTGGGAAGGAATTACCCATTCAATTTGTACCCTCGAATTCGAAGTTCACCGCCCGCTGTACGATTGGTTTGTCGATCAGTTGAAAGATTCGGATTACCGTCCACGACAAATCGAGTTCTCGCGGCTGAACCTCAACTATACCGTAATGAGCAAGCGAAAATTGCTCGAACTGGTAAAAGACAATCATGTTACCGGTTGGGACGACCCGCGCATGCCCACCATTTGTGGATTGCGCCGCCGTGGTTATACACCCGAATCACTCCGGAATTTCGCCGAACGCATTGGCGTTACCAAAACCGACGGAATTACCGATGTTGCCCTTTTGGAACATTCTGTTCGCGAAGACCTGAACAAACGTGCGCAACGTGTCATGGGAGTGCTGAATCCGCTGAAAGTGGTAATTACCAATTGTCCTGAAGGAGTGGTTGACCAGATGGAAGCCGTCAATAATCCTGAAGATGCTTCGATGGGAACCCGGCTGGTTCCGTTTACCCGTGAACTTTACATCGAGCGTGAAGACTTTATGGAAGAACCACCAAAGAAATTCTACCGTTTGTCGCCCGGAACCGAAGTGCGCTTGCGATACGCGTATTTTATTACCTGCACCGGTGTGGTGAAAGATGCCAACAGCGAAATCACTGAAATACATTGCACCTACGATCCTGCTTCTCGCGGAGGTAATTCGCCCGATGGACGCAAAGTAAAATCGACCATTCACTGGGTTTCGGCCACCGAAAACGTGGAAGCCGAAGTCCGGTTGTACGATCGTTTGTTCACCGACGAAGAACCGGACGGACACAAAGACATTGACTTTAAGGAATTCATGAACCACGATTCGTTGCAGGTTTTGCCAAAATGCTACATCGAACCGTTTGTAAAAGATGCCAAAGTGCTCGATCATTTCCAGTTCGAAAGACTGGGGTACTTCAATATCGATTCGGATTCAACTCCTGAAAAGCTGGTTTTCAACCGCACAGTTCAGTTAAAAGATACCTGGGCGAAAGTTCAGTGCAAGTAGAAAAGTGTTCAGTCACAGTTACCAGTCGCTGTAGAGGCGCGATTTATCGCGCCTCAGACTCGATAAATTGCGGCTATTACGATTGTGAAATAAAAATACCAAAAGGGTAGAATGAAAATTCTGCCCTTTTTTATTTTGAAAACTTTAATAACCCATCCCCTTATTTAAGAAAATCGATAAAAACTTAAATAACGAAGATCCTTAATTAAGAAAATTGCAAAAAACTTAAATAAGGTTTATCTTTGTTTAAATCAGTTTAAATTATGAAGCAGTTTAAATCAGGCCAGTACATTAGTCAGGGCTATTATAAAAGCTTTCAGCCCACCTTTATTAACCGGCAATGGAATGTCGATAGTATGGAAGTTCTGCAATTGCTTAGCCAGGCCGACCGGGAATTGGGTCGGCTTGATATGTATTCCAATTACATTCCAAATATTGACTTATTTATTAGTATGCACGTTTTGAAAGAAGCTACTCAAAGCAGCAAGATTGAAGGGACACAAACCAACATGGATGAGGCTTTGCTTGATCGGGAAGATATTCCGCCCGACAAACGGGACGATTGGGAAGAAGTTCAGAATTACACAAAGGCGATGGAATCGGCTGTACTTGCCTTGAAGAAATTACCATTTTCTTCAAGGTTAATTCGCGAAACTCACCGGGTTCTGTTACAGGGAGTGAGGGGAGAAAAGAAGCAACCGGGCGAATTCAGGAACAGTCAGAATTGGATTGGCGGTGCAACGCTTAATGATGCACTCTTTATTCCTCCGGTACATACTTCTTTACCTGATCTAATGAGCGACATTGAGAAATTTCTTCACAATGAGGAGATTTTTTTCCCTGAATTATTGAAGATTGCCTTGGTTCATTATCAATTTGAAACAATCCATCCATTTCTCGATGGAAATGGCCGGGTTGGTCGTTTATTGATACCGCTTTATTTGGTTGACAAAGGAATTTTGAAAAAACCGATTTTGTATCTTTCAGATTTTATGGAGAGTCACAGAACCTTGTATTACGAAAATCTGATGAATGTCAGGGAGAAAAATGACATCATCCAATGGTTTAAATTCTTTCTGGTTGGTATTATTGAAACGGCAAAAAACGGAATTTCAACTTTTGATGGAATTATGCAATTACAAAAACAAAACGATCTGAAAATTCAAAGTTTGGGAAGCAGGGCTGCAAATGCGAAGAAAGTCACCAACTATCTGTATCAGCGGCCTGTAATTAACGTAGAGAAAGTCAGCGAAATAGCCGGAATCTCAATGCCATCAGCATACAAACTTATTTCTGAACTTGAACGACTTGAAATACTCAGGGAATTTACCGGAGGTCAAAGGAGTCGCATGTATTCATTTGATAACTATTTGAAATTGTTTAGATAATCCTTAAAATTCAAAGAAATGGAACAAAAAACGATTCTAAAAATCAGTCCTTTGGGATTTCCCTGGGAAACGCAGGATCCTTTTATTTTCTGTGTTCACCATCGCGATGAATATCCAAAAGGAAACGATGAAATGGGACCTGCAACTTCACTGAAAGGCCGGAACATTGGTCAGGATTTTACCATAAAAGATGGCTGGAGAATGTATCACGGGCAAACTATTCCGGGGTTTCCCTACCATCCGCACCGGGGATTTGAAACAGTCACCGTGGTAAAGGAAGGATTGGTTGATCACACTGATTCGATGGGCGCTTCCGGACGTTTCGGGAAAGGCGATGTACAATGGATGACAGCCGGAAAAGGCGTTCAACATTCTGAAATGTTTCCGCTGGTTCATCAGGACAAAGAAAATCCGATGGAACTTTTTCAGATCTGGTTAAACCTGCCGAAAGCCAGCAAATTTGTGGAGCCCTACTTTAAAATGTTGTGGGAGGACAGTATCCCGGTTTTGCAAGAAAACGACATCAACGGAAAATCGGTAGAAGTAAATGTGATTGCCGGATCAGTATCCAATTTACAGGCACCCAAACCAACTCCCGACTCATGGGCTGCCAATCCTGAAAACGAAGTAGCCATTCTAACCATAAAACTGGAAGCCGGAACAAGCTGGATGATCCCCAAAGCCAGTGCAGATGCGAACCGAACACTCTATTATTACAAAGGCAATGGATTGCAAATTGAAGGCGAAACCATTCCGTCCTATCATTCAGTAACCGTAAATGCTGGCAGCGAGATTAAACTTCAGGCCAATACCGAAGATTGTTTTTTGCTGATGTTACAGGGAAAGCCGATTAACGAACCGGTGGTGCAATACGGCCCTTTTGTGATGAATACAAAAACTGAAATCCAGGAAGCATTTCAGGATTATCAGCGCACCCAATTTGGTGGCTGGCCCTGGCCAAAACACGAGCAAGCCCACGACCGGAATAAAGGCAGATTTGCTATTTATTCCGATGGCACTGAAGAATTGAAACGCTGATATGATTTCAATTTTCAGAAAAATGAATGGCCGGAAAATCGTATATTTCGAAGATAGAACTTCCGGAGATAAAAAACAGAATTTGCACCAATGAAACAATTACTCCTCTTTATTGCTGCGCTGAGTGCGCTTTTCCTCTTGGGTTGTGCAAAAAATAATCCGCCAGAACCTGCCGATCCGGTAATACCTCCTGATGATTATCAATTGGTTTGGAGCGATGAATTTAATTACAATGGTTTGCCCGATGCATCGAAATGGAGCTACGATGTTGGTGGAGGTGGTTGGGGAAACAGCGAAGCACAATACTATACAAATGCCCGCCTGCAGAACGCTGAAGTGAAAGCTGGTTATCTTCGCATAAATGCCATTAAGGAAGATTTTGAAGGCAAAAAATATACTTCGGCACGATTGGTCACAAAAACTAAAGGAGACTGTACGTATGGCAGGATTGAGGTCAGGGCCAAACTGCCCGAAGGAATCGGGATGTGGCCGGCAATCTGGATGTTGCCTACCGATTGGGCTTACGGCGGATGGCCTGTCAGTGGCGAAATCGATATCATGGAAAATTTGGGTTACCTTCCGTATTTTATTGTTGCAACTGCTCAAACCCAAACATACAACCATGTTCAGGAAACACATAAGAATGCAATAATCGCAATACTCGACTGTTATTCTGAATTTCACAATTACATCCTGGAATGGGAAGCCAGTGAAATCAGGGTTTATGTTGATTCAAAATTATACTTTACTTTCAAAAATCAGGGAACCGGCTTTCAGGTTTGGCCTTTCGACAAACGTTTTCACCTATTGCTGAATATTGCTGTTGGCGGAACTTTTGGCGGTCCACTTGGCATCGACGATCGAATTTTCCCCCAATCGATGGTGGTTGATTATGTCCGGGTTTATCAGAAAAAATAATCAGAATTACGATCAGAAAATATTTACTGCCGGATTGTACATTGGATACAATTAAATGATATTTTTGACCAGAAATTTTATCACAATGGTGGCGATTAGAAATATTGGATTCATGCTGGTTTTTGTGCTGATTGTTATCAGCCAGACTTTTGCATTCCACTCTGATTGCGGTTCAACCAGCGATTTTGCGGAAATAGAAACTACCGATTCCGTTCCCCGCCAGGAGATTCAAAAACCAGTCAGCAGTTACTTGTTCGCCATCGAGGTAAATAATTATTCGCAGACCATTACCGACAAACACCGTCTGGTTACAGTGAACATTCTTTCAAATCAGTATATTCCGCTCAACTTTGATTTCAGGATTTATGCTGATTTCCCAATCCCAACCATTTACAGTTCTCCGGTTCCAATTTTTATTCGAGGGCACGCTTTGCTGAATTAGTAGTTTTTCCACTTTCATTTGCCGTATAAAACCAGCTCCGGGTGTTAATTATCCGCTTGCTTTTGGTTTGCTGATCATTGTCCTTCAGTATCTGTCGCGACATTTTCGATACGGATTAGTGCTACATAATAATTCAGAAAAACAAAAAAATTAATAAAAATGGAAACTCAGGAACAGGCCAATGTGCCAAAAAAGAAAAAAATGAATGATTTCGTAATGACATTTGTGGGAATTGCAGCCCTAATTACAGCATTGTCATTGCTGAAATATTTGATACATGCTATGCACCTAATTTAAGAATCGCTTTGTAATTGTTGAAACTGAAGTCCTGTCTGCAATCGAAAGATCACAGACAGGACTTCTCTTTTCTACTGAATTATTATTTATCTTGAACTTAGGCCGAAGAAATCTTGTTTTATAACGCAAGTATTCATTATTTCGCTACTTACTCTCCATTTATTTGGAAGAAAGAAAACATTGGAATTTAAGCTTATGGCACTCGAAAAATCATGGCGTTGGTTTGGTTTCGGCGATTCGGTCAAATTAACCGACCTGAAACAGATGGGAATTGAAGGAGTCGTTACCGCTTTGCACCACATTCCGAATGGCGAAATTTGGCCTGTTGAGGAAATCATGAAAGTAAAATCGGCCATTGAAACACACGGAATGCGCTGGACAGTGGTGGAAAGTTTGCCAGTTTCGGAAGGGATAAAAATCAGGAGCAATGATTACAACAGGCTCGTGGCCAATTACAAACAATCGCTCCTGAATCTTGGGCAATGTGGCATCGACACGGTTTGCTACAACTTTATGCCGGTGCTCGACTGGGTTCGCACCAGCCTGCATTATCAATTGCCGGATGGAGGTGAAGTGATGTATTTTGACTTCGCTACATTTGTGGCATTCGATGTTTTTATCCTGAAACGACCCAACGCTGCGGCTGACTATCCGGAGGGAATTGTTGCCAAAGCTGAACAAATTGCCGCTTCAATGACCGAAGGAGAGCAGGAAAAACTTGCCCGCAACATCATCGTGGTTTCACAAGGTTTTATAGATGGAACGATCGACGCTTCGGTTACCGATTATAAAAAAGCTTTTTTGTCATTTCTTGAAACATACAGCCAAATTGATTCAGCTAAACTCCGCGAACATTTGTCGCTTTTCCTGAAGGATGTAATTCCCGTTGCCGAAGAAGCTGGCGTAAATTTGTGCATTCATCCGGACGATCCGCCATTTCCGGTGCTCGGATTGCCGCGAATCGTCAGCACTCAGGACGATCTGGAATGGATCTGCAATCAGGTTGATTCAACAGCCAACGGAATCACCTTTTGTACCGGTTCGCTTTCTGTAAACCGACAAAATAATCTGGAACAAATTGTTGAAAAACTGGCGCCACGCATTCATTTTACCCACCTGCGCAACAATGTATTTTTCGAAAACAAGGCTTTTCATGAATACGGACACATCGAAGGCGATATTGACATGTACCCGATTGTAAAAGCTTTGCTGAAAGAGCAAATTCGCAGAAAAGAAACCGGTCGCAAAGATTTTCGCATTCCCTTCCGGCCCGATCACGGCGTGAAAATGCTCGACGATTACAACCGATCAGCGAATCCGGGTTATCCGCTGATTGGCCGTCTGAAAGGTTTGGCAGAACTCTCCGGAATGCAGATGGCCATTGAGAGGGAACTTCAGGAAAAGAGGGCTTTCACGAATTAAATGTCCGGAGACCGAAGTCCGAATACCGAAGAAAAAGGGCAAAACAAATCAGTTTCAAAGCAAATCATGAAGTGTAATTTTTTGATATTGCTTATAAATTTAAACCAACAATCAATGACCATCCTACCAAGCTTTTCAGATATCCAAACAGCACACGACCGCATTCGTCCGTTTATTCACCGAACTCCGGTTCTGACATCCAAAAGTATCAACCAGATTGTTGGAGCTGAGTTGTTTTTCAAATGTGAAAATTTTCAGAAAGTAGGCGCTTTCAAATTTCGGGGAGCGTGCAATTCGGTGCTTGCATTGTCTGATGAAGAGGCAAAAAAGGGTGTTTGTACACATTCCTCCGGAAATCATGCAGCCGCTTTGGCTTTGGCTGCAAGAATGCGTGGCATTCCGGCTTACATTGTGATGCCCGAAAATGCTCCTGAAATTAAAAAGAAAGCGGTGGCAGGCTACGGCGCTCAAATCACTTTTTGCGAACCAACGCTGGCCGCCCGTGAATCGACCCTGAAAAAGGTAGCTGCCGAAACCGGCGCTACAGAAATACATCCGTACAACTATTTTAATGTAATTTGCGGACAGGGAACCGCTGCCAAAGAATTGATTGAAGAAACCGGTCAATTGGACATTTTGATGGCTCCCGTTGGCGGTGGCGGATTGTTGAGCGGAACAGCAATTTCGGCCAAAGCAATGTTACCCAATGTACGTGTTATTGCTGCCGAACCGGCAGGCGCCGACGATGCATTCCGCTCATTCCAATCAAAAACGCTTCAGCCATCGGTAAATCCAAAAACAATCGCCGATGGCTTGCTGACTTCTCTTGGCAGTCTGACTTTTCCGATTATTCAGAATGAAGTGGATCAGATTGTAACCGTTTCAGAAGAAAGTATAATTGCAGCCATGCGCATGATTTGGGAACGGATGAAAATCATCATTGAACCATCTTCGGCTGTTCCGCTGGCAGCTATCCTCGAAAACAAGGTGGATGTAAAAGGCAAAAAAGTAGGGATTATCCTGAGTGGCGGAAATGTGGATTTGGGGAGATTGCCGTTTTAGTTTACAATCAAATTGTATAAATGCGACATTCATGAGAAAATTGCTTTAGCTATTTTTGGCATCATTACCCTGCTTTCCTGTTCCAAAAATATTGTGCAGCAGTCAAATACATGGGCGACTGATTCAAGAGTAAAAACATAAAACTATTGAGGAACGATAGTTCCATTTAACAAGTTTTTAACACCTATTATTTCGTCAACTTCTTCCCAGAAAACAAAGTGACCACGCAGAATGTAGTTTTCGCGTGTGGTTTTGCTGGCCTTTTCAAGTTTTGGCACCCAGTGCATGGGTATTGTAACAATCCGATTATCCGACAGGTGAAAAGCTATATTTTCATCTGTGAAAGCGATGCTTTTAAAGACAGGCATTTCAGCTAATCGGCTTATTGGCTTATTTATTTTTATACCCTTTTTTATTGGTGTGTTTACAGTGCTCATCCCACGATTTTTTAATAAGTTGAATATTTTCAATAACAATACGTCTCAACTTCAATAGTTCTACTTTTGAAAAACCATTGTTGTCAGCCAGAAGTACAATTTCACCTTCTTTTAACCAGTATTTACATTCCTTCCTCCCATCAACAATATGAATATGGCAAGGTTCAAAACAATCATAGCTTGTAAAGAAAAAGATGATAGAACCAATTCGAAGAACTGTCGGCATATGAAAACATTTTGAAACAAAGCTACAAAACCAAGTAGAAAATGCCAATAAAGTGATTGCTTTTATTGAAAAAGCAGAATTACAAAACAGTTTGCTATTAATTTGAAAAAGGTTTCTCAGTTACTTCAACAGCATCCTAGCCGTCCTCCTGCTTTTCTGTTCAATGTAAAGAGTTCGTCCATTGGTGATTTCAGTAACCGATTCAGGAGTATAATAACGGATGGTCACCAGATCGAGCCCGGTATTGTATTTCACCTCAAATTTTTCCTGCAATTGACTGATCAGGCTCTCAATCCCCTTTTCCGGTTCATCAAAAGCCAGTGAAAGATCAATGGCCGACTGCTGAATAAGACCAACTTTCAGGCGGAATTTGGCAAACAAACTAAACACATCGGAAACAGTATTGATACTTATGAATGAAAAATCGTCGGGCGACAAAGTTATCAGCGCCATATTGTTTTTCACGATGATCACCGGAACCAGTTCGAGCGAATGTTCGAGCGAATGAATAATAGTTCCTGTCGCTTCCGGTTCGAGAAATGATTTTACTAACAGTGGTATATTCTTGTTTTGCAGTGGCTTGATCGTCTTCGGGTGAATTACTTTCGCTCCTGAATAGGACAATTCAATGGCTTCCTTGTACGACAATTCGTCGAGTTTCTGCGTGTTTTTAAAAAAGTCAGGATCGGCATTCAGGATTCCCGGAACATTTTTCCAGATGCTCACGTCTTCGGCATCGAGTAAGTTAGCCAGAATTGCAGCGGTATAGTCAGAACCTTCGCGTCCGAGCGTGGTGGTTTGGTTGGTAGATGTTCCGCCAAGAAAACCCTGGGTGATGTATAAATCATCAAATTCAAAGGTGAAAACTTGTTTGGCTAAACTGGCCGAAAGCTCCCAGTCAACATTTGCTTCCCGGTACAAATCATCGGTTTTCAGGCAATTACGAACATCGATCCAATGATTTTTCAGTCCGATTTTATTGAAATACAAGCTGATAATCAGTGTAGAAAACAATTCGCCAAAAGATACAATCTGGTCGTATTCGTAATCAAAATTCAGTGAGCGTTCACCGGTTATCCGGTTATTTAACTGTTCGAAAAGTTTTTCAAGCTCCGGAAGTTCAGTCGGTGCGCCCCAAAGTTCGGAAACAATTCCCTGATGGTAGGCTTTCACATCCTGAAAAGCTGTCCACATTTCCGGATCCTGATTGAAATATTTCCGGGCAACAACTTCCAGCGCGTTGGTGGTTTTTCCCATTGCTGAAATGACCAAAACTTTGTCCCCGGGATACATTTTGAGAATGTTAACCGAATTGCGGACTGCATCGCCAGAACTAACGGAGGCGCCTCCAAATTTGAAAACCTTCATGATTGTTTCTGATTATTTGTGATGAACAAAAGTAGAAATAACAGCGGGATTACAAGCCATTCCTGCAAATCCGGTTTTTGATTACTTCCGCGCTTTTAGGAAATTGAAAATAAGCACTTATCTTTGCGGCATGTCAACATTCGAAGAATTAAAGATAAGTAAGTCGGTTTTAAAAGCGATTGAAGAACTGGGCTTTACAGAGCCAACACCTATTCAGGAGAAAGCCATCCCCATGATCCGTTCAGGAGCAGATGTGCTGGGAATTGCACAAACCGGTACCGGCAAAACGGCAGCCTATTTCATTCCACTCATCATGAAACTGGTAAAAGCTGAAGGCAAGGATCCACGTGCCATCGTGCTGGTTCCTACCCGAGAACTGGCCATTCAGGTGGGCGAAGATCTGGAAGACCTGACCAAATTTACCAATCTGCGCCGTGCAACCGTTTACGGCGGTGTTGGCTGGACCAAACATGCCGAACTTATAAAACCTGGCGTTGATATTCTGGTTGCAACGCCCGGTCGCTTGTGGGATTTGTACCGTGCTGAAGCTGTTTCGTTTAAAAAAGTAAAGACTTTGGTAATCGACGAAGCCGACCGGATGCTCGACATGGGATTTATGCCGCAAATCCGCAACTTTCTGGAAGTACTTCCGCTTAAACGTCAGAACCTTTTGTTCTCCGCCACTTTCAACGAAAAGGTGGAAGAAATGAGCCACGAATTCCTCGATTTTCCTGAGCGTGTGGAAGTTGCCCCTTCAGCCACTCCTGCCGAACTGATCAATCAGGGTTATTACAAAGTGCCAAATTTCCAGACGAAACTGAACCTGATAAACTATTTGCTTCGCGATGAGGAAACCTATTCAAGGGTAATTATTTTCGTCGGAACCAAGGAAAATGCCGAACAGGTTTTTAAGATCATCAAACGGCGATCGGAAGGCGAAAAGCGGATTATGCACTCGAACAAAGGCCAAAGTACACGCATAAATTCCATCAATGGTTTTAAAAGCGGAGCAATCCGGATTTTAATTACAACCGATATTTCATCGCGTGGAATTGATGTTGAACTGATCAGCCATGTAATTAATTTCGACATTCCATCGAACCACGAAGACTACGTTCACCGCATCGGCAGAACTGCCCGTGCAAACAATATCGGGACAGCCATTACACTCGTAAATCCGGCTGAAGAACACAGCCTCCATAAAATTGAGGAACTGATACGCATGAAAATTCCGCAGTTGGAACTCCCGGCTGATCTGGATTTGGTTGCCACCAAAAAGGAAGAAAACCTGGTACAGTTGCGCGAGATCGACCGTCAGAAACGAATCGCCGACCCAACTTTTAAAGGTGCATTTCACGAGAAAAAACGCATCCCCGGACTTTCAAAGAAAAAGCCAAAACGAAACCTGCCAAAAGACAAGGCAAAGGAAAGCAGGTTCAGGAAAGGGAAATAAATATTTTTCCTAATTACAATGCTATCCCCACTCCGGAAACTGAGTTTTATTCAGATCGAGTGTGGCTATTGTTTGCATATCTGAATTGTCCAATTCAAAATCAAAAATGGCTAAATTTTCAATCATATGCGCTTTTTGTGAAGATCTTGGGATGGCAACAACACCTCTCTGAAAGTGCCACCTTAAGCAAACCTGGGCAATACTTTTAGTATGTTTTTTGCCAATAGCAGCAAGGGTTGGATTGCTGAAAATGGCATTTCGCCCTGCAGCAAAAGGCGACCAGGCTTCCATTTGTACTGAAGTTTTCTTCAAATCTTCATACGATTTATGTTCCTGAAAGAAAACATGCGTTTCGATTTGATTGATCACCGGTTTGATTTTGGCATACGACATCAACTCAGCCAACTGATCATGATCAAAATTACTCACTCCAATGGCCTTGATTTTACCTGCCTCGTATAGATCTTCCATCGCTTTCCACGAACCTTTGACATCTCCCCGCGGCCGGTGAATAAGATACAAATCCAAATACTCCAGCCCCAATTTGTTTAAGGTGGTTTGAAAAGCTTTTTTTGTACTTTCATACCCCGCATCGTCAACCCAAAGTTTTGAAGTAACAAATAGTTCTTCCCTGGTTATGACACTTTTCTTAATCCCAGCTCCCACGGCTTCTTCGTTTCCGTAAATGTGAGCTGTATCAATAAGCCGGTACCCCACTGAAATTGCATCAGCTACGCAACGCTCGCCTATATCGCCGGTAAGGGTGTTTGTACCAAAACCAAGCATTGGCATTTGGAGGCCGTTATTGAGCTTGACGGCAGGAATTGATTTTTTTGCCTGAACAGCGGAAAGAGCAGCGAATACTTTGGTTCCACTGAAGGGTATAAGAAGTGCAGAAGCTGCAACTACAGCGCCGGTAAGTAAAAAATCCCGACGTTTCATTCCATTGGTTTGATTTTCTTTCTCCATTTTATTCCATTTTGTTTGATTCAAATATAGCATTTTTTCAATGGTATGGATTGGACTTTTGGAAGTCGGTGTAAATTACCACCATTTTCACTTCAACCGACCTGAATTTCTCAACCATTGGCAAGATAAATCACTAACAAAATAAATCGAATGTGGTCAATGAATTAGATGGATCCTATTTTCGGGTGATTTGTTTTCAACAATATCGTCTGAGCTAAATTGCATAACATCAAAGAGATGAACAGAAATCAAAAATAACACTTGATTACTTTATTATCTTCCGGATCACCGGGTATAGAACATTTGATATGCGGATAAAGCCCAGATCGGTTAAATGAACGCCATCAACTGTTGCTTCAAAATCATTTCCAATCAGCTTTTCAGCCTTCATGTAATAAATGTGCTTGTCGCTCTTTTTCTGATCCGTCAGACATCCAATACTATCGCAGATTAAAGCGCGACTGTTTCGTAAACGAGCTTTAAATTTGTGAGTGGGAAATGGGTTTCTGTTTGGTTTAAAAAGGAACATAATTCTATCACTGCCTGATTTGCCCTGGGTGTTGAAAGTGAATGTAACTTGATGGTAAGTGTGTGATTTTTATAATCGGGTATCATATCTGCATCGCTGGTAAATATCTCTTTTAAAATAACCCGTCCTTCTTTATCGGTGGCTTTATAAAACTCTGACATCGTATTGTATAAGGCTGATTCTGCCCTGTAGACAACCATAATTATTGCATTCTTTAGCTTTTTACTTTCTATCATCAGCTTATTATATCGTTGCTGCGGTGGCATTTCTGCAATGCTGATTCGTGAAGGTTGATCTTTCCTTTTGGCCAAAAGGACTTTAATTTCATCCGTATATCCATTTATCTTCTCAATCAGGTTCGCACTTTTTAATATGGTTTGCGCAATATGGTCAATCCCTGTTGTATCTCCGTTACCTTCCATTTGTTGGAAAATACGGGCTTCAAGCCTGGCCTTTTTCTCCCTGTATTTCTTTATTTGGTAAGTAAGTTGCTTGTACTGAGGATTTGGAATGGTGCGTTTTTGATCAACCGGTTCTGTTCCATATTCGATCATCCGGTCGAAATCAAAATCTGAGATCATGTATTTAAAGAAGTTTTCCTGTGACCACCTTGAAAACATTTTCACTGCTGTGTCGGGCAGCGACAAGCTTGGATGTGTTGTCAATACCGATGTCTGGTGTCCATTTTCAGAAAGCCTGCGGATTTCCCTGAACCAGTGGCCGTTCAACTGGGTTCCCATTTCGCAGAGTTGCATCGTTACATCAGTGTTATATATTTGTGTTTTAACATCATAGAACAATGAGCGATCCCATTCATCTTTAACGTTTTTACGATAGGTGATGATGGCCACATGGTGCTGGTCCCATAACTTTTTAAACCATGCAGGCTCATAAGCTTCGCGGTCAACAATAATGGTGAAGGCTGGTTCGCCGGGTTTGGCTGGCCGGGTTATTCCACTGGTTATCTTTGGTATGATTTCTTCGATGGCCGACTTTAACTTTTCGTTCAGCTCTCCGGTGACAACCATCAGCGGAAGTCCTTGCTGATCGTTTACCCAGAATTCGGTGGTGCCACTCAAACAAAGCTTTTCGCGCGAAACAAATCGCTTGGGAAGGTTTGCAAGATCTCCGTGGTAAACCCTGACATGACCATCGATATAAAAAAACAGCTCCGGCATTTCCCCTGCATACCAGCGGAACAGCTCTACATGCAGTTCATCAGACTTTGACTGGTCGGTTATTTGCTTTATTTTGGTCCTAAAATACCCCACTTCGGGTATGCGGTCCAGGCCAAGCAGCTTGCCCAGCTCGCCGGGTGGGTGTTTTTTTAATTGTTCAGGATTTTTTATCCGGCAAAGTGCCATGAAGCACAAGATGAGTATAACATGATGCAAACCATAAAACCCCGGGGGCAGAGGGTTAAAGACTTTGAAGAACCGCTCTAACCCTTGTGATATTAATGCCGGTAAGGCAAACAGTACCCCGGCATTAAGCACACTTTCCTGATGCTCGAATAAACTGGGCGCATAGTCTTGTTGCCCTGTTACTGCCAATCCCCGTTCTTCCTGGCGGGTTGCCGCAATACCGATGCCTTCTGCCGCTTTGGCA
>JAUYMU010000036.1 GCA_030698405.1 Bacteroidota bacterium
AACTTCAGAAGAAATGACCTCAAACAATGAATATTAGCAGGATATTCAATTAAATAATTGATAATAAGAACAAAGTAGAGTCATAAATAATTATCAATAACAAAATTTTAGGATTTAAAAAAGATACCTATTTTTGGAAAAAAGAAAAAAATGCCACAAGCTCGTTTACCATTTTTCCCAGAGGAAATTACACTAATAAACCAACATATAGGTTTTCAAAAAAAGAATGGAATAGTATGGTATTTCAATGGAATGATGCCGGTATTCCAACATCAAGAAAACGACTATTTGAGTTTTCATTTATTTACAAGTCAACTTGTAGTAAATGGAAATTGCAAGCAATCAGAAATAGTCAAGGCATTTAATATTAGTGCTATAAGCGTAAAGCGGTGGGTGAAAAAATTTAGAGAACAAGGTTCGGAATCTTTTTTTATAAAAAAACACAGTAAAAAAAAAATAGTATTAACGCCGGAGAAGATACTTGAAATACAAGAATTAAGCCGACAAGGTTTCGACATTCCAGAAATAAGTTCCCGAAGTAATATAAAAGTCAACACCTTACAAAAAGCCATACGCAGTGGTCAAATACTTATGCCGGTTCCAAGCCCCGAATCGCAAATGGTTATCACAAAAAGTGACCGCAATATACAAGACTCTCAAACAGGAATGGGCAAATCTTGCACCAACGAATTAGAACGCGTATTGGCAAGCAAAACCGGAATAAACTGTCCGATAAATTTTTCAACCCAGATAGACCTAAGTAAAGCAGGCGTATTACTATCATTACCAGCCTTATTATCAAATGGATTGTTATACGGCTCCGATAGTTTCAATTATAAAACAGGCTATTATTCAGTAGAAAGCGTATTTATTAGCCTGGCCTTTCTTTCCCTGTTACGCATCAAGACCTTGGCACAATGCGGTAGTATTTCTACAGGCGAATTAGGCCGTGCATTAGGCTTAGATCGCATTCCCGAAGTAAAAACCTTACGAAAAAGAATAGCCGCCTTTAGCGATACGGGCAAAGTAGAGCCATGGGCATTGGAACTAAGTGGAATGTGGATGGCTAATCAGCCCGAATTATCAGGAATAGCTTATATTGATGGACATGTAAATATTTATTACGGGCATCAAACCCAAATGCCCAAACGCTATGTAAGTCGCTTACGCCTGTGTATGAGTGGCAGTACCGATTACTATGTAAATGATGCAATTGGCCAACCATTTTTTGTAGTGAGCAAAGAAGTAAATTCGAGTATGATAGAAACCATAACAAATGAAATTATACCCCAACTTGATAAAGACATACCCAACCAACCAGATGCCGCACGATTAGAATCTAATCCGTTGATTTGCAAATATATGCTTGTATTTGACAGAGAATGTAGCAGTACCGAATTTTTTGACCAACAATGGCAAGCCCGAAGAGCCATATGCACCTATAAAAAAAATGTAAAAGATAAATGGGACGATGCGGAATTTACAGAATATGAAGATGTAGCCCCTGGGGGAGTAACAACCAAAGCAATGCTGGCAGAAAGAGGCGTATTACTGGAATATCAGAAAAAAGATACAGAAACAGGCAAAAGCGAAAAGAAAAAACTATGGGTACGCGAAATACGCAAGAAATCAGAATCGGGGCACCAAACAGCCATAATAACAACAAATTTTATGCTCAGTATGATATTAATAGGCCTGTATATGTTTGCCAGATGGTCGCAGGAGAATTTTTTCAAATACATGATAGAAAACTTTGGTATAGATACACTTGTAAGCTATTTAAAAACAGAGGTAAATGATACCACTCAATTAATTAATCCACAATATAGAGAAATTGAAAGTGAGCAAAAAAAGCTAACCTCGAAATTAAACGTTCGCAAAACTAAGTTTGCCAGTTTAATAATTGATAATGAAACAATAGAAGAAAATAGAATGAAAAAATTTTTACTGAAAAAGGCAGACCTCAAAGAGGAGATGACGATTTTAGAAAAGGAAATAGAATCAGTAAAAGAAAAAAAAGCGATGATAAGCAGAAAAATAACTTATGCAGAACTTCCTGAAAAAGATAAATTTACCAATGCCGTTAATCAACGTAAACATTTTTTAGATACTATAAAAATGATAGCCTATCGTGCAGAAACAGCTATGGCAAATATGATAAAAAAAGATATGTCCAACCCTGACCAAGTAAGAATGTTACTCAAAAAAATATATGGTTCGGATGCGAATATAAAACCCGATTACGAAAAAAAGGTTTTAACAGTAGAACTGCATCGTCTGAACACATGGAAAGAGGATATAATAAAACAAAAATTATGCGACGAATTAAATCTGACAGAAACAATTTTTCCTAACACTAATCTGACCATTTTCTATAAACTGGTATCAATTCAAAATCCTTAGAAGGGCATGGTTATGAACTTATTGTCCCGCTGAATAATAGAGATCAATGTGGTCTTGGGCAATCCCAGTTCAACAATCTGTTTTCCAACAGAATTACAATCATTCGGGATGATCATTTCGGTTAGCATTTCTTTGATGGTATCCGACAATTCAATATCAGTTTGGGTCAATTGTTTTGCACTTTCAGGAATAGTGAGCTTTAACCATTTGGCCACAACCGAAAGTGTGGAGCCTTGTATTAATACTGAAGTCAGTGAGATAAAGAATACAATATTGAATATCATGTGCGCTTTTTCGGCTCCTGCAATGAGCGGATAGGTTGCAAAAACAATGGGCACAGCGCCGCGCAAACCAACCCACGAAATAAACAGTTTGCCTCTTTTTTGCCCTTTAAAGAAGATTAAGCTTGAAAAAACACCTATCGGTCTGGCAATCAGGATTAGAAATATGGAAATAACCATTCCAATGCCGATCACCGGAAGTATTTCGCTTGGAAATACCAGAAGTCCCAATGTAAGGAACAGTACAATTTGCATCAGCCATGCAAAACTATCGAACGATTTGATAAACTTCTTTTTATGGATCAGATCGTGATTGCCCAGGTAAACCGCACAAATATAGACTGCCAAAAATCCGTTTCCACCAACAAAATCGGTTGCCGAGAAGCTGAAAAACATAATGGCGATAATCAATACAATGTACAAACCTTCAAAATCGAGCTTGATTCCGTTGATGATTATTTTTCCAAGCTTTCCAAAAGCAAAACCAAGAACGCCACCGATTAATAACTGTTTCAGCAGAAAAGGAATTGTGCTTAAAAAACTGGCATCCTGACTAACGACAAACCCAGTCAATACAATGGTCAGAACATAGGCCATTGGGTCGTTGCTTCCGCTTTCGAGCTCGAGTGTAGGCCGAAGATTGCCTTTAAGGGCAATACTTTTTGATCGTAATATAGAAAATACAGCCGCCGAATCGGTTGACGAAACAATTGAACCCAGCAGCAATCCTTCATAAATGGTGAAATCGGTAACCGCCCAAACGAAGACACCGACAGTCGTAGCAGTGATCAGCACACCCAGGGTTGACAAGGAGATTCCATGCCAAAGAATGGGTTTTACAGTTTTCCAGTCGGTATCAAAACCACCCGAAAAGAGAATGAAGTTCAGGGCTATGATTCCAATAAACTGGGCGGTTTTCGGATTGTCGTAGTTGATACCGCCAATTCCTTCAGAGCCGGCCAGCATACCAATGGCCAGGAATAATATAAGTACCGGAACTCCGAATTTATACGAAGTTTTTCCCGCAAAAAGAGATATGAAGAGCAGTATCGAGCCTATCAGTAATATGTTTTCTGTGGTTAAATTCATAATTTCACTTTACTGTTTCATTTTTTAAAGATAAAAAATCTGGTCAAGTTATACCAAATGCATTTAAATCATTCCAAACCTATTCCGGTATAATGCCGATGAGTTGAAATATTCAGTCCAATCGAGTGTGCGAAGATTGGATTGTTATATTTCTTCAATCGGTGTTGGCTTGTTCGATTGTGTTAAAAGTAGCTGAAATAAAAAAGCCGTCTCTGAATCGCTTCGGAGACGGCTTTCTCTATTCGGTTACTCAGCAGGTGACTTGGAGTCACCTGCTGAGTATTGCTCAATTTCCCATTTATTTCTTCCTGATGTAAATCTGAACCGGAACTCCCGAGAAATTAAAATTCTCGCGTATTTTATTCTCAAGATACCGGCGGTACGGATCTTTAACGTATTGTGGCAAATTGGCGAAAAACGCAAAACTTGGCGTTTGGCTTGGCAACTGAACCACATATTTAATCTTCACGAATTTACCTTTGATGGCCGGTGGCGGATAGGCTTCAATGGCTTTCAGCATAACCTCATTCAATTCCGAAGTTTTAATTTTTTTGCTGCGGTTGTCATAAACCTCCACAGCAGTTTCAAGCGCTTTCAGGATTCGTTGTTTGCTTAGCGCCGAAATATATACAATCGGAACGTCCACAAACGGTGCAATCCGTTCTTTAATTAGTTTGGTGAAATCGTTGGTGCTCGCGTTGTCTTTCTCAATCAAATCCCACTTGTTCACCAGAATTACCACACCCTTTTTATTGCGCACCATCAGGTTGAAAATCGACACATCCTGCGCTTCCATATTGCGGGTGGCATCCAGCATCAGCATACAAACATCCGAATCTTCGATGGTTCGCACCGAGCGCATCACCGAATAAAATTCAACGTCTTCCTTCACCTTGGTGCGTTTGCGCAATCCTGCGGTATCGACAAGGAAAAAATCATGTCCGAATTTATTGTAGCGGGTATGAATGGCATCGCGGGTAGTTCCGGCAACGTCGTTCACAATGTTTCGTTCTTCGCCGGTAAGCGCATTGATGAACGATGACTTGCCAACATTCGGGCGGCCAACCACTGCAAAACGCGGAACATTGTCTTCAATTAATTCTTCAACTTTCTCCGGAAATTCCTTCACGATTGCATCGAGCAATTCTCCGGTTCCACTTCCCGTCATCGACGAGATGCAGTATATTTCGCCCAAACCGAGTGAATAAAATTCGTGCGAATCAATGATGCGCTTGTTGTTGTCAACTTTATTGACAGCTACGAATATTTTTTTTGATGAACGGCGCAGCACGGCAGCTACTTCTTCGTCCATATCGGTAATGCCGTTTTCAACATCAACGATAAATAAAATCACATCGGCTTCTTCGATGGCCAGCATCACCTGTTTGCGTATTTCACCTTCGTAAATATCTTCTGAATTGACTGCATATCCACCGGTATCGATAATCGAAAAGTCGATACCATTCCAAACACCCTTACCATACTGACGGTCGCGGGTTACCCCAGCCGATTCGTCAACAATGGCTTTTCTTGATTCGGTCATCCGGTTAAAAAGGGTCGATTTCCCTACGTTTGGCCTTCCAACTATTGCTATTATATTACTCATTTTTGTCTCCTCGTGTACCGCGGGCGGGACACTATCATTTATTGTTTATTTTCTGTTTTTTTTCCTGAAAGTTGATCCCAAGATAGAAATCCAATGATCAACATTTTCACTTGCGGCGCATACAAAATTTTTGTTTCAATTCAGATTTTTTGATGCGCCTTATCTCCTTTTCCATTTTCTGCCCCGGGTTTTACCCGGGGTTATTGATATTTTACCCTTTCAGGGTATGGAAACAGCCATCTTCAATGCGATTTTTTAAGCCCTCCCTTGTGGGGAGGGTTTGGGTGGGGCTTTGCTTTTTACTCCATATCGTATCCAAATCCGCCCAATGTGCGGTCTTTGTCGCGCCAGTCTTTGTTCACTTTCACGAATAACTGGAGGAATACTTTTTTCTGAAAGAATTCTTCCATGTCCAGCCGGGCTTCAGTTCCAACTCTTTTTAGCGCCTGTCCCTGATGTCCGATGATGATTCCTTTCTGACTGTCGCGGTTCACATGAATCACGCACATCAGGTTCAGAATCTTATCTTCTTCTTTAAATTCTTCCACTTCCACTTCCACCGAATAAGGAATTTCCTTGTCGTAATAGAGCAGAATTTTTTCGCGGATGATTTCGCTCACAAAGAAACGTTCGTTGCGGTCGGTCATTTCGTCTTTCGGGAAATAGGCGGGACCTTCGGGCAACAATTCCAGAATCCGGTCGAAAATAGGGGCAACGTTGAATTTTTCGAGTGCTGAAACCGCATACACATCGGCAAGTGGTAATTTTTCGCGCCAGTAGTTGTACAATTCCATCACTTTTTCCTGATCCGACAGGTCGATCTTGTTGATCAGCACAATCACTGCAGCTTCCGAGCTTTTTACCCGTTCAATGTATTCTTCGTTCTTTTCAGGACTTTCAACCACATCGGTCACATAAATAATCACGTCAGCATCAATCAAAGCGGTGTTCACAAACTTCATCATTGTTTCCTGAAGCTTGTAATTCGGTTTCAAAATTCCGGGTGTGTCGGAGTAAACAATCTGGAAATCATCGCCATTGACGATTCCTTTGATTCGGTGACGGGTAGTCTGCATTTTAGAGGTGATGATCGACAAACGCTCGCCAACCAGCACGTTCATGATGCTCGATTTCCCGACATTGGGATTTCCGATGATGTTTACAAATCCGGATTTATGTGCCATTTATGTATGAATGAAGGTTTTAAAAATCTGCGCAAAGATAGTTAATTAATTAGCTTATCGGCAAATGCCCTATTTCCGACTTCACGAATTAACAAATTGATTGAAAGGGAGATTTTTGTATTTGCAGGTCGGGGTTTCACTTTTTGCAGAGTCAGGGTTTCACTTTGAGTGAAGCCCTGACTGATTTGAACGCAGATGTTGGAGATGAAGGATCAAAAATCTATTGTTCAAGCAATGTTTTTAAGTTTTCGAGTCCATTTTGTAAATCAGGCGCAAGCATTTCTTCCATGTCCATAAACAGCAGCATCAGGTTCATGGGGTATTTCATTTTGCCGTCAAGTCCCCATTTTACCGTGGTCACAGAGTCATTGACGGCTTCAGTGGTCAGGTATGCAAAATCGGTTGATTCAAAAGGTTCAATGAAATGCAATTCATAGTCGATACGTTGTCCATCATTGATTTTAATTATTTTTTGTTCGCCTTTCCCGGCTTTTGGGTCTTCGCTGTCCCATGCCGAAACAAACCCAACAGTTCCGTCTTCGCCCCGAAATTCCTTCTTCATTGCCGGGTCGATCTTTGCCCAGACACTAAAATTGTCCTGATTCTTCAGGTACTTAATGTAATCAAAAACTTCCTGTTTCGGTTTGTTGATGGTTACTTCGCGTTCTACATCGTATTTGCCATTTACAAACAATCCGGTTACTAAAACCAAAACGAGAAGGGAAACCAATACCAATCCAATAATTTTTAGCGCTCTCATAAGATAAAGTTTTAAGGGTCAATTTGATTTAATTTTGCGATAGTATGATTCGTAAAGATTGATCCATTCGTCCACGCCCATTTTTTTTACCAATTCACCAATCAGTTCATAGGGAATTTGGTTCACATTTTTAAACCTGATACAGCCTTTGCCCATATCCAGCTTGAGTTTGCTGTGTTTGGGATATTCTTCGGTGAACCATTTCAATAAGGATTGATTGGCATAAATACCCATGTGGTAGAGGGCGATGAAGTTTTTTTGTGCGGCCAGAGCAAGAAATGGCAATGGCAGTTTGTCTTTGGTGTGATAACCTTTGGGATAAATACTGAAAGGCACAACGTACCCTATCATTCCATAACTCATTGCTTCCTCATAACCTTTGGGCAGATTTTCGAGAATTGTTTTTCGGAGCTGGATGAACGCTTCGTGCTTATCATCCGTAATTTCACTTGCATATTCGTCCGGGGTGGCTGCTTTTGACTGCATGACTGTTGTTTTATCAGAGTAATAAGCTAACTAACAAGTAGGTATAAGCAAAAGTTCAGTAAGAATTTTACTAAAATGATGAGATGGAAATTAATGGAAAGAACTTACTTTTAATCGGTTCCAGATTCGTCCAGTTCTTTAAGCGTTTCATTCAGTTTAACCAGATAGCGGCCATACAGTTTGTTAAATCCCCAGCGAAGAAGAAAAAATGTGCCGGCAATCATCGGAATCAAAACTGCCAGACCAACACCGATAATCAGTAAAATTTTTGAAGTGGAAAGGTTTTCCAGCCCGCCGGTTGCATTCCCGGTACTGAATTTAATTCCTTCATAAAGTCCTGCAGCGAAACTTACACTCATGTTGATCAGCAAAATTATTACGGCCAAATAGAACAAGCGACGGTATGTTTTCAGGGTATCCAGAATACTTGTCAGGAATTCTTTCAGATGAAGGTCAACCGAGAAGTTTCGCTTTATTTTCAGGTAACTGATTACAAAAAACAGGTAGGTGGCAACAATCAGCACAACTGAAAAAATATCTATCGGAATCATCCATGATGGATAATGAATGGGCTCTTTGATGATGATTTTCGAAAGGTACAAATCATCAAAAATAACATAGGCGATGTATGCAAGCAGAATACCAATCCCGATCCGAATGTTACGGTCAATTTTCTCAACTAGCGTTTTGGTTTGGTTGCGTAACAGGTCATTGATAGACTCTTTACCCAGATGATGTTTATCCGCCTCCTGAGAAGAATATGTATTCCAAGCCGATTTTAAATCATTTAAATCCATCTCTATCCCTCCGTGATCATTAGCAACTTCAATTTCTTCTTGATGCGATTCATTTTTACCCTTACATAATTTTGAGTAATCCCCGTAATTTCAGCAATTTCCTCGTATTTTTTGTCTTCCAGAAACAGCAGTATGATTGATTTTTCTATGCCTGTCAACTGCGAAACTGCCTTGTTCAGCATCTTGATCTGATCTTCTGTCGTCGTATCGTATGCTTCAACCGCCAACTGCAAATTCTCGAACGGAATTCCCGATTTATCCGGTTGCCTTTTCTCTTTCTTGAAGCTGGTAATGGCCGTGTTCAAGGCCACACGGTACATCCATGTCGAAAATTTGGACTCGTTTCTGAATGAAGAAAATGATTTCCACAATTGCACCAGAATTTCCTGAAATAAGTCACGCCGGTCTTCTTCCGAATCGCAATAGATGGAGCAAACCTTGTGAATAATTCCCTGGTTCTCTGTGATTATTTGTAAAAACTCTTTCTCCAAAATGTGGTTTATTAGTCTGCAAAAACTGATTTCATTACATTAACTCATTTTCAGGAAATTAACTTCCTGCGGAGTTAGAAAGCGGTAGCGTCCGCGTGGCAAATCTTTTTTTGTGAGTCCGGCAAAAAGTACACGGTCGAGTTTTTCAACATGGTAACCAAAATGCTCAAAAATGCGGCGCACAATTCGGTTTTTTCCTGAATGGATTTCGATTCCAACCTGCCGGGCATCGTCGGCATCAATAAATTGAATGTCGTCGGCAGCAATCAATCCGTCTTCAAGTTCAATTCCGTTGGCGATTTTTTCCAGATCTTCCCGAAGAAAATCCCGGTCGAGCTGAATATGGTAAACTTTTTTCTTCTCGTAACTCGGATGGGTCAGCTTTTTTGTCAATTCGCCGTCGTTGGTGAAAAGCAGCAATCCGGTGGTTTGAATGTCGAGCCGTCCGACAGGGTAAATCCTTTCCTGGCAGGCACCCTGAACCAGTTCCATCACAGTTCTGCCTGCATGTGGATCTTCAAGAGTGGTAGAAAAACCTTTGGGTTTGTTGAGCAAAATATACACTTTGCGCTCCGGATTCAGGCGTTTCCCGTCAAAAATGATCTCATCGTCAAGGGTTACTTTTCGTCCGAGTTCTGTAACTACCTCGCCATTTATGGTTACCAAACCCTTGCTGATGAGGTCGTCGGCATCGCGGCGCGAACAAACTCCTGCGTTCGAAATGTATTTATTCAGGCGGATCAATCCGTCGCCTGCAGGTTCAGGAGCAGGCTCACTAACTGCTGGTTTCTTCTTTAACGTGATTATTTTCTTTGGTAGCTCTTTCATAATTTTAATGTCCTTTCTCCCGGTATATTTTGTATTGTTCTTTAATTGCATTGCGCACATCGTACTCTGTCGATCTATAGTCAAGTACTTCTTTGCTGTTAAAATAAAACATAAAATCGTCTGCTGCGGAATCACTCAGACCTGTAAGTTTCATTACCAGTTCTTTGTTATAGTATTGCGATAAAATTTCCCAGTGTTTTTCGGTAAGGATGGCTTTTCGTGTCTCGCGTTTTTCGCGCTCGCGTTTGCTGGTGTAATATTGCAGAAAACTTACCGGATTAAAAACTGCGGCCAAAACCGGTGGTTTTTTATTGTATGCGTCGCCACGAAGTTGCGGATCGATGTCAAGCTTTTTAGCCACGGGAACGCCGTGCATATTAACTTTTTGCTGTTCGCCCTGAACTTTTACTTCAGGAAGAGCAAACCGGATGGGTTTGGCATACAGGAGCAATACATTCATTTCGTTGTAGTTGGCAGGAATGCGAACGGTGGTTTTTGAAAACCCAAGAGCCGAAATTGAAAGACTGTCGATGTTCAGTATATCCATTGTAAAACGACCCAGTTCGTCGGTACTCACGCCGCTGTTCGTTCTGAAATTGACTACAAATGCAAACGGTACCGGCATTTCATCGTCAAGGTTCAATACTTGTCCTTTCAGCTTGATGGGCATCGGGTCAATTTCTTCGATTTCCTCCTGTGCAACCAGCTGGAAATGAAAAGAGAACAATATAAAAAACAGTAAAATGATCGTACCATTAATATGTGGACGAAAACGAACTAACCTGCTATTTTTATATATAGTACTTTTCAACTTTGAACTTTTGACTTTAAATTCCTGATCAGTTTTATGGTTGTGACGACATTCAGGCAAAAGTAAAAAAATAGAACCAATAACAAGCCAGTCATAACATTCGTTAACCGCTTTTAACAGACCTGAACAAAATAATACTCCGAATTAAACAGCTGAATATTTGTGTGCTGATTTCTCAATCAGATTGTTTAATTTAACGTATCCAATTTTCGTATACATTCAACACAAAAAATAAAAGTTATGGCACCCAATTCCCGAAAAAGTATGAAGAGGCAAATCCTTTGGCCAATAGTTACTTTGCTGATGGCCGGATTGTTATATGGTGTGTATTACATCAATTCGCTACTTCCTATTATCACCGGTTATCCGGCCAAGTATTTGTGCTCGGCTGTTTTTGTATCGAACCGGCAACAGGCTGAAGTGGAAGCGATGGATCTGAATTTTTCGTTCATCAAATACACCAAAAACGAAGTTGATTTTCAGGATTCGAGCGTAACCAGTTCTTTTTTGTGGGGAAAATCGAAAGCCATTTACCGCGACGGATTTGGATGCACGTTAATTCGCCGCACTGATGAAGCAACGCTGCGGAGCATTAAATTTCCGAAGTTTCCGCCGGCAAACTACAATCAGGATACGATAGCCTGGCCAATGGGAAATATACTTTCGGATATAAATACCGGAGTTGATAATGTAAAATTAGAGCAGATCACAAAGAAGCTGATGGATGAAAATGGCTACAAAGGAAATGCATTCGCTTTTATGGTGGTTCACAAAGGTGTTCCGGTAGCCGAAGCATATCAGCCGCAGTTCAATGCCAAAACCCGTTTCCAAAGTTGGTCGATGGCAAAAAGTTTCACCAATACGCTGGCCGGAATCATGGTAAAAGATGGGAAATGGGACATTGATCAGCCCATTAATATTCCTGAATGGCAAACTGACGACCGCAAACAAATTACCTATAAAAACCTGATGTCTGCGGAAAGCGGATTACTTTGGAACGAAGATTACGGCAACCGCTCTGACGTTACTGTGATGCTTTATTGCGAAAATGATTTCGCGCGTTTTGTATTTGGTCAGCCACTCGAATCTCCGGTTGGCAGTAAATGGTATTATTCATCGGGAAATCCAAACGTGGTTACTTACCAATTACGGCAAACTATTGGCAACGATCAGGAATATTACCAATTTCCTTATAACCGCTTATTTTATAACATCGGTATGCCCAATGCCGTTTTTGAAGTGGATGCTTCAGGCACTTTTGTTGGTTCATCATACATTTATGCCACTGCCCGCGATTTTGCCAGGTATGGTTTATTGCACCTTCAGGATGGTGTTTTTAATGGAGAACGAATTTTACCTGAAGGATGGGTTTCTTTCAGTACTAGTCCAAATGCACAAAGCAAGGGCGAATATGGCTCTCTGTTTTGGCTGAACAAATCGGGGAAACTTCCATCTGCTCCTGATGATATGTATTGGTGTCAGGGGTACGATGGTCAGCGCATTTTTATCATTCCTTCCAAAGAATTGGTCGTGGTTATTTTAGGATTCTCGCATAAACCCAAAAATGAAATGAATTGTGATGCACTTTTGGGAGATATTCTGGGAACGATCAATTAAATATTCCAGTATTACTTTATTTTTCTGAAACGTAAGCAATGGCTTGTTTTACCAATTTCTGATAATTGGGATTGAACCACGAGTTTTTATCGTGACCCGGCTGAATATATACGATGCGCGAATTTTCCTTTTTATGCGTCCAGCCGATTATCTTGCTGCTTTGCGGATGATCGGTTGTAAGCAATGGGGTTACGCCTGTCAAAACTTCGGTGTTTCCATAAACTTCATCCAAAATTTCAAAGTCCTTGATTCCTTTGGTTACCGGATGTTTTTGATCGGTTATTTTTACTTCGAAAGTCACATCGTGCTGATAAGTTGAGGTTTGCGGGGTGTTTTTTTCTTCGTGGTATTTGCCGCCAACAATGGTTTTATATTCGTTCCACTCTTGATAAGAGCATTGCGAATGATGTAGAAAAACCAATCCTTTGCCCAATTTTAGCAGTTTAAAATAGCTCTCTTTTTCAGCTTCGGAAATGGTCTTGGGCATATCGTAAAAAACCACTGCATCAAATGTTTTCAGATCAATTGTGCCAAGCTGAAGATTGGCTTCAGGATGTTTTAACTCCGAATAATTGACACCTTCGAAAGAATCAAACATTTTAAAGAATGATTCGCGGTCGAAATTATGACCGCCGGTTAAAATCAAGACATTCAACTTTTTTGCAGAAGCTGAAACAATGAGAAATAGACATAGAATCAATAGTTGAAATCTTTTCATAGTTGTGGATTAAAACATCGCAATCACCTTTTTCAAAGCATCAATAAACCGGTCGATTTCTTCCATTGTGTTGTAAAAAGCGAACGAAGCGCGCACGGTTCCCTGAATGCCAAAATGGGCCATCAGCGGATCGGCGCAATGGTGCCCGGTGCGGACAGCAATTCCGAATTTGTCGAGCATGGTTCCCAAATCGAAGAAATGAATACCTTCCACATTGAACGAGACTACGCCTGACTTTTCCTGCTGAGTTCCATAAATCCGCAATCCGTTAATTTTAAGCAATTCGGAAGTAGCATAATTTAGCAATTCATTTTCGCGGGATGCGATTGTTTCCAAACCTATATTTTGCAGATAATCAATGGCTGCTCCAAAAGCAATTACTCCGCTGATATTGGGTGTTCCGGCCTCAAATTTATAAGGCAATTCGTTGTAGGTTGTTCCTGCAAAACTGACTTCCGAAATCATTTCGCCACCTCCCTGATAAGGAGGCATTTTGTTGAGCAGTTCTTTTTTCCCGTAGAGAACGCCCACTCCATTTGGCCCATACATTTTGTGGGCTGAAAAAGCGTAAAAATCAACATCCAGTTCCTGAACATCAATTTTGAGATGAGGTACTGCCTGGGCGCCGTCAACCAAAACATGGATTCCACGGGCATGAGCTTTCTCTATAATCAATTTCACCGGATTGATGGTTCCCAGTACATTTGAAATATGCGTTACTGCAATGATTCTGGTACGATCAGTTATTAAAGAGTCGAGTTTTTCAACCAGTAAACGGCCGGTGTCATCAATTGGTAACATCACAATTCTGGCTTTTTTGCGTTCAGCCATCAGTTGCCATGGAACAATGTTCGAATGGTGTTCCATCTCAGAAACGATTATTTCGTCGCCTTCCTGAATAAAAGTTTCACCATACGAGAAGGCTACCAGATTTATGCTTTCAGTAGCTCCTTTTGTGAAAATAATCTGCTCACGGGTTTCTGCATTGATCAGGTTTCGTGCCTTTTCGCGGGTATCTTCATAAGCCAAGGTTGCCTTGTCGGCCAGAAAATGTGCTGCACGGTGAATGTTTCCGTAGTATTCGGTGTAGGTTCTGTTCAACGCGTCAATCACCTGTTGCGGCCGTTGTGTGGTGGCTGCATTGTCGAAATAAACCAGTGGCCGGTTGTATATTTTTTGGTTCAGGATCGGAAAATCCTGACGTATTTTGTTGATATCGAAACTCATAATTAATGCAATTATAGAATAAATAACAATTATAGTTTGAATATTCCTAACTTTTGTTTTCTTTTTCGCGGGTAGCTCCGCTTTCATTAATGGGTTTTATTACTTCAAGGCTTTGGAAGAAGAGCAGAATACGATCAATGGCAGTGTGTTGGCCTTTCCAGTATAGGCCGGGTGACAGTTCTTGTTCGTTGGTGATATTACCGTTCATATTCTTTGAGTTGCTTTTTAATAAATAGTTCCAATTCTTTTTTGTCGGGCAAAGCTACGAGATATTTCGAAACAAATACTTTTTGTTCAATTCCTGCTGTGGCAAACTCCACATGTTCCTGGTCTTTGTCGGAACACAGCAATATGCCAACAGGAAGATTATCACCTTTATTCATTTCATACTTTTTATAGTATTCGATGTATGTGTTGAGCTGGCTTGCATGTGAATGGTGAAAACGTTCCATTTTAAGGTCAATCAGCACATGGCAATGCAGTATGCGGTGGTAAAAAACGAGGTCAATAAAATCATATTCATTATCAATGAGCACACGCTTTTGCCTTGCTTCAAAGCAAAACCCTTTGCCTAATTCGAGTAGGAATTCCTGCAAATGATCGAGAATGGCTTTTTCGAGTTCTTTTTCGCGAAACACATCGCTTTGCTTCAAACCAAGAAACTCGAAGATATAGGGATCTCTAATGATGTCAGAAAATTTGGGTTGAAGCTCATCGCTTTTTAAAGAGTTTAAAAGCAATTCTTTATTTTTAGATAAGCCTGTACGTTCGTAAAGCAAAGAACCTATATGCCTCTTCAATTCTTTGACGCTCCATGTATTTTTGACACATTCGTTTTCATAAAATAAACGCATCAAAGGTTCATCAATGCGAATTAGTTCAACAAAATGAGAATAGGATATAGCCGAAAAGAGCTTTGTGTAATGGTGATCAGGGATATTGAATTCGGGGTTCGTGATCCCCCGAATTAGAAAAGCCTCACTGTTTTTTTCTGAAATATAGGAATCGGGGTTTATCAACCCCCGAATTGGTAGATTCTTATTAAAAAACTGAGCAGCCATAGGATAAGCGAGATAGAACTGTCGGAAACGGCGCAGCTCTCTTTCATCGGTATTGGGAATGTTGCGAATTTTTAATTCGGCAGCAATTCGGGCAAGTAATGCTTTGCCATATTCAGCCCGATCCTTCCCTTTTTGTTCGAACTCAAAAATCGATAATCCGAAAAACCAATTTCTGAGCGTTAGTGAAAAATTTACTGCTCGAATGCCATGTTCTTTCAGCTCGTTATTAAGTTCAGAAAGTGTAAGTATGAGTTTATTAAAATCCATGAGTTACAATATTACCAATTACTTTTAATGTTATAAAGCTTTTTCAGCAACTTTCCTCCTCTCGACGAAATTCCGGCAGAACCGTGATATTCAATTTCATGTTCGATCAGATTGATCAGTTCGCCTGAAAAATCGGGTTCTTTTTGTGCAATATTAAACAGAATTTGCATGGCATGAACACGAACCGCAATAGGTTCTTCTGAGTTTGTGAACACCTCAATGCAGAAATTCAATAACAAAGCCACTTTTTCTTCCGGAATATCATGAAGACTGATCAGTTTCAACAGATGCCTTTTTTTACTTGCATTTTGCGTGGTCAGTAAAAACTCAGTCATTGCCGGAAGAAATGGCAGAATAAGTTCCGGATGTTTTTCATGGATCATTTCTGCCAGATACATTGCCCGCCAACTTTTATCCAGTTGATCATTCAGCGCAATACTCATTAACCGATCTAAATTCTCCGGAAAAATGGAAATATGCTGCACCACCAAAGCAATGTTTTCCCATGAAAGAATCAATGTATAAAGCTCATGTTCTGTCATATAGATGATTTGAGGACTTCTGGAACTTAGGTTGTTTGCCAAACAATAAATATAACCGATCTTTGGAGAACATTGAAACGAAAATGCAATGATTGATGTTTGCTGTGCATTTATTCTGAAAGAGTCAAAAATACTGGCAGTTCAGCGGGGCCCTCAAAGTAGTCATCCCTGGAAGTGGGAATTTCCCGGCGGAAAAATAAATGCCGGCGAAACTGCTGAGGAATCTATTATTCGCGAGATCGAGGAGGAACTAACTGTCAGGATTGAAGTTTTGCAACCGCTTGTTCCTGTTGAATTTGATTACGGATCGAAGCAAATACGCCTGATTCCTTTTGTCTGCAAAATTACTTCCGGAGATATTAAACTTACAGAACATATTGCCAAAAGTTGGCTTTACTTCTATGAATTGGATTCGATTGACTGGTCGGGCGCCGACCGTGAATTGATTCTGAGAAATCAGGAAAGTTTGAAATTATTGTTTCCGGAAAAAAACCTGTAACTTAACTTGAAACGTTTTTCTTTGTCAGCACTGCTCTCGCGTTCTATTTCACCAGATTAGGAAATATGAGCACAACTGCAACAAATACAGCTGTCCAACTCAGAATTGACAGTACCATGTATGACAACGCGTATTTATGTTTCGGGTAATATTTGTTGAGGAGAAAAGCTCCTAAAGGCAACGTTAATATTACGGGAGATAAAATAATGATACCGGACAAACCATATTTTGACCTGAATCTGACCATAAACCTGTTCCTTTTTGTGAAGACTCTTTCACCTGTTATTTTCATTCGCCACAAAAGAAGTTGCCGGTATTTCAGACGAAAGGAAAGAGGAGTATGCTTCCAAAAGAAAGTTTTCAGGTGGTGAAACCGGTTAATGGCAAAACCGCTGAAACGATAAAAGAAATAAAAGCCTGCAATTCCTCCCAACGTAACGGCAATCAAGGTTTGCCCGAAGTTTAACCCAATCATTAATGCAAAAGGGAAAGTGAAGGCATATTTTACAGATGCCAACAAAAACACCTCAATCATTTTTAACACCTCGATCATAATCTACTCAGATTTTAAACTCTAAAATGTAACGCCAAAGGTCGGTAAAATGTTGTAGCGAAAATTTTATATGTACCTGATGTTTATTTTGATGGAACTATAAAATTTTGCCAGAAAGTCTCATTCTGTTTGGCATTAGCAAAATAATTACGACCGCTAATCGGCCTTGTGAGTTTGGTTTCCACCTCCAGAACAATTAGTTTCCCCGATTCGAAAACCGACTGATTGTCACCAGAAGTGTATTGTTTCTCTGAATCGATAAAAGAAAGTACATATTTTCCCTGAACTTTTTTATATCCGGTGGTAATGTTCATCTGTATTTTAGTGACAGGGTTGGTTTTCACTGCCAGCGACCGCCCTTGCTGGTTTGCTTTTGCATCGGTGAGGTGAATTTCGCTTCGCAAAACAGCATAACTGTATTGCGAGATGTAAATTTTCCCATTGAAGCTTGTTGGATAAAATGATCCGGTATGGGCTAAATCCAGCTTTTTCGCCACGTATGAAATGATCCATACTGAATCGCCTTCGAATTTGGTTTTCGATTCCATTCTCAGATCGAAACCGCTGAATAGATTGGGATTCAAGATGGTATTCGAAAGCCGGACAAGATCCAATTCAAGAAGTTCGTCGATATCGTTGCTTGCCTCCCGGAATGAATTGGGCGAAACAGAGGTTTGTGATTCAATAATCTGATACGAACGATTTTTGAAGGCATCAGCCCAGGAAGGTTGGTTATATCCATTTTTGTCATAAAGATCGACAATGCTTTTTTTAGTAAATCGTAATTCATTGACTGATTTCTTTCTATCGTAAAATAGTTTCAGATTTACCGGGCCTGAAACGTAATTTTGCGGAATTCGTTCGAAAGCCGTACGTAAAATGCGTTGCAATACTTTTGATTCTGCAGCAACGTCAACCGTCTCAATGTCATACGATTGAGGAACAAGCGCAATCGAAATGTTTTGATTCTGAAGCAAATCAGGAATGGCAAAACTGTTATTTTTATAACCAATGGCCGAAAAAAACAACGATTTAGTTTTGTGTTCCTCCGGAATTTGCAACTCAAAATAACCTTCTGGATTACTGGCTGCACCTGTGGAAGTTCCTTCAATTCCAATACTTACAAATGCAATTCCTTCGTTTTTTTCCTGATCAATAACCCGCCCTTTCAGGATCGTTTTTGCCGGTTGGGAAAACACTAGTGAATTGAAAAAAAGTAAAATGAAAATACTCGAAAGCAGTTGCTTCATGGTGGTCTTTATTTTAAAAGTAGTTGGAAATATACAAAATTATAAAGGGATAACGTTATTTAGGGGCGTATTCATATTATCTTTATAAAAAAAATGTCATGACCAGAAAAAAAATCCTTTTGTTTGCAGTTTCAGCATTGATTCTTTTAGCTCCTTCCTGCGTGTCGAAAAAGAAATATTTGGCTTTGGATTCAGCCAAACAAATTTCCGACTCAAAAATATTGGAATTGAACACTTTGGTTGATGGGAAAAATCAACGCATCGAAAAAATGATTGCTGATTTTGAGCAAATGAAAAATGAATTGATGGAAAGCAATGCCATAAAGAACCAAACCATTGATTTGCTTTCAGGAGAAGTGAACAAGCTGACCAAAGATGTGAATGTAAAGGAATCGGCAATTGGTCAGAAAGAAAATTCGTTTGAATTTGAACGGCGGAAATTAACGGAAGATTTGGCCGGACAAAAGCAATTGCTGGCTAGAAAACAATCGGAACTGAACCAGCTTTCAGACGACTTCCGGAAACTGAAAGAGGAACTTTCTCAGTTGACTTTTGATTTGAACCGTGAAAAGGATGAAAAGAAAAACCTTCAGGGAAATTTATCGGTTCGCGATACCAAAATAACAGAAATGAATGTAGCCACGGACAAGTTGAAAAGTGAAATCCAAAGTCTGAAAAAGGAATTGACAAGCAAAAATGAGACGATTACCCGGCTCGAAAACAATGTGAAACTTCTTAAAAAAGAAATAAAATGAGAACATTTTTCCTGATTGCTTTAATTTTTGCAAGCAGTGTGTTTGCAAACGGTCAAAATGCTGCTGATGTGTTATTTAATGGTAAAAATCTGGACGGCTGGAAAATTTACGGCACCGAAAAATGGTTCGTCGAAGACGGATTGCTGGTTTGTGAAAGTGGTCCGGACAAACAATACGGCTATCTCGCCACAGAGAATTGGTACGGTGATTTTGTGTTGGCGCTCGAATTCAAACAGGAAGCCAATGGCAACAGTGGTGTGTTTTTCAGGTCAACAATTGATGGCACAAAAATCAAAGGTTGGCAGGTTGAAGTTGCTCCGCCAAACCACGATACCGGAGGCATTTACGAATCATACGGACGAGGTTGGCTGCACCAGATTCCTGATGATCAGGAAGGATTCCTGAAAATGGGCGAATGGAACAAAATGAAAATTCAGGTTGTTGGCAATCATGTTACTACCTGGTTGAATGGCCATAAAATGACCGACCTGAAAGATGATAAAATTGGTGAAGGCAAAGGATCAATTGCACTTCAGATTCACGATGGCGGCGGAATTAAAGTAAGATGGCGGAATATTCAGATCCAGAAATTGTAGTCGGGTGATGCGATTTTTAATCGCATTTTTAAACATAAAGTCAGCGGTTAAAAACCGCTGCACCCTTATGTCTCGCTAAACTCCAGGAATATTGATCCCTTTTATCTTTCGGTATAAATCCAAGGCATACAGGTCGGTCATTCCTGAAACAAAATCAACAACCGACTGCACCTTTTCGTAGGTTGACTCATGATTTCCACCATACTGGTCAGGCATTAGCTGAATTATTTTTCTTGAAAATCCTTCCTTTGGATTCAGGATGGCTTCTACAAATACTTCGAGCAGTGTGCCAATAATCTGGTAACCCGAAATCTCTATTTCAACCACCGACCGGTCGTTGTAAATGTCTCTGATACTTACCTTTTTAATTTCTTTCATTGCTGCCAGCGAAGTTGAATGAACCTGGTCAATCAATGGTTTTTGACTACTACCGGATAAAATTTCTTCCTGCTTTTCCCAGAAAACATCGACACATTGTTTTACCAGTTTCCCGATCACACTTGCACGCAAGTAGGCAATTTGCTCGTTTGGGTCCGACACTAAACCGAGTGTCTCGTTCATTCTGACGATTTGTTTTTGCTCGGTCTGAGGATCAAAAAATTTCATCAGCAGCGAGCGGGTTTGGTCAAAAGAGTGAATCTTTAATTTATGTGCATCTTCCAGATCCATGAGCTGATAGCAAATATCATCGGCAGCTTCAACCAGAAATACCAGCGGATGCCTTGTGTATTTTGAAGGATTTTCAGACAATTGCAACAATCCCAGTTCGTTGGCAATACGTTCGTAAATTACTTTTTCTGACTGGAAAAAACCAAACTTAGGCTTTTCTGTCAGCATCGATTCGAAGGGATATTTTACTATGGAAGCCAAGGTGGTGTAAGTTAGGGCAAAACCACCTTCGCGGCGACCGTTAAACTGATGGCTCAGCAAACGGAAAGCGTTGGCATTTCCATCGAATTGGGTGAAATCCCGCCATTCTGCTTCCGAAAGTTCAGCACGAAGTCGCGGTTCGTTGCTCTTTTTAAAGAATTGCGCAATGGCATCTTCGCCCGAATGTCCGAAAGGTGGATTGCCCATGTCGTGCGCCAGGCAGGCCGCAGAAACTACCGAGCCGATTTCCTGAAACAAAGGATTTTCGGGAAGTTGATTTTCGCGTTCAGCTTGCTCAACGAACATTGTGCCAAGTGAGCGGCCAACGCTGGCAACCTCCAGACTGTGGGTGAGCCGGTTGTGCACAAAAACACTTCCGGGAAGCGGAAAAACCTGCGTTTTATTTTGCATCCTGCGAAAAGGCGATGAAAATATTATCCGGTCGTAATCGCGCTGAAACTGTGTGCGGCTATGTTTATTGTCGTTTGTTACAAGTTCTTCCTGCCCAAGTCGGGTGGTCGATATAATTTGATTCCAATTCATTTGGAGCATATTTAAAAAGTTTGTGTCCTGAAATTATTCATTTCCTTGTCGGCTTTGCGGGCATTCGGATAATTTTTTTCCAGCAACGACCAGAATTTCGCGCCGTGATTTTTCTCAACAGTATGAGTCAGTTCGTGCAAAAGTACATAATCGATCAGATGTTCGGGTACACGCATCAAATGTAAGTTTAGGTTGATGTTGTTGGTAAATGAACAGCTTCCCCAGCGTGTTTTTGTATTTTTTATACTCACATCCTGATATTTAAATCCGTGTTTTTCAGCCAGTTCTTTCAATCGCTTCGGAAGATAAATTTTTGCTTCCCAGCGCATTACATCAATCAGTGTTTTTTTTATAAACTCCTGAACCTTTGGCTGTTCGTGGTTTACTTTTTCAGGAATAAAAATCTGAATTACTCCGTTGCCTACCCGGTTATAAACCCGGTCGGTATTTCCTTTTGTAATGGTCAGTTGGTGAAACCTGGTTTTGAAACAGCTTTCAGGAGCAAACAAAGTTAAACCAGCTTGTATTTTGGTTTGTTGTTTAATGAGCCATTCCGTTTTTGATTCAACGAAGCGGATGGCATCCCGGTACAGCGCAGTTGGAGGCATTGAAACGACAATTTCACCATCAGATTTTACGCTCAGGCGGATTCTTCGGGAACGTTCATTAATTGTGAACGAAACTGAACCAACTTGTTCAATATTTATGTATTTTGTAGTCATTCAATCAAAGGGAATATTTTGCTAAAGTAATCAAACAAAAAAAACTAACTATATGGAACAGAACAAACGATTTGAAGTTTTCGGAACCTTAACAAAAACTGAAACGGTTTTTACAGTCGATCAAAAAATTATCCCCGGCACTTTGGTTTTTGAAGCGCTGAAACCTTTCCCAGGTTACTATTCTGATTCTCCAACAGGAGGAGCGATTCCGGTTTATATGTATCTGGCGCTGGAAGAGCAATATGAACTGGAAGATATCTTGCGGGCATCGCAAAAGGTTCAACTTGAGTTTGATGTTCGTTTCGATGCAGGGAAAGGATTCCTTCAGGTTTATGATACAAAGTACAACGTTTTGCGGGTCAGACATTTAAAGGATTATAATTTGCTTGAAAAACTCCAGCGCTCCTTCACTGAAAATGGTATCCGTTTTTTGATGAAGTCGAAAAAATACAAAGACGAATTGGTGAGAATAAGTATCATCAAATTTTTCTCACTCGAAGAAATTGGTGAAAAGATATACCTCGATAAGCGGGAAAAAAAACATGCCTATATTGAAATTCCGAGATATTTGAAATGGGAAGAATTTGAGGCCATCAACAATAAAGTGAAATACAATTGGGTGGAAAGTAAATTTGACGCTGCAAAGGCTTCGTTTTATTATGAGGGAGAATTGCACGAGGTCGTCCGCATTTATTCCGACAAAATCGGACCTGAATACCTTCAGGAATTGAGAAAGCTATATCTGGAGAAAATGAAATAGTAAAGCAATTCAGGCAAAGGCTCAGGCCTAGAAAAATAGGCGGCTTATTTCAATTTGGAAATGAGCCGCCTTTTTTGATGTTCAGAAACACAAAAAAGCAGCACAGTACAGGATTGCGAATTCAATTGTTATCGTATTTTTATTCAATCTTAGATTTGAAAAATTTAACTCAAACTAAATAATCTAAAACGCTTACAATGAATAAAATAGTAATGATTGCCTTGTTGCTGGCCCTATTCCTTCAGGAAACAAAAGCGCAGCAAAAACTTTTCGAAGAAACAGAAGATCAGAAAAAAGAACGGATGGCCTGGTGGACGAACGACCGGTTCGGAATGTTTATTCACTGGGGATTGTATGCCCTCCCTGCCCGGCACGAATGGGTAAAAAATCAGGAACGCATTACCGACGAAAATTACCAGAAGTACTTCGATAATTTCAATCCTGATTTGTACAACCCACGCGAATGGGCTAAAATGGCCAAAGCTGCCGGTATGAAATATGCCGTGATTACCACCAAACATCATGAAGGTTTCTGTTTGTTCGATTCGAAATTTACCGATTACAAAGCAACAAAAACTCAGTATGGCAAAGATCTCCTGAAAGAATGGGTGGATGCTTTTCGTGCTGAAGGCTTGAAAATCGGTTTTTATTACAGCCTGATCGACTGGCATCATCCTGATTTTACGGTTGACCGTGTGCATCCGCAACGAACAGATGATAAAGTCAAATTGGCCGAACTGAACAAAAACCGCGACATGGGCAAATACCGTGAATACCTGCACAATCAGGTGCGCGAATTGCTGACCAACTATGGAAAAGTGGACATGCTTTGGCTCGATTATTCGTATCCGGGCGAAAATGGCAAAGACAACAAAGACTGGGACTCTGAAAAACTCATCAAAATGGTTCGTCAGTTACAGCCTGCAATTTTGGTGAACGACCGCCTCGACCTGAAAGATTACGAAGATGGCTGGGATTTTACTACTCCTGAACAATACAAAGTTGCCAAATGGCCCGAAGTGAACGGCAAAAAAGTGTCCTGGGAAACCTGTCAGACTTTCAGCGGATCGTGGGGTTACTACCGCGATGAACATACATGGAAAGACACCAAACAATTGCTCGTTTTGTTGATCGAATCGGTCAGCAAAGGCGGTAATTTACTCCTGAATGTTGGCCCAACGGCACGCGGAACATTCGACCAACGTGCTGAATCGGCGCTGAACTCAATGGGCGAATGGATGAAATTAAACAACCGGTCGGTTTACGGCTGCACGCAGGCTCCCGAAGAATTCAAGGCTCCTGAAAACAGTTTGCTCACCTACAATCCAAAAACCAACCGTTTGTATATTCACTTGGTGGATTATCCATTGCAGAATTTTAATTTGCCTGATTATGCCGGAAAAATCAAATACGCACAATTCCTGCACGATGCTTCCGAAATTAGAATTACAGCCCGTTACGGACATGGAATGAAAGAAGGCGAAAACCCAACCGATATTAATTTGAGTTTGCCAGTCACCAAACCAAATGTTGAAATTCCGGTGATAGAATTGATTTTGAAGTAGATATGCTGCATGCACTCAGCAGGTGACTCAAAGTCACCTGCTGAGTATCTGAAAATCATCTGCTTAGAGTGACTCAAAGTCACCTGCTGAGTATCTGAAAATCATCTACTTAGAGTGACTCAAAGTCACCTGCTGAGTATCTGAAAATCATCTGCTTAGAGTGACTCAAAGTCACTTGCTGAGTATTTGAAAATCATCTGCTTAGAGTGACTCAAAGTCACCTGCTGAGTAATCAAAGGCCACCTTCCAGACTTATCAATACACTAACCCAAATTCATTTGCACGGTCTTTATTGATAAGTTTGCCGTTTCTTAAACCGGCATAATCTCTGGCCGACGAAAATTCCCATTCTTCCTGTATTTTCACAAATCCATCTTTGACCGGATTTGCATGGATATAGTCGAAACATACTTGAGGATATTCCTTTATCGGATCTGAAATGTTGATGATAGCGCCAAAATTTGACTGAAACCATGTTGGAGAAATACCTTCCATCTGGGTTAAGCAGCTTGCCTTTGTGCGATTTTGAAATAGGCTTCCTGTTAAATTCTCTTGTTTTTGGATAGCTCTGGTGTATGAGCGCAAAATAATTGAAATAGAATCATTGAGCGAACGCCTTTTAGTGAGCAGGTGACTCAAAGTCACCTGCTCACTAATCTCCACCTCGACATTATTGACATGTACCATTAAATGAAAATGACTTGGCATCAAACACCAGGAAAGAATATCTGCATGGGGTAAAATGTTTTTCCTGATCTTCTCTAAAAAAAACAGGTAATTTTCCCGATTGAAAAAGATCTTTTGTGAATTGTTGCCACGGTTGTAAATGTGGTAAAGATGAGATTGTTCGAATTGCATTATCTTTTTTGCCGACAAGTTATAGAAATGAATTTCATTCACCAAAAATATTTATGGGACCTACAACTCAGCAGGTGACTCAAACTACTCAGCAGGTGACTTTGAGTCACCTGCTGAGTAAACAAAAACTTTCTTGTTTGTAGATATTACAATAAGAAAATATATCTTTATAACCTGAAACATAAACCGAATTAACCATGAAAAAGAAAGCTTTTCTATTTTTTGCCTTTATTTTACTCCTGAATGTTACTACAAAACTTAGCGCGCAGCCGCTGCAAATAAACGAACACGAGTATTTCGAAAAACCCGGACTGAATGTGATGGTGTTCTTCGATATTTATCCTGAAGGGCATCAGGGAGCGGTCGGCATTATCCAGAACGGAACACGGGTAGCCACCAACGGCGATTTGCGTTTGGAGCCAACTCCCGGCCAATGGCAGCCCATTCCGAAGGTTGGCAAACGCTCGGCCGACCGCACCAAAAACGAAATCAGCGTAAAATGTACTTATCCCGATTCAAGCATCAACCGCAAAGGTTTTAACCCGATTGAATACCCCGATTTGTATTTCACCTACAATGTTCGGGTGGTGGGTGAAGGGAATAAATTCCGCATTCTGGTCGATCTGGACAAACCACTTCCGGCAGGTTGGGAAAAGAAAGTCGGTTTCAATTTCGAATTATTTCCGGCTATTTTATTCGGGAAAAGTTGGTACCTCGATCAGCAATCCGGAATTTTCCCCACTCAGCCAAACGGCCCGATGGAAAAAGATGTGGACGGTGACTGGCAGGCTTTCCCGATGGCAACCGGCAAGAAATTAACCATCGCTCCTGAAACTGCTGCGCAAACAATGGTCATCGAAAGCAAAGGTCAGCCGCTGCAATTGCTCGACGGACGTTTTTACCACAACAATGGCTGGTTCGTGGTTCGTTCGCTGGTTACTCCAGGAAAAACGGTGGGCGCCATCGAATGGGTGATCGACTGCAACGTTTTACCCGATTTCCTTTCAAAACCAGTCGTTCATGTCAGCCAGATTGGTTACCATCCCGATCAGCAAAAAATAGCGGTGATCGAAGTCGATAAAAATGATCCGAAATTGGAGAAGGCCAGTTTATACCGCATTTCAGAAGATGGCGGATTGAAAGAAATCCGTACGGTAGAACCTCCGAAATGGGGAAAATTCCTGCGTTTCAACTATTATCAGTTCGATTTTTCGGATATCAAAACTCCCGGTATTTATCAGGTAAAATATGCCGGAAACACCACAGAACCTTTCAGGATTAGCCCAACAGTTTACGACCGGCACGTGTGGCAGCCTACGGTTGAATATTTTTTGCCGGTACAGATGTGCCACATGCGCATCAATGAGGGCTACCGCGTTTGGCACGGCCTCTGTCACATGGACGACGCACTGATGGCTCCGGTTGACACCAATCATTTCGACGGATATGTTCAGGGATCTTCAACACTCACCAAATTTAAGCCTTTGGATCTGGTTCCCGGGCTAAACCGTGGAGGTTGGCACGATGCCGGTGATTACGATTTGCGGGTTGAATCTCAGGCTGGCGAAGTATGGATTTTGTCGCAGGCTTACGAATTGTTCAGGCCTGAAATTGACCAAACCACCGTTGATCAGCACCAAAATCTGGTGGAAATTCATTTGCCTGACGGGAAAAACGATTTGCTTCAGCAGGTTGAACATGGAACCATTTCCATTTTGGCCGGTTACCAAAGCCTTGGCCGTTTGTACCGCGGAATCATTGAAAACAGTTTGCGGCAATATGTTCATTTGGGCGATGCAGCAACGATGACCGATAACCGGAAATACAATCCAAACCTGAAAAAAGGCGAAGTGACTGCCCACGAATCAGGTGTTCTGGACGACCGTTTGGTTTTCACCGAAGAAAATCCGGGACGTGAACTGGATGTAGCCAAATCGCTGGCAACTGCGGCGCGTGTTCTGAAAGGATTTAACGATACGCTTTCCGGCCAGTCGGTTGCTGCAGCCGAAGCGCTGTACGCGTTGGTGGATGCAAGTAAAAATCAAAGGCTGGCAGGTTCAAAAATAAATGCAGCCGTGGAATTGCTGATCACCACCGGAAATGAAAAATACAAGCAGGATATTCTGAAATATGCCAATCCTGAAGTGTTGAAAAGAAATGAAGTAATCGGATATCTGGGCAGGGTTTTGATGCAGATCAACGATGCGAATCTCACCGGAATGGTGGTAACTGCTGCTAAAAATTACAAAGCCGAAGTTGACAAGGTACAACTTGAAAATCCGTTTGGCGTGCCTTATCGTCCGCACATTTGGGGCGATGGCTGGACCATTCAGGGTTTTGGCGTCACCCAGTATTTTCTTCAAAAAGGCTTTCCTGAAATTTACGATTCGAAATACCTGCTGAATGCTTTGAACTTTGTGTTGGGCAACCATCCGGGCGAAAACACTTCGTCGTTTGTTTCAGGAGTAGGTTCGCGTTCAGTTCTTCAAGCTTATGGCGTAAACCGTGCCGATCGTTCATTCATTCCCGGAGGTTCAGTTTCCGGAACCGGAATCATCCGACCTGACTTTCCGGAATTGAAAGAATGGCCTTATTTCTGGCAGCAAACCGAATATGTGATGGGAGGCGGCGCAACCAACTTTATGTTTCTGGTGCTGGCTGCACAGGAGGTGCTGAAATAATAACTTTCTTTTCGTACCGAATAAAAAGTAAATTTGCTGCTCACCTTAAGTTAATGTCCCTTGAACAACCTGAAAAAACAATTCATTCCGACGGAAGAAGCGAACGGTCATTCAGCTACGAATGACACATCCGGAACCGGAATTATTTCAGGCGTTGGAAAATATTTTCAGGAACGACGAAATCTCGTGTTCGTGGTTGTTCCGCTGATGCTTTTCGTTTTGATGCTTTTCAGGGTGGCCGAAATCCACTTTTATTTTCAGGGATGGTACGATCCTGTTTATGCATACCTGACAAACGGATTGACTTTTGCCCTCGGATCGAACGACATCGGGCACACTGATCATCCGGGTACGCCGCTGCAATTGTTTATTGCACTGCTCATTACAGTTATTGGCTGGATGCGCGGCGCAAACGATCTGGCAACCGATGTGCTGACCCATCCCGAAACTTACCTCCGGATTGTTACAATCGCATTGATTGCCATTAATTGCGCAACGCTTTGGATGCTTGGCTTTTTTGCATATAAAAAACTGAAAAACAGAAACATGGCCGTTGTCATGCAATTGCTGCCGCTTTTGTCGTTTCAGTTGTTCAATTTCATGGGCGTAATCAATTGCGAAGTGATTATTTCGCTTGCATCTTTTGCCATTGCAGCTTGTATGATTCTATACGACAGAAGGGAAGAAGGACGAATGAGGTTTCTGGTCATCATCGCAATTTTATCGGCGCTTTCAGTGGCAACAAAAATATCATCAGTTTCCATACTCATTGTTCCTTTCTTCTTTTTCGAAAAGACCAGATCAAAAACCATTTACCTTTTGCTTTTGCTTTTGTTTATCGTTCTTTTCATCTCACCGGTTATCGGGAAACTTGGAAACTTTACCGGATTTATTGGCAAACTGGCCACGCACACCGGCCAATATGGTTCGGGCGAGCAGAAGCTTTTCGATACGGCAATCTTTTTTCAGTCGATGAGGATGATAGTGCTGAAAGAACTTCCTTTTACACTGCACCTTTTGCTGTTTCCGGTTGGTTGGCTCGTGATTGTAAAACGAAAAATTACCGGATCGCTCAAACGATTGTATCTTGGCATCACGGTGGCGACTGTTTTTCAGGTGATTATCGTTGCCCGACATTACGGCTTTCATTACCTGATGCCGGTATTCGCCTTGTTTATGCCACTTCACGGATATTTCTGGCTGCAGTTTTTCAGGGAGAAAATTGCGGTAGTTTCATCCAGAATTGTTTCTCTGATTGTGATATTACTGATAACAGGCGTTTTTGCACGCTTAATTATCAGGAATAACTTTGATAAAGGAATCACCAATTCGGTTGAAAAAACTTCTCAAATCGTAAAATCGGAATTGAAAGGAAAGTACATTGTGCTCTCTGATTTCAACAATGGCGCGGCATTTATCGAACCTGCACTAAAATTTGGATACAGCTATTCGGGCAATAGCATGAAAAAGCGTTATGCTGAAATATTGGCATCGGTTTATCCCGAAAATTACCTTTGGAATATCCGTGACGGTTTTACCAACTGGACTGGCAGCTATCTTTCAACGGATATTTTTTCGATGAACGATCCTATTTACATCTATGCCAATACCGGAAATTGTGAGGTTTCGATGTCAAAGATTTCAGAAATGATTGAGTTGGCGGGGATTTCAGGATTTGTAAACCTGAAAAACGTGTTTCAAAACGAAAAGAGGGGTGAGGTAATTGCACTTGCCATTGTTGATACCGCGATGATTCGGAAACACAGTCAGCCAAAGTTGATAATTGAAACCTCCATGGAAGAAATGTCAGAAGATGACGGGTTGATTAAATCGAATATGGACGAATATTCATTTAGGGGCGGGCAGCTTCAATCCGCCCGGTATGCACGCAGCGGAAATTCATCATTGTTGCTCACCACTGCAAATCAGTTCGGACTCAATATTTCTATCCCGGTTTCACTGGGAAAACGCTACAAGGTTGAGTTCTGGCAACGAAGTTCCGATCAGAAGCAAACGCTTGTGGTGGCTTCGGCAAGCCAAAGTGATATTTTTTACAAAACATCGTTTCAGGGCGAGAATAATTCAGGAGAATGGACCCGTAGCGAACTGAACGTGACACTTCCTGTAAATTATCCCGATGCCAATCTGCAGTTCTATCTTTGGAGTCCGGCATCCGATTCTGTTTGGGTCGATGATTTTCGGTTGACGGTGTTTGATTAATCCTTTCAACTTATAGCTTCGTTTATGAACGGCAAATCTATTCTGACGGTCGATTTCCTGAAGTGCAATTTCTATTTTGATAAAGCTTTGTGATTGAATTGGAATAATACTAAATTTGGAATAAAAAAATATGATTGACTGGACATTACATATAGAATCGGATCCTGAAAAGTTATTTGGTAAACCGGTAATAATGAATACCCGGATACCGGTGGATTTAATACTTGAAAAACTTGCAGTTGGTGACACCATTGAAGAATTAGTGGATGCATACCCCAGCATAACAAAAGATGACATAGCCGCATGTCTAATGTTTGCGGCAGATTCGATTAAGAACGAGATTATTATTTCAAAAGCTTCGTAATATGAATCTTGTTGCAGATGAGAGCGTTGACTTTGGTATTATCTGCCGATTGAGGGAAATAGGAATTGAAGTTATTTCGATATCGGAAGAATTTTCTGGTATAAAAGACTCCGAAGTTTTAAAAGTTGCTGCTGATTACCAATATTTACTGATTACCGAGGACAAAGATTTTGGAGAACTGGCTTACCGGTTAAAACTTGTTCACTGTGGAATATTATTGATTCGCTTGAGCGATATTATAAGAAAAGAGCGAATTGAACTTGTTGCAGAAATAATTGGAAAGCATTTTGAAAAGCTTCAAGGTAATTTCTCCGTTTTAAGCAAAAGTGGATTAAGAATTAAGACGAAACTATTTTAGTCAAACCTTTTATTTCCCTTTCCAGAACCGGCTTCCTTCGCTTTGTCTTTTTCTCCATCAGTCGCGGTATTTTTTTTCCTCGTGAATAGCACCTTTAAAAGTTAGATAGCAATTGTTTGCAGCATATTCGTAAATATTGAGGTTGTCATTTTCAAAGCTTCGTGACATGAAATCTTGTTGCGTACGGCATGATTTTATCCATATTTGGTTTCTCCATTCGAATTCTGTACATTTCAGTTTCTATATTTTGTATATCCGCAGAAAGAAAAATATAAATTCTCAGCTATGAAACGAACCGAATCATTGAGGGCAATTCTGCATTCAGCAGATAAAATCTGGGATGTTGTAGTAATCGGCGGTGGTGCAACCGGACTGGGTGCCGGAGTTGATGCCGCTTCAAGAGGTTTTGAAACCCTGGTGCTCGAACAATATGACTTCGCCAAGGGAACTTCATCGCGAAGTACAAAACTGGTACACGGTGGGGTTCGTTATCTGGCGGCGGGCGACATTGCCATGGTTTTGGAAGCGCTGAACGAAAGAGGATTGCTTTTGCAGAATGCGCCGCATCTGGTGCAAAATATGAAGTTCATTATTCCCATTTACGAATGGTGGGACGGGCCTTTTTATACGGTCGGGTTAAAAGTTTATGATATGATGGCCGGGAAACTGGGATTGGGCCCTTCTATTCATATTTCGAAAGAGGAAACCATGAAAGCCATACCAAACCTAGTGGAAAAGGATTTGAAGGGCGGGGTGATTTATCACGATGGTCAGTTTGATGACTCAAGGCTGGCCATAAGTCTGGCACAAACCATTACCGACAATGGTGGATATGTGCTGAATAATTTCGGTGTAACCGGATTGATAAAAAATGAGGAGGGCATGATTTCAGGAGTCCAGTGTTTTGATTCTGAAAACAATAAATCCTATTCAATAAAAGCAAAAGTTGTAGTCAATGCAACCGGTATTTTTGTTGATTCGATCAACCGCATGGATGAGCCTGCCCATAAAAAAACGATAGTTCCAAGTCAGGGTATCCATATTATTCTCGACCAGTCGTTTCTTCAGGGCGATTCGGCTATAATGATCCCAAAAACAGCGGATGGACGCGTATTGTTTGCCGTTCCGTGGCATGGAAAAGTGGTGGTTGGTACAACTGATACACTGGTTGAAAATCCGGAGATTGAACCGCGTGCACTGGATGAGGAAATTAAATTTATACTGACTACTGCCGGGAAATACCTGGCCAAAAAGCCAAAGCGAAAGGACGTTTTAAGCATTTTTGCCGGGTTAAGGCCATTGGCTGCTCCTGAAGACAAGAATCGGGAAACCAAAGAAATATCGCGCAGTCACAGGTTGATTATTTCGCAGTCAGGGTTAATTACCATGATTGGCGGGAAGTGGACAACCTTCCGTAAAATGGGTGAAGATATTGTTGATAAGGCAATCCTTCTGGGTGGCCTGAAGGATAAGGAATGTGTCACTAAAAATATGCCCATTCACGGCTATTTAAAAAATCACAAGAATTACGGGCACCTGCATGTTTATGGTTCAGATGTTCCAAAGATAAAGGCACTGATTAGTCAGGATCCTGAATTGGCAGAAAAACTCCATCCGGATTTGCCGTACCTGAAAGTGGAAGTTGTTTGGGCTGTTCGGGAAGAGATGGCGCGAACCATCGAAGATTTTCTTGCAAGAAGAACACGGGCCCTTTTACTCGATGCAAGGGCAAGTATTGCAATGGCGCCTCTGGTTGCAGAGATTATGGCTGATGAGCTTGGATACAGAAGAAAGTGGCGAAAAGAACAAGTGCGTTTATATACTGAATATGCAACAGGTTACATCTTAAACTAATTTAATATGAATCCACTGGTTGCGGAATACCTGGGTACATTTATATTGCTCCTGATGGGAAACGGCGTTTGTGCCAACAGTTCACTTAAAGGAACATTTGCCAAAGGCGCCGATTGGGTGTTAATAACATTTGGGTGGGGACTTGGTGTTTTCCTGGGCGTTATTGTTGCTGGTCCGTCAAGCGGGGCGCATTTAAATCCAGCTGTTACAATCGGATTGGCAGTGGCCGGAAAATTTGCATGGGTTGATACACCTTTGTATATTCTAGCTCAAATACTTGGAGCAATGTCAGGAGCTTTTTTAACATGGGTGCTTTTTGCCGACCATTATAATATTACCGAAGATCCGGGAACAATAAAAGGTACATTTTGTACATCGCCAGCCATAAAAAATACTCCCCGAAATGTATTGAGCGAAGTTGTCGGAACTTTTGTCCTGATATTTGTCGTCTTGTTCATTTCAGGTCCGGAGTTCATATCTACCGGTGTGGGTGAGGTGAAAATTGGATTGGGATCGGTGGGCGCTTTGCCGGTTGCATTGCTGGTGGTAGCAATCGGTATGAGCCTTGGGGGACTTACAGGTTATGCGATCAACCCGGCACGTGATCTTGGCCCCCGGATCATTCATTCGCTTGTTCCGATCAAATCAAAAGGTACCAGCGATTGGGGATATGCCTGGGTTCCAATTGTCGGACCGGTTACAGGCGCTGTAATTGCTGCGGTGGTCTTTGTCGCAGTGAATTAAATTTTCACAGCTGACTATTCCGCTACTTTCTGCACCACCATTATTCCATCCCGAACCGGAAGGATCACATTTTTTACACGCGGATCAGTTTGCACCAAATCGTTAAACTCCAGGATTCCGCGGGTTTGATCTTCACCGGCAGCATCGGGATCGGCTACTTTGCCGTCCCACAGAACATTGTCGGCAAGCAAGAACCCGCCAACAGGAATTTTATCAATTATCAAATGGTAATAATCGCAATAGTCGCGTTTGTCGGCATCAATAAAAACCAGATCGAATGATTGGTTGATAGCTGGGATGATTTGCCTTGCATCGCCAATATGCTGAACAATCCGGTCGGCAAATCCCGATTTCAGGAAGTATTTTTGTGCGATGGATTCCAGTTCGTCGTCAATTTCGATGGTGTGTAATTGTCCGCCTTCTGCCAGTCCTTTTGCCAGGCACAATGCTGAATAGCCTGTAAATGTGCCGATTTCAAGAATGCAACTGGGTTTTATCATGCAACTGATCATACTCAGAATCTGCCCTTGCAGATGACCTGATAACATACGCGATCCCAATATTTTGATATGTGTTTCGCGGTCAAGTTCACGAAGAAATTCCTCTTCAGGAGAAATGTGGTTTAAAATATACTGGTCGAGTAAAACAGGATCGGTCATTTTACTGATAAATTAAAGTACTGCTTTGCGGTTCATCCAATATTTCGTTGGCAATTTCGAGAATTTCGGCGCCGCCAATCGCTTCAATTTTTTTGAAAATTGTTTCCAGCGTGTCAACCCGATCGAAAAACAAATAACTTTTCCCGATCGAAAGCATCAGATCTTCACGGTTTTCGGTCGAAATAGCCAATTGACCGATCAGTTGTTTTTTTGCACGGCTCAGTTGCAGAATCCCCATCGGCTGTTCTTTTATTTTCCTGAATTCCTTGTTTACCAGCCGAAGCGCCTGTTCCATGTTTTCCTTGTCGGTACCGAAATACACGCTGAATTCGCCCGTATCGAAATAACCGGTATAACCCGATTCAACATTGTATGCCATTCCGTTGCGTTCGCGCAGCACCATGTTCAGGCGCGAATTCATGGATGCCCCTCCCAGAATGTTGTTCAGTAAAACCATTTGCATCCTTTTAGGACTGAAAATATTCGGTGCAAGGTTGCCAATGATGCAATGGGCCTGAAAGGTATCTTTTTGGATAATTCGTCTTTCGGGTCGGTAATTATATTGATCGGACCGCTTTTTTGTGCGTATTTTCTCTGGAATTCCACCGAAGAATTTCTCCGCCAGATGAATGAATTTCGTCATTGAAATATTGCCCACCGAACTCAAAACAATTTGGTCGGTGTGGTAATTTTCATCCATAAATTTCAGGATACTATTTTTGCTGAAGGTTTTAATAAGCTCTGGAGTTCCCAGTATATTGCGCGCAATCGGGTGCCCGTCGAACAGGATTTCTTCAAATTCATCAAAAATAAGTTCCGAAGGATTGTCCTTGTACGAATTGATTTCTTCAATTACCACTTCCTTTTCGAGCTCCAGTTCTTTTGTCGGGAAAGTGCTGTTAATCAGAATGTCGCTGATCAGATCCATCGAGCGGTGGTAATATTCGCTGAGGAAAGTGGCATAAACAGCGGTTTCTTCCTTGGTGGTATAGGCATTCAGTTCGCCGCCAACGTCTTCAATGCGGTTTAAGATATGAAAAGCCCTGCGCTTTTGGGTACCTTTAAAAATTACGTGTTCAATAAAATGAGCGATGCCTTGTTCGTTTGCCTCCTCATCCCTCGATCCGGTATTGATCAGTACTCCAAAATGCGAAACCGGCGATTTCACTTCCTGATGAATAATACGAATTCCATTCTTTAGTACGAATGTTTGCATCTATTTTCCTGAAAAGTGTAAAAAATTTTGGTTTGCAAAAGTATGAAAAAGAAATGGTTCAATACCGAAAGCAAAAAAAATGCAACAGATGAAAACATTTATTTTTGTAGTTTAAATAATTGGTCTATATTTGCAACCCGAAAGCGAAACGGAATAGCCAAAAGCAACTCCGAAAAGCCTAGGAAAAAGTCCGCGCCGGACTCAAAACGGTGCCATAGCTCAGTTGGTAGAGCAATGGACTGAAAATCCATGTGTCCCTGGTTCAAATCCAGGTGGCACCACACAAAGCGAGTGATGTTTAATTACATCATTCGCTTTTGTCTTTTAATCAGGCAGTTACAAAATATATTTTTGTTTGAAATCCGGTTAAATTCATTCCGAAAGCATTCACAAGTAAAAATTCATTCCAAATTCATTCCGAAAAATGGCTATTCCAAGACTGTACATTGACGAAAAAAAGAAGAAAAAAGACGGGTTTGTTTCAATTTACTGCATGGTACATATTGAATCAAAGACAATCAAAATAAATACCAATGTATCTGTACTTTATGAAAGGTTTGATGTAGTAAAAGGTAGGATTAAAGGCAATACAAAGGAAGATAATGACAATAACCTGATTATTGACCGCTGCTTATCGCTGATCAATGAAATATTTGTTCGGTACCGGCTGCAAAATCGGGTTTTAACCGCTGATTTATTACTCCTGGAATATAAAAACCCTTCGATGTACATTGATTTTTATACTTTTTTCGACAAAAAAATAAATGAACGGATACGGGCCAAAGAAATCGGCGCGGAATCAGGCAAACATCACCGCGTTTTATTGAATAAGCTAAAGGAATTTAAACCGGCTCTTTCATTTGCTGAAATCGATTTAAAGTTTCTGGTTTCATTTCGTAACTTTTGCAGAATCACAAAGGGAAATTCTGTAAATACCAATCAAAAGACATTTGCATATTTTAGTTGTTACCTGAACATTGCGAAGCGCGAAGAAATTATAAGCAATAACCCGCTTGAATTGCTCGAATTTAAAAGGATAGATGTACACATGAGTTTTTTAACTGAAGTTGAATTAAAAAAACTGGTTAAATATTATGACCGGGAAGAATTTCAGGAAAACTTACACAAAATTTTGCGGCATTTTTTATTTTGCTGCCTGACTGGTATCAGGAGAAGCGATTTTAAACGGCTGGAAAGAAAACACCTTCATGAAAATACTTTAAAGTTTATACCTCACAAAACCCGAAATCAAAAGGCAAAGGAATTACATATACCATTGATTGAAAAAGCAAAAAAGTTAATTCAGGATGAGAATTTTCAAAGTGTTTACTAACATTTCGGAGGAAAAATTTCTTGATCCACATGGGTTTATAGAGTGACAAAATTCGATTACCTACCTCTAAGATTGACATATATATCTGTAATACAATTGTTTATAATGATCTTTCTTTTTTTAGTGGATTACG
>JAUYMU010000038.1 GCA_030698405.1 Bacteroidota bacterium
GTCCAAACGCTAAAGGCGCTGCTCTGTTCAGAATTTTTGGATATTGAATATTGATCATTCATTATTGGATATTCTTTTCCATTTCTCCCCGGATCGCCCCGGATGTCATTCCAACCATATTTTTCATTTTTCATTTTTCTAAATTTTAAAAATTATCCTATCAATTAATATTCGATTAGCAATATGGGTGACGCGGTTTGTAACCGCTGATCATCAATCGCGGTTGCAAACCGCGACACCCTTTGCATTAATGCTTCTAAATCCAATCCCCCTTATTCGAAGCGTTCTTTCTCCCCTTCCGCCAGCTGGCGGAGAGGGGCCGGGGGAGTCTTTCTTGATTTTCTCCCCGGATCGCCCCGGATGTCATTCCAACCATGTATTTCATTTTTCATTTTTCTATATTTTAAAAATTATCCTATCATTTATTGGTTCGATTAGCAATATGGGTGCAGCGGTTTGTAACCGCTGATCATCAATCGCGGTTACAAACCGCGACACCCTTTGCATTAATGCTTCTAAATCCAATCCCCCTTATTCGAAGCGTTCATCCTTCCCCCTGTGGGGGAATTAGAAGGGGGCTTCTATTCTTCAGACCTACCGCGGGCCGAAGACTTTTCTCCGGCCGGTTCAATGGATTTGCGTTTTATTGAACCTGCGGCTTCCGATCTATTATTCATAGGCAATTCATTGTTTAAGAAGCCTCTCCTGAATTTGGTTCGCATTGAACCTTATCAGTTTGGCTTTGATTCATAATTTTATTGTGTGACTCCTCAGGAGTCGTAATGACCATTTCAAGTGACTTGATGTCTTTTTTAACTGAAATGATGTCCGATTCAACTTGATTTATGTGCATTTTAACTCGTTAAATGACCATTTCAACTTGATTTATGTCCATTTGAACCCGTTAAATGTCCAATGACAGCTTTGCAATGTTCTCCGTTCCGATTAATTGGAGCGAGGGATATCACAAATGCTCTTCGTAAAGCCACAAATGTTCTTCGAAACATCACAGATGCTCTTCGTAACATCACAAATACTCTTCGGAATACCACAAATGCTCTTAGAAACACCACAAGTGACATTAGTTGCGCCACAAATGCTCTTCGAAAAGCCTCAAGTGCTCGTCGAAAGACCTCAAGTGCTCGTCGCAAAGCCTCAAATAGCTTTCGAAGAATCACAAATGATTGTTTACAACCTTCCGCTTTTATTCGAAGCGTTTAATCTTTCCCCCTGCGGGGGAATAAGAAGGGGGCTTCTTGACAAATGACTTTCAAAGAACGACTGATGACTGTTGTTTGCGTTGCAATAACTCTTCTTTAAACCCAACCTCCATTATTCGAAGCCTTCTTCCTCCCCTTCCGCCAGCTGGCGGAGAGGGGGCGGGGGAGGCTCTAATCCGCCACCGGCGGATGAACTTTTATCCTCTTTTGCTTTTTTTAATTAGACGACATTATGGTTGAGTTGTTGGATCAGGAATAAATGCTGGAACAACAGAATTAACACCTGGCCTTGCTCTAACTATCTGTGTAACTGCATCAGCGTATGCAGCTTCATCAGTACATGCACCTCCAGTTTTATCGTTCATTGCAGTTAACCCAGCCATATAGGATCCGTCAATTGCGATTGCGACTGGCATATCTGTAAGTCCTTGATGATGGTTGTGAGTTATTACAATTGTAATAAATATCTCCTGTCCATTTCCCCAAGATGCAGGTATTGGTGTTGGAAGTGCAGCAGGATCTCCAGGATTATATGTATTTAATGAAGGCATAGCAGTAGCTGAAGTCCAAACACCACCAGTAGCTGCGCCTGTAAATGTTCCTGTTGTAGCACCTGCTGCCCAAGTAACTGTTGTATATTCAGCATCACCCAAAAGAACCCCTAACTGTAATGTTGGAGTAAAATTGCCCGTATAACCATTTGCTGAAACTTTAACATAATGAGTACTTACTCCATAACGATATTCAACCGCTCCAGGATCAACTATGCTCGTTATTGTTGCAGAAAATACATTAGGAGCGCAAACTTCATTACCACCTGCTGTACCAGTAGCATCAGCAACATTTTCAATTTTGAGCCAGAAAGTATTCTGAGGTGTAATTAATATAACTTTCACATTATCACTTGCACAAGGAACAGTAAGAGTAGAATTTGTATTTGTTTCAATATATTTTATTACCAAATAGTAGTTACCCTTTCCTAAGGCTGTTGAATTCCATGTTATATTAACAGTGGGGGTTGCTGCAGTTGCTACATTATAAACTCCTGATGCAAGAAAAGTAAAATCGATACCATGAGGCTCAACTGCTCCAGTTAATAGGGCAACATCCTGGGTTACCCACCAATTGAATGTTCCATCACCATTATAGCCTGTATAAGTACTAGGAATACTAACCGTATAAGCATATTGCTGACCAACAGAAGGATGGTTCGGATCTCCTAAACATGAAGGAGGAAGATTTGGTTGTCCAAAAACATTTGTTACAGCGAAAAACGCCATGACTAAAAATAAAATTTGCTTTTTCATGATAAAAAATTTAAGTGTTTATAAAATTTTGAAATTTGGTATGTATTAATTATTTGATTTTTTGTTATTAAATAATTGTTTCCCCCGTTCCCGAAAGTATCGGGAGGGTGCTTCGGGTCGCCCCTCGCACCAGGGCTTCGCGCCTGGCCTGGGGGTCCCTTGCAGAACGCAAGGCTTCCAACCTTCTCCGCCAGCTGGCGGAAGGGGTGATTTGGGACGGCAGATCTGATTACTTTCTGTTTTAAGATTGTTTGATTTGTTCCGAAAAAAGTATCCTTGATACTTTGTTGGATTTGATTTTTTACCTGTACTTCAATGTAGTTCTGTTTCATGTTTTTATTTATTTAAGGATTTAATTAATTCATTTTAACCACGTTTGGCCGCGGTTTAATTGTAATGATTTTAGTTTGTACTGTTTTATTATCTATGTGATTACAATCTGTTAATGTATATGTGATTGTATGTTGAATATCGGAATAGTTGGTAGCTCCCCAAAGGGTAATTGGATTTGGGGTTCCATCATTGTCAGGGTCATATTCAGAAGGTTGGTCTGTTCCACTTATTGGCGAATGGACTCCATCAGTGAATGTAATTGTCCAACTGATTATCAAATCTTCAACATCGCAGCAATTGTCATCAAGATTCGTAATATCTAACTCTTTAAGAGCGGGATAAGCAATGTACCAATCGGGGCGAGGTTCAATAATATCTGCATTTGGTTCGGGCAGTCCATTATAAGTCGCATTGATGATATTTGAAACACAGAATTCCCTGTCAGATGCAGTAAAGGTTGGCGGTTGATTGTCGGTAACGGTAATGGTTTGGGTACATTCGTCACTACCAGAATCATTGGTGGCAGTCCAGATAATGGTAGTAACACCTACCGGATATGGATCGGTAAGCGACAACAAGCCATCACTTCTAACCCATGTAATGACTGCATCGGCTGGTGTAGCAGTGGCCGGTACAATGTTTACCACAGCAAAGCACTTACCGGCATCTGCAGTTTGCGGAATGATAACAGGACAGGTAATTACAGGCGGCGAGTCAACTGTAATCGTAAACGAACAGCTTTCCACAGTTCCGGTTGCATGTGTCAGGGTATAGGTAATGGTGGTAACCCCTCTGTTAAAGGTTCCGGGAGATGGCACAACATTAACACCAGTTGATGCTGAATTGGTAATAGCTCCAGCAGGATTAACCATTTGCCAGGTTAGTGTCAGTCCCGAACAAGTATTGCTAAACGTAGGCGGAGGAACAATTACACCCGAAGCATAAGGCAGGTTAAAATCTGCATCTTCGAATATATCATCAGGGCACTTGAGCGGTAAATCGTTCACTGTTACGGTTTGATTGCAAATGCTAATATTGCCCGAAGCATCGATAATTTCCCAGATGATGTTGTGCACACCAATAGCAAATGTTGCGGTAACATCTTGCAAAGTTGCCATTGGCTGCCCGTTGTATTTTATGCTGAAAACCTCGATGCAGAAATTGTCAATCTCAGGAGCAGGAACTGTAACTAATGCATCACATTTATCTGCGTCTGCTGGTACAACGATATCTTTATTTGTTCCTGTCGGACAGATTACCGCAAACCTTGGATTATCAATATTTTTAATCCAAACCCTGATCGCGCAGGTTGCAGTGTTTCCGGCTGCATCATGTACAGTATAGATTACTGTGGTGATCCCTAAATTTAATGAAGTATTGCTTATATAATTAAAGCCTGTTGCAGGACTGTTGCCAACGGTCGCCCCGGAAAGAGCGTAGGTCACTGCAACTACATCACAATTGTCATCATAAGTTGGATTAGAAATAGTCGTTGGAATTCTGGTACAGCCATTGCCCGAAACAAAATCTTCGAACAGGTCAGGCGCTGTGACATTCGTGCTTTCCGGACAATCAATGGTTGGTTTCTGATCGTCAGTTACCATTACTGTTTGGGTACATGGATATGGAGTCCCTGAGGCGCTTGTAATTACCCATGAAATAGTATGTGATCCAACAGTGAACCTTTGGGTAATCGATGGTATTGGCGACCCAACAACGACCGGAACCGAAACCGGCGGATTAGCATCTATCTGGTAGGTAGCACTAAATACTTCGATGCAGAAATTGTCAATCACCGGGGCTTTAAATGTCACACTCGCATCACATTTATCAACTTCCGCAGATACAACAATATCTTTATCGGCAAGCGTTGGACAGGTTACTGCAAACCTTGGCTGGTCTATATTTTTAATCCAAACCCTAATCGCGCAGGTTGCAGTGTTTCCGGCTGCATCATATACAGTGTAGGTTACCGTTGTGATACCTAAATTTAAGGTAGCAGTACTCACATAATTGAAACCTGTTGGCGGACTGTTGCCAACGGTAGCTCCGGAAAGAACATAGGTCAGTTTTCCTAAACCACAAATGTCGTTAAAAGTTGGGGGAGGAACAGTTGCTGGAACCCAGGTACAGCCGTTGCCCGAAACAAAATCTTCGAACAGGTCAGGCGCTGCGGCATTCGAACTGACAGGACAAATTATTGTTGGAGGCACATCGTCATTTAAAGTATAAGTTGCCGTTGCAGTTTCAATAAAGTTGCCACAATCATCGGTTGCTTTAAAAGTAACTGTGATTGTTTTGGTATGGTTTACAAGGTCGATAACCCAGTTTTGTGCCGCGATGTTATTAGTCCAATCAAGGTCACTGTCGCAAACATCAGTGGCAGTAGCTCCGCCATGGTTGGCAAGCCATGTCAGGAAACCTGCATCCAGCATTGGATCAACAGAAACGCAGTCGGTAAAACCATTTTGTGGCTGTTTGGTGATGGTAGGTTTGGTATTATCAAGTACATTGATTGTCTTCACACAAGTAGAACTGCAACCATTGCCATCGGTAATAGCAAGTGATAGAACGAATGAAGCATTGCAATCCGGAAAAGTAGATACTGAAACCGATGAACCGGTAGTGCTTCCAATAATGGAACCATTTCCGGTAATTTCCCATAAATAGGAGGTCATACCTGCTGGCGCAGAGTAAGTGTTTCCTGTTGTTTGTGGACATAAAGGACCATCTGCTCCGGTGATTGCACACACCGGCAAAGGATTTACAGTAACAGTTACTGTAAAAGATGATCCGGTACAGTTACCAGAGATTGGCGTAACGGTGTAAACAACAATGATCGCGTTAATGGTTGTGTTGGTTAAAGTGCCGCTGATGTTTGCAGCGTTTGTTCCTGAGGCTGTTCCGGTAATACCTGCAACAACCGGCGCTGACCAGGAATAGGTTGTTCCGGCAGGTACAATTTCATTGGTTCCGTCAACCGGAGTAACCGTAAATGTACCGCCACTACAAATAGGTGCTGCCATTGGTGATATTAGGGGTTTCGGATTTACTGTAACTGTAAATTGGCAGGTAGAAGTATTGCAACCGTCATTGGCTGTCCAGGTAACGGTGGTGATGCCAATGTTAAAAACTGCATTGTTTAGGGTGGTCAGATTTGAAGTATTTGTGTCACCGCTAAGCGCAGCAGTGATGGACGTTATGGTGCAATTGTCGGTAACGGCCACATCCCAGCTTGTACCGGTGTGAACATAGGTTGCGCCTGTATTAACGCAAACAGAAGGTAAAGAAGTATTGCAGAGCGCGCTGGTAAATGTCGGAACAGAGTTATCGATTCTCCGAATGGTAGCAGCCGATTCTCTGCAGACAGCCGATGAGCTTGCTGCTCCGGCAGCAGTTGTTCCGCAACCGGCGGCCAATACATAGCGGGTTTTTACCCTGTATCCATCGCAATTTTCAGTCGTTGGCGAGGCATTTGGTGATCCCCAGGTTCCTGCAGCTCCGTCGTAAAAACTATATTCCGGAATAAATCCAATAGCTGAAAGATCAGGAGGAGCATCAACAGTAAATATACCGCAGCCGGCGCTTACTGTGGGAGCTGCAGGAGCAGCCGGGAAAATAACGACCCTCACCGGATCGCTCACGCAACTTGCACCACCATCGGTTCCGGCTCCGGTTGATCCGCAACTGCCAGACCAGACATACCTCGCGGTAATGACATAGCAGCCCGGTGTGGTTGGAATCGGAGGGGAAGTAGAGAAAGTACCTCCATTGATGTTCCATTCGGCGGTAAAGTTGTTAACTGTAGGTACAGACGGGAGTATAAATGCAGAAGCACAGGTATTGGATGGTGCTGACAATATTGGCTTTGCCTGAAATACAAGTGCATTAATGGTCCTTTCGAGACACGGACTTACTGTATTTATCGGTGATAAACCACAGGCGACAGCTGATTTGTACCGGGCTTTAATTGTCCAGCAACCGGCAGCACTGGTCATAAGTGCATTGGTCTCGGCCAGTGTGCCGTATGCGCTCAGTACCCCAGTTGGAGATTGAACTGCATATTCAGCAGTAAAATTAGGAACAGTCGGCACCGCATTAATTGTCAGGGGTTGATTACAGGTATTTGTTATTGAAGGAATGACTGGTGAAGCAGGGAATACCATAAAGCTTTTGGTATCGGTACAGGATCCAACGGTATAAGTTGCATTAAAACAGCCAACAACAGTTGGAGTAAATGTGATTGTTTTGTCAGTTTGGTTTACACTTAAATTAGTATTGGTGCCTGTAATTGTCCACGTGCCACCAGTCAGACCATTGTGAGAAAAGGTAACCGGCGTGTTAATACATGCATTTTGGGCAGTAATCATTGAGATTAAATCAAGCGGCAAGGCATTCGTTTCAAGGTTTGCAATACATTTTCTTGATTCCAAATGTAACCTGAAAGGAGTTCCGACAGGGAAAGCATCGAAAGCTATTGAATAGGTGTAAGTAGGTGTACCATTGTCCAAATCTCGCACACTCGCAAGTATTTTAATCCAGGTTGTTCCATTGTACCATTCTGTCCATCCCAGGGCAATCTGATCTCCCTGTATTTCTATCGACAAAGTGTAAGCTCCACTTCCGCAACCAGATATGGAAAAAGGAGTTTTGATCTTAATATCTCCCTGAACTTTCACGATGGAAGTAATCGACGTAACGGGTTGGAGTCCACATGCGCCGTTGCTTGAAAACACAGCCCTAAATTGAGTGTTATTGGCCGGATTGGTAACTGTAAGCTGGTTTGAGGTTGCTCCTGTAACAGTAGCACCATTCACAAGATTGGTCCATGTTGAACCTCCGTTGGTGCTTCTCTGCCATTGCACCGTTGGTGTAGGTAAACCGTTTGCATAGGCAATAAAAGCAGCAAAACCACCTTCGCAAATATCTACAACTGCTTCTGGTTGCTGCGACATCGTCGGTGGTGTATTCACAGTGACTGTTATCGTGTAAGGAGCTCCGGTACAAGTTATTGATCCGTAATTAATAGATGGTGTAACCAGGTATTGAACTGTACCACCATTGCCGGAACTGGTCAGGGTCTGGTTAATGGAATTGCCAGAACCTGCACTGGCACCGTTTACTGTACCCGTAATGGTTCCGATTGTCCATGAAAAAGAACTGGCCGGTAATGCCGGAGTGGCTGTCAGGCTTATATTTGTGCTGGTATTGGTGCAAATGCTTTTTGTATTTGCCGTAGTAACTACCGGGGTGGTATGTACAGTTACTGTAACTGGTTGAATAGTATAACAACCATTGGCATCGGTTCCTTTAATATAATAGGTTCCGTTTCCTGCATTTGTATAGTTGCCCAAGGCAGTTGTTGTCGCAGCATTTGTCCAGTAAGTTAGGTTTAATCCAGGGGTTGACCCAGATGTAATAAATGGTGCGGTTAAGTTGACAGTAGCAGGCGAGCAATCAGCAGGAGGGTTTGTAATTGTCAATATTGGAGCCGGATAAATGGTAACTGTGACCGGTTTTATATCAGAGGAACAACCGGCAAGAGTTGTACCCTTTATGTAATAAGTTCCGTCTGCTGATACTGTTGATGGATTGGACAAGGTTATAGTTCCGGCAGCATTTGTGAAATAAGTATAAGTCAGGTTCGCAGTAGAGCCGGAGGTAATTGCAGGTAAGGTTAAGTCAACAGTGCCTGGGGCACATACACCACCTGGATTGGTAATATTTACAGTTGGTTTTGGATTAACTGTAACACTGTAAACAGTTGATGAAGCGGCGGAACAGCCATTCGCATTGGTGTAATTTACCTGAACCGTCTGTGAACCACTTAACCAAGTAACTGTAGCGGTATTGTCGGAAGGCGTTCCGCCTGCCGTTATTGTGGCTCCTGGTGAAAACCCCCAGCTATAGTTTGTCATCCCGGCTTCAGTAGTATATACATTGCCAGGTGAACCGGCACAGACTGGAGATGGGCCGGAAATGGTTATAATGGGGCGGGGGTTGACTGTAACAAGAACATCATCGGTTGAAGCTGTACACGGCGCATTGGAAATCGTCCATCGTAAAGTATATGCTGTTCCAGCTGTTCCGGTAAATGTTGTATTTGGGATAGCTGTGTTTGCAAAAGAACCGCCCACACCGTTAACAACACTCCATGCGCCTGTTCCTACAGTAGGGCTGTTGGCTGCCATCGTTACTGTTGTAAGCCCGCAGGTTGATGCTCCGGTCTGATCCGAACCAGCATTGGCAATTGTTGGCACTTGATTGAATGTTACAAGAACATCATCGTTTGAAGCTGTACACGGTGCATTGGAAATTGTCCACCTTAGAGTATATGCTGTTCCTGCTGTTCCGGTAAATGTTGTATTTGGAATAGCTGCGTTTGCAAAAGAACCGCCCACACCGGTAACAACACTCCATGCGCCTGTTCCTACAGTAGGGCTGTTGGCTGCCATCGTTACTGTTGTAAGGCCGCAGGTTGATGCTCCGGTCTGATCCGAACCAGCATTGGCAATTGTTGGCACTTGATTGAATGTTACAGTGATACTGGCTGGCAGACTGTTAAAACCATTTCCATCAGTAACTGTAACCGTGTAGATAGTTGTGGCAGCAGGGTTGGCAACCGGATTTGGAATATTGGTTGCGCTTAATCCTGTGGAAGGGCTCCACAAATAAGTAATGATTGGATCGCCGGTAACTGTTGTGGTAAGTGTAACTGATAAACCTGAACAGATTGCCACAGATGATCCATTGGTAATCGTAACTGTAGGCGGGTCGCTGGTAATACCTGCAAATACAAATGCAGCGCTGGTTATTCCGGTTCTTGAAACAGTATTTGTGCTGGTAGTTACATCATTGCCTTTTATCCAAGGCAAAACGCCTGTCCAGCTACCCATTGCAATTTCCGATTCAGTACCAGCAATATCGGCATCGGCATAAGTAGCGGTAACATTGAACACCGGGCTGGTAATCCCGTTGGTGGTAACCGTCCAGTAACGGTTCAGGTAATTGGTAGTGCTGGCATTGTTGGGATGCTTTGTGCCGGTAGTTTCCATTTGAATGAAAGCAGAAGTAAAAGCGTCGGCACCGGTAAGGTTAACTGATGCAGGTATTGCATTGCCGGAACCATCAACCAATGGGAAATTGTAATTGCCAATACCGGAAACCAGTGTCTTTAAAACAAGGTTAGTATTGGTGGCAGCAGTAATATTCGGGAATGGTATTTTACTTGTAATTCGGTATGTATCTGTTGTTCCTGTTCCGAAATTGAAAATACCTCCTGATATATTTTTATTTCCGCCAGAACCATTTTCAATTAAAACATCCAGATTACCCGTGCCGTTGGGTTTCATAAAATTAATGGTTCCTGCAATCATATTAAAATCGGAATCAAGGCTTAAATTAAGTGTTGCAAGTGTTGAACTGTTGTGACCAACAGTATTTAAATTAATTGTTCCACCTGAAATATCGACTGTTCCGCCTGAAACTTCCAATCTGCCGGCAACATTTAATGTACCACCATTAAAATCTAAGGTGCCGGAGCTTCTTATAACGATACCATTTCCTGAACTACTTCCAATATTAAAAGTTCCGGTATCAATCCTGATTAAACCCTTGTTCTCGACAGAAAATGCTCCGGTTGTAACTGAGCCGCCATTAATAAAAATTCCGGCATTTGTATCGATGGTAAATCCTGCTGTTCCAGTGAAGTTCATACTTGCCCCTAAATTAACCTGCAATAAACCAGCGGTTAATAACCTGTCGGTAATGAGGTTGCTGTTTAACTCGATATTGCCATTTACCTGAAGTACATTGGCAATTGAAGTTTTGCTTAATACAAATCGTTTAAATACTGTAGTGGAAGTTCCTTCGATTAAAGCGGAACTGTTTCCTGTAAAATCTATGGTTCCGTTCGTCCCACCATTGTAAGTTCCGTTGTTGGTCCAATTTCCAAAAACCTGTAAGGTAGATCCCCCAAGAATATGGTTTAATGTTCCATTATTTAAAATATTCTGACATGCAGATGGAACGTCAACAGTAACTATAAAACCAACAGGAATGGTAACATTATCGCCAGCGGCAGGTGGACCCGAATTTCCCCATGTGGCAGGATCGCTCCAATTTCCGGATTGCGTTGCGGTAAATTCAGCCATTGCCGACTTCAGTTTCAGCACTTCTTCTTTTGCAGGTTCAACCACTACTTCCGGAGCTGGCTCAACCACTGCTTCAGGAGTTGGTACAATGGCTTCGTCTTCCACATAAATAAAGTGTTTTGCGGTTCCGGCGCTTCCGAAGATATCGGTTACCTGGTAAGTGCGGGTAATGGTGTAAGGGCAAACGGTGCCGCTTTGGGTTTGTCCAAGCAGTTTAAAACTGGCCGCAACGAGGGTGCAAGGATGCATCGCCTTTCCACCGGCGCCGGTAAACGCCTGTAAGCTGGAATAGGCAGCAGGAACGGTTTCGTTGCAAACAAGGGTCACGCTTTCAGGAGCAGTAAGCGCAAGGGTTTCGCTGTCGGTAATTGTACCGTTTACATCGTTCTTAATCAGGCCTTTCGATTGATTGATTGCCCTGATGGTACATTCGTTGAAAACTGTGATGGTATGAAGCGGAATTTCGCTGTTTACAGTGAAAGTGCTTAGGGCAGGAGTGGCAGCGGTTCCCATCTGGAAAGTACCTCCGGTAATGAATTTTACCCTGCCGCTTTCAATAAACAGGTCGTTCGCAGCATTGGGGCGGGTAAACGTGATCAGGGGAGAACCAGACATATTCAGGTTGGCGTCCTTTGCAATGTGAAAAGCAGCTTCGCCGGCAACCACCTGCCCTGCATTTGCAATATTCATAGTTCCGCCTGAAATGTAGCAGTTTCCGCCGCTGACTTTAAACCTTCCGGCGATATTCACAGTACCTCCCGATTGAGCAAAAGACCCGCCGCTGCTTGTCAGTGATGAAGGATCGGTGGCGGTTCCGATATGGTAAGTTCCTGCCGAAACAATGATTTTACCCTGATTGGTAACTGTTCCGTTCTGCCCGGTTACTGTTGCGTTCGCGTTGCTCAATTCGAATCCGCCGGTTTCAGGAATGGTATAGGCGGCGGCGCTGAATACGGGATTGCTGAATCGGATTGCTCCCGATGCCAGCTTGAAAATTCCGGAGACAATGGTTAAAAATCCTTTGGTTACCGTTGAGCAGACTTTAAAATCGGCGCCGGGATAAAAAAGCAGGGTTTTGCCCGGATTGTCCATTTCGAGGATTACGCCATTGGTTTCCTGCAAATTGGTTTTGGCCGAACCTTCGCAGTTAAACATTGAATTTCCGGAGGTAGTACCGATAAACTTAATGCCTGCTCCTGAAGAATCAACACAAAAATCGAGCGTCCCGTTGTTGATCAGACTTACACCCACCACCAGAAGGTTGTCTTTTACTGTACCGGCAGTTGTTGGCGGGGCGCTCCTGAATGTTGCTCCTGAATGGATGGTTACAATTCCACTCACCGAAACTGTTCTTGCGGCAACCGCATCGAACTGCAAAATGCCGGAACTGCCCTGTCCGATGGTGAGTGAGCCCAAAGCGGGAGAATCTGCATCGATGGTAACTGTTGCGCCATTGGCTATGATCACGTCGTCGCCGGCACCGGGCACAACACCATTTTTCCAGGTTGCCGCATCGCTCCAGTTTCCGCCGGTTGCGGTAGATGTAATGGCTACAGCAGGCAACCGAACCGCCGAAGTCAATTGGGCAAAATCGAACAAGCTTGTTGTTCCGTTAAATTTAGCGGTGAAATGGTTGTGTTCGTTCAAAATCAACAACGGGTCGTTTTGCAGCCTGTTTGCAGAGGCATCATTTCCGGCGAAAACAAAAAACAAGGTTAAAATGGTGATGAGGGCAATATCCTTTGCCGTCAGCTTTAGCTGACGGAAGGATGAAAGCCCCACCCCAACCCTCTCCGCCAGCTGGCGGAAGGGAGCAAGAAAGCTTCGATGGAAAGAAAAGAGATTTAGAAGCGAATGTAAAATGAAGGTAAGAGCAATATCCTTCGTTGTCTGCTTTAGCGTTCGACTGAGCTCACGCCGAAGCTGACGGATAAAAGATGAAAAGCAATTCACCCGTCCGCGGAAATGCGCCAACAAAGCATTTCCAACATTTCGGACGGAAATGAAAAATGAAAAAAATAAGAAATATTGAACGAGAAATAAGAAATAAGAAATAAGGAACAAGGAAGTAAGGAACGACGGGGCGACAAGGCGGGAGGGCGATGGGGCGAGAGGAATTGGATGTAATCCCTTATTTGGGCAGATTGCCGCGGCCTCGTGCCTCAGCCTCGCAATGACGGGTGACACAGCGCCTTTAGGTGCGAAATATTTGTAGCATTTGTTCAGGAAAAATAATGCGACAGAAACGGTGTCCAGGGCAATATGTGCAGAAGTAATACCGTTTGAAGAATTGTAAGTTAGTGCAGAAGCTACGGTCACTGAGCCTGCGTTGCCCTGAGCCGGTCGAAGGGTCGAAGTGCCCGATTTACACAATAGAAGCCGCCAATCATCTCTAACAGCATTTTCGGCAGTTCCGAAAACGGATGTTGAAACAATACAGTAAAGCAATACACTGAGTATTCTCCTGTCTGGTAACGTCTTCATCGCAAATCCAATTAAACTACATCCTTGTCAACCAGAGATCGTTTCACGGACACACTTATAACCATTCGGCAAAACAATTATGTATTGCCGAACCATGTTGAAAGATGTGTTTTACCGTTTGAAATTCCCCCCGGTGGCCGGTACTCCGGCACTTTCATTCCCCCTTTTTGACTGAATCGCTAATGTAGATTGTGCAAATCGGTATAAAGCTAAAAAAAATGTTGAAGGTATTCTTATCGTTTGCATTAAAGGTTGCATTAGTTAGTTGAAAGAGGATTATAAAAGTTTTACAATAATCAAATTTAAAAAATTATTTAATAAGAAATAAATTTATTTAAAATTTTAAAACACTCATATTGAGTAGTGTAGTGGATTTGATAAGAAAATAGTTGGATTTTGACACTCGTTGCAATGCCTATTTAGAATGATTCCAAATAAATTTTTGTTTTGTATGCTTCAAAACATTTACAACAGAACCCTGAAATGTTCGGTTTTACTAATACTTTGAGGTATGCAGCACAAAATAAATTGAGATAATCGTATTCTAATTTCATTCTAATTTAATTGGAAAATGGTAGCGAATTTAGGAAAGGGAAAGGGGGCGAGTGGGGCGACGAGGCGATGGGGCGACAAGGCGAGGGGGCGACAGGGAGAAAGGGCGAAGGGGCGAGATGAAACAGCGCCTTTAGGTGCGAAATATTTGTAGAATTGGATTAAGCAAGTTGAAACCCGTCCGCGGAAATGCGCTAAACAAAACAATTGCCATCTTTCGGACGAAATTGAAATGTGAAAATGAGAAGATGGGGAGATATGGATAACCAAATAAGGTAAATAAGGTTGTTTTCTCTTCTCTCCGATTTTTCTACTAAGGTTGAAGAATAAAAAATAAGGTAACATCAAATTTTAAAAAACCTTATTTCAGAAATTTCACCTTAGGAATTGGGACAATTTAATCTTTACGTTTCCGGCTTTATCGTGTAATTCCATTCCCCATGAAATTCATGTCTTGTTATTTTCAACATGTTCATTTCTTCATAACTTATCTTAATTGCTTTCTAATATACTTTATCTTCTCTCTTGGCTGTTACCTTTAATCCTTGCTTTGTTGAAGTT
>JAUYMU010000044.1 GCA_030698405.1 Bacteroidota bacterium
TTCGAGCATTTATCCCAGTCGTAGCCAAAATTCAGCTCCGGAAGTTCTTCTTTCAGGAATACAAAATTCGGCACATCGTCGCCGTAATAGTACAGCACATCTGCCACGAATAGTCCCTGCTGAAGCATATACATGTTGCGATCGAGATAGCTGATAAAATCTTTGGATTGCTCCCACCAGGTTACGTTCGGGTTGAGGTGCGTTCCGGCGAAATATTCGTTTCCGGGCAAACCAAACTCTTTGGGCGACGAAGTAAATGTGTGCCAGACAATGCGGTTTACTCCGGAACAAAATACACGGTCGATGTTGCCTTTTAGGTCCATCGGTGAACGCTCCCACTGCGGACCAATGCTGGTCGGTCCTTCCGCAGCCACGAAGCGTTTGCCGTTGGTATGTGCCACACAGGCGCTCTGTTTAACCGAAAGTCGCTCGTCATCTTTAATTCGGTGCGTGTTTGCCATTGCCCAGAATTCTCCCTGCGGAAAATCGCTGATGCCCATCACTTTCAATGCATCAACGGGAGCCGAGTGCGGGCCGCCCGATTCAGGATGAATGCCCATTCCGTGTTTATGGGCGAGGTTGTAGAATAATTGATAATGGTTGTCGGCCACCAAATCGCCAATGGTTTTGCGGAAATCGTGCAAAAAGCGGTTCGATTCGTTGCGGTTTTCAATAATCCGTCCAGCCAAAACAGGCATGTATTTCTGGATGTCGTATCCTCTGTATTTTTTGAACTCGGTCGGGAAATTCCTGGTCCAGCTAACCAAATCCATTTCCCAACTGTCGGTTTGCAGGTATTTCACACTGTTGCCCGCTTCCTGCGCAGTTTTGATCAACGGAATGATGACCGTGTTGGCAAACAAATCAAACGCCTCAACGCTGAGGTGATCGACTGACAGACCTGCCCAGCCATCGCTGTTGGTCGATGTTCTGGCACCGGTGCAAGTGTATCCGTAGCGGATGATGGTCCAGTTTCCGGCGGGTGCATTCCATTCGAGTTTACCGTTTTTGTAGTTTCCGGTCAGATCGATAATTTCATTTTTTCGGATGGCCATCATTTTGCCATCACCATCAAAATCCTTGCGCAGTTCGTGTAACGGATAAATGCCTTTCCACCCAATTTTTTCGTTGAACGATTTTTTCTTCCAGTTTTCGATGGCTTCATTCTGAACCGGTACACCTGGTTTTGTTGGAATTGCCTGCACGAGCACATCCTGATACAACAGCTTATTTTCAGGCTGAGGCAATTCGATGCTGATGGCTTTTCCACCGGTAATGTCCACTTCCGACCAAACGATTTTTTTCATTGCCATTTCAGGAGTGATGGAAGGTGCACCCGGATTCCAGCCGCTTTGCACATTCACGCTCAGTTCGATACCAATCCGGTCGGCTTCTTTTACGGTATGTTTAAACAGGTCCATCCATTCGGGGCTCATAAAAACCGGACCTGCCGGAGTTTTCCGGGCAACCTGATAATTGGAACTCCCGGCATCGAACAAAGTCGCGCCGCCGTATCCTTTGTCTTTCATTTCTTCGAGGTCGCGGGTAATCGATTCTTTGGTTACCATGCTGTTGAGCCACCACCAATAACAGCGCAAACGTGCTTCGGCTGGCGGGTTTGCAAATCCGGATTTCAGTTCAGGATAAGGCACGGTTTTGCTGGTGAAAATATTTTTTTGTTGGGCGGCCGAAAATAGACCGATTAGTAAAGCAATTGTTAGTAGTTTAGTTTTTAGCATGTTGATTTAGTTTTAATAGGTTCTAATATCTCTTATTTTCAAGAGATAATTCAATGCCGTCTGAAACAATGAATTCGCTTCTTTTAACGAGCTTCCGCAGACGGGGTTGCTTATTCCAGCTACATACCGTTGGCTAAAGCCGAACGGCAAAGGATATTGCTGTTGATCCACGAACTATTCTTTGCCGTCACATTCATGTGACGGATTTAAGAATTCACAATTGATTCCGGGCTTTAGCCCTTTGAAATATTGATTCATTATTAAGTGCTAAAATCCATTTTCTCTATGATTTCCTGCAAATATTTTGCACCGCCGGTGCAGTAGCTACTTAGATAAATTTATCGGGTAACTTCAAATACTATTTTTCCGGAGCCAACTCCTTCAATAACTGCAAAATTTCCTTCTGTGCGGTATTTCACACTATTTCCGTTCATGGTCACTTTTTGCGATTTTGCAAAGAAAGGCAGGTAAACATCGGCAGTTGTATTGGTCGGAATGGTCAGATTCATGCTGAACGATTGCTGTGGTTTGTTCTTGAATGACACGAGCACATCGCCACGGATGGTCGGACATTTTATCTCAGCCTGTTCGAGCGAAGCAGGTTGCGGTTTTATGCGGATTTTCCGGAAGCCGGGTTCGAGTGGTTCGATGCCCATCAGTTTTCGGGGAATAATGTTGGCCGGAGCAGCGCCCCATGCATGGTTCCAGTCCTGATTGGGTTTGTATTTATTGTCCCATGCTTCGAGCGAAATGGTGGAGCCGACACGTATCATGTTGTACCAGCTTCGGTCGGAGGTAGAAGTTAATAACTCTAAACCATACTCAGGATTGTTGCCATCATAAACCGCATCCATCAAAAACTGCGAACCGTAAACACTGCAAGCCATTCCGCGCGACTGAACGAAATTGCTCACTTTTCCAACAAACTTTTCAGGAACAAGGCCGAATGTTAACGGAAACATATTCGCGTGCAACGAAGCATGGTCGGTTCCAATTCCGTCGAAATAAATACCGCGCTTTTTGTCCAGCAGTTTTTCGTTGAAACTGGCTTTCAGTTTTACTGCCCTTGCAGTAAATTGTAGTTCATCAGCGGGCTGATTCAACACTTTCGCTATTTGTGCCAACTGGCTGACAGCCTGATAATGATAGGCATTCACCACGGTATTTACATCCTGAAAAACAAAACCATCGGTTTCGCCGGGTTCATTTTTGCCAAGTCCGAGTATTCCGGTTTGCGGCCAATCGACAATGTCGCGCAGGGTTCCGTTGAAATGAATGGACTTCGCCACTTCGGGAGTTACTTTGCCGGTTTTGGTAGATATTAGTCCTGATTCATCGGCCAGTGGAAGCAAGGATTTTGCTTTCAAATCAGTATAAAAATGTTCGAGCGACTCTTTATTTCCGGTGTACAGGTAATCGTTCCAGGCCATCAGCACCGACTGTAAAATCCATTCGGTTGGCCAGGTTGGCCGATTGATCAGGTATTCGTGCGAGTAGCGGGGCATGCTGTATTCGCGGGCAACGCCGTAATGGCAAAGTTGGTTGATGTACGCGTCGGCCTCATAAGGAATGCGCTCGCGGTCGCCATCAACATAAACACCCATGAATGAAGTTGCCTTGATAGAATATTTGCACAAATCCCAAACCTGATTCAATACAGTGTCGGAACTCGCGAAATGCGATTCAGTTTCATCGAACGGGTAAAATACAATTTCCTGAACGATCTGGTTTTTGCTGAGCGGTTCGCTGTAACCTTCCAGTTCACAATAACGGAATGGCGTGACTTCGCCAATGTATTGTGGCATCAAAACGGCTTGCGCACCGGTATTTCGTTTGTCGGGAGGAATCACAACCGAGTAAGTATTCCAACCGCGCTTCAGCACAAGTTGGTGTGCCGAATAGCGGATCGTTCCACCGGGAGTGCGGTTGATCCGTCCATCTTTCTGCGCTTCGCCCAAATGAACCAGCACAGTATCCGACTCATTTTTTCCAAGCAAAGTCAGGCGCACTGTCCCGAATGCAGCTTTGCCGAAATCGATAAAATTATGCGAATCGGAAAGTGGTTTTATAGAGGCTGGATAAACATCCTGTTTCTGCAGCGGGTAGCGCGAAGTGGTGTAATCCGATAGCACCGAAGCTGTTTTAAATTGTGAAACTGGTGAAGACACAGATTCAACCCCATGATTGTCCCATGTTTTTACTTTCCAGAAATACACCGAATTGGGCTGAAGCTCTTTTCCAGAATAAATCACATTGACAGACTGATCTGTTTTTGTTTTCCCTGAATCCCAGCAATCGCCCGTGTTTTTCTGAATGTTTTCAAGACTTGATGCGACCAGAATCTGGTATGCCAGCTGCACCGTATTGTTTTGATCTGAGTTGACAATCCATCCGAAGAAAGGCTGTTTTCGGGCAATCTCTGCAAACTGGAAGTTTTCCTTTCGTCCGACAGCCTGATACAGTTGCGTATTTACCGGATACCCATTTCGGAAAACCTGTCCGGCATGTGAAAGGAAATCAACTGTTAAACCCGAAGGTTGGTTTCTTTCAGGAATTGCACTTTGCGCGGAGAGACACGTTCCGGAGAGAAGAAAAATTAGGAAAATTCGCGAGTTAATTACCTGAAAAAGTTTTAATAGTTGGTTCATTATTAGTTAGTTTTAATAGAGGTTTGAATTTCCCAGACCTGACAGGTTTTCAAAACCTGTCAGGTCTGGGAAAACCATTCTTCAGCAAAAGCTAAAATTACAATTTTTGAATTGACGAACTCCGGAAAACCAGAGAAACTGTCATCTTTCTGAAAAAACAGGGACAGTCTTATCGAAAGATGTCCCTGTTTAATTATTGGTTCAATAGATATAATTATTTAGAAGCCCAACCCGGATTTTGTTCCAGTTTTACATCTTTATTGGTATCAATTACTGTTTGTGGAATTGGCCACAGGTTGTAATTGAAAGTAAGTGTAGCTGCAGCTTCAGGCCAATAGGCGTATTTCTTGATGCGATCGGTGGCAACTGTTCCGCCCATGCGAAGAAGAGTGTTCCAGCGACATTCTTCGTAAACCAACTCACGTGCACGTTCGTCTAAAATCAGGTTGAAGTTGTCGTCCACATCGGCAGCGGTAACTTTGTAAGTACAGTTGGCACGGTCACGCAATAAGTTAATGTCGGCAGCAGCGCCGGCTTTATCACCACTACGCTGTTTGGCTTCGGCTCGCAACAGAATGGTTTCAGACAAACGGATAAAATAATCGTCGCGGAACAGGTTGCTCAGGTTTTCACCATCGGCCAGCCCGGTGTATTTGTCGGTGGCAATTTTGCACGATACCGGATAGCATAAACTGCTGTTATTCTTGTTGGTAGTTGCATCGGTGCTTCCGTTGTACATTTCGCTCCATGGCACTATTTTCTTGAAATAAGGCGATGCGGCAACGTTTCCTTTAAACCTTCTGCGGAAGACAATATCCGAATTGCGCAAGTCAGCTCCCCATTTTCCGGCGTAAATTTCATCGCGGGTGTACATGGTTGGCATAATTTGTACAATGCCGCGTCCGCCAACATCTTCCAAAGTTCCGGTAATGTGATTTTTAGCGCCGTCGCGGAAAACAGCTCCGTAAGTACGCGAGTAAGGCAATTTCGATCGTCCGTCTTCAGCCTTGTAGGCGGCATAATCAATCTGCATGGCCCAGATACACTCTTTGTTCCCATCCTGAAAGTTCACGTTTCCTTCCTGAAAAAGGTCCCAGTAATGATTCGCGGTTTGCAAAACAGTGTCAACGGGAGCTGCAGCACTTCCCCCCTGATAAACATTAACGGCGATTGTTGCGGAAGTTCTCCTGGTACCAAAACGCGTTTTCATCAAAGAATAGGTTCCACCATCAATTACTTTATTCCCAAAGCTTATTGATTTAGCAAAGGCGGCTGAGGCTTCGCTGGCTTTGCCTTCGGCGGCCAGTTGGATACCCAGTCCGAGGTACAACTGACATAGATTGTGCTGTAAAGCTCCTTTGACCACGCGGCCACCAACAGTAGTTGTTTCCGGCAGGTCGTTTTCAACGGCTTCCATTTCGGTAATGGCAAACTGATAGGTTGCAACACGTGTGGCACGTTCGAAATCGTACTTTGGAGTTGTTGTAATATCGGTCACAATTGGCACGCCGCCAAACAATTCGGCCAAATTACGGTATGCAAAAGCGCGGAAGAATCGGGCCTGGGCAACTGCATATGCTTTTTCGGCAGGAGTCGACCACGAAATTTGCGGCAGTTCAGCAGCGTACAGCGCCAGGTTGGCACGTGAAATCACATAATACCAGGTGGTGTAGTTTTCGTAAAAACTACCATTGTCCGGATTGATGACACCGTAATTGTTAAAGGTTGCTCCTCTGCGGATACTGGCAACATCAAACATATCTGTTCCGTTTCCGCGGAAAACAAAAATCCAGCCCGACTCAGTAGGATTTGCCCACAAATCGCGTAAATGTGAATAGATCGAAACCAATACCTGGTCAACCTGTGCAGATGTAGAAAACGCATTGTCAACGGTATAGAAAGTCTGAGGATCTTCGGTGAGGAATTCTTTATCCGATTCGCAGCTTACCATACTCACCAGGAGTAACAGGAACCAGATACCAGCTATATATTTTATCTTTTTCATATCGAAGTCGTTTTAATAAGGTTAGAAACTAATATTTGCACCAATTGAATAGGTTGTAGGTACCGGAAAAGTATTTTCACGCACAGGAGTACCAGTTTCAGGATCACCCCCGAACCAATTGGTAATAGTAGCCAGATTCTTGGCGCTGAAGAATATTTTTAGTGTGTTGATATTAGCAGCTTTTACCCATGACTGATTGAATGTGTATGACAGGGAAACATCTTGCACCCTGACAAATCCGCGCGACTGAAGGGCCAGATAACGACCGTCGCCTGCGAAATATGCCGATGGATATTCATTGCTTTTATTTTCAGGGGTCCAGTAGGGTTTCGAAGTCATGTTGTCGTTAAAGCGACCAGTTCCTGAAGTCATATAGGCAGCAGTATTTGCTTTCATAAAATAACCGTTTCCTCCAAAAGTACCGGTAATCATTGCATACAGTTCAAAATTCTTGTAGCTGACACTGTTGCTCATGTTCAATCTGAAGTTTTCTTTTCCGTAACCCAAAATTTTACGATCGGCAGCAGTAATACCTGCAACATCGTCCAGATCTTTATATTTTGGAGCGCCATCAGCAGCACCAGTCAACGCTTTATATTCAGTATCTTCAGCCTGAACGATTCCATCCTGTTCGAACCCATAAATGGCGCTCAGTGATTTTCCGATAAACAAAGAGTTTGCAATGTCATCATCTTCAATGCCGTCGCCATCTTTATCGTCACCATAAAGTTTAGCCAGTTTGTTGCGGTTTATCCAATAGGTAACCGATGTATTCCAGCTTAAATCTTTGGTTTTCACATTAACTGTACGGATCGTTATTTCAAGTCCCTTATTGTCTATCTGCCCCATAGAAGTTCTGATTGTTTTGAACCCCGTCATAACAGGAATATTGCGAACAAAAATCTGGTCGGTGGTTTTTGAGAAATAGGCATCCACATCAACAAAAATGCGGTTATTTAACCATGCTGATTCAAAACCGGTGTTCCATGTGTCAGTCGATTCCCAACCCAGGTCGGAGTTGCCGAGCGCATTTTGATACAACCCGTAACTGATTTTGCCCGGTGCATTGGAATATTGGTAGCGGATACCTCCTGAAGTCCCATTGGCAATGGTTGATAAAGTTCCGTATGGTCCGGTTCCCTGATTACCGTTTTGTCCCCACGATAACTTTAATTTCAAACTATTAAGCGTTTTAAAATCTTTCAGGAATTCTTCGTTCGAGATTTTCCAGGCTACACCGGCAGCGGCAAAATTTCCCCACTTTTTATTGGATCCAAAAACCGATGCTCCATCACGACGATACGATCCTGTAAAGAAATATTTGTCTTCATAGGAATAACTTGCACGGCCTAAGTATCCAATATTGGCACGTTCATCAATATTTATATTTACTTTTTGAACTGTGGCCTTGGCAAGACCCCACATTCCGAGTGTTGTGTTTCCGTTCGCGGCAAAATCCGATCCGGTGGAGTTAATTTGTTCGTAACGGCGATAGTCGCGTGTGGCAACTGCCGTTGCTTCAATACTATGTTTCCCAAACGTATTCTTGTAATTCAGGATATTATCGAATACATAGCTAAACGTTTTGTTGTTGTCAACATTTCCGTTTGCACTTGCCAGCAAACCGACCACAGTGGCAGGTTGATACCTTTCAGGGCCTTCTCCCTCTTTGATGTAATAATTTTCGTTGGTGAAATTTCCAGATTGATTATTGTCCAGATTGGTCATAACATTGATCTTGTAATTTAACCCTTTTATCCAGGGAGCATCAATTACTGCATAGGCATTTAAACGGTAATTGTTCCGGATATCCTGGTTTTCGCGTGTTTCATCATCAACTCCCCACAATGGGTTCATTGAAGATTGGGTATATGGGTATTTCTCCAGATTGCCTTTATCGTCGCGATACATCACACCATAAGGGGACATTGTTTGAGCTTCGCCAACGTTAGCCGCAAAACCTGAATAATCTCTTCTGGAATAGCTTGCATCGACACCAACTTTTAACCAGCTTGTAATGGTAGTATTTACCTTACCCAGCAGAGAAATGCGTGAAAAATCATCGCCAACGACAATTCCTTTATTTTCATTGTATGATGTTGAAATATAGTAATTCACATTCTGTGCTGCACCCGAAACGGCAATCTGATAATCCTGAATAACCCCGGTCTGCGTTACCTGATCGAGCCATACGGTTTCATTTCCAGCAGCAAGGTTGGCCAATTCACCTGTTTTCATCCAGTTGGTCGAACCTTCGGCATATTTATTTCGGGCATTCACTACACCAATCCATTCTTCGCCTTTCATCATTACCGATTGATTTTGCCAGATCTGAATGCCACCAGAAGTATTGAACGTGATGACCGGTTTGCCTGTTTTTCCTTTTTTAGTTGTAATGGCTATAACACCGTTTGCAGAGCGCGAACCGTAAGCAGCAGCCGAAACAGCATCTTTCAGGATGTCGTAAGTGGCAATATCATTTGGATTGATATCGCTCAAACTTCCCAGATAAATAATTCCATCCAACACGATCAACGGATTATTGTCGCCGCTGATTGAATTCTGACCGCGAATTTCCATCGATGGTTGACCTCCTGCGGTGTTAGTCGCTCCAATGCTCAATCCGGCCACATTTCCTTTCAACGACTCAAGCGCGTTGAGGTTGGGAAGCTGAGATATTGCTGAACCTTCCATTTTTACAGAACTGACCGAACCGGTATAATCCTGGCGTCTGGCAGTACCGTAACCAATAACGATGACCTCGTCCAAGCCTGTCAGGTCTTCTTCGAGTACGACATTGATAACCGATTTGCCCCGGGCAGATATTTCCTGGGTTTTCAAACCTACAAACGAAAAAACGAGGGTAGAATTTTCTTCCACTTTCTGTAATTCGAAGGTTCCGTCAACGGTGGTAATGGTACCGAAACTGGTTCCTTTCACAACGATGGCAGCGCCGGGAATCGGTTCTCCATTGGCATCCGTAACCTTTCCGGTCACTTTTTTCTCTTGTTGGGCAAAGGCAGGAGAAAGAACGATCTGCCGTCCCATCTGCTTGTAGGTGATATCGGTTCCTTCGAACAACAGGTTCAGCACTTCTGTAACAGATGCTCCTTTTACATTGATGCTGGTTTTTTTCTCAACATCAATCAGGTCTTTGTTGTACATGAATACATAATTGCTTTGGTTCTCAATCTGAAGCAAAATCTCTTCTACTTTTGATTGGTTGGCATTCAGGGTCAACCCTGAAGTCTGGGAAAATACTGTTTCTGCCATTGATTGGAGAACAGTAAAGACCAACAAGAAGATTGCAAGTTTCATAATTAATACAAGTTTTTTCAGGCTTGCGCTCAGCGACAAACCCTTAGGTACGATTTTTTTCATAGTTTTGTAATGATTAATTTTTGTACGATTAATTAAATTTCAATTACAGATGCGGGTGATGTTCGAGCATTCCCCGCATTTTTTTTTGCTTCATAGGCATTACATATTTTAGTTTTTAATAATTCTGGTTTTATCGGCTCTTATCCGAATGTTGTCAGGCTCATAACTGCCATCCGGGTTCAAAGCTTTTGGTTTGTAATCGTATTTTAAAGGCGCAGTCAACGACAGCATTTGAAGTATTTGTTCCAGGCTTTCATTGTTTATGGTTGCATTGTAGCGGTAATTTCCCAACTCCGGATTCAAAAGTTGAATGTTAACATTGTGTTGTCGCTGGAGAATTCGCAAAATGGAAGAAAGCGGAGTGTCCCTGAAAATGTATTTGCCTTCGCGCCAGCTACTGTGTACAAAAACATCTGACTTTTCGATTGCAATACTATTTTTTGTCCTGTCGAAAACTGATACTTCTCCGGGCGTCAGAAATTCTTCTTTTCCTTTCAAATCAAGAGAGATCTTTCCTTCGGCCAGGGCAACGGTTACAAAATCTTCATCTTTGTATGAGTTGACATTAAATTCCGTTCCATAAACTTTTATTTCAGGCCCCAGATTCGAAACAAAAAACGGGGTTTCACCTTTCTGAACTTTAAAATACGCCTCGCCAGTTAAACTGACGCGCCGTTCGCTGGTATTAAAGATTACAGGATAAGAAATTTCGGATCCTGAATTTAACCAGGCTTGCGAACCATCGGGTAAATCGACTGCGATACGTGCGCCGATGGGAGCAATGACTGTGATTTTTTGGTCGTGTTTATTTTCTAGTAGATTCGAATATTGTTGTGTGAGATTGTATTGACTGTAAAACAACCAGGCTGAAACCAACAACACAGGCAGCAGTAATATTGCCGCGACTTTTGTAACCTGAGAAATGAAACGACGGAACTTCCCGGATGGCTTTCTCTGAATGATTCGTTCCGAAGTTTTTGCCCATAAATACTGAATATCAGCATCTTTAACATCTGCTCCGCGGAAACGAAGATTTTCGACCATCTTTTTTGCTTCACGGAATTCGTTGATATGTAATGGATGATTCTTTTCCCACGCGTTCCAATACTCAGCTTTCGAATAATCTTCCCCTTTTGCCCAGGCGGCAAATTGAGTATTGGAAATTAATTCCTCAAATTTGTTCTGATCCCACTGCCTCATTACTCTATGTTTTTATACAAAGAGTAAAGCCGACACTTTTATACTCAACCCGGAGAAAGTATTTTTTATTTTTTTTTACCGAATACGAACCAGAGAAACATTTCTACATTCCCGACGCCTGTAATTCCCTGATCAGCCATGTCTTTTCGAATTTTGTCGAGAGATCTGAACAGCAGGTTCCGAACGCTTTGAATATTCATTTCGAGTACCTGACTGATCTCGGAAAATTCAAGACCATGAAAGAAACGAAGTAAAATGACTTCACGCTGCCGGTCGGTGAGTCCTTCCATGCTTTGGGCAAGAAGTTTTGAGTAGTTGCGGTTATCTTCAGCCGAAATCAGAAAATCTTCAGCCGAAAATGAAAATTGCATGGTAGTATCTACATTCGTCAATGATTCTTTTCTGGTTTTTTTTAGCCGGTGTATCAATTCGCGCCGCAGTGAAATAATCAGGTAAGCCTTAATGTTTCCGACCGATACCATATTTTTGCGCCGTTCCCACACATCAGCAAACAAATCCTGAATGGTGTCTTTTACCAGCTCTGGCATGGCAACAATCTTTGTTCCGTAGTAAAAAAGTTCCTGATAATGAATTTCAAAAAGAATCCCAAGCGACGCAAAATCGCCACCTTTAAAATTGCTCCAGGCATCCTGTGGATGATTCGATTTGAGGCCTCCAGATTCCATTCTTCAAACTAATAAATGAGTTTGCAGTAATTATTGGCTTCAAAAATAAGAACTATTTTCAATGATCAACCTATTTGACAGGATTGTCAGCGAACGGAATTTTTTCGCCCCAGCCACAAAAGAGCATGAACTACCAGTTTGTTCTGGGTTTGATTATTAAAGGTAAACGATAATTCGTGATTGGTGCCATGCTCGTAGTCAATATCATTGTGCCCCATATTGATGTAAATCATCCGGTAATTTATGTTGGCCCAGACTACAGGAAAATAGCCACTGTGCCATATTTCGTGAGGCTTCGGACCTGTGCCAAGTGGAAAACTCGTTGAATCGACTGACACAAGGATTCTAATATCGCTGTTCTTCCGAAGGTCATTTTTCCAACTATACCATTCGTTTGGCTGAGACTTGAATTTTTCGGGCAAATGCTTCATTGCCTCATGTTTGCGGTCTTCTACCTTTAGAATAGCCGAAGTTGGCCGCCATGTATTGCCTCTGTATTCGCCCGAACCGAGAAACTGGTTGTGGTACCAGTCCCAGTTTTGCGGATAAGCAGATGGAGTGAGCGCAAAGGCTGAAAAATGGAAACCCATAAATGCTCCGCCATTTTCCATGTATTCCTGAAACGCTTTTCGCTGGGATGCAGAATCAGGACGGGTATCCAGAAAAATAACCACCTGGAAATTTGATAGAAAGTCAGTATTCAGATTTGTCCAATCGTTCGTTGACTCATAGCTGAAATAATTTCTGGCACCCACCTTCGAGAACCACGCGTTGGCTTCGTTCACAAAGCTGACGTGAGCCGGATCGTTTTTCGCGGTGTAAAAGGCGATCACCCTAAACTTTGGCAGTTCATTCCCCTGAACTTTGGCCGATAAGCTAAAGCAAAAAAATAGAATGACAGGAAAAATTATTTTTAGCGAAGTGTTCAAATGAAAAGACTTTAAGAATTTTGGAAAACGATTACTTGAAAGTTGCAGTCTTCCACCTCGTATTTTTCCATTTGTTTTGTTCTTCGGTGTTCAGAAAAGTCCAAACAACTATCCGGCTGATTTTATTTCCCTGGCCCATCGGAATTGTTTCCACTGCAAAAGCTTCGACTTCTTCCAGAACTTTGTAAATACTTCTCAGGTTCGATTCTTTCGAAATCAGGGTGGAGAAACAAAAACAATTTCCGGAGAATTTTTTACTTTGCAATATCATGTTTCGGACGAATTTTTCTTCGCCGCCGTCGCACCACAATTCATGGTTTTGTCCACCGAAATTCAGGATTGGTTCAACGTTTTTAACCGGATTCAGATTGTTAACTTTCCGCATGTTAGCAGCCTGCGCTTCTTTTTCTGAAGCGTGGAATGGCGGATTGCAGATTGATAAATCAATATGCTCGTCTTTCCTGATAATTCCGTAGAAATAGTCTTTCGCGTTGGTTTGCAATTTACATTCTACTTTGCCCTGCATCGACGGATTGGAAGCAATGATCTGGTTGGCTGATTCAATCGCGACCGGATCGATATCGGACCCAATAAACGACCATCCGTATTCATGGTTTCCGATGATCGGGTAAATGCAACTTGCGCCCACGCCAATGTCCATGCATTTTATTTGCGGGCCGGTCGGAATTTTACCGTAGTTATTGCGGCACAGAAAATCGGCAATGTGATGAATGTAATCTGCCCTTCCTGGAATAGGCGGACACAGATAGCCTTCGGGAATATCCCAGCTTACCGCGTAGTGATGTTTCAGAATAGCTTTGTTCAACGCTTTTACTGCCAGCGGGTCAGCAAAATCAATTGATTCGTCACCGTAAATATTTGGCTTTACAAAGGATTCCAATTCAGGAAAACTCACGATCAATTGCTTGAAATCATAGCGTTCCCGATTTTTGTTGCGCGGATGCAATTTCGGTTTCTCTTGCGGTTGTTCTTTCTTTTTCTGAAGCATGAAATTCGGTCTCAAAGTTTACAGCGGCAAATTTAAGATATTAAATGGCAAAAGATATTGATTTGGTTTTATGACGGTTTGTTAATTTATATAGAGATATGAAACCTAAAAGTCAATTAAATGTTATTTAAATAATCAATGTGTCAGAATATTGAAACGAAACTATACATTAGCCAAAACATCCGACAAATGCAGTTTTATCAGTTTAAAATCAGAATATGGCAATTATCTTAGCAATCAAGCACAATACATACTACCAATACGACCGCCTGATTAACATGGGCGCACACGTAATCCGTCTGAAACCTGCCCCTCACAGCAGGACAAAAATTCATTCCTATTCACTCAATATTGAGCCGAAAGAACATTTCATCAACTGGCAGCAGGATTCGTTTGGGAATTATCTGGCGCGGGTGGTGATGCACGACAAAGTGAAGGAATTCAAGGTTGAAGTAGAGGTGGTGGCCGAAATGACAGTGATTAATCCTTTTGATTTTTTTGTGGAAGAATACGCCGGTAAATTTCCTTTTCAGTATGAAATTCAGGATATAAAAGAATTGGCACCCTATTTCGAAATCGTTGAAAACGGGTTGCTTCTTCAGGAGTGGATAAAAAAGGTTTCGGTTTACCGCGATATGAATATCGTCGATTTTCTCGTGGCCATTAACCGCGAAGTCAATCAGGCAATTGAATATACCGTCCGCATGGAACCTGGCGTATTTACCTGCGAAGAATCGCTAACGAAGAAGCTGGGTTCATGCCGCGATTCGGCCTGGCTGCTGGTTCAAACCATGCGCCATCTGGGTTTGGCAGCCCGTTTTGTCTCCGGATATTTGGTGCAGTTGAAAGCCGACCAGAAAGCCATCGACGGTCCTTCAGGAACCGAAAAGGATTTTACCGATTTGCATGCCTGGTGCGAAGTTTACGTGCCTGGAGCCGGATGGATTGGTCTCGATCCTACTTCAGGATTACTGGCTGGTGAAGGTCATATTCCGCTGTGTTGTACCCCGGCACCGTCGAGTGCAGCGCCTATTTCAGGAGCAATTGATCCCTGCGAAGTGGAATTTTTCCATAGCAATGAAGTGATCCGGATTCATGAAGATCCGCGGGTTACCAAACCATACAGCGACCAGCAATGGGCCGGAATCATGGCATTGGGCGATCAGGTGGATCAAAAATTTGAAGCGGGCGACGTTCGGCTGACGATGGGTGGCGAACCCACTTTTGTATCGATCGACGACATGGAGTCGGAGCAATGGAATACGGCTGCCGACGGAGATGCAAAAAGGGTTTTGTCGAACAAATTGATTCATAAACTCAGCGAAAGTTTCGGGAAAGGCGGATTGTTTCACTACGGACAAGGCAAATGGTATCCGGGCGAACCCACGCCACGCTGGCAAATGGCTCTGTATTGGAGAAAAGATGGTCTGCCTATCTGGAAAAACAAAAATTGGCTGGCCGATTTCAGCAAAAATTACGGATATACCTTTAAAGACGCAGAGAAATTTATGACTTCGCTGACCCGCAAAATGGGAGTAGCTCCCGAAAATATTGTTCCGGGCTACGAAGACGCTTTTTATTACTTGTGGACCGAGCGCAAACTGCCTGTCAATATCGATCCTCTAAATATTGACATGAAAGATTCGCTCGAACGAAAAACGATGATGGAGCAGCTGGATCGCGGCCTGAATGATCCTACTGGTTTCGTTTTGCCGCTTCAGTGGGCCTACCAGAAAGCTGGCTGGATCAGTTGCGAATGGGAATTCCGCGGTGGAAAGATGTTTTTAATTCCCGGAAATTCGCAAATGGGTTACCGGTTGCCACTCGATTCGCTGCCGGTTGTCCCAGAATCGAAACGGCCAAAACCCTCAGAGCGCAGTCCTTTCGAAGAATCGGAAGCGCTGGATGATTTTCACGGAAGTGTGGAAAAACGCTCGAATGAAGTTCACGACTTTTCCATTCCTGAAGAAATGCTTTTCCCGAAAGAATACAAAGAGGAGGAAGAGGAAGACGACAAAAAGTACAAGGGAATACATCTGCCATTTCAGGAAAAAAAGGAAGAAAAAAGTGAGTACAAACCGCTTTACGATGCGTTTACGATAAAAACAGCGCTGGTTTCTGAAATACGCGATGGCAAAATTCACCTGTTTTTGCCGCCGGTTGAAATGATTGAGCATTACCTCGATTTGCTGGCAGCCATTGAGTTGACTTGCGAAGAACTTCAGATTCCGGTAATTATTGAAGGTTACGCACCGCCAAAAGACAAACGCATCGAAAAGCTAATGGTGACGCCTGATCCGGGCGTGATTGAGGTGAATGTTCATCCGGCCAAATCGTGGCAGGAAGTGGTGACCAACTACAATATTCTGTTTGAAGCAGCATTGGAGAGCCGTTTGGATTCCGAAAAATTCATGCTCGACGGAAAACATACCGGTACCGGCGGCGGCAACCACATCACGCTGGGGGGAGTAACTCCTTCAGATTCGCCTTTGCTACGCCGCCCCGATTTGCTGCGAAGTATGTTGGCTTTCTGGCAGCATCATCCCGGCTTGTCGTATTTATTCTCGACAGCGTTTATCGGGCCAACCAGTCAGGCGCCGAGGGTTGATGAAGGTCGCCCCGAAATGCTTTATGAGCTGGAGATCGCTTTTGCACAGATTCCCGATCCGGGTGAGGGCGAAGTTCCACTCTGGCTGGTCGATCGTTTGTTCCGAAATTTGTTGATCGACCTCACCGGAAATACACACCGTGCCGAATTTTGCATCGACAAACTATATTCTCCTGATTCGTCAACCGGACGGCTGGGAATTCTGGAATTGCGTGGCTTCGACATGCCGCCCAACAAACAAATGTGTCTGGTGCAGTTGCTCCTGATCCGGACACTGGTTTCGTGGTTCTGGGAAAAACCGTACAAAGGCAAGTTGGTGCGCTGGGGAACCGAGTTGCACGACAAATTCCTGACCCATCATTTTGTGCGCGAAGATTTGAAAGATGTGGTGAGTCAGTTGAATGAAGCAGGATACGCGTTCGACATCAACTGGCTGGAACCGTTTTTCGAGTTCCGGTTTCCGCACATCGGACGGGTGAAGTTTAAAGATGTGGAACTGAGTTTGCGCACCGCCATTGAGCCCTGGAATGTGTTGGGCGAAGAAATGTCGAGCTCGGGAACAGCCCGTTTTGTGGATTCATCGGTGGAACGAATTGAGGTAAAAGCCATTGGTTTAACCGGAGAACGCTATGCCGTTTTGTGTAATGGAATGCGCATTCCGATGGCCAACACCGGCACGAAAGGCGAACATGTGGCTTCGGTAAGGTACCGTGCATGGCAACCACCATCGGCACTGCATCCCAATCTTGGAGTGGATACGCCTTTGGTATTCGATATTTTTGATTTGTGGACTGGTAAATCAGTGGCAGGCTGCACCTATCATGTGTTTCATCCGGGTGGAAGAGCTTATGATACCTTCCCTGTGAATAGTTTTGAGGCAGAAGGCCGACGGGTTTCGCGGTTCTACAATGAAAATCACACGCAGGGTGTTCTTACACCGAAAGAGGAAGTCAGCACCGAAATTCGCAGATATATTCTTGAAAAAGAGATGGATACCAATGAGCGGGTTGTAATTGCACCAAAAATTATTGAGCCCGATCCGGAGTACCCCCACACATTCGATTTGAGAAAGTACAAGTTGAAGAAATAAGAAAGACTGATATTTTTTTGTAGTTTTGATTCATTAAAATATTTTATAATGAAGACTTACCAGATAGATATCGAAGAATCAATGTTCCCTTATTTCAAAAAGCTTATGGGTGAACTGCCAGTTGAAAGTTTTAAGCTTTTTACGAAGGAAGGCTACGAACTTAAAATTGATGAGACAGAATTTGAGTTAAGTGATGAAACCAAGATGGCAATCGATGAAGGAATCGCTTCTCTGGATCCCGACAAAATAATTACAACTGAAATGGTTGTAAATGAAGCTCAGGCAAGATATCCCCAATTGAAGTTTAGAAAATGAGAGCTGTTGAGTGGTCGCCGAAAGCAGAAGCTGATTATTACGCAATTATCGACTATTTATTGAAAAACTGGTCAATAAGTGAGGCTCAAAATTTTATTGATCAGGTTTATGATATTGAGCATATTCTAAAGCAAGGCAATGTAGATTTTAAGAAAGCTTTATACCGAAATACCCGAGTTGTAACATTAAGCAAGCACAATTCAATTTTATACCTTGTACTTTCGACGAAAAGAGTGAAGCTAATCCATATTTGGGATAACCGGCAAAATCCTTCAATGCTTTATAAATGAACCCTTAGGCCAATCGCAGGCAGAAATGGAACAATGGCGGGTGAGGAAATAAATCAACTCAGCAAAAAGACATTGAAAAGGCAAAAGAGATTTTAAAGAGAATTAAAAAATAGAAATATGGAAACTTCAAAATTTGACATCGCGGATTATTTAGATAGTAACGAAATGATTGCAGAATATCTCAATACAGTTTTGGAGGAAGGAGATAATTCAGATGTTATAACAGCAATTGGTAATATTGCAAAATCAATCGGAATGACAAAGATTGCTGAAGAAACCGGACTAAGCAGACCGAGTTTATATAAAGCTTTATCTGATGGTTCAAAACCCCAATTTGAGACGATTATGAAAGTGTTAAAAGCAATCGGCGGACAGATTCAAATAAACCCGATTACTGCTTAAAAAACGTACGACAGCATCAATTATACCACAAGCCGTATCACAGCGACAGAACAGTTGTGACCTATAAAAACCAGAAAGAGCAAAGTGTAAATTTTGCCGTGCCTTTGTGTTTTAATCCTCAATCCTCAATCCTCAAAATGCAGAAAATCCGGCAAATCGTTGGCGGCATTAAGTAGCATTTGGTTCCATTGTATAGAAGTTGATTTCAAATCTTCTTCTGTTTTTCGTAATTCCTGAATATCAAACGTGTTATTCCGGTACAAGGCAAAATCAAGCGGAAAGTCAACGTCACTGGCATTTTTAAACGTAGCGTCAAACGACAGGTAAGCCGCTTTAATTGCCAGATCGAAGGTGATATCTTCGTGCAAAAGCCTTCGCAGGATCGGTTTACCAAAAGCAGTATTGCCAATAATGGTGTAAGGCGATTCATCGGAAGCTTCCACCCAGTTTCCTTCAGGAAAAATTAAAAAAATAGTTGAACGTTTGTCTTTTGAGCACTGTCCGCCGACAATGAAATGTCCATCGAAAAAGAATTTGCTTTGCTCCAATTGTTTAAGATCTTCAGCCCGGGCCTGTTTAACTGCATTTCCAACCAGATTGGCCACTTTGTACAATTTGTCGTTGGGAGAATCCGGAAGTGCGTCTTCGAACAGATGAATCACTTTATCGCGTATGGAGCGCAAACCCGACGACATGATAAAGAAGGAATTTCCATCTTCCTGATAAGTCTTTATTTTTTTCGAAGTTGAAACTCCCAATCCGCTGCTGATTCGGGTGTCGGAAAGGGCAACAACTCCTGTTTTACTTTTGATGGCTATACAAAATGTCATAGTTATTGATTGGTTACAGTTACTGAATGAATACTTTTTTGCGATCCTGTTGTTTCGAGTACGCCAATAATGGGGCTGCAATCGCGGTAATCGGTGCCGTGTGCTATTTTAATGTAATGGTGGTCGGCCACAAGGTTATTTGTTGCATCGAATCCAATCCAGCCCAACTCCGGAATCAAAACTTCAACCCAGGCATGGAGCTGGCCTGTTCCAATAAAACCATCGCCCTGGCTAAGATAACCACTAACATACCGGGCTGGAATTTTATTTTTGCGGCAAACCGAAATAAACAGGTGGGCATAATCCTGGCATACACCTTTCCTGATTTGCAAAACCTCTTCGATTGGTGTATTTACATCCGTGCTTTCAGGCGAATACTCAAGCAATTGAAATATAAACGTATTTAATTGCAGCAAATATTCGAATAATTGTAACTCGCCTGAATACACAGGAAACGTATAGTTAACCACCGGCGGCATTTGGGTAAGTTGGGTGTCCCAAAGGAACAGGTGATTATCGATCTGAAAATCGAGCGAATGCAGGAGTTCAAATTCATCATTTGGCATCAGCGGACTTACATAAAATGGATTAATTTTCTTTTTCTGAATTTTTGCTGAAAGCTTAAACCAAAATTCAGAAAAAGGATTGCTGATGTAATAATTGATGGTTTCGAAACCAAAAACATTCTTCGATAGGTGTATTTCCTTATTTTCGGAGCACGAAAATTTTAAATCCAGAACTCTCTGCAAAGGATTGGAATCAGGAATTATCACCAATTGAAAATTTGCTTTTCTGACGGGCGATTCGTACTTGTTCGCGATATAATATTCTAAGTAAAACTCTTCCATTAAAATGACAGGTATTTCTTTTCGAGCTCCGAGGCAATTTCGATGATCTTGGCCTGAGTTCTGTTTAATAGTCCGTAAATATCATCTTTATATTCGTCAAACGAAAGGTATCGGTATTGTTCGGATAGTTTCCTGATTTTAAAGCTGATGGAATTCGATTCTGAATTTTCATTCTGACTTATCTTCTCTTCGTATCTTCTGATTCCTTTTAACGAATAACTTATTGAACGCGGGCAGTTCTGGTTTAGCATTAGAAATTCGAGTACCGTTTCGCGTGCGGGAATGGTGCGGTAAAACTTTCGGTTCATGTCAAACGAATCTAAACAGCGCAGGAGATTGGTCCATTCAAAACTCATTTCGGTGATCGGATGACCCGATTGCTCAATTTTATAAATATCATTCAATTTGGAATTGATAATCCGGATGATCTGTATTGCCCGTTCAATGTGCATTCCAATCAATATCATGGCCCATTCTCCATCGTGCAGCAAGGTTCCGTATATTTTGCTGCTAACAATTGATGTCTGGTCTAAAACCATCTGGTTGAAAGTGTAAAGTCCCGTAGTCAGATATGTTTTCTGTGGATAATTGGTTGTCAGATGATAATATTTATTGATAGCTTCCCATAGCTCGGTAGAAATGACATTTCGCGCACCTCGTGCATTTTCGCGTGCAAAAGTAACGTTGCTGAGGATGGAATTTGTGTTTTTTTGATCCAAACCAATCCGAAACAATACATCTCTTTCAACTACCTTTTCCATATCAAAAATACCGGCCATAAAAAGCATCGATTCAAGCACAAAACTTCGGTCATAAGCTTTTAAAATTGGCGCATCCAATGTTGAAAAATAATTCGCGTTGCTATAACGGGCCAGGTGATCGGCTCTCTCGATGTACCGCCCCATCCAGTATAAATTGTTTGCTACTCTCGATAACATAGTTTAGTTGATTATTGTGATTCGATAAATTTTGCTAACCCAATACCCATGTGTCTTTTGAACCTCCGCCCTGCGAGGAATTTACGATCAGGTTACCTCTTTTCAGGGCTACCCGTGTCAATCCACCCTTCAGAATGTATTCGGTATCTTTTCCCATCAGGCAGAACGTGCGCAGGTCGATGTGGCGTGGTTCAAATTCCTTGGTTTCCTCAATAAAAGTGGCATGTACCGAAAGGCTCATAATGGGTTGGGCAATGTATTTTCGCGGGTTCGATTTGATCCTGACTTTAACTTCCTCGATCTGATCTTTCGTCAGGGTTGTGCCAATAGTAATCCCGTAACCGCCCGATTCGTCAACTGGTTTTACCACCAGTTTGCCGATATTTTCGAGCACGTATTTCATGTCAGATTCCTTTTCGCAATGATACGTTTGCACGTTGTTCAGTATCGGTTCTTCGTTGAGGTAATATTTGATAATATCAGGCACATAGTGATAAACGGCCTTGTCGTCGGCCACACCTGTTCCGGGAGCATTGGCCAGGGTTACATTTCCGGCGCGGTAGGCACTCATCAGTCCCGGCACTCCAAGCATCGAATCTTTTCTGAAGCAAAGCGGGTCAATAAATTCATCGTCCACCCTTCGGTATATAACGTCCACTCTTTTGGGGCCGTGGATGGTTTTCATGTAAACGAAATCTTTTTCAACAAACAAATCACGGCCCTCAACCAGCGGAACGCCCATTTTTTGCGCCAGAAATGAATGTTCGAAATAGGCCGAATTGTACATTCCGGGCGTAACCACAACGATGGTTGGTGCATCAACATTTTTGGGTTTAACAGTCTTTAATATTTCTAATAATTGCTCCGGATATTGATACACGGTTTTTGTTTTGAGCTTATCGAACAGGTCGAACAATGATTTTTTTAACGCCAGCCGGTTCGATAAAACATAACTTACTCCTGAGGGACATCTCAGATTGTCTTCCAAAATGTAATATTGTCCGTCGGCGTGCTTTATAAGGTCGGTTCCTGAAATGTGTGTGTAAATTCCACCTTCCGGTGTAAAATCAACCATCTCCTTCAGGTAATTTTTCGACGAAAAAATCAGGTCGGCAGGTACCACTTTGTCTTTCAGTATCAGTTTTTTGTGATAAATGTCGTCCAGAAAAAGATTGATCGCCTTGTTTCGCTGAATCACTCCCTGTTCAAGGTGCATCCATTCCTGGCTGGGAATAATCCGGGGAAACAGGTCGAAGGGGAATATCCGTTCATCAGGTTTTTTATCTTCAGCATACACTGCGAAAGTGATCCCCTGGTTAAAAAAGGCCGTTTTAACTTCGTTATTGATTCGCTCAAAATCAGAAAGGCTCAGTTGGTTAAAGCGCTCAACGATACTGTTGTAATGCTCTTTTGGCTCTTTCGACTCCTTGAAAACTTCATCATAGTGGGAGTTGTTCAAACAGTATGAATCCAATATCCCGTTCGCAGGCTGTTTCATATCTTTTGTTTTTTAAATTTTGGTTTTTTACTGACAACGATTAATAAAAACAAACCATTGACTTTCATAAAGACACGAATATAGCCAATAAACAATCAATATGATATTATTGTTTGTGTAATAATGTAAAAATAACACAGAGTACTGTTTGTGTTAATACTTTCATTGTAATTTTAAGAAATGGGTGAATTTTCCTGAAAAAATTTTTCTGGAATTGAATTTTCTGGACTAATAGTGTGTAAATAGTTGTATTTTTATATGTTGTTAAGAATTCCATATAAATTCTACAATTATGAAAGCCGTTTTCGTTTCGTGGTATCTTTTTGCAATTTTACTGTTTGCATTTCTTGATAGTGCTGGTCAGAATTATTCGTTAAATATTACGAGTGAAATGAAAGAGGATAAATCAGTTGACTTTTTTTTCGATAAGTACGACTATGGAAGTTTTTTCCTCAACTTAACGTTCAACCAACTTGAAAATGCACCACCGGCATCTTTCAAAGGAACACTAGTCAGTACAAAGGGAAAACTGCTGAATATCAGGCCCATAAATCCTGAAAGACCAATAGTATTTTCATATAGTTACACCTTTATCAGAGGGCAGTTAAATCCATCCTTCTGCTTCTGTTTCATTTAGCAGTAAATTAAATTTCATCCTTATTGAGCACGACGATGGCACTCTTGCAAGATATGATGTTTTAAAAAAAGGCAGCCGGATGGTAATGCCAGGACAAATTGTTTATCCGCATACGCCATTGGCGTTAGCAGGTACTTATGATGAGGATAGTAATTCACCTTATCTGGTTTTGTATTCCCCGGCATAATCAATTACGCAAATTGTTTGGTAATCAGGATGATTGCCATTGGCAACACCGGCAAAACGAAAGCATGGATTCAGTATGTTTTCCCGATGTCCACGATCCGGGACTCCATCATCTATCAGCAGGAAAATCACAATCTGACGGGCTTCGAAACTTCCGTAGGTAATATCTTCGGCAGAACAAATATCCCATTCTCCATATTTTTCGATGCGTTTTTGCGGAGTTGAGCCATTCCGAGCAATGTGGCCGATTCCGCCGTATTTCTGCTGATCTCTCATCAATTCTGCCGCAGCTTTTGATAATCCTTCAGAGGGATTGAGCATAGGCCGCGGATCTGTTTTTTTCAAAACCTTAATACACTCATCGAGTGGCCTGATTCCTTCCTGTGTTCTGACCGTAAATTGTCCCGGATAAGTGAAAAGTTTGCCGTTAAAACCGTCCCTGAGTTCATCCAGATATTCCTCTGCGTAACGTTTCGGGTTACTGCGGACTTTGTTGAGCTCGTAAATAACCTGCTGTTCCAATTCGTTGAGGTATGGTGAATTCTTAGCAGTGTTAAGTTCGGCAGGCCAGTTGGGTTTGGAAGTTTGGGCAAAGGCGGGTGTCTGAAGAAATGTGACCAGAAAAATGAAAATTATACGCATCTTAATCTGCTGAATTGTTTGAATGAATGGTATTTAATCAACGTTTTATTTTGAAGTATATTTTCCATCTTCAATTTAAAGGTCAAAAGTTGGTGCGGCAGATCGGTTTTTAATTACTCACGGGATGACTCACCCCGTGAGTTGAAATGGATGAATTTTTATTCGTAAAAATCTTTCCGATCATTAGTAGCTACTTCAAACATAAACTCCCCGATTTTTTCGGTGAGGAGTTTGAAGAATTTTTCACCTTTTTCAACAGTTGCTTTGGCCGGATTGCCGATACCAGTATCCTTTGTGACGCTTGTCCAGCGGCGTTCGGCCCAGCCCCAACCTTCGTGCATGGCTTTAAACCTGTATTTTTTTGCAGTGCCATCACCAGCTTCTGAAAGTGGCAAAACCCATTCCGGTTTCAGGTAAAGCATCAGGCTGGTTTCCACCTCACCGGCATGTTCGCCCAAATCATCGAAAATAGTTTTGGCATCTTTTACCTTGTACCAGTTCACCTCGGAGAGAAACATTTTCGGGTATTTCAGTCCCAGCTCGCGCAGCATTTGCCTGAAATCGTTTCCTCCGTGACTGTTCAGGATAATTAGTTTAAAAATTTCCTGACGGTTAAGGGTTTCAATAATGTCGTTCAGGATGGCAAACTGTGTGGATGGATTCAGGTTCATATCGAGCGGCACATCAAATTGTCCGGTATTTACACCAAAAGGAATTGCTGGCAGCACAATCACTTTGCCACCTTTTTCCCATGCGAGTCTGGCCGATTCAGCTGCGATTGCATCAGCTTCCACATTGTCGGTGGCGTATGGCAGGTGGTAATTGTGCGCTTCGGTGGCTCCCCAAGGCAGTATCACAAGTTGATAATGTTCGTCTTTTACGGTTTTCCAATTGTTTTCGGCTAAAATGTAAGGTCTCATAAGCGGGTTTTTTGTTGCTGAATTGTCTGATGTTGTGAGGTTAAAAGTAATATTGTAGTTTGATATTTATCTTTAACTGAAAAAAAATATTTGAATTGCTGAAATTGTGCAATCGAGTGCATTAAAAGAATCATTTCAATAAAATGTTGACTGATACCAGTTTTTCCTTTTTAATTTTGCATTCATTGGTTACCTTTAGGGCAAATTTTATAACCACTAGTAATACCACTGATATAAACCATAAATCAAATTAAATATGACCAACGATCGCAGAACTTTTATCAAACAATCGACTACTGTGGCAGCCGCTATGAGTGTTTTTCCTACACTGATGAATGCCGGTTGTGTGGGCGCAAATGAAAGGATTACTGTTGCACTCATCGGGTGCAACAATCAGGGCTGGAGTAATTTAGTTTCATTCCTGAAGCAGCCCTATGTGGAATGTGCCGCTTTGTGCGATGTTGACCGCAATGTGATGGAAAAACGTGCTGCCGAAGTTGAAAAAATGACCGGCAAAAAACCTGCTCTTTACAACGATTTCAGGAAAGTACTTGAGCAAAAAGACATTGATTCGGTTATTATTGGCACACCCGACCATTGGCATTGTATTCCGATGATTTATGCCGCCGAAGCCGGAAAAGACGTGTATTGCGAAAAACCGCTTGGTTACACCATCGAAGAATGTAACCTGATGGTGAAAGCTACCAACCGTTACAAAACAGTTGTTCAGGTTGGGCAATGGCAACGCAGCGACCCGCATTGGCTCGATGCTGTTAAATATATTCAGGCCGGAAACCTGGGGCGTGTCCGCTCTGTTCGTGCCTGGTCGTATGTAGGCTGGAAACGTTCTATCCCTGTAGTTCCTGACAGCCCGGTACCCGCCGGGGTCGATTACGACATGTGGTTAGGGCCACGTCCTTCGCGTCCCTTTAACCAAAACCGTTTTCACGCATCTTTCCGCTGGTACTGGGATTATGCCGGCGGAGTAATGGCCGACTGGGGCGTTCATTTGCTCGACTATGCTTTGTTTGGAATGAATCAGTATGTTCCAAAAGCAATCAGTTCTTCAGGCGGAAAATATGCTTTTCCTACTGATGCGATGGAAACTCCGGATACCATGATGGCAATGTATGATTTTGGCGATTTCGGCATTTTATGGGATCACACCATTGGCATTGATGGGGTGCAATTCAAACGTCGTCCTCATGGTGTTGCATTTGTGGGCGAATATGGTACACTCATCGTTGATCGTGGCGGATGGGAGGTGATGGCCGAAAACAAAAGTACCAGCGCAAAAGAAGGTTTTGTTGATTTGCCTGTTCAAAAAGGTACCGGAAAAGGACTCGATTTGCACGTGGCCAATTTCCTCGATTGCATCAAAACCCGAAATAAACCCAATTGCGACATTGAAATTGGTGCGCACATTGCCCGTTTTTCGCACATGGGAAATATTGCCTACCGTTTAGGACGAAAACTGAACTGGGACGGAGAGAAACAGGAATTCCTGAACGACCCCGAAGCCAATGCCATGACCAAAGCCGAATACCGCGCTCCTTGGTCGCTGCCTAAAGTATAATGAGTACTTTTACTCAGCGGGTGACTTAGAGTCACCCGCTGAGTAATTTACCAATACAGTTTTACCATAAACCAATGTCACAAAAGAGAAGTTATTTTGCATTCACTTTACCGATCGTTGAGCCCTAACGGAATCCTTAAATAAAATTTAAACAGTTTCTTGTTTTTTGAAATATTTCTGAATTAACACCATTAAATTATCTTTCTTAATAGGTTTTGGGATATAATCATTGCATCCTGCCTCTATTGCCAATTCTCTATCACCAGTGAGTGCGTAAGCTGTCTGTGCAATAATAACTACATCTTGGTTGAATTGCCGTATTTGTCTGGTGGCTTCATATCCGTTCATTTCTGGCATTTGAATATCCATAAAAACCAAATCGATATCAGGGTTATTGCGGCAAGCTTCAATAGCTTCAACTCCGGTTCTTGCTTTTAAAACTTCTTTGCCAAACATTTTTACTACTACGGTAAGGAGTTTTTCCGATCCTTCGTCGTCTTCAGCAATTAATATTTTCAGGTCTTTAATTTGACTCGTTGCTCCTTCAGGCAAAACAACATTCTGAATGACATTTTTATCAGCTGCTTCATCATTGTAAGGAATGGTAAAATAAAATGTGGAGCCTTTCCCTTCTTCACTTTCTACCCAAATTTTGCCACCCAGCATTTCTACGTAAGCTTTCGAAATGGATAATCCCAATCCTGCTCCTTGAAAAGCTCTTTTATCGCCAATGTTGGCTTGGACAAAACGGTCAAAAATAGCTTCTTGTCTGTCTTTAGGAATACCAATACCAGTGTCTTTTACAAAAAATTCAAGATATTTCCCCTTTTTCTCATACCCCAATCCGATTGAACCTTTATCACTGTATTTAATGGCATTCTTGACAAGGTTGATAAAAATTGCAGAGACTTTTTCACGGTCTGTTTTTAGGATGGCTTCTTTTAACGGCAAGCTGTTTTTAAAGAAAAGCTGCATTCCTTTCCCTTCAACCTCCGGTTTGAAGAAGGTATAAATGTATTCAATCTGCTCGTTTACATTCGACTCCTTCATATTAACTTTCATCAGTCCCGATTCTATTTTCGAAATATCAACAATATCGTTGATGATATTAAGCATACGTGCTCCGCTTTTCTCAATGATGCTGATATACTCTTGCTGCTCTTCCCATGTTAATTTTGGTTCTTTAAGCATTTCTGCAAAACCCAGAATGCCGTTCATAGGAGTACGTATTTCGTGGCTCATATTGGCAAGAAACGCTGATTTCAACCGGTCGCTCTCTTCGGCGTGTTCTTTGGCTATGGTTAACTCTGCTGCCTGTTTTTCTTTCTCCTCGTTTTGAAAGATAAGTTCTTTGTTAGCAATGGTTAACTCTGCTACCCGTTTTTCTTTCTCTTCGTTTTGAAAGGCAAGTTCTTTGTTAGCAATGATTAATTCATTCGATTTTTTCATTTTAACCATAACTTTTTTCATCATTGTCTGGTGAAATTAAAATAATTACTTGAATATAAAATGATTATTGGAATTGTTAGTTATAGATTATCGATTTATTTTTTATAAAAATCATGATCCAAATATAAAATAAATATAGCACAAGTGCTATATTTATTTTTGTTTTTCTGCGAAACTTTCTGCGATGAAACCACAGCAGCAAAGTGATCGAAAATTAATATTTGATGATGAAGGGATTAAAGCTTTTGCTATTCATCTGAAGAAAATCCGTATCAGAGAAGGATATTCACAAAGCCAGCTCGCATTTGAATCGGGATTATCATTAAGTCAAATTGCCAGAATTGAAACAGCCAGAATAAACCCAACTCTAAGTACCGTTTTTGCCTTGGCACGAACATTAAATGTACAATTGTCCGATCTATTTGATTTCGAACTTTCTCCAAAGGAAAAATAATACGTAACCCTTATTTTATCTCAATTTATGTACATTTGGTAAACTTTTGATACTCACAGGGTGACTTCAAGTCACCCCGTGAGTAATTCACTAACTAAACCTAACCCAATGAAACAACTTATCCTTATTTTCATTTTTCTGCTTCCATTTTTGTGTCTGGCACAACCAAAACCTGCCAAAACCGATTTACTCGAATCCATAATTCCTGCCAATATTAAAATCAATGGTTATCTGGGCGAAAAAATTGATTTATGCATTGGTGAGCGCATCAAAAAGCAGGATGTTCAGCATTTGATCGATCCATTTAAAACCCGCAACGAAACCCGGATGTGGCAAACTGAATTCTGGGGAAAATGGATTCTTTCGGCCATCGCTTCCTACGAATACAATCAGGATCCTGAAATGCTGAAAATTATTCAGAATGCAGTTTCAGGATTGCTGGCCACCCAAACTCCTGACGGTTACATCGGAAATTATTCTCCGGAAGCCCAGTTGCAACATTGGGACATCTGGGGACGAAAATACACCATGCTTGGGTTGCTGGCTTATTACGATATTTCAGGAGATAAAAAAACGCTGGATGCTGCGAAAAAACTAGCCGGTCATTTGTTAACGCAAGTAGGACCCGATCATACTGATATCGTGAAAACCGGCAACTACCGCGGAATGCCAAGCAGTTCAATACTGGAACCCATGGTTTTATTGTACCGGCATACCAATGAAAAACGCTACCTCGAGTTTGCCAAATACATTGTTGCCCAATGGGAAACCGCTGACGGCCCGAAACTGATCAGCAAAGCTGCTTCAGGAGTAAATGTGGCCGACCGTTTTCCTTTCCCAAAATCCTGGTGGTCGTGGGACAACGGTCAAAAAGCTTATGAAATGATGTCGTGTTACGAAGGATTGCTCGAACTTTACAGGATCACGGGCGAAGCAACTTATCTGAAATCAGCCGAACTTGCCGTGCAGAATATCATTGATACCGAAATTAATGTGGCCGGTTCGGGAACCGCATTCGAATGTTTTTATCACGGAGGTCAACGGCAAACCGAACCAACCTACCACACCATGGAAACCTGCGTGACTTTTACATGGATCAAGCTGTGCAACAATCTGCTGCGGTTGACCGCCAACCCAATGTATGCCGACCAGATAGAAAAAACTGTTTACAATGCGCTGCTGGCTTCCATGAAATTTGACGGATCGCAGATTGCCAAATACAGTCCGCTTGAAGGAATGCGACACGAAGGCGAAGAACAGTGCGGAATGCATATCAACTGCTGCAATGCAAACGGGCCTCGGGCTTTTGCGCTCTTGCCAAAACTAGCCTTGATGACCAGCGGAAATGAAATATTTGTGAATTTGTACAGCCAATCAACGGCCTCAGTTATACTCAATAAAAAGAATAAAGTAACTGTTTTGCAGACTACCACTTATCCTGAATCAGACCAAATCGAAATCACTGTTCAGCCAGAAAAATCAGGAACATTCACCATTGGATTGCGCATTCCTGAGTGGAGCAGCAAGACATTGGTATTGGTAAACGGTATTCCGGTGGAAGGTGTCAGATCGGGCAGTTACTGCAAAGTTACCCGCGAATGGAAAAGCGGTGACAAGGTAATTTTGAAGCTTGACCTAAGTGGTCGCCTGATTGTTTTGAACGGACATCAGTCCATAATGCGTGGGCCGGTTTTGCTTGCCCGCGACTCGCGTTTTGAGGATGGATTTGTGGATGAAGCGGGCATTTTTCAGCATAAAAATAACCTAATCGAACTTGTTACTTCTACAAGAAAACCTGAGCATATCTGGATGTCGTTTACCGCTCCTTTGGTTTTGGGAACCGATTTGGAAGGTGAATTGCGAAATCCTCAACAGATTCATTTCTGCGATTTTGCTTCTGCCGGAAATACATGGAGCTCTGATTCGCGCTACCGGGTTTGGATCAGGCAGACCTTGAATGTGATGAATGCTGCATATAAACCGTATTAAATTTTGAAGCATGAAGAATATATTTTTAACTTTAATAATTGCACTAAGTATGTCAACTTCTTGTACCAGTCCAGCAGGACAATCAACTCCTCTGGCAACAAACAGCTGGAAAACGGTTTTAGCTGAAGAATTGCCATTGTTAGGCCATCGCAACTGGATTTTGGTGGTCGATAAAGCATTTCCGGCACAAAACGCACCCGGAATTTATGTGATAAATACCGGTGAAGAGCTTCTTCCGGTGCTGAAATATACGCTTGACCAAATCTCTCAGTCAACGCATGTTAAACCAATTATTTACACCGATAAAGAGTTGAATTTTATTACTCCTGAACTGGAAGCCGGAATTGAACCGTTTAAGAATTCATTGCAGGAAGTGTTACATGGAGCTGATGTGCAGACTATTTTGCACGATTCAGTATTTCTGAAAATCGATGAAGCTTCGAAACTCTTTAAAGTTTTGGTGCTGAAAACTGAAGGAACCATTGCCTATTCATCGGTATTTTTAAATCTGGATTGTAAATACTGGACCGGAGAAAAAGAAAACGCATTACGACAGTCCATGTCCGGAAAATAAATACGTTGAAACTCTCAAAAATGACATTTCAGAAAATCACAATCATCGATACCTGCGGATTGACTAGTCCGGTTTTGAATCAAATTACTCAACTTTCTAATGTACCGATGGTCATTCACAATGATGATCCGGCTGATGATGCCGAAATTCTGAGAAGGATTGCAGATTCGGATTGCATTCTGGTAAGTTGGCGAACAAAAGTTAATGCTAAAGTGATTCAAGCTTCTCCAAAACTGAAATACATTGGCATGTGCTGCAGCTTGTACGACGAAAAAGCAGCCAATGTGGATATTGAACAGGCACGCAAGCAGGGCATTGTGGTCAAAGGTGTCCGCGATTATGGGGATGATGGAACTTTGGAATTCATTTTTGCAGAGTTGATTTATTTGATGAAAGGACTTGGCAACCTCAGGTGGCAAACCGCGAATCGGGAACTTCGCGGCAAAACGATGGGTATTATCGGAATGGGAACTTTGGGAACAATGGTTGCCCGCGCTGCGCGGCATTTTGGCATGAACGTATTTTACTTCAACCGCAGCCGCAAATATCACCTTGAAGAAGAAGGTTTTGCTTTTTTACCGCTGAATGAATTGATGGATAAATGCGATGTTATCAGCACACATCTGCCCAAAAATTCAAATATACTCGGAGAAGCCGAATTCAGGAATAAAAAACCGAATTCGATTTTGGTAAACACTTCAATCGGCTTGACTTTCGATAAAGATGCCTTCGTAAATTGGGTTAAAAGTGACCCGGCTTCGTATGCCATTTTCGACAGCGTTGGGGTGGGAGATCATTCCGAAGAATTTTCAAACTATCCGAATGTAATTATATCCGACCGATCTTCAGGATTTACGCTGGAAGCCCAAACGCGACTCTCGGAGAAAGTGCTGGAAAATATGCAAAGTTTCTTCTGAAATAAATGTATTGGCACATTTTGTCGGTAATTCCGTATAAACCGTTACTGGTTTGTCAACTTTACTTAACCAAAAAATTCCATAGAATGAAAACTATTGGTCAAATAAAGCTCATGTCATTTTATAGAATCAAGGTTCTGTTCTTCCTGGTTTTTATTTATTTGTCCTGCACATCGGCCAGGCAGGATTCGGGTGATAAAAAACAAAACAGTTCATTAAAAATGTACTCCGAACAAAAAGACGATACCATTCAGTGGAAAAAAGACGCAAAAAAAATGGTCAACAGCCAACTCATTCCACGAGGGATTACAGATAAAAAAGTACTCCGTGTGATGGAAAATACTCCCCGCCATCTTTTTGTTCCTGAAAATTATACTGATGCTGCTTACGACGATGGTCCTTTACCAATCGGCCAAGGACAGACCATTTCGCAGCCATACATCGTAGCGCTCATGACCGAATTGCTGAAATTAAAAGGTCATGAAAAAGTACTTGAAATTGGCACCGGATCCGGTTATCAGGCGGCAGTTCTGTCTCCGCTGGTTGATACCTGTTATACTATTGAGCTGGTGAAAAAACTTGCCGACAATGCCGGCGGCTTGATAAAAAAACTCGGCTATACCAATGTAATTGCCAAATGCGACGACGGCTACAAGGGTTGGCCGGAACATGCACCTTTTGATTGCATCATCATTACTGCGGCACCGCCCGAAATTCCACAGGCGCTGGTTGGCCAATTAAAACCTGAAGGAATAATGGTTCTTCCGGTGGGAACATTCTATCAGCAATTAATGGTAATTACAAAAACAAAAAGAGGAATCAAGAAGGAAAGTATTATCCCTGTCCGCTTTGTTCCGATGGTGAAACCCGATTAAACTGTAATCCTATTTCTGATACTTCATGGAAATAAATTCAATTACACATTCGTTTGTGGGTTATTTTCGGAGGAACAAAATACACCAACATAACAGTTTCAGGTATTTCAACAAAGGTAACAAGGTAATCATGGAATATTGAATGGCAAAAATTATCAACCCAATTAAAGTATTCTAATTTCATTGTAAATTAATGGAAAATTATTCGTTAATTTAAAGTGAATATTAAAATGTAGCACGAGAGATATGAAAGGGAAGATTATGGAGCTATTTTCAATATCAGCAAAAGAAGGTAAGTATTTTAATGACAAAGAAGGATTTATTGAGGTTGAAAGCTGTCCTGTTGGAGTAATGTTTTGCACTGAACATCTTGCTTTTATCAATAAAAAAATGCGTTTCTCGCGCAGTCACTGGATAAATAAAAATTATTTGCTGGCAATTGAAGAACTCAAACTTGCGTATAATAAAACTACTGAATTAAATCAAACCTCCTGCGTGCAGTGCGCGGATCTATTTCGCTCGACTATCACGAATTCATTGGAAACAATTCAGGAAGATTTGCATGAAATGACTACCGGCTTCTTTAGAGCCAGGCGTTTTCAGGCAAGTTATGAATTGGCAACCAGAACCTTAAAGGAATTCAAAGAGAACAATTAAGATCCGTATTATACTCCAATCCGGATAATATTTTAACGCGCTAACCTGGTATAATAATAGATTTTTTCATTTTCAATATAAACTTTTCGTCCTGAATGTGCATTTTGGACGTTGCACGGGATAATTTCGATACTTTTGCCCTTACTTTGCATTTTTATTTTTTGTCATAATCAGACTTTTGAAGTATGATAGGATTTACAACTCTTGAAAATTCAGGTTTTCTTTTTAATATCTACATTGGAATTTTACTTGCCGGATTAATTGGTATCTTCGTTGTTTCAGAAAAATTAAAGCCCTACTTATCGGCATTGGTTGTTCTTCTTGTTTCACTTATTACCAGCTTAATAGCAATACAGGGAATCAATTCAAATGGGTTAGAGTTTCTCATCCCGGGAGGATCTTTCATTGGCGATATTCCTTTTAGAATCGATGCACTTTCAGCCTGGTTTATGCTCATTATAAACCTGACGATGATCACCGGAGTGTTTTATGGAATTGGTTACCTCAGGGCTTACAAACCAATAAAATCAATCATTACACTTCATTGGATACTACTTGTTCTTTTTCAGTCGTCCATGTTGTGGGTTTGCATGGTTCAAAACAGCATTGCTTTTCTAATTGCCTGGGAAATAATGTCTTTGTCGTCCCTTTTCCTGGTTTTGTTCGATCACGCCGATTCCAAAGTGATTAAAGCTGGCATAAACTACATGGTTCAAATGCACCTGAGTGTTGTTTTTCTGACTGTCGCGTTCATCTGGGTGTATTTTGAAACCGGAACTTTCGACTTTAAAGGCATCGATATTTATTTTGGCTCCAATGCGAATCTTTGGTTGTTCGTCGTGTTTTTTCTTGGTTTTGGTCTGAAAGCCGGGTTCATGGGTTTGCATTCATGGTTGCCTCATGCCCATCCTGCCGCGCCGTCACATGTTTCAGGAATCATGTCAGGAGTAATTGTTAAAATGGGTATTTACGGTATTTTCCGGGTTATTACCTTTTTAAAAGCAGATTTCATTTTATTGGGCGAAATTGTTTTAACCTTCTCCGTTTTAACCGGTTTGTTCGGAATCATGAATGCCGCTGTACAAAGCGATTTCAAGAAAATGCTGGCCTATTGCACCATCGAAAATATCGGAATTATCGGAATTGGTATCGGAGTGGGATTGATTGGTTTGGGAAAAGATCAGAATGTATTGATCTTTCTTGGATTTGGAGGCGCACTTTTGCATGTGCTGAATCATTCGCTTTTTAAATCGCTACTGTTTTATTCGGCAGGATCGGTTTATCAGCAAACACATACCCGCGATATGAATCAGTTGGGCGGATTGATAAAAAAAATGCCACAAACAGCTTTGTTATTTCTGATTGGAGCTTTGGCGATTGGCGGAATTCCACCTTTCAACGGATTTATCTCAGAATTCCTCATTTATAGCGGATTACTGGCCGGAATACATTCAGTTGACATCGCACAAACCACCCTGATGGTTGTATCAGTTGCCGGAATGAGCATTATCGGTGGTATTTCGGTATTCGCTTTTACCAAAACATTTGGAACCATTTTTTTAGGATCAGCCAGAACTGAATTGCATCAAGAGCCCAGGGAAGTTTCAAAAATAATGTTGTTTCCGCAATACCTGATTGTGCTGGTGATGCTTTCCGTGGCTTTCTTCTCAGGTTATTTCCTGAATGTTATTTTGACCATTCTCAACGGATCTTTTCATGTCAGCATGGAAGTCGGAAATGTGGATTATCTTCGCTACTCATCAGTTTTACAGCATATTAGTTTGTATTCATTTTTGTTTCTTGCCGGAATCGGGCTGATATATTTTATCCGAAAGTCGATTACTAAAAACAGGGAAAGCACTTATCAATCAACCTGGGGATGTGGATATGTTGCTCCAACCAGCCGCATGCAATACACAGGAAAGTCGTTTACAAAACCATTGAGCAAGCTTTTCAATTTTGTGCTGATCGAAAAAAAGAATTTTAACGAATTGAAATCCAATGAAATATTTCCTGTTAGCAGAAAATATTCCTCTTCCTATCTTGACTTTTGGGAACATTGGCTGATAAATCCGGCAACAAAATACCTCGATTTATTTATCGACCTGTTTAAATTTATCCAGAATGGACGAATTCAGGCTTATGTTCTTTATGGTATTATTTTTATATTGATTGTGTTTATTGGAACAGTGTTTCATTCATCGCTTCAGTAATAGTAATCCGGTTTTCATCGATAGTATTTTGACAGTTTTACAATTCTTAAACCATTTACAATATGCTAAGTTTGGTACTCATACTTATCGCAAGCCTTTTCTTTACCGGAATTATTATTCGGACAAAAAGTATTTCGTCAGGAAGAAAGGGCCCAGGCATTTTTCAGCCTGTTAAAGATGTGTGGAGGCTATTTAAAAAAGGTTCGGTTTACAGCGAAACTACCAGCTTTGTATTCCAGATTGCTCCGGTAGTATATTTTTCATCGGTAGTGATGGCAATTTTGGTGGTTCCGTTCGGTTCAACCAAAGGAATTATAAGTTTCGATGGCGACTTTATCTTTTTTGCCTACGTTTTGGCGCTGGGCAAATTCTTCAGCATTATTTCGGCCATGGATACCGGAAGCAGTTTCGAAGGTATGGGCGCAAGCCGCGAAGCACTTTATTCGATGTTTGCCGAGCCAGCGTTCTTCATTTTGATGGGTTCGTTTGCTTTGCTCACAGGCCACACTTCGTTCTTCGAAATCTTTTCGACCTTGCATCTGGGTTCGTATATTACTTATGCGCTGGGAATTATGGCCACCTTTGTGTTGGTGATGATCGCCATGATCGAAAACAGCCGGATGCCAATCGACGATCCTAAAACACACCTTGAATTGACCATGGTTCACGAAGTAATGATTCTCGACAACAGCGGTTTCGATCTGGGACTGATCCTTTCGACCGGATATCTGAAATTTGCTATGTACGGAACCCTCATTGCCAACTTGTACATTGGCGAATTGTCTTTAATCTATGCCATCCCGGCGTTTTTCTTCATCCAGATTGCCTTTGCTGTTTCAGTTGGGATCATTGAATCGTTCATGGCCCGTTACAGGATCAGCCATAATCCGCAGTTTATTTTTGCACTTTCATCAGTCAGTTTGCTGATCTTTTTGGGTGTATTGCTTGTGCTTGGAAAATTTGTTTAATACTTACGAAAATGATTGACGTACTTTTAATAGTTTTCATCATCACCCTGTTGTATGTTTCCATCGCGAATCGGATCATCACTTATGTGAAGGTTTTAGCGCTTCAGGGATTTATACTCTTTGGGGTAACTTTTTTGCAGTTGCAGGAGATCAACACTTTAAATCTGGTGCTCATTCTTCTTGAAACCATTGTTTTCAAAGCAATTGCGGTTCCCTTGTTTTTAGATCATCTCATCAAGCGGAACAACATTACCCGCGAAGCGGAACCATACATCCCCAATTTCCTTTCACTAGTAATCACGACCATTATTATTGTGGTAACTATTCTGTTGGCCAATTCGGTAAAGGATGATAATCTGGACAAGATATTTTTCATTGTAGCGCTTTCAACGCTGTTCACAGGTTTGTATTTTATCGCTTCACGCAAGAAAATAATCACACACGTAATGGGCTATCTGATCATTGAGAATGGGGTTTTCGTATTGTCGCTGGCGGTTGGAAACGAAATGCCCATGCTTGTGAACCTCGGTATCATGCTTGATATTTTTGCGAGCGTTTTAATTTTGGGAATATTTCTGAATAAAATTGGCGACGTTTTTAAAGACGTCGATGTTAACCAGTTAAGCAATTTGAAGGATTATTAAAATACAACTACATGACCGGAATTTATTTAACAGGGGGTATTCTCATAGCTGGTTTGTTATTCGCAAATCGGAATGTAATCATTAACAATGCTTTGATCATCCTCTTTGGCTTATTGCAAACTGTTTTTACAATCTACCAATGTTCAAATTACAGGGGAACTGATTTGGAGTATTTCACCTCCGATTCTTTGGGATTGTTATTTCTAATCACTTTAACTGTCGTTAGTCTTCCGGCTTTGATGCACAGTTACTTGTACATAAAGCGCAGTCCCGAAACATCGCACCATTCAAGAAGCATTTATTTCGCGGCGCTTGTTCTGCTAATAACATCCATTAGCGCTGCCTACCTGGCCAATCACATTGCCGTTGTCTGGATTTTTACTGAACTGACAACCCTGAGCGCCTCCGCGTTGATTTACCATCACCGAAACAAGTTGGCGCTCGAAGGCACCTGGAAATACGTATTTATTTGTGCAATCAGTATCACATTCGTTTTCATTGGCATTCTGTTTCTAAGTCTTTCGCTTCAGGGAACCGGTTCCGAAGATTTGTCGTACTCCAACTTGATGGCCAAAAGCGACCAGTTAAATCCATTTTGGCTGAGGCTTGCTTTCCTCTTTATTTTCACCGGATTTACTGCCAAGCTCGGATTGGTTCCGATGTACACTGCCGGAGTTGATGCCAAAGACAAAGCTCCTGCACCCGCTGGCGCGCTGTTATCAAGTGCTTTAATGAACATGGGTTTTATCGGTATTTTCAGGTTTTACATGGTAATTGCCCACACACCTTTGCATCACTGGGCCAACATTGTGATTTTCGTTTCGGCCATACTCTCCATATTTGTAGCTACTGTTTACATGACAAAGGTTATAAATATCAAGCGCATGTTTGCCTATTCGAGTATCGAGCACATGGGTTTGGTGATGTTGGGTGTCGCTGCCGGAGGAATTGGCTATTATGCTGCTATCCTGCATCTTGTTTTACATGCGTTGGTTAAGTCGAGCATGTTTTTTCAGTTCAACCAATTGTATAATGTTTTTCAAAGCAAAAGCGTTGCATATGTAGGCAATTATTTTAAATACAACTCAACCGGTGCAATCGTATTGCTGATCGCCTTTATTAGTGCCACTGCAATGCCGCCTTCAGGATTGTTTGTAAGCGAATTCCTGATTTTCAGGGCGTTGTTCGAAGGCCAGTATATTTTTGTGCTGTTGCTGGTGCTTTTACTCCTGACCATCATTATCTGGGCATTCGCAAAAAATATTTTCAAGATACTGTTTACTCCTGTTGAAGGGTTTGATGACAGCAATGTTCCTAAAATAAATCCGTGGGAATCACTAACCCAATATGTTTTGCTGTTTGCTGCTGTTTGGCTGGGCTTAAATCCTCCTGAAATATTTGTGGATCTGATCAGGGAAAGTGTCATTTTGTTACAAATTTAAAAAATGGAAAACTTTACAACCATATTAAACAATCAGACCATTCCGGTGGCCGATATTCCTGAAGTAAACTATGCGACGTTTCTGGAAATGAATACTGGTTTCATTCTCAGTTCTCCGGAAAGGCATTGTGTAAACTATTTCGGATATCCGGTTAAAAATCAGATTAAACTGATTTGCTGTATTGCTGACGACAATACCCACAATATACATGTATCGTCCTGTTTGGTGAATTCAGTGGATACACTTGATTCATTTACCGCCCGGCACTATTGCTTCGAAAAATTTGAACGCGAAATTCATGAAAACTTTGGAATTGGCTACAAGGATCATCCGTGGTTGAAACCCGTCAGGTATTCCAAAAACCGCTTCGATCAGTCAAAAACAATCGCCAACTATCCATTTTATTCGATCGACAGCGATGAATTGCACGAAGTTGCAGTTGGTCCGATCCATGCCGGAGTTATTGAACCCGGACATTTCCGGTTTATCTGCAATGGGGAGCAAATTCTGCATCTCGAAATTCAATTGGGATATCAGCACCGCGGAATTGAGCAGCAATTTCTGGATAAGAAAAACCTGCTTCAGCGCTCAACCCTTGCCGAATCAATTGCAGGCGATACGGTTGTTGGGCATACCACCACCTTTTCACATATTTGGGAAAGCCTCTGCGGAATTCAGCCAACGCGCGATATCGAATTTTCGCGTACGCTGGCTTTGGAGATGGAACGGATGGCCAATCATACCGGCGATTTGAGCGCTGTTTGTGCCGACATTGCCTATCAGTTGGGGAATTCTGTTCTGGGTCGTTTAAGGACGCCTCTTATTAATTTTATGCAGGAATGGGGTGGAAACCGCTTGTCGAAAGGATTAATCAGGCCAGGCCGCAACCAGTTTCCTTTTACTCCTGAATTGGCGAAACGGCTGAAAGAGGTGTTTAAAGCCTACGAACCCGACTTTGTGGAAATGAACAAACAATTGTTCCAGCTACCCAGCGCCCTTTCGAGGTTTGAAAGAACCGGCGTGGTTTCGTACGACGATGTTTTGTCGATCGGAACGGTTGGAATGGCTGCCCGAATGAGTGGATTGAGCCGCGATATCCGTTCATCTCATCCATACAGCCTTTATCCTGAAATAGCGCATGAGCCGATCCTTAAACACCATGGCGATGTTTATTCGCGCGTGCAAATACGCAGGCAGGAAGTAATGCAGTCGATGCAATACATCCGAGAACTGATTGAAAACGTTCCGGAATATGTTGAAAAAGAACCGGTGGTTGGCAGTCCGAAACCAAATTCATTTGCACTTTCATTGGTTGAAGGTTGGAGAGGCGAGATTTGCCATTGTGCCATTACTGACAATTCAGGAGAATTGATTTTGTATAAAATAAAAGATCCGTCATTTCACAATTGGCTGGCTTTGGCGCTGGCCGTGCGCAACAACGAAATTTCCGATTTTCCGATCTGCAACAAGAGTTTTAGCTTGTCGTATTCAGGCCACGATTTATAAAATAGAAACCATGTTCAATAACTTAAAGATAGTCTATCATCAGGGGAAACAATACATCCGGAACACTGCGACTACAAAAGTTCCCGGTATTTTCAGGGGCCGTCCGGTTATTAGTACCGAAAAGGTAAATGAAACTGAACTGATTGGTTTGTGTCCGGTTAATGCCATTTCGGCCAATCCGGTGAGCATCGATATGGGCAAATGTACTTTCTGTGGCGAATGCGCCAAACAGTTTCCCAACAAAATCAGATTTACCAGCGAGTATAAAATAGCTACCAACGAACGTGCACGGCTCATCGTTAAAGAAGGCGAAGACAAACTGGTAGAAGTGAATCCTAAAACAGTCAGAAGCGACATTCATCGTGTATTTGGAAATTCATTAAAGCTACGGCAAGTGAGTGCTGGTGGCGATAACAGTTGCGAGTGGGAATTGAATGCTTCGAATAATGTTCAGTTCGATATGGGGCGTTACGGGATCGAATTTGTGGCATCGCCACGCCATGCCGATGGAATTGCAATTACCGGACCGATTACCGAAAACATGGCCGAAGCTTTACAGATTTGTTACGATGCCGTTCCCGAACCCAAAATAATCGTTTTGGTCGGAACCGATGCCATTAGTGGCGGAATTCATGCAGGCAGTTCATCCCTAAACCGCAGTTTTCTCGATAAATATCCCGTCGATCTTTACATTCCCGGCAATCCTGCCCATCCGCTGACGATTATTAATGGGCTGGTTGATTTGACGCGGAAACGAAAGTGAAAAAGTAAGGTTGAGGAGGAAAGTGATAACTTGGCAACACCGAATTGGTAAGCATAAAAAACTGACAGAATTCTTGAAAAAATAGTAACTTGCGTTTGATTTGATTTAAGGTATGATTGAAACAGCAAAAATATTTGATATTGTTAATAGGATTGCCACTAAATTCAATCCTGATAAAATCATTTTATTTGGTTCTTATGCAGCAGGGACTCCAAATAATGATAGTGATTTGGACCTTTTAATCATTCAGGATACAGAATTGCCACCTCATAGAAGAAGTTTTGCCATTCAAAAATTTTTGATAGGTTCATTGGTTCCGATGGATATACTTGTTTATACCAATAATGAATTTGAACAAGAGCAGAAGGAAAAATATTCCTTTATTAGTAATGCTATAAAAACATCAAAAATTCTTTATGAACGCAGATAGTGAATTGATTAGGGAGTGGATTGATAAAGCTGACCATGATCTTGGTTCCGCGAAATTGATTTTTCTTCATATTCCTGAATATTTTGATACCATTGCATTTCATTGTCAGCAAGCAACCGAGAAATACATAAAAGCGATGCTTGTCTATTCTGGGATTGATTTTCAACGTACCCATAATTTAATTTTCCTGCTTGATTTGTTATCTCAAAAGATGGCTTTATCGGAAGATACTTATGACAAAGCTATCTTGTTAAATGGGTTTAGTGTCCAGATAAGATATCCAAATAAGAACATTTATTTGACAAAGGAAGAATTAGAACTGTCAATCAATATTTCACAAGAATTTAGAAATATGGCACTTCAAATTGTCGGAATAAAAGAATAATGGAAATACTTCTGTCTGGGTATTTCGGGTAATCCGGCTCATCTGCTGACGATTATTAATGGACTGGTTGACTTGACGAGGAAACGAAAAATTTAAAAATCGTTCCATCGGATTAAAATTCGGAGCTGCATCAATTCTGCATACCAGCCATACTAATCCTTGCAGCGATTAGTATGTGAGTTGTTTAAGCCAACTTTTTTTTGTTACTTTTACCTCGTAAATCTCAAAACACAAGCAATAATAATAGCTGTTTAAAAATTACCATGAAGACAAAAGATAAAATATTGCACCTTCGCATCCTCGTCGAACAGGACGAAGACAATGTTTATATTGTTAGTTGCCCTGTTTTCAAAGGTTGCCACTCTTATGGCAAAACCATTGATGAAGCCTTGGCAAACATCAAAGAGGTGATTGATATTTGCATGGATGAAGAAAAGGAGAAAGTTACTGAAATAAACCGCTTTGTAGGTTTTAGGGAGATGCAGGTGACAATTGTTTAAGATCTTCCCAAAGGATTGATGCGTAAAATAATCCGTGAAGACCTGGACATGGAAATGGCTGAGTTCCTGAACTTGTTGAAGTGAAATATCAATTCGATCTATACATTTCGGGCAATCCTGCAAATCCGCTGACGATTATTAATGGATTGCTGGATTTGACGAGAAAGAGGAAAATCTAAAAAGGGAGTTTATTTACAGGTTGATGATTTTCAAAGTTGCTTTTATTTTTGTTTCCGCCTTACATCAATTCTCGCCTGCGACATTCGTTCCCGTAGCCCACCTTCCTGTAAAAATTCTTTTTCCAGTGTTTTTAACTGTTTGGCGAGTAAGAAGGAAGTTATATTGATCAAGCCAATCATCACATTGGCCGATACTTCTGGATCAGGATTTTCAATGCCTTTCCGGTAGGTTATCAAACGTTCGTAACCACCATGTTTGGGGATAAAACCATCGGGGTTATATTGTTTATCCATTGGCCTCATTTTTTTTATTTTTCTTATCGTTGGACAATTGTGACTTCGTGGACGGTTAAAGTGTCAAGATTGTCAAATTTGTCCAACGAAAGTTACTGTTTATTTACCTTATTTTCACAATCTCCGACGCAGTTAACCTTTATAATTCATAAAGAAAATTGCTTTTTATCTATTCCGTCCACATACTCACAGTATCTTCTGAAACATCAACTCATTTTTCCAGCCTTCCAAAGTGCGGCGCCAATCTTTTTTTGTGCCGGAAAGTTCAAACCCGTTGTTTTTGAACAATTGAATACTTGCCAGGTTGTCAGCAGTAATATTGGCAAACAACTGATGCAAACGAAGATAATTGGCGGCATAGCTGCAAAGTAGTTGAAGGGCATCATTGGCATAACCCATTCTGCGGTCTTTTTCATCGTGAATCAGAATGCCCACGCCGGCCCTGAAATGGAAAGGATCAAAATCGAACAGGTCGATGGCGCCGACAGCTTTTCCTTCCAGCGTTTCAATAATCATGCGTAGCTGCTTGCTTTCGTAGATGTCGCGCTGCGAGTCCTTGATGTATTTGGCCAGAATATATTTTGAGAATGGTTCATAAGTGTTGCTCACTTCCCAGATTTCTGCATCGTTTTCCCATTCGTACAACAAGTCGATGTCGTCGGGTTCCAAAGCCCTGAAAAGAATTTTGCCAAATTCAAGTTTGTGGTGAATCATGATTTTCCGATATTTCTCCAGGCTTTCAGTACAATTTCAAAATCGTACAATAGCCGGTAATCTTTGGCGTAAACAATGTTCAGTTCATCCTTCTTTTTCTCCTGAATGTTTTCAGGATAAAGTGAAGCAGGGGAGAGGATGCCTTTTTTTAGCGGCGGCAAATGATCTTGATTTCCGGTACAGTAGCCAACCCAGCTCTTTCTTCCGGCGAAAACTTCAAAAATACTTTGGAAGAAACCTGTTTTGGAATGAGTGAACCAAACAATAAATGGAGAAAGAAAAAGCAGGGAAGTTGCCATTGCCAGATCGAAAGCACGCTTATTTTGTTTGTTGTTTTCCTTTGCAATTGAGTTGATATGAACCACATACAAATCGCCGGCAGTAGAAATTGAGTTGCTGCCAATAATTGAAAGGCTTTCGGGCGGTGCAATTTTATAGTCGATGTTCAGATCGCTTAATTCGAGCATAATCCTGATTATTTCCTGTGAAGGAATATCTCCGGATGAAAAGATCAGTTCGTCAATTTTATTGATACGGATAATTTCGGGCAGCTGGTGAATATTTCCCAGGTAAAATTGCTGGTGAACCGAATCATTGGGTGAAACAAATCCAACCACGTCAATATTTAATCCTGATTGGGCTATTAGTTCCGATATTCGTTTTGATTCTTCCAGCGCAGCTACCAAGGCAATGCGTTTTTGATGGTCGAGCTCAAGTTCCAGTCCGGATACACGCAGTTTATGCAATAAATACCGATAAGATGGCAATGCCAAAAATGCCCAGCCCGAGCCTAAAAGCAGCAAAGCCCTTGAATAGCGCATACTTTCGTCCACCAGCGAATAAAAAATAAGGATTGAAAGCGTTCCCCAAAGCAAACCTTTAAAGATTCGCCCGAACTGAATGTTTTTCCGGTAGCCACCGTTCAGCCAGATGCAACTAATCCATATCAGGATATAAATTGGAACTGCAAAGTGCAAATATTCGGGAGGATAGTAACCCCTTTCATATTTGTACGCTTCCCAATTGGGCAATAAAACTGCAAACCCAATGTAAATCATTAAGGCATCGATTGCAGGTAAAATTGCTGATTTGATGAATTGTCCGGTTAGTGTTAAAATAGCCCGGAAGTAAATGGCCAAATTGATCAAAATGGCATACCGGCGGGCATTCCCTTTCGAAAAGTGTTTCTTCGCAAAGATGATCATCGCATTGTAAAACACTTTCACGTAATTGATACTGCCCTTTTTGGTGCTTTCTCCCTTATAATGGATAATGGTTGTTTCGGGGAAGTAATAGTTTTTGTAACCGCCTTTTGTGATGCGGTACGAAAGGTCGATGTCTTCGCCGTACATAAAATAATCTTCGTCGAGCAATCCAACTTTATCGAGCGTTTCGCGGCGAAGAAGCATAAAAGCGCCTGCTAGCACTTCAACATCGTGAATTAGATCGTTGTCGAGGTAGCCCAGATGATACCGGCCAAAACGTTTGGAATGAGGGAAAAGGCTTGAAAAGCCGAACATTTTCCAGAAAGCAACTTCAGGAGTTGGTAAACCGCGTTTCGATTCAGGTAAAAACCTGCCTTTGCCATCGATCATTTTTACGCCCAACCCACCGGCTTCAGGCGTTTTGTCCATAAATTGAACGATCTTCAGGAAGCAGTCTTCCTCAACAACAGTATCCGGATTCAGGAGTAAAATGTATTCTCCTTTGGCAATTCTGATAGCCTGGTTGTTGGCTTTTGAAAAACCTACATTTTCTTTGTTGGCGATCAATGTTGCCTCTGGAAATTTTTCGGCAACCATCTGGCAGGAACCATCAACCGAATCGTTGTCAACGATGATAATTTCGGAACTTATCTTCGATGCAGCTTTATAAGCGGCATATAGACACTGCTCCAGAAAATATTTTACGTTGTAATTGACAATGATCACGGTTAATTTCATCAGGTTTCTATTTTATTTTAGAACCACATAGACACATAGGGCACCTAGTTTTTTTAAATTCATTTTCTATGCGTTCTATGTGTCTATGTGGTTTTTTTCCTTTTTTTCTTTTTCTTATTGAATTATTGAATCCTCAAAGTTCATCCGGTTAACGATCGAACGACCCAGCGTAACTTCATCAGTATATTCCAGTTCGTCGCCAATCGAAACGCCACGGGCGAGGGTCGATATTTTTACATCCAGGTTTTTAAGCTTTTTGAAAATAAAAAAGTTGGTGGTATCGCCTTCCATGGTGGTACTCAGGGCCAAAATAATCTCATCAATTCCACCTTCGTTTACACGGCCAACCAGCGAATCAACCTCAAGGTCAGAAGGGCCGATCCCATCCATTGGCGAGATAATCCCTCCCAAAACATGGTACAATCCGTTGAACTGATGGGTGTTTTCGATGGCCATTACATCTTTTATGTTTTCGACTACACAGATGAACGATTTGTTGCGCGATGGATTTGAGCAGATATTGCAAACATCGGTATCCGAAATGTTGTGGCAAACGCGGCAGTGTTTTACTTCGGAACGTAACTGGAGGAGGCTGTTGGCGAATATCTCCACTTCATGAACTTCTTGTTTCAGGATGTGAAGAACCAGGCGCAGCGCCGATTTTCGGCCAATACCCGGAAGTTTGGCGAATTCGTTCACTGCATTTTCCAATAATCTGGAGGGAAACCGGTCGAGGTGCATATTCCATTTCTTTTGTAAGCCTCAAATTTAATCAGCGAATTTTAATAAACAGAATCTGCGCTCAATTTTAAGGGATTATTTATTCAGGTATTTAGCAACAGTGGTCAAAACATCGTCCATTCTGATGGGTTTTACAAGCACATCGTTGCATCCCGAATCCAGACATTTCTGCTTATCGTCGGCCATTGCATAGGCTGTTTGGGCGATGATCGGAATAGAAAGGTCTTTCAGCCTGATTTGGGAGGTTGCTTCGTAACCGCTTATCTCGGGTAATTGAATGTCCATCAGGATAAGATCAATTTTTGTGGCGTTGAAAATATTCAAAACATCAATTCCGTCTTTTGCCCATACAACATTGGCCCCGGTTTTTTCGAGTATGCTATTCAGATATTCATAATTGTATGGAGTGTCTTCTGCAATCATGATGGTGTAATTGCTGAAATTATATTTCCGCTGTGTTTGAGATTTAACTGCTGATCGGACCATTGGGATTTTTATTTTATCGTAAGGCAAAGTCAGATAGAAGACACTTCCTTCACCCGGAACAGATTTTACATTGATACTTCCACCAAGCAACAATGCAAGATCTTTGCAAATGGACAGTCCAAGTCCTGAACCTGCTTCGGATGGACTTGTTTCTTCGGAATAATTGAAACGTTTAAAAATATTTTTAAGCCGTTCGGCCGGAATTCCTTCTCCGGTATCCGAAACAAAGAATCTCAGTTTATTATCTGCGAGTATGTTGTAGCCAATTTCAATGTTTCCGGTTTCGGTATATTTTAAGGCATTCAGGTATAAATTGTTTAAAATTTGTTTTAACCGGTATGGGTCGGTAAAAATTACATCGTGATGCGCTTCTTCAGGAAGTTGAAAAATCAGTTCCATGTTTCTTTTTTGTTTACGCCTCAGATAATTGTTATAAGTCATTTCAAGTTCAGCAAACAAATCACCCAGAGAACAAGCTTCCTTTTTAATTTTCAGTTCGTTGGCCTCTATTTTTGCAACGTCTATAATATCGTCAATCAGCCGAAGCAATGCCTGGCTGTTTTCTTCAATAATTTCTGAATATTTATTTCGCTTTTGTATCGGCAATTCATCGTTTTTCATCAATTCGCTAAATCCAATAATCGTGTTGATCGGTGTCCTGATTTCGTGACTCATATTGGATAAGAAATGATTCTTGTAGTTATTGGCAATTTCGGCATCTTGTTTTGCTTTTTTCAGATCCCGTTCAATTTTCTTCAGATAGGTAATGTTTTCTGCAATTTTTACATAATGCGTAATGTTGCCAAAGCTATTTCTGATGGGCGAGATGCTTGCTAATTCCCAGTAATATTCGCCTGTCTTTTTTCGGTTTTTAAATTCTCCCTGCCATTCGTTTCCATCGCTGACGGTTTTCCATAGTTTTTCGTAAAAGCTTGGCGGTTGAAATCCAGACTTCAGGATATTGGGTTTTTTACCAAGTATTTCCTGATCGCTCCAGCCCGTAATTTTGCAAAAGGCGGGGTTAAAGAATTCGATGTATCCTTCAGTGTCGGTAATTATCACTGCAATTGGACTCTGGAGTATGGCCTGATGAAGTTTTTTATATTCGCTGGCTGATTTTTTTTCTTCCGTGATGTCACGATGAACGCCAAACATCCGGATGGCTTTTCCATTTTCGTCGCGTATTACTGAAGCACGACTTTTAATCCAGGCATAGTTTCCTTTTTTGTGCAACATTCTGAATTCTGCTTCATAAATAAGCGAATCGCTATTTAGAAAATTATTCATAAAATAAACCATTCTGTCTTTGTCCAACGGATGGATCATATCAAGCCAGGCAGAGTAATTGTCGGGAATTTCGTCAGGGTAATATCCGAGCATTGATTTCCATCTTCTGGAATAGAATGTTTTTCCGGTGCCAACCATATAGTCCCAAATTCCCAGGTCGGCCGCTTCGGTGGCCAGCAGGAAACGCTGTTCGCTATCCTGAAGTTTTTCTTCGGTTTTTACCAGGCGGCTTACATTTTTCAGAATGATAAGTACTGATTGCTGATGATCGGCCGGGTCAATTTCAGGGATAAAAGTCATGTTCCACCAAGTTGTTCCATCAGGTTTTTTTAAACTGATATTTTCTTTGATCTTTTTTTGAAGCTGGAATGCCTGATTGATCAGTTGGACAACATTTGCGGTTTGATCACCAAATAAGCCAATTTCTTCAATTGATTTTCCTTTTACATTGGCCGCTTTTATGCCCAGTTTTGAATAACATTTTTTTGAAATATAGCTTACTTGTATATCAGGATTTATCCGGATAATTAAATCCTGTATTTTTTCTGGAAGCGACTGGTAGTCAATGCTTATTGCTGCATGTATTTCTTCTAAGCTTATGATTGTCAATCCAGACGAGAGGGAAGTTACTGTAACGTTTAGGATTGTTTTTTTTCGGTCGTGTGAAAAATTTCTGATTTGCCGGGCTTTTATAGCCGGTAAAATTTCCTGTTTAAAAAATGAACGGGTATTTTTCTTCAGAACTTCAATGATATGAAGAAAACTTTCATCCGGATCAAATTCATCAATTTGCAGAATTTTATTTATTTCACCTGAAATTTCCAGAATTTTCAGATGTTCGTCGATTTTAATGTAGCCTGAAATATATTCAGTATTTTGGGTTTGAGGAAACATATCAGCTTATGTTGTTAATGTACCTTAAAAATAAGAAATTAAAGTGTTACAAACATAGTGCCTTCGGGTTTTTTCCAATATATTTTTATAAGCTTTATTTAATTATGGAATTTCAGCAACTCCTTATTATTTCTTTAAACAGAGTATAACATCTGAAAGTTTTATCAGGCGTAATAAAGAAAACGCTTAATTTTCTGTGTTGGTGTTTTTTCAAACGGAATTGGCTGCAATACAATGCGTTGAATTTTCGAGAAATTATTCACTTCCTCGTTAACCTTGCTTTGTATTTCCTTCAGAATTTCTTCCGCTTTCTCCTGAAGAAACGATACTGCCTCAGATTTCATGTCCTGGTATTTTTTTTCGAGTTCTTCCATATTCAAATGTACCATCGCTACCAACCGGCCTTTTTGCTGAACCACCAGTGATTCAAGTACATATTCCATGCGGTTTATCACCGACTCAATTTCTTCAGGATAGATGTTTTCGCCACTGGCACCAACAATCATGTTTTTGATACGCCCTTTGATGTAAAGGTTGCCGCTTTTGTCGAAATAACCCAGATCTCCGGTTTTTAGCCATCCGTCTTCGGTAAAAGTTTCTTTTGTTATTTCAGGTTCTTTGTAGTAGCCCTGCATCACGTTTTCACCTTTGGCCTGAATTTCTCCCCGCCCGGTTTTTTTGTCAGCATTGGCAATTCGTAATTGAACGCCTGGCATGGCTGGTCCGGTTGACAGAAACTTGGTTTTACCCACACCTGCTCCTGCCAGCAATGGCGACGATTCGGTCATTCCGTAGCCAATAGCAAGAGGAAATCCGCCTTCCATAAGGAAGCGTTCAACATTGTCGTCGAGTTTCGCGCCACCGATTCCGAAGAACTTTAATTTACCGCCAAATGTTTCATACAGCTTTTTACCTGCTACTTTGTGCAATACTTTTCTGAAAGGTGGAACCTTATACAAGACACGTGTAATGAATTTGCTGTTGATTTGAGGTAATATTTTGGTTTTGTATATCTTTTCAACAATCAGCGGCACAATTAACATGATAGTCGGACGAACTTGTTTGAGTGCGGCAAGCAAAACCGATGCAACTGGTGGTTTTTGCAGATAGTGAACCGAAGCGCCATACTTCAAAGGCAGCATAAGAACCAGAGTGTTTTCGAGTGTATGCGAAAGCGGAAGTATAGAAAGAAAGCGGTCGGTTGGGAATATGTTCTGAATTAACCAACATTGCTGAGCAGTCCAAACAATATTTTTATGGGTCAGCATCACGCCTTTTGACTTGCCGGTTGTGCCTGAAGTATAAATGATGGAAGCCAAATCCTGTTCTGCAATTTTTTCATAGATGAAATGTGCTGCATCCATTTCATCGAAAACAGGTGGAGAAGTTGCTGATACAACTTCAAATTTTTCAATCTGAATGACTGTCATTCCCGGGACAGGTTCCAGTTTGGCGTTCAGGGATTCTGAAACATAAACTACAGATACCTCTGCATGGTCAAGAATGTTTTTTATTTCGTTTGGGTGAAAATCAGGCAGGATAGGAACAACAACTGCACCTGTAATGCTGGCGGCAAAAAATGCAATTCCCCATTGCGGCATGTTCAGGCTCAAAATACCAACTTTATCGCCTTTTTTAACTCCAATTGCCTGAAGTTGAAGCGCAGCCTTTTTTACATCAACCTCAAGTTGTGCATAGGTTCTGTTTTCTTCACCGACAAATACCAGTGACTGGTTTGATGCAAAGTCTTTGAAACTTGCTTGCAACATAGCAGGAATCGTCAAAAAGTCAAGCCTTCCCATAATTTGATGTTTTATTAAACGATTATTTTCTAATATAACTAACATTTCGGAGGAGCTAAATGCTTGATAATCAGCATTTGCATATTATTATTAAATAACGTTAAATATCTGATATTTAATGAATTAAATTTACTAAAAAGTTGCATATTTCGACATAAGTCACTATATTTGAAGTG
>JAUYMU010000045.1 GCA_030698405.1 Bacteroidota bacterium
GGTGACTGTTTTAATTCAATGATTTAAAGATTCAGAACAGTCCGCTACCGGAGAGAAGTCACCCGCTCAGTAATCCTGCGAAGCCTGATCCGGCTCATGTTGTAACTCTGTATTTCTGCACTGTGCACGTCGGTTATACCCAAAAGTAGTAAATAAATAATCAAGCTCAGCAGATGGTTGTTTGGAATAAAGCACCATCAGCGCAAATTCCCTTCCGTCCGAAAGATTGTGGATCAAACTGAGCGGGTGACTGTTTTAATTCAATGATTTAAAGATTCAGAACAGTCCGCTACCGGAGAGAAGTCACCCGCTCAGTAATCCTGCGAAGCCTGATCCGGCTCATGTTGTAACTCTGTATTTCTGGACTGTGAACGTCGGTTATACCCAAAAGTAGTAAATAAATAATCAAGCTCAGCAGATGGTTGTTTGGAATAAAGCACCATCAGCGCAAAGTCCCTTCCGGCCGAAAGATTGTGGATCAAACTGAGCGGGTGACTGTTTTACCTCAATGATTTAAAGTTTCAGAACAGTCCGCTACCAGGGAGAAGTCACCCGCTCAGTAATCCTGCGAAGCCTGATCCGGCTCATGTTGTAACTCTGTATTTCGTTAGGGTGTACGTCGGTCATACACAAAAGTAGAAAATAAATATTCAAGCTCACAGATGGTTGTTTGGAATACAGCAACATCAGCGCAATGTCCTTCCGGCCGAAAGATTGTGGATCAAACTGAGCGGGTGACTATTTTACCTCAATGATTTAAAGTTTCAGAACAGTCCGCTACCAGGGAGAAGTCACCCGCTCAGTAATCCTGCGAAGCCTGATCCGGCTCGTGTTATAACTCCGTATTTCTGTAGGGTGTACGTCGGTCATACCCAAAAGTATAAAATAAATAATCAAGCTCACAGATGGTTGTTTGGAATAAAGCACCATCAGCGCAAATTCTCTTCCGGCCGAAAGCAGATTTTAGCCTTGAACAAGATTTGGGCGCGGCCGGTAAAAAAATATGCTAATTCATTCCGTTGCCTAAAGGCAAAATATTTAGTCGGTTACTTTTGGGGTAGTATTATTATTGTACAGAAAGGTTTTAAAAATACTCTCGTTCAACCCCTGCCCGAGGCAGGCGGGCACTTCGGGGGTTATGGTTCGCGGTTTCTACATCCCCAAATTTTATTGGGGGCCATCAATGGTAAACCCTACCGGGTTTTCCTTGTAACTGAATGAGCGAACTATTGTTACTCAAATTCCTTAGAAAGTCACTCATATTCACCAAAAACACTTTTTCGGAGCTTAACTTGGAACTTGGAAACTTGGAACTGAAACTTGGAACTTGAAACTCCCTCAATAACTCAACTGTTCGAACCTGCTGGCATCGAGCCTTACGAATACAAAGAGAAGTAGCGTAAACGACCACAAAGAGGAGCCTCCGTAGCTAAAAAACGGCAGAGGTATCCCAATAACGGGTGCAAGGCCAATGGTCATTCCGATATTTACGGCAAAATGAAAGAAGAGAATGGTTGCAACACAATATCCATAAACACGGCTGAATTTGGATCGGTTGCGTTCGGCCAGATAAATGAGCCGGGTAAGCAGCCCCATAAAAAGGCCAATTACAACCAAGGTTCCCAGGAAACCCCACTCCTCGCCCACTGTGCAGAATATAAAATCAGTACTTTGTTCAGGAACAAAATCATATTTGGTTTGGGTTCCGTGCAAAAAACCTTTTCCGAACAAGCCACCCGATCCGATGGCAATTTTCGATTGATTTACGTGATATCCTGCTCCATGCAAATCAGACTGAATACCCAGCAATTCGTTGATCCTGTCGCGCTGGTGCTGCTCCATGATGTTATCGAAAACGTAATCGACAGATACTGCAAAAAGTACACTTCCCAGATAAATTCCGATCAAAAGAGCCAGCGATCTTTTTTGAAGCACCATCGCCCATAGGAAGAAAATAGCCGATGAAATCACTGCTGCTGCAAGGAGGAAAAACACTGGTTCTACACTTCCCTGAAGCCAATAGTTTATAAACCAGAAAATGAAATAAATAGCAACGAAAATTCCAACAGCAATCAACGCCCTTTTCATCTTTCGTTTCATCAGATAATTGATCAGGAATGCAACAATGGTTAATATCAAAATAGTTACGAACGAATCAAATATTATGGTAAAAATGAAAACCAACGCAATCAGAAAACAGAAAAACAACACAATACCATTCAGGCCTTCACGATAAAGCACAAGCAGGAAAACCCCGAATACAATGGCTGAACCGGTGTCGTTCTGAAGAAATATCAATCCAACCGGTATAAAAACAATTGCAGCCAAAGAAAGCAATGACTTGTAAGAGTGCATTTTGAAATTGTACGAACTGATGTACCGGGCAATGGCCAGCGATGTGGCCATTTTCATAAATTCGGAAGGTTGAAGCGAAAAATTGCCCAACTGAATCCATGATTTGGCGCCATTAATTTCGGAACCGATGAAAAGAACCAGAATAAGCACCAACACAAAAAAAACATATATCGGGAAAGAGAATGCCACGAAAAATTTAGAGTCAACATTGATCATGAGCACGGCAATAAATATTGCAGCGACAATCCACATCAACTGTTTTCCGTACTGCTGAGTAAAATCGAAAATACTTTTATGCTCTTCGTTGTAAACAGCCGCATAAATATTTATCCAGCCAATGAACATCATTGCAAGGTAAATGGATACTGTAATCCAGTCGATATTGGCCCAAACGTTGTTTCTATTCGGCACGGTCGCTTATTTTTTTACTTGAACATTCATTAAATCCGATTCAATCATTCGTTGTTCAACGGCTTTCCTCCTGGGAGAAATCGAATCGGTCAGAAATTTCTCCATAATTAAGCCTGCAATCGGGGCGGCATAAGTAGCTCCGAAACCAGCATTCTGGATAAAAACGGCAATGGCAATTTTTGGATTGTTTTTCGGTGCAAAGGCAACAAAAGCAGAGTGGTCGGCCCCATGCGGATTTTGAACAGTTCCGGTTTTTCCGCAAATGATCACACTGTCCATGCGGATAGACTGGCTCAACCTTGTTTCTTCAATAACTGCCTGCATCCCATCAATCACAATATTAAAATATTCAGGATCAATACCTGTAAGTTTTTTCTCGTATTTAAGTTCACGGTAAACCCTGTTTGTATCCTGAATGGCTTTTACCAAATGTGGTGTAATATAATATCCCCTATTGGCAATGGTTGCAGCCATATTTGCCAGCTGAAGCGGTGTAATCAGAATTTCGCCCTGTCCGATAGCCAAAGAACGAATGGTCATTGAAGTCCATCTTTTCTGGCCAAAATATTTGTCGTAATAAGCCACCTCCGGAATATTTCCTTTTACTTCGGAAGACAATTCAGTACCAACCTTTTCACCAAATCCAAAACTCAGTACATGGTTCCGCCACACTTCAAAACCCTGGGCAGAAGTGGGCGAATGACTGATTATATTGCGAAACAAATTCCAGAAGTATGAATTACACGACTCACGGATGGCTTCGCGCATGGCAATTGGACTGACATGGCTGTGTGTACATTTGATCGGCGACGAACCTTTTCCTGAACAGGAAAACCGGTCGAACGGGGTTATTGCATGTTCCTCAAGCGCAATCAATGCATTTACAAGTTTAAAAGTTGAACCGGGAGGAAAGGTGCCGATGACGGCCCGATTCCACATTGGTTTGTTAATAGAATCATTCACCAGCAAACCGTAGTTAACACTTCGCTGTCGTCCGACAAGCAAATTCGGATCATACGAAGGAGCGCTAACCATCACGATTATTTCACCTGTTGCTGGCTCGATGGCTACAATGGCGCCCCTTTTATTGGTCATCAGCAATTCTGCGTAAGCCTGCACTTCAGCATGAAGCCCGGTAAGTAAATTTTGTCCAAGTATGGCTGTGGTATCTGTTATGCCATCGTTGTATTTTCCTTTTATCCGGTTGTGAACATCCACCATGTAATTGTTCACCCCTTTAATTCCCCGAAGTTCGTTTTCATACGCTTTCTCCAGGCCGGTAACGCCAATATAATCGCCTGACCGGTAATACTTGTCCTTTTCTATCATCGACTGATTTACTTCGCCCACATAACCCAAAACCTGGGCAGCGCTTTTACTTGGGTATTCGCGCAAAGTTCTCGACTGAACAAAAAATCCGGGGTATTTGTATAGTTTTTCCTGAAGTGGCGCATAAATATCAGGAGAAATCTGACCAGCAACAATGGAAGGTTTGTACCTTGAAAATTGTTTGGCCTTTTTCAATGCTTCAATCAGATCTTTCTTTTCCAGCTGAATGATATTACACAGTGAAAGGGTATCAAAAGGTTTTACTTCCCTTGGCACAACCAGCAAATCGTATGCTGCCTTGTTGTAAACCATCAGTTCGTTGTTGCGGTCGTATATCAATCCGCGCGCCGGAAAGGTAATTACCTTCCGCAGTACATTTCGGGTAGCAAATTGTTTGTAGGTTTTATTTGTAATCTGAATGGTAAATAACCGGATAATAAAAATGGCAGCTATTCCCAGCATAATACCGGCAATAATATACTTGCGTTTCGAGAAAGTATCCACCCGCTGCTAATTTTTAAAAATGATGAACTGACTGGCCAGAATAATCACAATAGAGAAAATGCTGCTGAGAATTATCCGGAGTAAAGTATGGAAAAACCCTGCGAATGAAAATGCCTCAGCAAAAAACAGGAAGAAGTGATGGATTAAAACTGCGATAATGGTATATTTCAGAAAGCTTGCAAAACCCAACTGTTTCATATTTGGTGTGTTTCCCTTTTCTATGATTTCGCGCGATGAAATCAACTCAGCAATTCCGGGCCTGAGAAAACCAAGTAAAACGGTTGCACTTGAATGAACTCCGGGCGTATTGCTAAAAATATCGATTGAAAATCCCAAAAGGAAGGAAAGGCCGAGAATTGCATAACCCGGAATTGTGAAAGGCAACAACATGATAAATAAAATATAGACATACGGATTTATAAAGCCGCTGAATTGTATATTATTCAGGATCAGCACCTGGAGCAAAACAAGCCCCACAAATATGATCGCGTATTTTCCTAAGTCCTTAATCATTCACTTATGTTGTTTTTTTCAATATTTTTTAATTCTGATCGTTTGGTGTTCTGAACTACCTCAACGTATTTCAAAGTTTTAAAGTTGGTGGAAAGTTCCACTTTGATATTATAGAAGTTTGTCCCGCTTTCGACATCGAATTTTTTAATCGTTCCAATCATAATCCCTTCAGGAAAAACATTTGAATAGCCACTGGTAACAACAGTATCGCCAACATTTACAATGATGTGAAACGGGATTTCCCTCAGGTCGGCGGTATTGTAATTCTCACCGTCCCACACCAGCGAACCGAAATAATTGTTTTTTGTGATTTTGGCAGGAACGCTCAACCTCCTGTTTAGCATTGACAATCCGGTTGAATAGTTTGGAGAAACATCGGTGATTACGCCAACTATCCCGCTGGCATCAATTATACCCATGTCGGGTTTTATTCCGTGCCTCGAACCTTTGTTCAGGGTAATGTAATTCAATTGTTTGTTTACCGAATTACTGATCACTTTTGCCGATGTAAAAATGTAGGCAGGCGCATCAACCGTATCGGGCCGGCTCACCGGATATTGTTCCTGAAGGCTCATCCGAAGCTGCAATTGTTTGCGCAGCGAAGCATTGTCAGCGGCCAAACGTGCATTCGTACGGCTTAAACTGAAATAATCGTCGATTGAACTGAATTTTTCATAAACAGCTCCCGCAAAATTATTACTTGAATTAAAGAATGCTACCCTTTGGTAATTGTTAAAACTGACAATCAGTACAAACGAAATGGCTTCGAGTGCAAGGAACATCATTAAAAAATAATTTCGTAATAAGAAACGAAATAAACTTCTCATCAGTTGGAAGGTTTACCCCTTCCTTTTCAGAATTACCTGATAAGGAAAGTGAATTTATTTACATTCTTAAGTGCGATACCGGTTCCGCGGGCCACTGCCCTAAGAGGATCTTCGGCAACATGGAACTGAATATTGATCTTTTCGGTAAACCGTTTGGCCAATCCGCGCAGCAAAGCGCCACCACCTGCCAGCCAGATACCGCGATTCACAATATCAGAATACAATTCAGGAGGAGTTTGCTCCAGCGCACTGAGAATAGCTGTTTCAATTTTCGAAATCGATTTTTCCAGACAATGTGATATTTCCTGGTAAGAAACCGGTACTTCAATCGGAAGGGCAGTCATTTGGTTTGGCCCCTGTATCAAATAATCAGCAGGCGGATTGTCGAGCTGCGACAAGGCCGATCCTACATTAATTTTTATTTCTTCGGCAGTACGTTCACCAATTTTAATGTTGTGCTGGTGGCGCATGTATTCCATAATATCGGCAGTCAGGTCGTCGCCTGCAATACGGATTGATTTGTTGGTAACCAACCCACCCAGCGAAATCACTGCAATTTCTGTAGTTCCGCCACCAATGTCAACCACCATGTTTCCTTCGGGCGCTTCAACATCCAACCCAATACCGATGGCTGCTGCCATTGGTTCGTAAATCATATACACATCGCGTCCTCCGGCATGTTCAGCAGAGTCGCGTACGGCACGTATTTCAACTTCCGTAGAGCCGGAAGGAATACAAACGACCATCCGGAGCGAAGGGGTAAAAAACCTCGATTTAGGGTTCATCATCTTGATCATTCCCCTGATCATCTGCTCAGCCGCGTTGAAATCAGCAATAACACCATCGCGCAACGGGCGGATGGTTTTCAGGTTTGCATGGGTTTTACCCTGCATCTGACGTGCTTTTTCGCCTATCGCAATAAGCTTTTCTGTTTTTAGGTCAATGGTCACGATCGACGGCTCGTCAACTACAATTTTATCGTTGTGGATAATAATTGTGTTTGCGGTTCCAAGGTCGATGGCTATTTCCTGGGTTAAAAATGAAAACAATCCCATTTATGTGTCTGTTTTTCTAATGTTTATACTAATAAAAAACTGACCGGATGTCAATTTCAAATCAATGTTTGAAATGTCTCATTCCGGTAAAAATCATTGCAATACCGAATTCATCGCAGGCGGCAATTACTTCTTCATCGCGGATACTTCCCCCCGGTTCTACAATGTATTTGATCCCAAATTCGTTGGCAGCTTCAACGCTGTCGCGGAATGGAAAGAACGCATCTGAAATAAGCACCGAATCTTCAATCCTGATACCTTCCTTCAGGTTAAAACGCGGAATCGTCAACTGGCGCAGACTGTCGAGTCTGTTGGGTTGCCCCATTCCGGCGCCTGTTAACCAGAAAGAGCCGTCAGCATTTTGGGTTACCAAAGCAATGGCGTTACTCTTCAGATGCTTACATGCTATTAAGCCAAACTTCGACAAGTTCATTTTATTGCTGTCGAACTGTATTTTTGTTACATTCCTGAATTCTGTTTCAAGGCCTTCGTCTTCATCCTGAACAAGCAATCCCCCACTTATGGAGCGGTACAATCTTTCACCGGCTATTTCAGGTTTAACAGGAGTTGCCAGCACACGCAGGTTTTTCTTTTTACTGAAAACCTCCAGCGCTTCGGGAGTATAATCGGTAGCAATAATGATTTCGACAAATCGTTTTTCGAACCATTCTGCGATAATTTTATCCACTTTTCCGGTAAAACAAATGATGCCTCCGAAAGCGCTCACCGGATCGCCGGCCCATGCCAGTTCGAGCGATTTCATAATGTTGTCGGTAAC
>JAUYMU010000055.1 GCA_030698405.1 Bacteroidota bacterium
GCAAAGGATATCTTGCAACCAATTGTATTGCAGCCGCCAACATTTCAAACCCTTCAAACTTTTCCAGTCCGTCGGCTAAAGTCGAACAGCCTGTCCCGATTTTTATCGGGAGCAAAGGATATCTTGCAACTTATTACAACATAGCCGTTAAACCCTTCAAACCCTTCAAACCCTTCAACCATTTCAAACATTTCCAACATCATCCACCAATAATCACAGTTGCGCAACCTGCCACTATTACGCCGCCGTGCGCTGTGCTGTCACCCATGCGGGCTGCCGGTTTACCGCCTATCAATACTGTTCCCGATCCGGCGGCAATCGTATCCGGCGGACCGGTACATACACACATATCGCCAACCGTTGCTGCCGGCATTCCGCCAATCAAGACGGTAGGAGCGCCGGGTGGCAATACCGGACCTCCAACGTGTGGAACCGGCCCCGGATTCACCATCGGGCAGGTGTGCATGTCTGTTATTCTAGCGGCTAAAGGCATGGAGCCCCTCCCCAACCCTCCCCAAAGGGGGAGGGAGCAAGAACCGAAGCCCCACCCAAACCCTCCCCACAGGGGGAGGGCTTAAAAAGCGTTGATGTTGTGTTTTCGTTTTTCATATCATTAAGCGTTAATGTTGTTTATTCTTTCTTTAAGTCCCCTCTTTTGGAGGGGATTTAGGGGAGGCCTCGTTTTTTAGCCTTCGGGAGGTTGGGGGAGGCCTCTTTTAGTTAATCATTACCGTTGCTCCTTTTAATGTCAACGAACCACTTGCCTTAACTTCGGCTGCTGCTGAAGCTTCGGCTGCGAATTTGGCTTGTGCTTTCATCTCTATGTTTAATCCTTCCATTTTCAAATCCTGTGTGGCTTTTATTTCAATTTTCCCATTACTTTGGATAAGTATGCCATTGCTGTCCATCACCAGCTTGTTATCATTCTCGTCCATTATTTTGATTTCACCGGCATCTTCATCCACAATGATTTTTTTTCCTGCCGGAGTTTCAAGCGTGTATGATTTTTTTTCATCATCGAAAATCATTTTCATTTTGCTTCGGGTCGTAAACCCCTTTTTGTGATTGGTGTCCTCAGCAGTCAAAGGAGCTGGCAGCTTACTACTGTGAACCATGCCGAGTACAACGGCATCGCGCGGATCATCGTTGATAAACCCGACAATTACTTCATCGCCAATTTCAGGTAAAAAGAAAGAGCCGCGTTCTTTTCCGGCGTCAAGCGTTGAAATGCGGGCCCAAATTCCGTCATCACTGCTACTGATAATTGGCATGCGGACTTTAATGCGGTTTTCTCCATCCGGATCACTTTCCAATTGAGTAACGATGCCGGTTTGCAGTCCGTGAACGGCAGCAAGCAATCCTGCGGATGGTTTATCATTCAGGTCGTTTGTTTCGGTAAACCATTCCGGATCAACGCCAAACTGGATGTTAAGTTGCCAGTCGCCAGCCGCAACAAAATGCTGCACCGCGCTTACAAAAGCCTTCCCGTTGAAGCGATCGCCCACACCGCCAAGTTCAATGATCATTCCGGGTTTTACTGTGTGTACCCCTTTGCATTTCACCCGTCCGCGTACTTTTGCAAGCTGCCGTTTCAGCAAAAGCGCATCGCCCCATGCCTGCAATTCATTTTCTTCCACCTTTCCACCATGATTCAGAATAAATTTATCGAGCCCGATCACTTTGGCAAGATCAGGACTGGTGAGGTTCCCATTGAGTGCCACGCTGGGGTCGGTGGCTTCAGTTTCCACGATTTGCTGGTCGGCATAACTCCACGATTTGGAAGTGATATTTTTCAGTTGGTGACGAGCATCAATCTCCGCATCAAGTTCCAGAATTGTAGCGCCATACAAAAGTGAAAGCACGGCGGATTGTGTCAACTGAGGCGCTTTTACATTTAATTGGCCATCGTCAGGAAAACAAAACTTTCCATTGGCTTCGGCACGTGCAACCACAAAATCCCAATCGGTACAATCATACTGAACCACTTCCTTGTGGGTGACACTGGTTGCTTCAACAGTTGTACTAAATCCGCTGTATGTGCTCGTTATCTGAGAAATGATGTCACTGTCTTTGATCGCTAAAAAATATTTGCTTTTGCGCCCAATGGTCATTTTCACCGTTTCGTCGCGGCACTCAAGTACCAGCAAGGAAGCACCTCCTGCGCGGATTTTAATGCTCATTTTAATGATGATCCCTTTGAAAATAGTGTTGTTATCGCTCTGGTAACCACATTTGATCTCAATTTTTTTGCCCGGAATAAACAAAGCATCGTTGCTGGCCTGAAAGTTTTCAGACGAAGCTTCACCATCTAACAAAATCACCTTTGCCCAGGGAATCCGATTGACCTCTTTTGTTACCGTGATCGAATCTACCTGGAATGTCCGTGCAATTTCGTTGCCTTCAATTTTAATAACTGAAGTTACGACACTGGCAGGCCTTGTGGTTGGTATGTCTCTTGGTTGTGGCATTTTACTTTTCGATTGGCGGAAACTTGATTTTTTGTCCTGTTTTTAAATTCCTGAAATCATTTAAACCGTTGGCTTTTGCCACTTCGATATAATATTTCGAATCGCCATATACCTGAAAAGACATCAGCGGAAGTGTGTCACCTTCATTCACTGTTTTAACGTGTGTCAGATCGGGCGATTGCGAATTTTCCTTGTTCACCCGTTTGGTATCGTCCATGGAACCAATGAATCCAACCTTTGCCAATGCTCTTAACGGAAGCCCGTCGGAACGGAAAAGTTTGTAGGTAATATCAAGGCTTTCGAGGCAACAGTCGAATTTGAGCGTTCCCCAGTAAATGCTTAAAAAACGCGGACGGTGTTTGTCTCCCTTGTATTCGAGCACCAGTTTTTTAAACTTCGCCAGTTCAGATTCTACTCCATTTGTTTCGTCCCTCACGCCATTTATCACACCCGTACTGTCAAAGAGCAATTCGAAATCGAGCTTTTGAGGCTCCATTTTGCTGAACTTTGGCATCTTGGCGGTGGTTCCCGGAGCTTGTTTTTCCGAGAACTTAACAGTTATTTTTTGTGAATAGCTTTCAGGATTAACCAAAACCTCCATGTTGGCATCAGAGCTTTTTCTGTCGGCATCCGCGTAGGAGTAAATCTTTAGCTTCGAAACATTGTTAGCCATCAGCGATCGTTTTTCAGTTTTAACAATTCCATCACTTGTTCAACGCATTCAGAAATAATCTCATCCTTATCAGGCGCAGCGCCGGCAGGGCTCCCAGCTGAAGGCGCACTGTCCTGCTCCTGCTGGTTCTGACTTACGCTCACCTTGATGTTCAGTTCCCGGATTTCTATTGGCATTCCGATTAATTTACGTAAGGGTAAAATATTGATATTGCAGCTCAAAAGTTTCGATGGCCAGTGCGGTTTGCTCAGCATTCAAATCGCTGTGGCTCCACTTTTTTGGCCAGGCATGTTTCACATTCCAGGTCATCAGCGGTTCGTGGGTTTCATTTAACAGCGAAATGGTCAGGTCAACCGGATTGATAATGAGCGACTGAAAGGCATCATTGCACCATGTGGTTAGCAAGTCCGAGTCTTTTACCAGACCGCGTTTCAGAACAAGTATTGGATATTTGGCGCGTACCGGCAACACATGTTCGTAACGATTTTCGCCACCTTCCTTTTTCGATTCGGTATCTAATTCCATGTTGAGACCTGAAACCGATTGGAACCGGCTGTCGATATCGCTATTTCCAATACCTGTAAATACCACCTTGAAATGAAACCCAACCGGTGGATAATTTCGAGCTGAATCAGCCATGTTTTAAGATTAACCGTTTTGAATAACCAGACCTTCGTGTGCAAGTTCGAGGCTTTCGATGGCGGCCTCGTTGGCGTCACTTTTCATGTCAGGAGCTTGAATTTTAACTGGCCATGCCTGCTTCACCTTATAAACTACTACCGGTTCATGATTTTCGTTTAGTAGGTTAATAATAAGGTCTCTGCGCTCAATGGTGTTGAGTTTTACCGTATTCAGCCAGTTGAAAAACTCGTTGTCGTTTGCAAAGGTGCCACGCTTGAGGGTAATGTTTCCGAATTTATGCAATCCCGGCATTTTGGTTTTGTTGTATTCAGGGCTGCTGCCTTCGCGGTATTCGATCACCTCGTTTTCGATGGTCAGGCCTGTTACTTCGGTAAAGCCGATACGGGTACCGCCCCATTCGACCTGGAAATGAAATTTCGGTAATGGATAATTTGCCATAACAGTAAATTTTTATTTGTGAATAATTTATTTTTAAAAAAAAATAATTCTAAGTACTTGAATTCCAAACTCACCCCGAAGTCCGCGAGCGGCCTTCCCCCCTCTCTTTTAAAAAGAGAGGGGAAAGCACACCGCAGGTGGGCAGGGGTGAGTATGAAATTTTTAATCTGTGTTCATCTGTGTAATCTGTGGTAAAACAATTCAGTTATTGCTTGAAAGCATCTTGTGACTGAAACGAAGAATGATGAATTCGGCTGGACGAACAACTGCCATCCCAATTTCTACGATCATTCTGCCTTCAAGTATATCGAGTTCAGTCATGGTTTCGCCAAGCCCGACATTTACAAAAAAGGCCTGATCAGGCTTTGCACCCTGAAGGGCACCCGCCCGCCATTGCAGTATCAGGAAATTTTCTATCATTGATCGGACTTTCACCCAGGTGTTGGCATCGTTGGGTTCAAATACAAAAGGTTCCGTAGCTTTTTTCGTGCTTTCTTCCACCATGATGAAAAACCTCCGTACCGGAACATACCGCCATTCATTGTCGTTTCCGGCCAATGTTCGAGAGCCCCATACCAGCGTTCCTTTTCCGGTAAAAGCACGAATGGCATTTACCGATTTTCCGGTTGTGTGAACATTCAGGTCTTCCTGATCGCGGCTGTCAATTTTAACCACCGGACCAATAATAGAATTGACGCTCACATTGGCTGGAGCTTTCCATACACCACGGGTGCGGTCTACAGCCGCGTAAACACCTGCAACACTGCCCGATGGAGGCATGGTGCGCATGTGCTCAACTACTTTGTCTTTAACTCCGTGAAAGAAACTGTGTGATGCGAAAACTGCTTGCTCTGCCTGACTTTCATAAAAAAGTTCAGCGTCAAGAAGAGTTTGGTAACCACTCAATATTTTTTCAACGCTGCTGCCCAAAGCTGAAATAATACTCAGGCTACCGGCAATGCTTGCAGGGAAGTTGGTGGCATCGGCAGCAATTGAGGCATAAGTAGCACCGCCAAGCCAATCGGGTTCAAGTGGTGTATAAAGTGCATCAACTACAGCGGGCGTTCTTGTTGCCAGTGTATTGGCCACGGTCTTTGCATTTTTTTCAATTTTGATGAGAGATACAATTGCATCAGTTAACTCGGTAGTTGCCTTCAATACCTCAATATCTTTTCTGATACCTGAACCAACAACAGAAATCGTCTCTGCCTTTTTAAAGTTGCCGGCAATGGTCGCCAGAAGGTTAAGATAATTGCTCATGTTACCCTTTATCGACACGTTTCCGGCAATATTAGCCTCATAACTTGTCAGTAATTCTTTCACATATTCGCTTCCCCGACTCCGTAATGCGGCCTTATCTACAACCGGATCTGTAATGTCGATGGCGGTATTGGTTTCAGCCTGCCTGGCAGCAAGAGTGGTCATCAGAGCCTTTTCTGCATCATCTTTTGAATACGTAGTGAAATTTAATATTTCAGTATTTGGAGCGGCCTTATCAAATATGTGCAACTGCCTGAGACTAATGTCATAACTGTAACTGGCAATGATCCAAGGATAATAGGCGGCGCCGTAATTGAGAAAATTGATGCCGATGTTGTCGCGAAAATCGGAGATTGGTTTATTGGATACATCTTCAGGAAGATATCCTTTCAAGATATCAAAAATGCAAAACCGATCCTGCAAGTCTGCACATTGTTTCAATGCCAGCTTCTGCAATTCCGAAAATTTCGACAGATCAGGGTTATCGCCAACATCTTTCAATCCAACGGCATCGGGCGACAACAAAAGTGTCGGTTCATCAAACTTCCGCAGCAAATCAAAACCAGTTTTTAGCCTGTCAAAATTTATGGTGTCAGTGAATGATCCTACACTTACGATGTAGCAGTCACCGCCTCCGTTGTCATAAAACTGGCGCAAAGCATCGTAAAGGTAAAACTGCTTGTTTGGAGTTACCGAATCCAGCGAATTTCCTTTTGTGTTATCAGCAATAACTTTATAACTTGAAGGAGTATAGCCAATTCCGTATAGTGATTGAAATTCAACCAACGATTTAATCTTGACCGGAAGATCAATGAGGAGCTTTCCATTGGGGTCAGCAGCTTTTTCGGTATAACCGACAAAAGCAGGAATTGCTGTTTCCACCTGGGCAACCGATGGCGGGAAGAGTGGAACTTCCTTAATGTAAACGCCTGGAGTTTTGTATGCCATAATGTATTTGGTTATTTAAATTAATTACTACGATACAACCATTTTGTGACTGAATCTGAGGATTATGAACTCAGCAGGACGAACAACAGCCATACCGATTTCAACGATCATTCTTCCTTCGAGGATGTCGAGTGCGGTCATGGTTTCGCCCAATCCGACACGGACAAAAAAGGCTTCATCAGGTTTGGCTCCCATCAGTGCCCCATCACGCCACTGCAGAACCAGAAAGTTTTCTATCATCGCACGCACTTTGGTCCAGGTGTTGGCATCATTTGGCTCAAATACAAAAGGTTCGGTTGCCTTTTTCACGCTTTCCTCGACCATATTGTAGAATCTGCGGACACTGATATATCTCCACTCATTGTCATTTCCGGCCAGCGTCCGTGCGCCCCATACCAGAATTCCTTTTCCGGTGAAAAAGCGAATGGCATTGATTGATTTTCCAGTTCCCGTCACATTCATATCCTGCTGATCGTTGTCGTCAATTTTCACCTGAGGTTCAAATACATAATTGAGGCTCACATTGGCAGGCGCTTTCCATACTCCACGCGTACTGTCAACCATTGCATAAACTCCTGCAATTGTTGAAGCCGGTGGAAGTATTACCTTAAAATTGTCGAGTAGCTTTTTTATCGTGGCGTACAACTGGCTGTTCATGTGGTATAGTGATTCCTGCGGGTTGACAACATTGGCTTGTCCGGGTGCAGGATATTTCCGGAGAAATTTTACTGAAGCAAGCGCATCAACTCCGCCAGTGATCGCGATTTTACTCTCATCGGCATAATAGGCCAGTGTCGTTACAAGCCACGGATAATAAGCTGCCCCATAGGTCAGGTTGTTGTTGCCAATACCGTTGCGGAAATCATCACTGAGTACCGTACCCCCGCCAACATCATAATACATATCCATCTTACCTCCCTTGAAGTCTGCCATTTTTTGAGTGGTCGAAGTGTCAAGATATAAATCAGCGATCACAACACGATCCATTAATTCAGCAGCCTGTGTAAGCGCTTTGGAATACAATGAATAGAATTCGGCCTTTGAAAGCGATACAGCATCAGTAAATACGATCATGGTTGGCTCGTCTTCTTTTCTCAAAGCCGCAAGCGATGCCGCCATTTGGTTCGAATTGGCGAAACTCGCATCACCATATTTTCCGGAGGAAATAATGAAACACGGACCACCTCCATTGGCAAAATACATCTGCAGGCAGTAATGAAGCCGAAACTGCAAACCCCCGTAAGGGTCCTTGAGGTCGCCATCCAAAACGAACGCTCCCGAACCATCCTTTTTGATTTTGACACCGTTTATGGGATTGGCATCGTTGGTAAAATCAGTTTGTTTTGGAAATCCAAAGATCTGCTCAAAGTCGTTAAGCGATTTGATGCGTTTCGGTTTGTTGACAAGCGACAGTCCGTTGAAACTGTCGTTTTCGGTGTACCCAATGAAAGCGGGAATGGCTGTTTCTACCTGTGCCACCGAGGGCGGCAGTTTGGAGATTTCTTCAACATATACTCCGGGTGTTTTGTAAGTCGTTGCCATCTGATCTTATTGTTTATTAATTAGTTAATATGAATTTCCGAATAAAAGTTTTTCTCTGTTGTCTTAACCAATGCTTCAGTTTTAATAATGGTAGTTGCCGGATTTGGAAGATCGTCAATGGGATTGCCATCTTTTCCCAACACCGAAACATTTTCTATAAAACCAAAACGTGTCAGCGGAAGGGGATTATCGGTAAAAGATGTGCCATTGAATTTTTCACCAACATACCGCCAGCGGGTAGATCTGTTTCGAAAGCGCAATTCATAGGCCGGAGAGCGCATAAATCCCTGCGGATCAAGCATGTTGTAGGTCGCATCGTCGCTTTTGACATTCAGCTGAATGATGCCGAACGGACTTTCTCTTATCAGTAAAAGGTAGAATGCAACATCATCAGTATAAACCGGAGCTGCAGATTCAATGTGCATGGAATAAAAACCTTCAGGAAACTCCCTCATGTCAACCTGAAGGGTACGGAATTCGCCGGGGAGAATTACAACTTTCGGGGTTACAATGATTCCGGTTGCGGTTTTTATGGTTGCAACAGGCTCCACATTGGCGGCTTTAACGTGGTACAAAAATATTCCGCGAACCAATGGATGCCTGTCATTTACATTCACATATTGCATAGGCACATTATCAACCGACTCTTCGGTCAGCCAATCGCTGGCAGTTGAGGTTACCTGAGTCGTCTTCTGAAGGGCTGTAAAAAGTTTGGTTTGGTTGTTCAGGTTATCCGAAAGCATATCGCCGGGAAAATATTCCTTTGCTGCGTCGTAAAGAGGAGGAACAGCGCTGAGTGCGGGGAATTTTTTTGAACCGGCAGCGATGGTATTTTGAAAGGTGAAGATTTGACCGCTATTGCCTGTAAAAGGTAGCGCCGTATAATTCATCAAATCCATGTCGCGAAGCTTTATCAGGAAAGTGAACATTAAATCGTCAGCCAGTTCCATGAAAGGCTTGAACTTCGGCGGTTCCAAACCATCTGATTCAGCCCGTAACCCTACAATTATGCCCGTTGAAGTAAATTTAAAGATGCAATTATGGGCGCTCAAAATTTTGCTGCATTCCTCTGTTGGAACAATTTCAAAGATCTCGCGAGCATCATATTTCAACATCATGTTTGCCTTTTCTTCGTCGCTCATGGTATCATATACATTTTCGCCTTTGTTAAGGAAAAAATGATGTAATATCCTGACCTCGAAAAGAATATCATATGTGATGGAAATGCTCATCTTATTTGGTTGTTAGTTTCTTATTTTTAGTTTTTATGAGTTGCCCGGTTCTTCAATCCTCACTTGTTTAATAATACCGCGAGTTTCAGTTGCGCTTTCCCTTTCTAATTGCAACAGTCTTACTTTATAGCACACAAAAGGGTGCTGCTTTCCGCCCAACGTGCTCCACAGGTAATTCAATTGTTCAAAACTGAGCGTATATAAATCCAGAATAATGCGAAAATCATCAGGCAGTCCTTCAACCTGGGTCACACTATTCTTTAAGCTGAACGAGTATTTGCCCTGAAAAAAAGTTATGGCATGTGAAAGGTAAATAAGTGCATTTTCGTAATTGGTCATACAGGCTGTCACCAGAATAAAAAGATTCAGGTTAATAGGAGGATTCTTATAAGTTACCATATCATTATTCAAAATGGAATACGTTGGATGGTTTTTCATCGTCGCCTCTTCCGAGAAGTTAACGAGGGAAAGAAGGACGTTGTTAGTATTTTTTAGAGCATCATCATCCAGTCGCACAATACTTTGCAGGATTGCTACGGGCGATACGACCCCATCACCGTTTTTCTTTACCTGGTCGATATGGGCATTCAGTTGTTCTGCCAAAAATTTCAGGACTGGATGTATCATGATAGAAATATTAGCTTAAACTATTTACCAGCGAGCAAAAGATTAAATCCTGCACGGAATGATTTAAGGTTCTTTTCTATTTTAAGGAAGCATTCTGATGGAAATCTCTTTGATTGTTTCAATTTTTATTTCCTGTTTGGGTCAGGGTTTGATTTAAAAATTGAAAATATAGGCTACCAACTATCCATCAAAAATTCAATCAAGATTTTAGCTATCGAGCTTAGGTTCTGTCTGTTTACAGCGTATTGATTTTCAAACAAACAAGTGAACAACCAAATATACAACATTCAGATGTTAAAGTCAATACCAGCTGTAAAATAATATTTCTGTATGTATTTATCCGAAAAGAGATAAAAAGGTAACCCACAAAATCCAATTATTTTTTTTATTTTTCGAAATTTAACATTTCAATTTCTTGTGACCATAACTATAAATGCTCAAATCGTCATATTTTGGAATGATTACAGAATGACTATTTAGAAACATATCAAATAATCTATATATGTTGGTTTCTTCTGTTTTTAAGCTTATCTTTGCACCTCAAAATTGAAATAAAATGAATACAATCGAAATTGCAGGAAGATACTCGACTCTGGCAAATGAAACCTGTTGCCTGTCGTGTGGTGGCGCTGCAGAAAAGAGCGAAGCTAAAACCGGGGAGGTTTGCATTGATTTGGGAAGCGGACGCGGAACAGATGTTTTACGTTTGGCTGAAGAAGTTGGCGAATCTGGTTTTATTTACGGAGTGGATGTTACTGAAGAGATGGTTCGAAAAGCAACATCGACCGCTTCTAAAATGGGCATTGAAAACGTAAAATTTGTTTTGGCCGATCTTGAGCAAATACCTTTGGAAAGCGAAATTGCTGATCTGATTATTTCAAATTGCACTCTGAACCATGTGAGCAACAAAACCAAAGTCTGGGACGAAATTTATCGTTTGCTAAAAAATGGCGGACGATTTGTGATTAGTGATATTTATTCGAGTGAACCCGTTCCTGAAGAATATGCCAAAGATCCTGAAGCCGTTGCTGAATGTTGGGCCGGATCAATCACTAAAACCGAATACCTAGCGATTATTAAAAATGCCGGATTTAAAGATTTCAGCATTCTTGAAGAAAGCCAACCCTATCCGAAAGGAAAGATTGATGTTTCGAGCTTTACGATTACCGCGACGAAAGACGAATTTAGTTGCTGTTAAAACAGAGTTTCAAGTTCAAGGTTTCAAGTTCCAAGTTTGCTGAATAATTTGGATATTGGATATTCAGAATTAGATATTTTTTGAAAAGTCTGAGAGTATTTTATTTCGAACCTTGGTTCATTTAAACTACTTTTATTCACTATAGTTTAATCAATGCAAAATTCTCAAGAATGAAAAGTTTAGTAAAAAAAGTCCGCAAAGGACAGGTTAAACAGGCACAATGCTGTGCCAAACAATCACAGATTATTGCCGGATGCCACGATTAAGGCATTTAAAGTTGATTGATGATTAACGATTAACGATTGATGATTGAAGAAGTACTCTGAAGTCTGAAAATCAATAATCGTTAATCTCTAATCGTTAATCTCTAATCAGTTTTTCAATGCAACTCTCCAAATATAACATCACATCAAAAATAAAAGACTCCGGCAATTGGTTCGTAGTGAATTCATTGTCGGGGCAAGCCGATATTCTCGATCAGGAAACTTTCGGGCAATTGAAAAATATTGACGAAACAAATCAGGAACTGATTGAAAATGGTTACATCGTTGACCCGGTTCAGGAAAAGAAATTGTTTCGCGAAAAGTACCTGAAGTTTCTTGACGACCGCGAGAAGGATGAGGTTCAAATCTTTTTCGTGACCAACTATTCGTGCAATTTCGATTGCTCCTATTGCTACCAGGCTGGCTACGAAGCTTTGCCTGTCGCGTTGTCGAAAGAAGTTACCGACTCGTTTTTTGAATATATCCAGAAAGAGTTTTCCGGAAGACGAAAATATATCACCCTTTTTGGCGGCGAACCTTTTATGAATGCACCGCGCCACAAGGAAAATATCGAATACATTATAGAACGGGCGACCGCGTTAAATCTTGAAATTGCCGCGGTTACCAACGGATACAATCTGGAAGAATACATTCCCATTTTGAAAAAGGGAATTATTCGCGAAATTCAGGTGACAATAGACGGAACCGCCGATGTTCACAACCAGCGTCGTTATCTGAAAGGCGGCAACCCGACTTTCGATCGCATTGTGCGCGGCGTTGACCTGTTGATTGAAAACAACATTCCGGTCAATCTCCGGATGGTAGTTGACAAACAAAATATTGGCAATCTGCCTGATTTGGCTCAGTTTGCCATCGACAAAGGCTGGACTGCATCTCCGTTATTTAAAACCCAGTTGGGCCGTAATTACGAATTGCACGAATGCCAGGCCAACCACTCGAAATTGTATTCGCGGTTGGAACTGTACCAGGATTTGTACAATTTGCTGCAACAATTCCCGCATATCAGTGAATTCCACAAACCTGCATTTTCGGTCTCAAAATTTTTGTTCGAGCAGGGCGAAATGCCTGCTCCGCTTTTCGATGCCTGCACCGGAACCAAAACCGAATGGGCCTTCGATTTCACCGGTAATGTTTATGCATGCACGGCTACAGTCGGAAAGCAGGGCGAAAGTCTGGGCACTTTTTATCCTGAAGTCAGGAAAAATACGGAAGCTGTTGAGGAATGGCAGGAACGCGATATTTTATCGATCCCAAAATGCCAAAGCTGCAACCTGAGCCTGATTTGTGGCGGCGGCTGTGCATCGATGGCAAAAAATTACAACGGATCACTGAACAGCCACGATTGCCGTCCGGTTACAGAATTGCTGGAACTGGGTATTGGTCATTATTTTAACGAAGAATAGATGGACTGCACCAACTGCGCGTACGACAAACAATGCCGGTCAACGGAAACCTGCAAAGCAACTTCGTTTGATTGTGATGAGGTGATTCAGAAGTATGCCGAAGAATCAAAAATTGTTCAGGCAGCTGCAAGTTTGGTTGATGAAGGACGTGCCGGAACATTGTCGCGGCTTCAGGAAACCATTGCTTTTGCCCGGAAAATGGAATACAAGCGAATTGGGTTGGCGTATTGCTATGGCATGGAAAATCAGGTCAAACAAATTACCGAAATTATTCGTAGTAATGGACTGAATGTGAGACCGGTTTCCTGCACTGTTGGAGGAATACCGCAGAACGAAGTGAACCCTGAAAGTTCAATATGCAATGTCTCCTGCAACCCAATCGGGCAGGCACTGCAATTGAATCACGAAAATGTTGATTTGGTAGTTATGATCGGACTTTGTTTGGGACACGACATTTTGTTTCAGCGCGAAGTGAAAGCCGATTGTACTACTTTGGTGGTAAAAGACCGGGTGCACAATCATGCACCTTTGAAAGTGTTGGAAGATTAAAAAAACCAGAAAATCAAAAAACATATACCATGAAAGAAATAGTAGAAGCAGATTACGAAAAAGAAGTATTAAACGGTGGAAGCGTATTGGTCGATTTTTATTCAACAGAATGTGCACCATGTGAGGCCGTTGCACCTAAACTGGAAGGTCTTGAAAAGCTTTTCGGAAAGGAAATCAAATTTGTGAAAATTTTCCGTCAGGGAAACCGCGAACTGTCGGATAAGTTAATTGTAAAAAGCTCTCCGACACTTTTATTTTATCAGGATGGGGAAGAAGTTTGCGGTCGTTTGGCGGGTGGCATTAAACGCTCCGAAATTGTTCGCGAACTGAAACATGTTCTGGGAAAAGAAAAAGTAACTGAAATAATGGCAACGCAGCAACCTTTTGTAACCGATGTTGATGTGGCCATTTTGGGTGCCGGCCCGGGCGGTTTGACAGCAGGATTGTATCTGTGTCAGGCTAAAATAAATACTGTTTTAATCGACATTGCGCTTCCCGGCGGATATGTTTCTACTACCCACATGGTGTCGAACTATCCCGGATTTATTGATCCGCAGCCCGGATATCTGCTCGGACACAACATGTCGGAGCAGACCAAACAATGCGGAACAACCTATAAAGTGGCGGTTGACGTGACAAAAGTCGATCTTCAGAAAAAAGAAATTACCATTGACAATCAGGAAACCATTCGCGCCAAACGAATTGTTGTCGCAACCGGAACTTCACCAAACAAAATGGGCATTCCCGGAGAAGTGGAATTCCGCGGCAAGGGAATTTCGTATTGCGCGACCTGCGATGCCAAATATTTTGGCGACAAGGAAGTAATTGTTGTTGGCGGTGGAAATTCCGCCATCGAAGAAGCTGATTTTATTGCGAAGTTCGCTTCCAAAATCACCATCATACACCAGTTCGACCAACTTCAGGCCAACAAAACTGCGCAGGAAAAAGCTTTTTCCAATCCAAAAATTTCGTTTCTGCTATCGCACGAACCACGTGCGATTAAAAAGGACGGAGATAAAATGATGGTTGAGGTGGAGGATATGAAAACCAAAGAAATGAAAACGATTACTGCCGATGGTATTTTTGTTTTCATCGGGCTAAAACCTAACCTCGAAATCTTCAACAATCAATTTGAACTCGATGAGTGGGGCTATATCAAAACCGATGAAGATAAACGAACCAATATTGAAGGCGTGTTTGCGGTGGGCGATGTGACCAGCAAAAAGTACAGGCAGATTACAACTGCTATTGCTGATGGAACCATTGCTGCCATTTCAATAACAAGGGAAATCGGATAAATTGGGGTGCGTAGATTTTTAATCTCCGATATTGTTTTTTTGCAATTCGCGATTAAAATCCGCGACACCCATGCAGATATTAGTGGTTAAGATTAAATTCAGAAATTCCGGTATTTATTTTCCTGAAAAGGGGAGTGAAGCCGGAATTTTTTTTCCTGCAACTATTGCTTTTTGAATTTCTATTATTAGCTTTGCAACTCAAAGTACTTTTAAATGAAAACAAACTCAGCCAATCCAAAGGAAGATCTTCAGGCCATTCGCGAGATCATGGAACGATCTTCCAAGTTTTTGTCGTTAAGCGGTTTATCAGGCGTTTTTGCCGGCGTATGTGCTTTGATCGGCGCTGCGGTTGCCTGGTTAATTATTCTTGATTCGGGACATGTGCAATACGATGAATACATGCGTAGTCTGGGGGCTTCGCCAACGGCTAACATCAGGCTTTATCTGGCAATTGACGCCTTACTGGTTTTGGGCTTTGCCATTTTGGGAGCTGTTTACTTTTCTTTCAGGAATGCAAAAAAAGCAGGCCAGCAATTCTGGACCAATTCAACCAAACGTTTGGTCGGACACCTTCTGATTCCGCTGGTTTCAGGCGGTATCTTTGCGATCATTCTGGTTTTCCGAAACAACATCGAACTGGTAGCTTCAGTAATGCTGATTTTTTATGGCTTGTCGCTGGTAAATGCCGGAAAGTTTACGCTGGGTGAGATTCATTATCTCGGCCTGACTGAAATCGTCCTGGGTATTCTTGCCGGAATTTTTATCAATCACGGTTTGCTGTTTTGGGTCGTGGGATTTGGAGTGGTGCACATTGTTTACGGAACAGTGATGTATTATAAATATGAGCGGTAGTGGCGGAGGCCATGGAAAATAGTCGCAGTTTTCAGTCTCAGTTGGCAGTGAAGAACGGGAAAAGTCGCAGGTAACGCGCCAACTTGGAATTTGGAACCTGAAACCTGGAACCTGAAATTTGGAGCTCAAATTAGTAAATCGTAAATAGTTAAATTGTAAATAATAGTCTCTGGTGAAAAATCCAATTTCAAATCTTCAGAAAGTATTCGAAAGCCGCATCAGGCTTGGAATCATGTCGGCACTGATGGTGAACGACACGCTGGATTTCAATGCCCTGAAGGATTTGCTTGAACTGACCGACGGAAATCTGGCCAGTCATCTGAAAGCATTGGAACAGCAAGAAATTATACTGGTTTCCAAACAATTCGTTGGCCGGAAACCCAGTACAACCTACCGGGCAACAGATCTTGGAAAGAATTTATTTCGCCAACATCTGGCAGCCCTGGAAGAACTAATTGGCAATCAATAAATTTTTTTTTATTCATAAACTTTGTAATTCAAAGTACTTTTAAAAATTCAAACTATGGAAACAAAAGGTATTCAACAATTCATGAACAGTTACAGTGTGAAGATGATCATCGTATCAGGCCTGGCGATTTTGCTGTTGATTCCGTCTTTTTTAATTCAGGACATCATCAGAGAGCGGATTGCCTTGAGCGAAAAAGTAAAAAATGAACTCTATGCTCAATGGGGCAGTAAGCAGGTGGTTGCAGGTCCGGTGCTGAATGTGCCGTTTGTTATTCAGGAACAAAATGAAATTGGGCAAGCGATGATTGAACGAAAAGGCATTGCCCATTTTTTGCCTGAAACCTTGAAAACGGATGGTTCGCTGGCTCCTGAAAAACGTAAACGGGGAATTTACGAAGTGGTGGTTTACGAAGGCCGCATCAAGCTGAAAGGCACGTTTTCTCAAACAGATGTTTCGCAGCTGGATATTCCGAATGCCCGTTATAACTGGGATGCAGCTTATTTTACCATTGGAATTTCGGACATGCGGGGCATCAAAAATCTGCCCGAACTGGTTGTCAATGGTCAGAAATTTAAGGTCGATCCGGGTGTGGCTGACACCGATTTGTTTCAATCAGGAATAACGGTAAAGGCTGGTGGAATTGATTTGATGCAGCCTATGAATTTTGAGATTGAACTGGTTTTGAATGGTTCGGAAGATTTGTCGGTGGAAGCTTTGGGTAAAACATCGGAAGTCAATATGAAATCGGATTGGGCCTCACCGAGTTTTACCGGATGGTTTCTTCCCTCAGATCGGAATGTTACCGCCAATGGGTTTACTGCCAACTGGTTGGTGACCCATCTGAACCGCAATTTTCCGCAGCAATGGGTTGACCGGAAATACAACACGCATGAGGCAACGCTGGGGGTTGAACTGCTCATTCCAATCGACCACTATCAGAAATCGATGCGTTCGGTGAAATACGCCATACTGTTTATTGCACTCAATTTTATCATCTTTATTTTCATTGAGATGAAAAGCAAAACCCGAATTCATCCGTTTCAATATTCGCTGGTAGCTTTTGCGCTGCTGATTTTTTATGCCTTACTTACTTCCATCGGCGAGCAAACCGGTTTTAATTGGGCTTACCTGATTTCGGCTGTTTCAGTTACTTCGCTCATTTCATGGTATTCTTTTTCGATCCTGAAAAATATAAAAATGGTAGGATGGGTAAGCCTACTGCAAATCGGATTGTATGTCTTCCTTTTCACCATTTTGCAATTACATGATTATGCTCTGTTGGCAGGAAGTATCGGGCTGTTTATAATTCTGGCGATTATCATGCGGGCTTCGCAGCAAATTAAATGGTATTCAGAAGGATAATATTTTGGAAACGTGAGGGTCTGACTCCAAGTCAGGCTCTCACTCAATTCTACTTTATTTCCTCCCCGCACTGATTGCAAAATTTTGCATTTTCAGGATTTTCGTTGCTACAATTAGCGCAGGTTTTGTTTGAAGATTTGCTTTTTGATAATTCAACGGTGATAATTCCTGTTGGAACGGCAATAATTGCATATCCCATAATCATTGCAATGGACGAAAGGAACTGTCCCAAAACTGTTCGTGGTACGATGTCGACAAAACCGACGGTTGTAACAGTAACTATTGCCCAGTAAATACTTTGCGGAATGCTGGTAAATCCACTTTCACTTCCTTCAACAACATACATCATGGTGCCCAATAATGTCACCATTGAGATAACTGCCAAAAGAAAAACACCTATTTTATATGAACTTCCCTTCATTGCCTCGAGTAGCACCTTTGCTTCTTTGTTGAACCTGACCAGTTTTAATATTCTGAAAACCCGCAATAGTCTAAATATTCTGACTGTTAGCAGATAATGGTAGCCGGGTGCCATTAAGTCAATATACGTTGGGAATATTGCTAAAATATCTACAAGTCCCCAGAAACTAAAGATGTATTTCCATGGTTTTGGCGAACTCCAAATTCGAAGCAAATATTCGATTGAAAATAGAATCGTGAAAATCCATTCGATCAGATAAAATTCTGAGAAGAAGTTGGCGTGATATTGCGGAATACTTTCAATAATAACTACAGTAACACTAAGTAATATAAGCCATAACAAGATTATATCAAAGAGTTTTCCGGCTTTGGTATCGTGTTCGAAAATAATATTGTACAGTCGTTTTCGCATATTGAATGTTTGAAACTTCTCGATTTGAGCTTAAAAGACATTCGTCTTAAAATGCAAATATCTTTATAATTCCGGTATAAAATTTTAAAATCATAGTTTATTGATTTTCTGAAGAGAGAAACTCGGAATAACCGGAAAGTGATTGCTGATTTATTGTATTTCACTTTTGCAACATATTGTCACATTTTACCCTAAATTTGGCGGTCATTGGGATTACCAATTTTTCTGATTCAATATCGTTTTAATCATGCAGATTACGCAAATAGAAGTCTATAAATTTCCTGTAAAGTTGAAAAAGCCCTTTGTAATTTCATTGGGATCGTTCGATTATGCTGAAAATGTGATTGTTGTTATCCTTACGAGCGAAGGGTTGACCGGTTTTGGAGAGTGCAGCCCATTTATGCCAATTAACGGAGAAAGCATGGAAACTGCCTATCTGGTTGCCAATTACCTGGGCAAAGCTTTGATCGGCAAAAATCCGCTGGATATTGAAGCTTGTTCAGTAGAAATGGATCGCACCATTTATGGCAATTCGAGCATCAAAAGCGCCTTTGACATTGCACTTTACGATATTGCTTCCCAACATTCAGGACTTCCACTGTATGCATTTTTGGGTGGGAAAAACAATAAAACGCTGATTACTGATTACACTGTAAGTCTGGGAAATCCGGAACAAATGTCGGCTGATGCACAGGAAATTAAAGATCGCGGATTTAAGGTGATCAAGGTAAAACTGGGCGACGATCCGGAGAAAGATATTTTCAGGATAAAAGCAATTCGTGCGCAAATCGGTGATGAAATTCCCTTGCGGCTGGATGCCAATCAGGGTTGGAGTGTTGATTCTGCAATTCATGTTTTAAACGAACTGGCTCCATACAACATTCAATTCTGCGAGGAACCAATTGACAGATGGAATTTTATGGAATTATCGCGGATAAGAAGGGAAAGTCCGATCATGATCATGGCCGACGAATCGTGCTGCGATCATCACGATGCCAAAAGGCTGATTGATCTGGAAGCAGTGAAATCGTTCAATATCAAACTTGGAAAATCATCAGGAATATTTAATGCCCTGAAAATTATCCGGTTGGCAGAACATGCCTATATCCAGTTACAAATCGGCGGTTTCCTTGAATCAAGAATCGGATTCACCGCCGCCGCACATTTGGCCTTGGCAAGCGATAATGTTATATTTTGCGATTTCGATACACCAATGATGTTTTGTGAAGATCCGGTTTCAGGAGGAATAAAATATGGACAGAATGGGATTGTGACTATTCCTGAAGTAGTAGGATTGGGTGCCAGTATCGAAACTGAATATTTAAAAGCCTTAACCGGCTTCACTATTAAATAAATTGACAATGAATTGGATATTATTAATCATAGCGGGATTGTTCGAGGTTGGTTTTGCCAGCTGCCTGGGAAAAGCGAAAGAAACTTCAGGAGCAGAATCGGCCTGGTGGCTGGTTGGTTTTTTATTGAGCCTGACAATGAGCATGATTTTGCTTTACAAGGCATCGTTGACCATCCCAATCGGAACTGCGTATGCTGTTTGGACCGGAATTGGTGCAGTTGGTACAGTGATTATGGGCATCGTTTTCTTTAAAGAACCGTCTGATTTCTGGCGAATGTTTTTTATCAGCACCTTAATTATTTCAATTATTGGACTGAAAATCAGTTCACATTAAATGTACACATCAATTAAAAACTGGAAATATGGAAAATGAAATTTACCCGGTTGAAGTTTTCGAGGGAAATGACTGGGAGGCCTCGTTGCTGAAAAGCTTATTGGACAATGCGGAAATCGAATCGTTTACCAAAGATGAACGAATGGGCGTTCTTGCTCCCTGGAATGTGGCGGGTGGAGGCGCCGGACCAGTAAAAATATTTGTCTCGAACATCGATTACGAAAAGGCAAAAGAAGTGATTGAGCAATTCGAAAAGTCAGAGAAGGAAGAAAGCTAAGAGATGGAAAACTTTGATATTTCGGTACAGCGTTTTGATGAATTTGCAGCCGAATATGCCGTTCGATTTTCGGATGTTAGTGGCTATCAGGATTCGATTGAAAACTTCTGTCGAGCAATAAAAAGGAATCATCCAAACATTCTTGAATTGGCGTGCGGCCCCGGAAATTTCACACAACATTTAAAAAACCATTTTCAGTACAGCCGTATCACGGCCATTGATCTGGCTCCAAAGATGATTGAAATTGCACAAAAATCGCTGCCCGACGTGGATTTCAGGATAATGGATGTTCGAGATATTTCCTCAATTCCTGAAAAATTTGACGCGGTGATGTGCTCTTTTTGTCTGCCATTTTTATCGAAAGCCGATTCGTGCAAATTAATTGCCGATTGCGCTGAAAAACTCAATTCAGGAGGACTGTTATATGTGAGTACGATGGAAGGTGACGAAACCAAAGCCGGATTTGAGCGCACCAGTTTTTCAGGAAATTCGGAGATCTATTTTAATTATCACAGCAGGGCCGATCTGGAGAATTCGTTTGCTGAAAGCGGGTTTGAGATCAGTCATCTCAAACTTCAGGACTACCCCGAACCTGATGGGCGAGTGACTACAGATATGATTTTCATAGGAACAAAAATATAAAAGAGATGAGTGAATTCTGGGACAATAAATTTCAAGAAATTGGGACAAACTGGTCGTTTGAACCGACAGATTCTGCTATTCAAACAAGTAAACTTTTCACCGAAAACAATTTAAAAACAGTACTGATTCCGGGAGTTGGATTTGGTCGTAATGCCAGGCCTTTTCTCGAAACGGGCTTTGAAGTAACCGGAATCGAAATTTCGAGAACAGCCATTGATCTGGCACGTGAGAATGGACTGGATTTTCCGATTCATCATGGTTCGGTGCTTAAAATGCCGCTCGACAAAGAGAAATACGATGGTATTTTTTGCTTTGCGCTGCTACATTTGTTCAATCAGACCGATCGTAGAAAAATCATGCAGAAATGCCTTGACCAGCTACAAGATGGTGGATGGATGGTTTTTGTTGTTGCCTCTGATAAGAATAAGCTATTCGGCAAAGGGAAATTTGTAAGCAATAACCGGTTCATGATAGAGAAAGGATTGACCGTTTTCTTTTATGATTCGGCAGCCATCGAAAAAGAATTTGCACCTTTAGGATTGGTTGAATCGCGTGAAATTGACGAGCCCGTGAAACACATTGAAAACGAAGAACCCATGAAGTTTTGGATGGTGGTATGCCGGAAAAAGTGAAGAGTCCTCAAAAACAAAAATGCGTGGGATAACGCTTTATTTTGTTGTCAATTCTTCAGTTTGTGCGATTTCTGATAGCAATTTGTCGGATGTTAAAAACAATTCGATTTGTCCTTTCACTTTCAGTGCTGATGCCAATTGAATTGAATCCAAAGTTCGAAGTCCTTTCTTCCAATGTTTCCCAATCAAGTTTTGTGCATGTTGGCGTAAAATGCGATCCTCTGTAACGAAATTAAATTTAGCAGAATCGCGAATAAATTTCTCAATCAATTGTTTTGCGATATCTTCATCAATTTCATTTTTTCGACATTTCTTCCAAACGACCGAACTAAATTCTATTTTGGTGATTTCTGCCAAATAAATAACTTCCATTCCAACCTTGTTGAAAAGCCTCATTAATTCTTCGGTGCCATCCTCATGATGATAAAGCTTAAACAAAGACGATGTGTCAAAGAATACCTTCATATTGCATTCCGTCTTTCTTCAATAACTTCATCGGAGAATGAACCTTTGTAATCTTTTAATAATTCCTGACTTTCAAGAAATGAGAAATCAGAGAGTTTCAGAGGCGTATTTAGTTCTTCTTCAAAAGTTACGGTTACTTTCACCGGTTTTTTTGTTTTAAATGGCCTTTCCAGTTTAAGTTCACCATTGAAATATGTTCCTGCTATTGTTGTCATTTTTTCAGTGTTTTGTACAAAGATACATTTTTCGTTAGATAGCTGGAATATTAGTGAAACGATTCAGATTAGAAAATCACTGATCACTCTTCCCCAATCACATTCACTTCCCGTTCCAGCTCTACCCCAAACTTCTCCTGAACCGATTGTTTAATTTCTTCTGAAAGTTCATAGATTTCGCGACCCATCGCATTTCCGTAGTTGACCAAAACCAGCGCCTGTTTTTCGTGTACGCCTGCATCGCCCCGGCGAAAACCTTTCCATCCGCATTGTTCGATCAGCCAACCGGCTGCCAGCTTTGTTTTTCCTTCGGTTGCCGCATATTGAGGCAGCGTTGGAAAGTTGTTCAGCAGTTGCTCAGCTATAGCAGCTTCCACAATCGGGTTTTTAAAAAAGCTGCCTGCATTACCCATAACCCTCGGATCGGGCAATTTCGATTCACGAATCAGAATTACTGTTTGGCGAATATTTCGCAGATTGACTTCGCCCAGCTTTTCAACTTCGGTTTTCAAATTGGCGTAGTTGAGTATAAACTCCGGAAATTTATCGAGCTTGAAAACTACGCTGGTAATTACAAATCGGTTCTTCAAATGATTCTTGAAAATGCTGTCGCGGTAAGCATATTGGCAACTTATTGAATTGTATGTGTATTCAGTTTGCGTTTCAAGGTCAATTCCAGTAACCGATTCAATCTGGTTTTGGATTTCCATGCCATAAGCGCCAATGTTTTGCACTGCGGCGGCGCCTACTTTCCCTGGTATCAATGATAAATTCTCGATTCCGCCCCATTTGTGAAAAACGGTGTATTCAACCAGATCGTCCCACACAACTCCGGCGCCAACTTCAAGCCAAACATTGTTCCGGTCCTCATGTACGATGCTGATTCCCGGAATATTTGGATTGATAATTAAACCCTGAAAATCGTTGACGAAAAGCAGGTTGCTTCCTTCTCCCAAAATCAGGATTGGCAAGTTCTGCCATTGTTTGTTGGTAGCCAGAAATTCTTGCAGATCTTCGGTTTCAGTAAATTCGAAATAGTATTTTGAAGTGGCTTCTATTCCGAATGTATTGTGCTTTTTGAGGGGAAAATTGGTATATGTGCGGATCATCTGAATTATTTTTGGCAAATATAGCAGAAGAACGGCCTAATTCCCTTAATTTGGCACTACGAATAAAATTAACATTTCAGGATAAATTCTGCTGGTGAAAATTTAATTATACATGAAACGACCATGAGAAAACCTTTCTCACACTGGAAGATGATTATTCGGGAGTTCTCCCGATATACCGGGACGAGCATCTGGCAATTATAAAACAAATTACGAAAAGATGAACCACATAGACACATAGGACACATAGTTTTAAATTTTCTATGTGAACTATGTGCCTATGTGGTTAAAAAAGTAACAGATGAAAAAAGTTTCGCTCAGCGTAATCAACGATCTGGTAACCGACAACCGGGTGCACAAAGTCATGGTCAGTCTGCAAAAGATGGGTTTTGAACCTGTTTTAATTGGACGGATTTTGCCTGAAAGCGATGGCGTTGAGCGTACTTACCGCACACACCGAATGAAATTGTTATTTCGGAAGGGGTTTTTATTTTACCTCGAATACAATATTCGCCTTTTCTTCTTTTTACTGACAACCAAGGTGGATGTGCTGGTTGCCAACGATCTGGATACTTTGCCTGCCAATTTTCTGGCCAGCCGGATTAAAAGGAAACCTTTGGTTTATGACAGTCACGAGTATTTTACTGAAGTGCCCGAACTGCTTGGCCGACCTGTTGTAAGAGGTACGTGGACATTGATCGAAAAATTGCTTGTTCCAAAAGTTAACGCTGCTTATACGGTTTGTGACTCAATTGCCGAAGTGTACCACGATTTGTACAAGGTTGATTTTAAAGTGGTGCGCAATCTTCCAACCTGCTCTGGGAAACAAGCTGTTTTGCCGGAAGTGCATGAAAAATCAAACTTTCCAAAAATTATACTTTACCAGGGCGCCCTCAATTTAGGACGGGGAATTGAAGCTGCAATTCGGGCAATGATATACATTGACGGCGCTGAACTTTGGCTCGCGGGTGACGGCGATCTTACTGCTCAGTTGAAACAACTGGTTGCAGAACTTCAGCTTGAAGCGAAAGTGAAGTTTTTGGGCAGGTTGCCGATTAGCCAATTAAGTGAAATAACCCGACAGGCTGATTTGGGCATTTCGCTTGAAGAAGATCTTGGCTTAAATTACCGTTTTGCTTTGCCCAATAAATTGTTCGATTACATTCAGGCCGGAGTTCCGGTGCTGGTTTCAAATCTGCCGGAGATGAAACGAATTGTTGAACACTACCAGATTGGAGCAATTGCCGAAACACATCAGCGGAAAGATCTGGCAGAAACCATCAAAAGGACGCTCTTTAATCAGGAGAAAAATGCAGTTTGGAAGAAAAATCTGATAATAGCCGCGAAAGAACTTTGCTGGGAAAATGAGGAAGAAATCCTTATCGGAATTTACAAACCGTTTCTTTTTGAAAATAGCTGAAAGAAATTATTCGAGATTATAGCTAGCAGAAAGATTTACAATTAGACAATTTGCAATTTACTCTCTGATTGTCAGATGAATGCGATAAATGGTAAATCGTCAATAAATAAATCGTCAATAATTAAATTCATCCTTTTTCTTTCTTCGTAATCACCGTTTCGTAAATTTTTTGGTCATCAACCGTAATGATTCGGGCCGGGAAACGGCGGATCAACGGGTAGTCGTGGGTTGCAATTACAACCGTCTTTCCCTGTTCGTTCAGGTCTTTGAAAATTTGCAGCAAATCAATTGAAGTTTGCGGATCGAGGTTTCCTGTTGGTTCGTCGGCCAGAATTATTTCAGGATTATTGAGCAAAGCCCTCGCGATAACTACCCTTTGCTGTTCTCCGCCTGACAACTGGTGCGGCATCGATTTTATTTTGTTGGTCATGTCCACTTTATCGAGCACAGCCAAAACCCGGTCTTCAATTTCAGTAGCGTCTTTCCAGTCGGTGGCCTTAAGTACAAAGGCAAGATTGTCGTAAACGTTGCGGTCGCTCAGTAACCTGAAATCCTGAAATACGACGCCTAATTTTCTTCTCAGGAAAGGAATATCGCGGGTTTTGAGGTCTGCAAGGTTGAAACCGGCAACGGTTCCTTCGCCTTTTGTAAGCGGTAATTCAGCATTCAGCGTTTTTATCAGGCTCGATTTTCCGCTTCCAACTTTGCCGATCATGTAAACAAATTCGCCGGTTTTTATTTCCAGACTAATGTCTGAAAGTACCACATGATCGCGTTGAACGATGTCTGCATTAACGAGTTCTATGATGTTTTCTTCTGACATGGCAATACGGATTGGTATAGGTGCAAAACTAATTTTTTTTATCCAACCAAATACTAATAGAACCTAATTATCAGTTTTTGTATAGAAATGGTACAATTTGTGTATCCAAGTCGAATTTGATTGATAATTTTACATTTTATCTGAATCATTCTAATACCAGAACATACGATGAAGACCAAACGGTTTATACTTTTCCTATTTTGGGTTGCATTTATGCCAACCCTTTTATCTGCCCAAAATACAGTTTACTATCAATCTCCCAGTCTGGATATCCTGAAAGCCAAAGAGCTTTATTTGGCCCGAAATTATGTTTCTGCAATCAATCAGTTCGATCAGATTGCAAGGGAAGCGGATGAAAATTCGGAGGTCAGGGCTGAAGCAATGTTCTATAAAGCATTGTGTGGCTTAAAACTCGACAACAGAAATGCCGACGGCCAGATTGCTGAGTTTATGAACCAGTTTCCTGAAAGTTCGTTCAGGAACAGGGCTTTGTTTGAACTGGCGATTTATAATTTCGACAAAAGGAAATTCGCTGCTGTTCTGAAATCTTTCGATGGTTTCAATAAAAATAAACTGAGCAGGGACGAACTTGCCCATTTTTATTACATGCGGGGTTATGCGAATTTTGAACTCGAGAAAATGGATGCTGCGTCTCTGGATTTTTTTGAGATAAAAGAGGGGAATTCTTTGTATGCAGCTCCGGCAAAATATTACTGGGGACATATTCATTATTTGAAAGGAAATTACGAATCGGCGCTTCAGGAGTTCCTGAAATTGCAGAAGAACCCGGTTTTCGAAAAGGTAATCCCTTTCTACATCAGTCAGATTTACTACAAACAAGGCAAATACAGCGAGGTGGTAAAATATACTGCTCCGCTGATCAATACAGTTTCGGCTGACCAACAGCCTGAACTGGCGCGGATTCTGGGAAGTTCGTATTTTCACCTTCGACAGTTTAAAGAAGCAATCGAGTTTTTGGAATTCTATCTTTCGGACAAAAGCAACCGTGGACGCGAAGAAAATTACATGCTTGGATATTGCTATTACCTGAATAATCGGGAAGCCAAAGCAATTCCACATCTCGAAATTGCATCGAAAGGAAAAGATGAACTGGCACAAAATGCCTATTATCATCTGGCTGCCTCTTATGTGGTTGCCAACGATAAAAACAAAGCAAGACAAGCTTTTCAGGCTGCATCTGAATTCGATTTCGATGCCAAAATAAAGGAAGACGCTTTGTTTAATTATGCCAAAATTACTTACGAGTTATCTTACTCGCCATTCAACGAAACCATCAAGGCATTCGATAAATACATTTCCCTGTATCCAAACTCGGAACGAAACGATGTTGCTTACGATTATCTGGTAAAAGTTTACATGAGTACCAGCAATTACCGCGATGCAATGGCTTCGATCGAAAATATAAAAGTTAAAAGCCCATCGGTGAAAAAAGCTTACCAGCGTGTTGCCTATTTCCGCGCACTGGAAAGCTTTAATAATCTGGATTATTCAGCAGCGATCGAAAGCTTTGACAAATCGCTGGATGCCGGTGATTTTGACAAGAGTTACAGGTCGCTCTCGCTTTACTGGAAAGCCGAAGCAAACTACCGCCTGAATAATTTCAACAATGCGGTTTCGGGATACAATAGTTTCATGAAATCGGTTGGCGCATTTTCTCTTCCTGAATACAAATCGGCCCATTACAATTTAGCCTATTCTTATTTTCAGTTGAAGGATTATTCGAATGCTTCCGACTTTTTCAGGAAATATTTAAACCTTGAGGGAAGTGCGCGTAGCGAAAAAGTGGCTGATGCCAGCAACCGTTTGGGCGATTGTTATTTTCTGAACCGCAATTATGCCGAAGCCATTGCCAGTTACGACAAATCGGCCCGGATGAATTTATATGACGCCGATTATGCACTTTTCCAGAAGGCCATTTGCCTTGGTTTACAGCGCGATAACCAGGCAAAAATAACGACATTACAGGCACTTGTTCAGAATAATCCAAAATCATCTTATCACGATGATGCTTTGTACGAACTGGGTCGGACTTATGAGCGGGCAAATCAACCGCAGCCAGCCATTGGATATTACAAGGACCTGATCAGTAAATTTCCTCAAAGCACTTTCCTGAACAGGGCGTTGGTTCAGCTTGGCCTGGTTTATTACAATTTGAACGAGTACAACACTTCAATAGGATATTACAAACAAGTAATCGATCGCTCGCCCAACAGTCCCGAAACACAGGCTGCACTTACCGGAATTAAAAATAATTACATTGAATTAAACGATGTGGATGCTTACTTTGCTTATACCGGAAAGTTAGGAAACGGAGTTCAGGTTTCAGTCAGCGAACAGGATTCGCTTACCTATCGTGCTGCCGAAAAGTTATACATGGCCCGCGATGCAAAAGCGCGTCAGCAGTTCGAACGATATCTCAATCAGTTTCCAAGAGGCAGTTTTGCGTTGAATTCGCATTTCTATCTGGGGGAGATTTTGTACAATGAAGGAGAGGTTACGAAAGCATTGCAGGAATATGAATATGTAATTGCCCAGCCCGGAAACGGTTTTACCGGAACGGCTTTGTTAAAAGCAGGCGGCTTGCAATACAACGCCGGAAATTACAAGCAGGCGCTCGCTCATTTTGAAAGACTTGCCAGTTTGTCAGGTTCCGGAAATAACCTGCAAAGCGCTCAAACCGGGATAATGCGCAGTCAGTTCCGACTGGCAAATTATGCGGCTTGTATCGAAGCGGCCAATCGTGTTCTGGTAACCGAAAAAGTTTCGGATATTCTGAAACGGGAAACAAACTACATGCTGGCAGTATCATATTACAGAACCGGCGAAAAAGACAAAGCACTGCCGATTTTAACCAGACTTTCCGGCGATACCAATTCAGCAGAAGGCGCCGAAGCGAAATTTTTAGTTGCGGATATTCTGTACGGGAAACAACAACTGAAAGAAGCTGAAAAAGAGATACTCGACTTCATTGACAAGAATTCGCCCCATCAGTTCTGGCTGGCCAAAAGCTTCATATTGCTGTCGGATATTTATTTGAAAAACGGGGATGAATTTCAGGCAAAGCATACACTGAAAAGTATCGAGGAAAATTATCCTGAACCAAATGATGGGATCATGGAAACAACCCGCCAGAAATTGCAGATGATTGAAGCCAACGAAGCGCGGCAAACCAAAAACGAGCCGAAGCCACTTGAAATAAATATCAAAGGAAATAAATAGTATTATCAGGAAACAAAAACGATATAAAAAGACCAATCTCATGAAGATCAGGAAGACATTCATTATAACGCTGTTGATCGTGTCGGCGACATTCGGTTCATTGAACACAATGGCACAACAAGAGACTACAAAGATTAAACAGGAGGTAGAGGTGGTAAAAGCATACCAGCCAACTATTTCGGAAGTTGAAAAGATTAATGACATTCCAAAGATCAAAACAGAACAGACAGAAGCTCCGGTTTTTGATTATTCAATTTTCAGCAAGCCTGTTTTTTCAACTTTTGATGTAACTCCGGTTGCCGCTGCGAAAATGGTTGGCGAACCCAAACCTGAAATGGAGATGGGTTTATTGAAACTCGGTTTTGGAAATTACATGACTCCATACGGTGAGCTGTTCTTTAATTCGCAACCCGATAAAAATTCCAATTTCGGAATGCACTTCAAGCACTTGTCGTCGTATGGAAAAATTGGATTGCTGAACGGTGATATAGTAAAAGCCCCGCAAAGTGAGAATATTGCTGAAATATTTGGTGAAAAATTTTGGCGAAAATCAACACTTTCGGGCAGTTTGGCTTTCGACCGAAAATCGTTTAATTATTATGGCTATACCGGCGATATGTTGTCGGATGAATTGAAAGATGAAATGATTCCCTATTATCAGGACAAACAGTATTTTTCCAAAGGAACTGCAAGTATAGGTTTGAAGGGCGAGAATATTTCGCCATTGGATTTCAACTACAATTTTAGACTCAAATATCATTATTTCAAAACTAAAACCGGTCAGACAGAGAATCAAACGGTATTCTCGGGCGACATGAGCAAAAAGTACGGTCAGACATTCGGTTTGCTAAATACTTCGTTAACTTATTACCTGGCTGATGGTGTAATGAATAATTTTTCAAACAGTATCGGACCCAAACAGCAGATTCTCATCAGGATTAATCCTTCAGTCATGTGGAAAACCGAGGGTGCAAAATTGCAGGCTGGAGTGAATTCGACCATTGTTTTTGACGACGATACGGATGCTTCTATGCTGATATGGCCAAAAGTGAAAGCCGAATGGTCGCCTGTACCAAAGATTCTCACCATTTTCGCCGGAGTTGACGGGCATTTGCAACACAATACCTATTCAAACATAGCAGCCGAAAATCCTTATGTCGATCCGTTTCACGATGTTTTAAATACGAATTATAAGTACATCGTTTCAGGAGGTCTAAAAGGAAAATTCAGTTCAAAAACCAATTATGTTGCCGAAGCTTCGTACTCGAAAGTGAAGGATCAGCATTTTTATATTATTGAAAGTGTAAATTTTAATAATCCTGCAGCCTCTATTCGCCAACTTAACAACACTTTCAGTTGGGTTTACGACGATTTAAAAGTACTGAAACTGTCGGCTGAAGTAATGCATTCGGTGTCAGAAAATTTTTCGCTTCGTCTTTTGGGAAACTATTATTCGTATGAATTGGAAACGATCGAAAAAGCCTGGCAGATGCCGGATTTTGATGTCACTTTTTCAGGAATTTACAAACCAACAGAACAGTTGAAATTTACCACTGATATTTTTGTAGTTGGAAAACGTACAGCGCTGATAAGCGAGCCATCGGTATCATCATTGTTCTCACTGGAGGTTGAAATGGATCCGATTATCGACCTGAATGCAGGAGTTGACTACCAATTCAACAACTCTTTGAACTTCTTTGTCAGGCTCAATAATTTTGGTTTTCAGAAGTATGAACAATGGCTTGGATACACCAATAAAAGTTTCAACTGGATGGCCGGAATCAGTTATACTTTCTAAAAGAAGGCCAAATTCACGATACTTTTTTTGCTTCGTTTAATTTTGTGTGAAGTCAATTCTAAATTGCTGAAAATCAGTATTTAATTAGTTCATAAAATGTTAAAAAGTTTAACGTCTGGAAAGCCATTTTTCACGTCGGTGGTAAGCGCATTTTTACTATATTTGCAACTTAGTAATTGAAGGTTTTACAACGTGAAGAATTTACTTGGAATCAAACGTCTTTTTTATTACCCAATCCGGCAAATTTCAAAAAAAAGCAGAAAATTACTTGATTTTGTATGAAGGGTTTTAGCCTTTCAAAGAGGATTGTTTGGGTAAATTTTACAGAATAATTAAAAATTTTGATCGATGAGCGAAATAGAAGAAACCCAGAATTGGGGAATTCAGAATGACAATGGTGGATATGATGCCGACAGCATTCAGGTATTGGAAGGTTTGGAAGCAGTTCGCAAACGCCCTGCGATGTATATTGGCGATGTGAACGAGAAAGGTTTGCACCATTTGGTTTATGAGGTTATTGATAATTCAATAGATGAAGCGCTGGCAGGCTATTGCAAGAATATTGATGTCTTCATTAATGAAGATAATTCGATTACGGTAATTGACGATGGACGTGGTATTCCGGTTGAACTTCATACCAAGGAAAACCGTTCGGCACTCGAAGTAGTTATGACTGTTTTGCACGCCGGTGGAAAATTCGACAAAGGCAGTTACAAAGTATCAGGTGGATTGCACGGAGTGGGTGTATCGTGCGTAAACGCATTGTCGACGCCACTGATTGTTCAGGTTCACCGCGACGGAAAAATATGGCAGCAGGAATACAGCAAAGGAAAACCTTTGTACAGTGTGAAAGAGGTTGGCGAAACCGATCATACCGGAACAACCGTAACTTTCAAACCTGATGATACTATCTTCCTGGTAACTGAGTACAAATTTGAAATACTTGCCGCCCGTCTGCGTGAGTTGGCTTTCCTGAATGCAGGTTTGCAATTGAACATTACCGACCGACGGGTAAAACTTGAAAACGGTGATTTCAAACACGAAGAATTTTACTCGCAGGAAGGATTGAAAGAGTTTGTTGAGTTTCTTGACAATACACGCGAACGCCTGATTGATGAAACAATTCATATTACTTCTGAAAAAGCTGGAGTACCTGTTGAAATTGCCCTTCATTACAATACTTCGTTTACCGAAAATATTCATTCATACGTAAACAATATCAATACCATAGAGGGTGGAACCCATCTTACCGGATTCCGCCGCGGGCTCACACGTACGTTGAAAGCTTACGCAGAGAACAGCGGAATGCTCGCCAAAATGAAATTTGAAATCAGTGGCGATGACTTCCGTGAAGGTTTGACTGCCGTAGTTTCAGTAAAAGTAGCTGAACCGCAGTTCGAAGGGCAGACAAAAACTAAACTGGGCAACTCCGAAATAAGCTTGCCGGTCGATCAGGCCGTGAGTGAGATGTTGGCCAATTATCTGGAAGAAAATCCACGATCGGCCCGTGCGATTGTGAACAAGGTTATTCTGGCAGCTCAGGCCCGTCATGCAGCCCGCAAAGCAAGGGAACTGGTTCAGCGGAAAAATGTACTTTCAGGAGCAGGTTTGCCCGGTAAACTTGCCGACTGCTCAGAAAAAGATCCGGCACTTTGCGAATTATTTCTGGTGGAGGGAGATTCTGCAGGTGGTACCGCCAAACAGGGACGGAACCGCCATTTTCAGGCTATTCTTCCACTTCGGGGTAAAATCCTGAATGTGGAAAAAGCAATGATTCACAGAGTTTACGATAACGAAGAAATCAGGAATATATATACTGCGCTTGGAATCACCATCGGAACCGAAGAAGATTCGAAAGCAATTAACCTCGAAAAACTGAGGTACCACAAGGTTGTGATCATGACCGATGCCGACGTCGATGGTAGCCATATCGCGACATTAATTATGACTTTCTTTTTCCGTTTCATGCAGGAACTCATTCTGCGCGGTCACGTTTACATTGCAACACCTCCACTTTACCTGATTAAAAAAGGGAAACGTGAAGAATATTGCTGGACAGAACAACAACGACTTCGCCTGATTGAAGAATGGGGAGAAGGAAAGGAATCAGGAATACATGTTCAGCGCTACAAAGGTCTTGGAGAAATGAATGCAGAGCAGTTGTGGTCAACAACCATGAATCCTGAAGTGCGGACATTGCGTCAGGTGACCATCGAGAACATTGCCGAATCTGATCATATTTTCAGTATGCTGATGGGCGATGAAGTTCCGCCACGCAGGCAGTTTATCGAAGATCATGCAGTTTACGCCAATATCGACGTCTAACTTCGATTTACAATTTGTTTATTTACGATTTACTATTTGTGCTATTGTCGTCGATTATGCATAAATAGTAAATCGTAAATGTTTTAATCGTAAATACATAATTTATGAACATTTGTGTTTTTTCTTCTTCCAGCAATGCCATTCCCGATGTTTATGTGAATGATGCCATTGATTTGGCGCGTTTGATAGGTCAGGCAAAATTCTGTTTGATAAACGGTGGCTCAAATGTCGGGCTAATGGATGTGGTGACCCGCGAGGCTGGTATTTGCGGAGCAAGAACCATTGGTATTATTCCTGAGAAATTACGCGACTTCAACCTTGCATCTATTCATGCCCACGAAATAATTGTTTCGGGCGATATGATGGAGCGGAAAGCAAAGATGAGGGATATGTCGGATGCATTTATTGCTTTGGCAGGCGGTTTTGGCACGCTCGAAGAAATTCTGGAAGTAATTACACTGAAACAACTGGGCTATCACGACAAAGCCATTGTTTTCATCAATACCAACGGTTTTTATGACGATCTTTTCCGTCAGTTTGAAAAAACGTATGAAGAAAAATTTGCCAAGGAAAATTACCGGAAACTTTATTTTATTGCAGAAAATTCAGCCGAAGCTATGAGTTATCTGTCGAAATACCAGCCTGAAAAAACGGTTGACAAATGGTTTGTAGTGCCTACGAGATAGGGTATTTGATTTCTTGATTTCGAAGTTAAGCTGATCGGATCTGATTGCCTTTCTGCGACTGAATTCTGCGACTGAATACTTCTAATTCGTCTGTATGCTGAAATAAAACTTCGATCCTTTCCCCAATTCCGATTCAACTCCGATGTTTCCTCCTAAAAGTTCAATCAGGTTTTTCGAGATAGCAAGACCCAATCCTGTTCCACCAAAATTCATTTTATGACCTTCGTTGGCTTGAATAAACCGCTCAAAAATGGAAGCCTGTTGTTCAACAGGAATGCCGATACCTGTATCTGTTATGCTGAAATGAACCCTGTCTCCCTGAATATTAACGTCAAGTGAAACAGATCCATTAGATGTGAACTTAATAGCGTTTCCAATCAGATTGTCGAGTATCTGGCGAAGCCTGCTTTCGTCGGTCAGGATTGAGATGGTTTGATTTTCTATTGTGTTCATCCGGAACTGAATTTTTTTATCTCTTTTCAAGGCCAGCGTTTCAGTATAATGTTCATTTATTTCGTTCAGAAATTTATTCAGTAAAACAGGTCTTTTTCTTACAGAAAGAAGGTTGGCTTCAATCTTGGAAATATCAATGATATCATTGATCAGGTTCAGTAAAATATCTCCATTTTTCCTGATAAGCGAAACGAAAACAGTTTTATCCGCCTCATCCTGAGATTCATCTTCGAGCAGCTCTGAAAAGCCAAGAATGGCATTCATCGGAGTCCTTATTTCATGAGACATATTTGCCAGAAAAGCTGATTTAAGTCGATCCGATTCCATCGCCTTCTGCTGTTCCTCTATTAATTTGTCCTGAATTTCTTCACGTAAAACGATCATTTCATTTGCTGCTTCACCGGCTTTTTTAAACTCATCGAAATAAAAATGGCTGATATTTAACTTGTTGAAACTATGCTGAGATAAGTAGAAGAAATTGAAAAATCGATCGAAATCAGCTTTGTAGCGTTTATTGAAGTGGTAAATAATTATTGCTTCCAAAACCAACAGGCAAATCAGAATAAAGACAATGATCAGGATACTTTTTTGCTGGTCTCTCCGAAGTGATGCTTGCTGTTCTTTAATTGTATTTTCGATTTCATCCATATAAAAACCAGCTCCGACAATCCATCCGTATTCCTTAAAAAGTTGAATATATGAACATTTATCAGACAAAGTTATTTCATTTATTTTATTCCATTTATAATAGAAAAAACCTTCTGATGGTATGGTTTTAATCAACTCAAGTTCTTGCAGGAAAATATTTTTTCTGCTATCATCAGCGTTGCTGAGTAAATTGAGATCGCCTTTGTATACTTTGCCATCCATTACAATCGGGGTACCGTTAACATCGTTCATGAAAACGTATCCTCCGTGTCTAAACCTCACTGCACTAATCTTTTCGGCAATTTCATTCCTGAATTCCGGGAAGAAATCATCTACATATTGTTTCGATCCGAAATACCAGTTGTATTGGCTGAATTTCTTAACAAAAGTTATCTTTTTATTGGGCGAGGTTTCTAAAGCTTCATCTGAGTTAATATTGTAATCAAGAAAACCTTCCGAATCATTTTTCAATAATTTTATCTCCTCCTGAATGACTGGTAATCCATTTGCATCTTTAAAATTTCTTAAATTTTTACCTGTAAATTCAGGTTTCCGAGGATAGTAAACTCCTGATCCATCCATGGTCGAAATAAAAACTTCTTCAAATTCCATGTTAAACTTAAGCGATGAGACGGTAGCTATTATCAGCGATTTAATTTCATCATCCGATTTTTTACCGGAGTATTGCTGGTGAATCGATGCTGCGATATTAATCGCCTGATCAACGTTTGATTTTATTTTGCTTTTAATTCTCTGTTTAAACGCAATGTTTTGCAGCCGAATATATTCCGTTTCATTTTTAACAATCTCCTGAATATAAATTTTTTGGTCTTCCACATATTCCTTGCTTTTTTGCTGGCTAATCTTGCTAAAGAACATCGTTTGCTGGATAATCAAAACGCCGCCAATTAATAAAGTTGTAGCTACAGTGACAATTATCAGTGTATGGCTTAGGTAAGTTGAGATATTTGATGGGATTGCAACTCTCTTGAAAAATTTTAAAGGCATTGATTCTGTTTTTTTGATCTGATCAGGTGTGGTTTATCCACAATCAGCAAATATAACAGAAATGAATTTGTTGTATGCATATTCAGTCAAATGGCAACAAATTTATTATTGCCCGGCAATATCGAAAGTATTACTTAAGAGTTTGTTTACTGGTTTGAATCTTGAACAGGAAAATTTGTGTTTAAGTTGTTGTTAAAAACTGTTAAACAACTTGAATGAATTACAAATGTCAAAACAGATATGAATGTTAAGCGTTATCTTTAATATTCCATTTAAAAAGTAATAAATTATTAACCCAAAAGAACTAAGTGATGATAACTTTCAAGAAAGTAATTTTTACATTGTTGATTGCATTGGTTGGCGGATTTGTTGCACTTTGGTCATATACGCGTTTTTTTGATGAGCCGAAAATCGTGACTGTTCAGCAGGACCAGCCAATGAGATACACCAGTTTACCTGCAAACTATTCGGGAAATTTGCCTGATTTAACGTTTTCAGCAGAAAACTCAGTTCATGCCGTTGTGCACATTAAAGTGTTGCAAAAGGGTAGATATTACAGTTCGAATAATCTGCTCGACTATCTTTTTGGAGATGGCGCTAATCGTCCGCAACAAATGCCCATCAGGCAAGGTGCCGGCTCAGGTGTAATTATTTCAGCCGATGGTTTTATCGTTACCAATAATCATGTAATTGACAATGCAGATGAGATTAGTGTAATCTTGAATGACAAACGGGAATTTAAGGCTAAGCTCATTGGTTTCGATGCATCCACCGATTTAGCCCTGATTAAAATTGATGCCAGCAACATGCCGGTTTTAAAATTCAGTAACTCTGATAATCTTAAACTTGGTGAATGGGTTTTGGCTGTTGGTAATCCGTTTAATCTGACTTCAACCGTCACTGCCGGGATTGTTAGTGCGAAGGGTCGTGACATTGGGATTAATCCCGATCAAATGCGTATTGAGTCGTTTATTCAGACAGATGCAGCAGTAAATCCCGGAAATAGTGGAGGCGCTCTGGTAAACACCAGGGGCGAACTTGTAGGAATAAATACTGCAATTGCTTCTCAAACCGGATCTTTCACCGGATATTCCTTTGCGATTCCGTCGAATATCGTTCAAAAAATCGTAGCCGATTTAAAAGAATACGGTGAAGTTCAACGGGCATTGTTGAACGTTAAAATCCGCGATGTTGACGCTGAAATCGCAAAATCAAATAATCTTGATAAAATTGAAGGAGTTTTTATAGCAGAAGTTCAGCCGGGAGGAGCTGCAGAATTAGCAGGGATAAAAGATAAAGACGTCATTGTCAGTGTGAATGGAGTGGATGTAAATTCAACTTCCGAACTTCATGAGCAAATAAGTAAACACCGTCCGGGAAATAAAGTTACAGTGGTGGTAAAAAGAGATAATAAAAGGAAACCATTAAACGTAACGCTTCGTAACAAACACGGTGATACAGAGATTGTGAAAGCTGATGGACCCGACGATATTTTTGGAGCGAAATTTGTTGCAATTTCCGACCGCGATAAAGAAAAACTGGGAATTCGTACCGGGGTGAAAATCACTGAACTCGGAAATGGTAAATTCAAGGATGCAGGAATTAAAGAAGGATTTATTATTATTCAGGTTAACAAGACTGCTATTTCGGAAGTAAATGAATTTAAACGTATTATTAAAAATTCAAGGGGTGGAATATTAGTTGAAGGAATTTATCCAAATGGAGAGGTCGCTTACTATGTTTTTGGAATCAATTCGTGAAAATTTCAAGGCGTAGGTTATGAAAATATCAAAATAAGCCATAATAAAAATACCATTTGAATTATTGACCCTAAAAGCCTATATTTGCACGCTATTTTTTTGAAGGGTATATGAGACAATTAAAGATTACAAAATCGATTACCAACCGTGAGAGCGCTTCTTTAGACAAGTATTTGCAAGAAATTGGAAAAGAAGAACTTATTACCGTTGAAGAGGAAGTGGAGTTGGCGCAGCGGATTAAAAAAGGTGATCAGGCCGCATTGGAGAAATTGACCAGAGCAAATCTGCGTTTCGTTGTTTCCGTAGCTAAACAGTACCAAAATCAGGGCTTAAGTTTGCCCGACCTTATAAATGAGGGAAATCTGGGATTGATTAAAGCTGCTGAAAAGTTTGATGAAACCAGAGGGTTCAAGTTTATTTCTTACGCGGTATGGTGGATTCGTCAATCGATCTTACAGGCATTGGCAGAGCAATCGAGAATTGTTCGTTTACCTTTGAATCAGGTTGGTTCGTTGAATAAAATCAACAAGGCATTCTCGAAGTTTGAGCAGGAAAATGAGCGGAAGCCATCACCTGAAGAACTTGCAGAATCGTTGGAATTACCGGCAGAAAAGGTTGCAGATACTCTTCGCGTTTCGGGCAGACATATTTCTGTTGATGCTCCTTTTGTTGAAGGTGAGGACAACAGTCTTCTCGATGTTCTGATCAACAATGATTCTCCAAATGCCGACCGTGCTTTGATGATGGAGTCACTGGCTAAAGAAATTGAACGTGCATTGGCTACTTTAACTGAACGTGAAAGCGACATTATCCGGATGTTCTTCGGAATCGGATGTCAGGAAATGACACTCGAAGAAATCGGAGAACGTTTTGGACTGACACGGGAACGCGTCCGTCAGATTAAAGAAAAAGCAATCCGCCGCTTGAGGCACACTTCAAGAAGTAAATTATTGAAAACATACTTGGGATAAAGCCCATAAAAAAACCGCTCAAAAGGCGGTTTTTTTATGCGTAGAAATCTACTTCAGATCTTCAAGTTCCTTTACTGCTTCATCATATTTTTTGGCAACAGCCTTTTCAAATTCGGCCAGTTTTTTCCATTTTTCATCCCCGTAAACTCCGGCCTTCGAATAGTCAAATGGCTTAAACCCGATTTTCTTCATCAGTGCTTTGTTTTTTATCCTGAAGTCGAAACCGTCAGGATTCACAAATTCGGGATTGGCTACGACAGAATTGCGGTCTTTGCCTGTGGCCTGCCATTCTTTGAACGAAAGTTTATCGAAGCGTACATCTTTGGTGCGCGCATCCCAGTAGCAATTATTATCGGAATTGATTTTGACCTGGCTCCAGCGACTGGTGAGTAAACTTCCGGAGTTGAACCAAACGATGTTGTTGGTAAAATTGAAAGAAAGATGCTCTTCCACGCGTGTGGCCTGCAACTGACCCTTAATATTACCGGCAAAAATATTGTTTCTGATGGTGTTTTCTTTCCCGTAGTGCTGGTGGAAACCCGAATTTTTACAGGCATAAACAAGGTTATTTTCCATTAAAATTCCGGTTGAACCTTCGTCGGTATATAATCCCCAACCGCCGTAATCGAACGAATACACATGGTGGATCACGTTGTTGCTCACCGATGTTCCTTCCGACTCGCCAAGGCAATAAACGCCGCCCATGTCGCACAGTTCGCCCCAGCCGAGGTGGTGAATGTGGTTGAATTCGATGATGTTCCGTTTGCTCGGGCTGTGCGAATATCCCCAAACCCAGCCGACCGACACGCCCGAATAGCGGAAGTTGGCAATTTCGTTGTGGGTAACGGCATTGTCGCTGGCCTGAAAAATAGTGACCCCAACCGCGCAAGGAAAAACATAACCGCCTGAACGGATGATGTTATTGTCCACCTTGATGCGTTGAGTCAGTTCTTTTTCATTTTCAGGAATGCGTATGTCGCCAATTTTAACCCCACCGGCGCCCAAATCGTGCAGGTAACACTGCTGAATGGTGCAATCGGTGCAGGCTTTCCGCAGCCAGATGGCGCTTGTGCCGGTTTGCGATATTTCACAATTCACAATGCTGATATTGCTGGCATAGTCGGCCATGATGGTAGCCTCAACCGGCGAAGCAGCCTGTGCCGGCTCGTTTCCCCAGAGCGGCATCCGGTAGCCCGACACCTCGAAGCGAAGGTTTTCGAAGCGGATGTGTTGCACTTTTTTCCCTGTTTGCTCATTACCCAACAAAGTCACAAATCGTTCGGTTACCGGCGCGTAAATCTTCATTTGATTGGGATTTTCTCCTTCCGCCGGAATGTAAAGCAAATCGCCATTGCGTTCGAGGTACCATTCGCCAACAGTATCAAGCGCTGCTTTGAAATTTTCGATGGTGTAGCGGCTTTTTTTATCGAGGCTGTTCCATGGTTTCATGCCTCCTCCGGCAGTAAAAACGGTTGAGCTGTCGGCATCAAATGCAGAAACTCTCTTGCGGGTATTGTCCCATTTGTGGTAAAGGGTCAGCACTGCATCATCAAAATCAGTTTTCGAGAATTTGGCAAAATCGGTGGCGGCATCCGGAAAAACCTTCAGCTTTTGAACCGCCATTTCGGGCACTCTTCCGTTTCCTTTTGAAACAACCGTTTCGTCAACTCCCTTCAGAAAATAAAACCCCTGATTGGGCGATTTGGCGCGGGTTACGCGTTGTCCGTTCACGTAAAGCTGCTCGAAGTAAAAACCAAAGCGACTTACCTCCTGAACTTTGGCTTTCCATACTTTATCGCTTACTTTTTCCCAGTTTCTGATTGGAATGCCTCCAATAAAAACCGGATTGGCGCCTTCTTCGGCCCTGTAAATAACCGGAAAAGTTTCTGTTCCGGAATCCTGATCGGTCAGCAGCAAAGGTTCGCTCATAAAATACATGCCATTTGAAACCATCACGCGTACTTCCTCGTTCAGTCTGCCCAGACTCCGTAGTTGACGAATCAGGTCGCGCGCGCCATTCAGACTGGCAAGCGGTTGTATTTTAGTTCCGGGATTTTGATCGCTGCCATTTGTCGCCACAAAAAAATCGCGTGCCGAAAGGTTCAGGCTAAAAATGACAGCGAGAATCAATGTTAAAAATCGTGGTTTATTCATTTTTGTTGGTTTAAATTTTATTTTTTAAAAGCCAAATGTATTCTATTGGATTATTAGTCACCCGATGTAATTTCCACAAATTTGGTCAATAACTGCTCATTAAAGCCCAGTCCAAATTTCAGGATGTGGCGTATTGGGTTTGCCCATGGATTTTTCACACCTACGGGCCGATCTCAGAGCCATTACGGTATTCCAATCTTTGTTGCATCAATTATTTGATTTTGCTCAATAAGTAAATTGCTTAAAGTTTTGTAATTGACATTTTGCACCGATGTGTTATTGACTATCGCCAAAACAGCAGCTACGGCACAAGCCTGACCCATTGCCATATAGGTAAATTCAATTCTGATTGCTCCATAAGCCACATGGCTCGATGATGGGCAAGTTGGCGTTAAAAGGTTGGTGCATTCTTTATCTCTTGGAACCAAAGCCCTGTAAGAAATACCGAATGGTCGCCAGGAATCTCCGCCAAAAACAAAACCTTCGTTATAGGCATAGCCATCTTTTACAATTCGCCTTGCAGAATGCAAATCGGGAGGCCAAAAGGCAACGGCAACAGGATCTTCTGCTATCAGCGGGTTCGTAAGGTTTGTATGATGCTCTGTAATAACATAGTCGGAGACCATTCGCCTTCCATCGCGCACATAAAACTGACGTGGCCAGCCTTCATTATCTGTAAATTCATATTTGCATAAACCCCATTGTTTCCAGGTTTGCTGAAGTTCAGCATCCAACTGCCCAACTTCAGTATCGTTTGCCAGAAAGTAAAACAATCCTTGTGTGAATGTTTTGTGTTGTCTGAAAATCCTTTGACGGACTTCATAATTCCCGGCAGGATAGTCGCGATTCATTCCGTAAAGGTTATGAGACAAATCGTGCCAGGCTCCCAAATCTGTTTTGTTGTTCGGTATCCTGGCAATTGGAGTATATAGTTTCCCCCCGGCTTTAAGATATCGTAAATATATTTCGTATTGGTTCCGGTCATAATTTTCGGGCTTTTTAAATGGAATACGGTTTGCTTCATCTTTGGTTAAGCACATCCTGAAACAAAATGCCTGAATAGACTTGTCGCCTTCACCTGGTCTTCCAAACGCTTCGTCCTGGATCGTAGGAATAACTCCGCTTGATGATTTTCCCTGAACAATGTAAGGATCAACTTTTACCTGAAACTGTCTATAGGTGGTTTCGGCCTGAATACCATTTTTCGTTTCACCATAAAGTGAATTACTTTCTCTTCCCCAGGTAGTTGAAACACCGGCATTTGCAAGCAAATCACCTTCGAGAGTTGCATCTATAAATACTTTTGCTGTAAACACGCGTCCATCTTCTGTTTCAACATGACTTATATTCGTCCCCGCTTTCTGAACTGATGCTTTACCTTCTTTCAATCTGGTATTCAAAAATAGTGTGATAGGGTATTCATTTATCCAGCCCTTAATTATTTTTTCAGCAACATGTGGTTCAAAGCGCCACAATGATTCATCCTTGACTTTGTTTTTATGTTTGTCATCGAATTCATTCAATCGCCCGTAATGTTTGGCAACTTTACGGTAGAATTCCAAAGCTATTCCACCTACAGCTAAACTGTTTTGAAATTCCTTATGATTATCGATATCAGTTCCACCCAAGCCATTGACTATGATTCCTCCAATATGTGAATCCGGCTCTATAATAGCAACCGTTTTACCCAATCGTGCAACTTGAATCGCTGCTGCAAGACCTGCCGGAGTGCCACCATAAATTACAATATCAAAAGAACTTTGGTTTTGATATACTGATGCACTTCGTTTGTTTTTTGCCTTCCCGTTTAAACCACTTAAACATGCAAGTGTAATTAGAAATGATATTTTCGTTATTGTCCACATTTTCTACTAATTTAAAAAATTATTTCAGCACAAGTGTCACCTTTTCGGCATAAGGTTTCAGCAACGCTCTGATTTTTAAGCTTTCCCACATCAATTCAATCTGGTCTCCCGACTGGCTGACTGCAACCTTCTTATCCGTATTTATTGGACCATTTTTCATGCAAACTAAAAATCCCAGGATGGCTTCCTGAATTTCCCCAAAGTTAAACTCCTTTTCGTCTCCGGAATAAATAACGAAATCAACCCATTTGTATTTATCATCACCGCCAGTTGTCAATGTACCGCTATAATCTCCGAATCTAACCACCGGAAGTTCAATCCTGAAGTTTACCTTGCCTGAAGTCCCATTGACTACTCTGTTTTTTATATCGGCGGATGTGAAGTTGAGGCTGCTTAAATCACCTGTAAATTCGAACCGCAGGCGCAGATCGGTGGCTTTGATGGTGGCATTCTGTATCACGTCGATGGTTACATGCCGGTCGCCGCCATTGGTGGTAAAATTTATGGCCCCCAGCACATTGGTCGAATCCTGTGCGCAAAAAATATTCGCCGCAGCATAATCATATCCATCGTGCAGAAAACGAATTTGCATCGAAACGGGCTTTTGCGTGGTTCCCCAATAGGCAATCAACGGGCGACGCTGATTCCAAAGGCACGACTGATTGGCCGACGACAGCACAAAATCATTGGTAAAATACGATTTACCGATCACCTCTTTGGTCTCGATCCACACTCCCCGATCGCTTTCCTGGTAAGAGACCAGCGGGTTCAGTTCAATTTTTTGTCCTCCGCGAATGAACGTATCAACTTCCATTCTGGGAAGTTTGGGCTGTGTAAAATAAGGTATCAAGTCCGCCGGAATCTGATGTTTCAGGATGGGATCCTGGTCTTTGGAAAATTCTGTCGAAGTTTCGGGATTGACAATTCCGCCGGAAGCAGTGTACAACCAGTTGTAAGTTGAAGAGCCAAGCAAAACGCTGTATGCTCTCCCATGCGGGCCAGCCCATTGTGCAGTGGGCTGATGATAGTGCCGGGCAATAACATTCCAACCGGTGTGGTAGATAAATTCGAGCATAGCCAGATCTTCGGGATTAATCACATGATTTTTCAACCGCAACACTTCGTCGAGCGACAATTTGAAATAGACCGGGCTGTTGTATTCGATAAACCCCTTGTTCAGAACCGTGCAGTCGTAAAATGCTTTGAGGCGTTTACGTGCATAATCCATCAGGCCGGCATCGTTGTACATATCGGCGGTCATGTAACAAACATACAAGCCCATCAGCGAAATGTTGGTATAATCAGGGCGAACATCGCGCTTTCGTATGGCTTGCGAAGCCAGCAAAAGCGCTTTTTGGGTTTTCTCTTTCAGGTCGTTGGGCAGAATATCGCTGTGGTTGTTGATGATTCCGATGATCGGCACTGCCGAAAAATCGGCCCAGTTGCGATCGGCAGGAGTTTTCTTGGTGGCAAGAGGTTCTTCAAGGGTATATGGCCAAACACCGCAGGTTTTCGATTCCGTATCCTGATCCTGAAGGGCAATAACTGCGCGCAACACATCAAAAGCACGTTCACGAAATTCGGATTTGCGTGAATTAAGCAAGGCTTCGGCATAACCTAACGACGACCTGACACTGTGCACTTTGGTTTCTTCCTGAAAATCGGAATGGTAATGTTTGTTTTGTGTTGCCCACACCAAATGGACCGCCGAATCGTATTTCGGTTCGTATCGTTCGATTTCTTTCAGCACGACTTCAATTTCCTGCTCGGAAAGTACAATGGGCTGGAGAGTCGTGTTCTTTTGATGCGATGGCGCACAGGCTGAAAACAGGTACAGGCAAAAAAGGATAGTTAGTTTAGTCATTTCAATATAGCTTTGTTCATGTTACTCACTTCAATTCCGGCGAATAAAACCGCAAACAATCCATGCGTGTCATTGTCGTAAAATGGCCTGTCAAGGTAATAATTTATATCTTCAGAGCACATGGTTCCGTAGCATATATTGTGCACGGTTCCATCGGGTTCGATTTGAGTTTTCAATGCTTCCCAGCCTTTCAGCACATACGGTTTGTACTTTTTAGCGTTCAGCCAGCCGTTGGTAATTCCACGGGCAATGGTCATGGTGAAAATGGCTGTTCCTGAAACTTCTTCACGCGAATCGGGGCGATCCAAAACTTGCAGCCAAAAACCATTTTTATTCTGAAGGGCAACCAACGCGTCAACATGTTTGCGGTAATGTGCCAATATGATTTTGTAATTCGGATGGTTTTTCGGTAGCACTTTCAGCACTTCGGTGGTAGCCCAGATTCCCCAGCCATTGGCGCGCGACCAGTGCGGAAGCTTGACGTCCTTCTCCGAATATTTGGCATGCATATACAGGTTGGCTTCTTTGTTCCAAACCTGCTCATTAAAACGGACGGCCTGATTCGCAGCATCATCTAAAAACAGCTTTTTTTCTTCCGGAGTGGTTGCATATTGTGCCGCCTGAACCAGAAACGGAATTCCCATAAACATATCATCCACCCAGGTAGTGTATTTTTCAGGAGTGAGGCGGGTATAAATGTTCGATCCGGGAAAACGAACCTGCTCGTCTTTGGCATATTTCAGCATGCGGCTGATGTATTTTTCGTATGCTTCACGATTGGCAAACGAATCTTCTTTCCGGAGCTTATAAATGAACGGAAGCGCCGGAGCCAAAGTGAAATCGAGCAGCGGTGAAAACAAAAATCCATTGTTGGCCGAATTAACAGCCCGCAAGGTTTTTACCTGATATTCGATAAACGGGGCGCTGTTGATTTGAAAATCACAAAAATTGGTGGCGTATTGATTGTATTTCGTTTCAGCTGTTACTTCGGCCAACTGCTGCATGGCCCAGGCAACGCCGCCGTTGTGGTAATTCCAGGTATAATTTGTTCCCCATGGCAGCGGATCAATCAAGTCGCCCAAAACCTCCACTTTCGGAATCGTCCACGTGATTGGCGACGCGGAACCTTCGTACATTTTCCCAAAAACCAGTTCTTTTTCAGGAGCATAAAAAGTTTTTATTCCTTTCCCGCTGGAATTTGCAAACGGGCCGATAACCAGCCAATTGGTTATTTCGGCAATTTGCTGATCTACATTCGGAACCGATTTCAGGCCAATTTCAGGATATTGCATTGATTCAGAAACAACTGCGCCTTTTAAACTTGGCGGCTGAAGATAAACCACCCACTCGTTTCCGTAAGTTTCTGACTTGATCAGCAAACTATTCTCCCCTTTTTTTAGCCTGATGGCAAATTGATTTTCCATCTCAACACTTCGTTCTTCAAACAGAAGTTCCAATTTGTGTTTGCCACGTTTTTCATAAACGAGTTCATTGTTTATCCAGATTTTGCAGCCATCATTGTGAGCAGTCTGCAAAACCATTTCAGTATCGGCATTGGCGGTCAGATGCGTGTAGGCATAAGCCACGGCAGGCAGGCTGGTCTCAAACGTTCGGCCAAAGTCAACGAACTGCAACCCGTCGAATTTCGGATTGTTTGCCTGAAGTGTCAGCCGGTATTTAAACGGCGTATCCCGTATCAGTTTATCGCCAATCAGCTTGACCACCTCCAATGGATCAGTCATTGCGGAAACATTGGGTTGCGCCATAAGCCTGAATGAACAGGCCAGTAAAAGCAGGGTAATGAGAGTCGTATTTTTCATCTTATTGGGTTTTCGTGTGTTTATTTCGGGTTATTTGTTGTCACTTGTTGTCATTTTAATGACCACTTTTCTTTTTTCAATACTATTTCGCGGCTTTCGCCTGGTCGCAAGCTGATGATCTGTCCATCCTTCAGCACATTTTCGCCCAAAGGAATGCGAGCCTGTTCCGATGATTCGACAAACAACTTCACATTTGCATGTGCTTTGGTTGGATTGGTCAGTTTCACTTTCAGCAATCGTGGTTTGTCCTGAATGATTTGAACTTCCACATTATCAATTGCGCAGATATACGATTTGTCGGGCTGCACGTAAACACCCGGCAATTCGATGTATGTCAGCATCAGCGAAGTTTCGGCCCAGGTTGAGCCGTACATCAGTTCGCCGATGCCCTCCAGCCAATCGGTGGTACTCACCCGCTCCGACATCCAGCCAATTTTCATTTTCTCGATTGGCCGCGACGGATGCGACAAATATTGTGGCATAACAAACGCAATTTCTTTTAAAAGCTGCATGTAACGGGTATTTCCGGTGGCACGAAACAATCGCCACAAAGCAATTCCCGAATGGGTACAAATTCCCGGGGCTCCATGTTTGTTCTGTGTGTTGGCAAACACCATTCCGGTGGTTTGAACACCCAGTTTTCCCAATGTCGAGTTCTCCGGAAACTGATAATCGTAAGGCATCACCCAGCTCGAAAACTGATTGGCCATTTCTTCGGCTCGCTCCAGCCATTTTTTATCGAGGGTGGATTCGTACAACAACATGAACGATTCGAGCATGGCATACGACGATTCGCTGTCGGGGTTTTGCATGGCATCGCCCGGACCGCCGCAGGTAATTCCTTTTTTTATAAAGTTTTGGTAATACTGTTCTGCCGAAGCCTCTGCTACCCGCTGGTAGTCCTGATTATTGAAATATCGTGCGGCCAAAAGCAGTGCCGCCGGAACGATGGCCCCGCTGGTAGAACCACCCACCACCACATCGCCGGTTTGACTGTCCACGAAGTTGCCGAACTGATGCCATTTGTCCCAAAGCCTGACAAACGAATTTGCAACGGTTTGCGTTCCGGCTTTCCATTCAGGCTTCACAGCGATGTTTTGCTTTTCCATCAGCATCAACTGTTTGATGACGTAATACAGTCCATCGCCGCTTTTGCGCACCAGATGCCAGTTTACGGTGTTGGGTTTGCGAATGTCGCCTCCATACCATTTCGTGCCTTTTTCGCCCGAATCCCAGAAAAATCCGGAAGGACTGATGCCGTTGGGGAACAGCCAGTCGAAATTGCGAATGACATGCTGCTTGCTGGTTTCATTTCCGGCGAAAAGCAAAGGATATGTGCTGATCATTCCGCCAGTCCAGCCAATTTGCCAGTCCTGAAGAAAATTTTCGCGCATTCCAACCGAATAATAGCCATGCTCCTCTACCCAGTTTTGCTCGTTAAATTTGGTTTCCTGTACCGAAAAGCAAGACGAGAAAGGAATAAAAGGCTTCAGTTTGGTTTCTCCTGAAAGATCTTTTCGGATTTCAGCAAACCGATTGTACAGACCTTGAATTTCAGGAGAATGAAAATGATACAACCTGAATTTGATGGTAAATTCATCGCCAGTCTTAAAATCGGGCGCAATGTCTTTAGTTGCAGTTTGATTATCGGCGATGAAATATTGATAATTCTCGAGAATGACAGGAATATTCAAACTGATTACCGCTGTTTTTCGGTCGCGCGATTCTTCGATGCTGATTCCCGTGTCACCAAACTTAGTGCCCTGATGGGTCAGCAACAAAAAGCCTTTTTTTGTTGAGTCCGATTGAAATCCAATCGCCGGAACGCTCATCGAGCCCGAACGATCCTGAATACGCGACGAGCCATCGTTGATGTTCAGACGCGGAACATCAGAAATGATCATCGGTTTATCCGGCCCAATGTCGCGCGAATCGAGCAGTTTGGGCGAGTAACGAATCCGGCGGGATTCGAAGCGATTGCCATTGTAAGCCGAAGCAGGCATCAAAACATGGTTGGATTTTGACCAGTTATCGAAAGTAAAATCAATTGAAATGCTGGTTTGAGGGGAAGTCCCTTTAATCAGTTTAAAATGAGCCACCACTTCAAGCGCATCGGGGCGATCAGACGGAATTGCTGATTGATAATCCATTTGCCAAATGCCCTCCAAAAATTCAAATTCCTGATGGTCGCCCGGATTTCCAAAGGCGAAAGTCCGATGAGATTCAGGGCGGTTGAAGAAATTGTAATCGTGTTGTACGATCTTCAAGGATGCCTGGCAATCAGCATTTTTCAGCCAATCGTTCAAAGTCACGTTGGTTTGTGAAAATCCTGAAATGGTCAAAATCCAGGCTAATAAAAAATTTATAAGTGTTCGCAATTTCATAATCCTCAATATTTTGTCACTACCATTCCCGTTTGTCAATTTCCTTTTCCAGTTTTTGCTGCCATTCTTTGGCTTCCGACTGATCAACCGTGTTGCCAATTTGTTTGTCGTCGATGATCCATGCGCCTTTCCACGGAAGGGTTGAAACGATGTTGGTATAATTTTTTAGCTGGGTTTCGAGGTTTTCTTTTTCAGAAGCGGTTAATACCGGCGGAACCTCAAACACATCGTAGGCCTGTTTTCGCTGAACCGACCAAACTTCCAGAAACTGTTGCAACAACCAGTCGAATGGATTGCGAATCAGCCCGTTTTCCCAAAGACTGGCAGAAGCCATGCTGTTGTACGACCTCAAAACAGCCAGTTTAGCTTTGGGCTTGGGTGGCAATCCTGCGGCAAGTTTTTGGTGAAAAGCGGCTGCACGTTTCCAACTGTCGGGCCTTACATTCGGATAGGTATCGCCATATCCCAGCCAGATAATGCCGTCAACTCCCTGTGCCCATTGTTCATCGGCCATTCGATCAACCTGCCCGGGAGTTACATGTTGTAATTTCGCATACACATGCGCCTGCATCCAGGGAACCAGCGACTTGTTGTACCGGCGTGCCAGTCCCGAACAATAACTCATGTCGCGCGGAATGGCTTCGGTATATTCTCCACCTACCACCGGATACGGATCAAGATGCACAATGTCCAGATTTTGAGTTAACAGTTCCTGCCCGCTGCCGTCCAGATTGTTGGATAGATCAAAAATGCCCATCCGTGTGGTATTTCTGAAGACTTTAAGCCCGGGAGCAGTTTTAGCGATTTCTTCGCGAACCGTTCCAACCAGATTGGCTAACTGTTCGTGTAAATTGTACATCCACCAACCGTAGGCAGCTTCACCATAAATTTCGGGGAATCCCCAGGTGCGGGGATATTCAGCTTTGCCAGCATGTTTCTGGAATGACTGAACTGTTGGAGCGCTGAAGTCCCACAGTGGATAATTCACCGCCGCCGATCCGTTGGTTTGCGAATGTCCGGTGATGTAAAAACATTCGTCACCATAGCGAACTGCCACGACCACGTCGGAAGGGAAATTACCGTTGTTGGCTTCTGTCCATTTGGCCAACTCCTTTTGCACCACTTTTTGAAGCGCCTGTTTAGTGGTGTTGGCGGCAGCGCTCACATTTCCACGACCGAACAACCAGTATTTCCTGGTTCCATGATAAGGCCAGTAAACAGCTATCCCAACCTGATTGAGCAAAGCAGCATCCAAGCCAGTTAAATCAAACGAAACCTGATAAAGTTTGCGGTTTTTTGTTTCCGATGCTACCGGCATATCCGGGGTAACACTGTCAAATTCGGGTTTTGATCCTGCCGGAGCTTCGGTGATTTGGGCGGTAATAATTTTGAGGTGCTGCCTGCCGTCAAACTTTTTGAGTGGAACCACAATTTCGGCTTTCACCGGATTCGTCATTTCCGGATAATAATGGGCAATTCGGTCGCCAAGTCCAGCTTCGCTGGTGCTTCCGTCGTTTTCGGTGTAGGCAAATGCCTTGTTATAAACAGGCGGTTCAATAATGATCGTATTTTTCCCGGCCTTAAACTGAAATAAGTGCCTGTCGATGGCTTTCCGCTGATAAACGCCACCAATCATCAGCGCATCAACCGGTTCGTAGCCTTCTTCGCGAACCAGATTGGCACGTTCGGTTATATCGGGTAAGTTGATGTGGTATTTCATGCCGAACTGCCTTGCCAATTTTAGTTTTTCACGGGAGTCGGCCACATCGCGGGCATTCATGTCAACCAAACCAACGCCATGCGCTTTCATATCGGCAAAATCCTGCTCGTAGGTCGCCACTTTTTGGTAGCTGGTCCACGCGACAGGCAGGGTGTTTGGGCTGGTTGGATGGGTTTGGGCGAACAGATTGATTGACAAAAAAACAGTCACAATGACTAAACCTATTCTTCTGCAATGATTATTCTTACGAAAATTCTGTTTCATTTTCAGTTGTTTTTGTACTCCTTATTGGAGGTTATCTCTATTTTGCTGTATTTCATGGCAATTGAACAGCCCAGTCTGGTTTTCCGGCTCTTTGTTTGGCCAGCCATTCAGGAATGTCGCCAAACGGATATCCGGCATCGGGGACAAATAAACCTATTTCGCCTTGCGAGCGGTTTAAATCAATTTCATTTCCGGATAAGCTCAACAGCTTTTTACCCGATCGGCTGATGCTGACCACTTCTGAACTTTCTGCTGAAACAGGTTGATTGCCTTTGAAAACAATTACATCATTCCCTACCTGCACGCCATTTGGAATTTTTTTCATTTCAGGCGGAGTATTTCCGGGATACATCATGGTTATCATTTCACCAGTTTGGCCAGATATTTCCAGCCGGATTCCTTTGGTCTCCTCGTGGCCGCCATTTTCGTGCGACCAATCAAAGTTTTTCATGTTGAAATCGGGATGGGTGCAAAAAAGAAACAACTTTCCAAAGTCGATCATCTGACCTTTCCTGACCGGAGTTTCGCCATAGGTATGCAGGCAGTAAGCAGCTTTTAGCGGTCGGTCGGCCCAATACTGATCGCGGAAAACAAAATAATCCTGATCGCCGTTTTTCATCAAAACCACCGTCCGGCGATAAACCAGCGGTTCATCAAATTGCAGTTGAGGATAACGGGCATCCCAGATTTCAGGAGGAAGTGGTTCCACTTTTCGAAGTCGATTGCTCTCCACCTGACCAACTGCAACATCCACTTCCGGCGAAGTTTTTAAAGCCAAAACCCGTTCATAACCGTCCATGTTGGCAAAAGGCATTTCGTTGGTAAAAAATGCGAGGCGGTTGTGCATGTGCTCCTGTCCGGCACGCGGGCGGTAGCTGCAATGATGATCGACCACCAGCGGGCGGCCATTGGCGCAATATTGATAAGCCAGTTGATCGCCGTGATAATGGCAGCGGTTAGGACCACTTTTGAAACTCAAATAGGTTTCGCGATCGGTTCCGGGGCGATTGGCAAACAAAACGCCAAATCCCGGGAATTCTTCAGTCTTCCAGCTTTTCACTAAATCCAGATTCACTTCAACTTTTGGCATCCCGGTTTTTCCTGAACGGTCGGGGTGCGAATCGCCCATAGGTGAACCGCGGCGTATTTCGCCATCGGGATAACTTATTCGCTGATAGAATTTTTCGGAAGCTTCGAGCCGCTCGTTGATGAATTTCATGTCGAAGTCCAGGTGTTTTTCGCCCATTTCCACTATTTCGCGCCAAAGCGACATACCGTAGTGGCTGTATCCGGGGCATTCCTGCCCCGCGCCACCCGGCAGAGTAATCGAGTGGTAAAGATCTTCTTTGAACTTATCTTCAGCTAGTTTCCTGAATACTTCAAACTGTGGATGCTCTTTCAAATTGGTCGCCAGCGCAATTGGAACAAGGTTATAATCAGTAAAGAAATTGGGATTTTCGGGCGAAAAATAGTCCCAGTAACTGGCCCAGCAATCGTTATGGATCAGCGTTTGAAACCGGATCAGCGTAGTTTCATCGGCAGGCTGACCGGCATTTTTCATAGCCTCTTTACCAATGCGTCGAATGGTGTGGGTCGGATTGGTTTGCTCCGAATTGTAGGGATTAATGCTCCGCCATTTAACTGGTTTCCCTGGCCAATCGAGGATATAGTCGTGATTGATTTTATCAAGGTTTTCCCAAACGTGTTTGCGAATGTATTCGGTGTTCATTGGTTCCCATGAAGCAGACAGCCACCAAAGCCGCTGACCGCACCAGGTTGAACAACGGATTCCGGCATAATTTCCCTCGGGTTTTACCACACATTGCAGGTTATTGTCGTGTGGCCATTTCCATACGCTGGCTTTTACGGCTACGGCACTCAACTGACGGAGGCCGTCGGAGGCCGCAAATGCCCAGCCATCTTTAAAATGCTGGTTCCAGCGCGGAATCAGGTTGATGTACAAATCGGGAGCAAACGAAACACTTTCGAAAGGCACCAAATCACGATCCATTGCAGGAACCACATAGTTGGAATCTCCGCCGGGACCATCATTATAGTGTTTGCTGATTCCCTTCCGGGGCGACCATCCGTGACTCATTTCGAACTCCCAATAATCATCGACACCCATTTCATGGCGCTCGAAAATGGAAATATGTTCCGATTCCGGTGCCAGCAGTATGTCGATTTCAGCAAACGCAGGAATATCTTTGTTTGCTCCGGCCATTTCATCAAAATCGTAACGAAGGCGGACTTTGGCAAAAATGGTTCCGTCGCCAATAACCGTTGCCGAATATTTTTTAAGTCGTTTGTCGGTCTTCCAGAAACTCTGGCCAGCCCAAATTCCATCGGCCAGTTTAATTCCGTCAACCGGGCCCGGAATATTTTTGCTGGCGCGGGCAGGTATTTTTACCGAAATTTTTTCGTTTTCAAGAATAAAAAAGGTGGATTCTTTGCGGATAGACACCTTCTTTGGGAAGGATTTGGGAGTTCCCGGAACAACTTCAAACTGATTGCTGACGCCGGGAGCAAAATCACCACCAATCCAAATCTGTTTTTTTCCGTTGATTTCTTCAACCTGATATGGAATTTCTTCCCCGTCTTTTCGCACAAGGAACGATGCGGATGAATTTGGAAAAGGCATTTTCAGGCGTACCGGCTCACTTTTAAAAGAATGGGGAGTAGGATTAAAAATTACATTTTCTTCCGGAGAAAAATTATTATTTCTGAAACCGAAAACAGATGAAGGCAAAAGCGCAAAGCCTGTTGCAGCGAGTCCCGCAGCCCGGATAAAATTCCGGCGGGATAGTTGGTTGGTTGGTTGGGTTAGTTTCATCGTCAGCAGTTTACATGAGAGAAATGAGTTTGTCTCAAAAGTCACTTTTAAATCAATACGCTGTCAGGTTTTTCAAATGCTGATAGCGTATCAATTATTAACCTTTGTTACTCACCCCAAGTGTGATTCGTTTACCACACCAGGGTGAGGTGAGTCAAAAATAAGAATATCGAATTTTATTGCCGTTATTTTTTATTAAAATCGGTTTCGCTAAGTGGTAACGGATAGAAGAAGTTGGCATAAGGTGCATTTACATCAGGCACACTGCGGTCGCCGGGACCAATTGGTTTGCGGAACATTTGCAGCCAGATGATGCGGTCGCCCTCAAAATTCATTTCCTTGATCCATTCCTGATCGATCATTTCCCAGTTGGCTTCAGCATCAGTCAAAGGTACGTAAGCTCCACTTTTGGCAGTATCCCATGCACGTTGACGGACTTTGTTCAGATCAGCAGCTTGTCCGCCTTTACCGGTTATCTGTTTCAGTGCAGCACGCCACAAATACAATTCGGCAGAGCGAATAATCGGGAGGTTTTGTGGGGCTGCTGTTTTGGCCTGTCCAAATGCAGGAACGCGGAAGTATTTACTGCTCATGTAAACCGGATCGATTTTACCAACCCTGCCTTCGAATGCGCGATTGACCAAATATTTGTAGTTGTATTTGGTGGTCGATGGCAAGCTATTGTCGTAACCTTCCCAGCGATGAACCAATTTCGAACGTTTGTCGTTTGCCCAACCGGCCGGAACCGAATTGTCATCGGCCAACATTCCGCAACGTTTTACTGTTTTGGTATTCAGCGACCAAATCCACCAGTCGCGCCAGTCGTCAACATTCGGAAAAATAACATTGTCGAAATAATGGAACATCATATTGTGCCTGAAAGCTGTGCTTAAATTGATGTCGGCATAAAAGCCATACCATATTATTTCGCTGCTTGTCCAGGCTGCAGTTGCGCTGTTGTTTAGCCAGTTGACTTCCGGGTCGTTTTCCAGTGTGCGAGGCATAGACGTGTCATCCAAAACAGCATTCAGCTCGGTCAGTGCTTCATCGTATTTACCCATTTGCATCAAAGTGCGGGCTAAAAAGGCTCCTGCAGCATGTTTGTTCGTGCGTCCGAATTTAAAGGCATTGTGCATACCGGCTTCCCATTTCAAAGGAAGCAACGCTTTGGCCTCGGTAAAATCTTTTACAACCTGTGCATAAACATCTTTGGTTGCAGCCGGAGTATTATCCAATGCAATTTCAAGATTTACCGGGGTTTTAATCCGGAGTGGCAATAATTGAGCATCGTTGGCGCCATCTTTATTGAATGCAGGAGTGTACCAAATCAACAAATGATAATAAGCCAATGCCCTCAAAAACAAAGCTTCGCCTTTTATGCGGTTGATGTTTTTCGTTTTGTCAGCTTCTGATGCATCGGGGAACGGGTTGCTGTCAACAAAGTCGATCATGTTGTTGCAATACAGGATAACCTGGTAACAAATCGAAAATTTGTCGGTTTGTCCGATACGTTGTTGAAAATCTCTGGAATAAGTAACGTTCGAATTCCAGCCGCCGTTCACACTGATTTCGCGTACAATGTCGCTCTGCCCAAAGTGCACAAAGGGCATAAAGTTCCAGCAGGCGCTCTCGTTCTGCACAATGGTTAAACGATAGGCGTTTGCAATTCCCATTTCCATGTCAGGGATGGTTCTCCAGCTTGTTACCGGCGGCCCATCCAATTCGAAGAATTCCTCGTTTTCGCATCCGGCAAATGTCAGCAGTAAAGTCAGGCCAAATACCGACATCAGCTTTGCAATTTTTATGCTATTTATTATTTTCATAATGGTTTCAATTTTAAATTATTACAATTAGAAAGTTACAGTAACGCCAGCGCTGAAAGTTTTTACAGACGGCAGAATAGATTCATTGGCGCCTGTCTCAGGATCAAAACCGGTATATTCGGTTAAGGTAAACAAGTTAGTGGCCGAGCCGTAAACTTTCAGGTTTTCCATATACATTTTAGCAGCAATCCTTTTAGGTATATTATATCCAAGAGTTACCGATTTCAAACGCAAATAATCGCCTTTTTCGAGGTATTTGGTTAACTGTCGGGCGCCGTTTTTGTCGTAAGTTTCTTTGGCATTGGGCTGAACGAGGTTGTTGATGTCGGGGTTTTTCCACCAACCGGTCAGACCGGTATTCGGGTCGATGGCATTTAAATCCCATGCCGTTGTTGCAGGAGCAAATCCTTCCATAAATAACAGCGGATATTTGGCATCGGTTTGGCCCGGAGTAGTCCACGAATTGGTCAACAAATCGCGTTTTTTCACCCAATAACCGTTTGATGGAGCTGTCCATTCTTTTTCGCGGGAATTATAAAGATAGTTTCCGCCCGAGAAGGTAAAGAATACACCCAGTTCAAAACCTTTGTATGAAAAAGTATTGTCGATACCTCCGTAGAAAGTTGGAATGTTCGATTTGCCTTTATGTACGATTTCGTGCAAAGTTGAATTGGTATCGGTAAATGGTATTTTACGACCTGTTTTAACAAATGCACCTGTTTCGTTGTATTTGGCGCGGTCAATTTCCCAAATCATGTGTACGCCGCGCTCCGGATCAATTCCGGCATATTCGGACATTTTATATAAGCCAAGGCTTCCACCAACAAATAAAGTGTTGCCTTTCTGACGTTCCATTTCCGGAGTTAAACTCAAAATTTCGTTGTGGTTTGTTGAAAAATTAAATGAAGTGTTCCATTTAAAGTCTTTCCGGTCGATATTCACCGAACTCACGTTAAATTCCCATCCCCAGTTTTTCATGTCGCCCACGTTGCCATAAACGCTGCCAATGGCTGCCGAAGGTGGCGTGGAGATTTGAAGTAACATATCGGATACATTTTGCATGTAGTAAGCCAATGAACCGGAAATGCGGTTATTGAACAAGGCGAAATCGATTCCCATGTCGTAACTGTCGGTGGTTTCCCAGGTGATTAAACGGTTGCCTATTGATATGGAAGTACCGGCACTCATTATTTCGGATGTTCCGTAGCGGTTAACAGAACTGTTGTTCAGGGTATTGATGTTGCGATTTCCGGGAATAGACTCGTTACCGGTTTGCCCGAAGCTGCCACGCAATTTCAACAGGTTGACTGTTCCTTTTAACGGTTCAAAGAATTTTTCTTCTGAAATAATCCATCCTGCTGAAAGAGCGGCAAAGTTACCCCAGCGAACATCGCTTGAGAAGGCGGAAGAGCCATCGCGGCGTAAACTCACGCCCAGCATGTATTTGTCCATCAGTTTATAGTTTGCCCGTCCAAAATAAGACCGAAGAAATCGTTCGCCTCCCAGATACCCCTGCATAATGTCTTTGATTCCGGGCGAGGTACTTCCCAATTCCTGATTGTATCCAACCGGATCACGGCCTTCCATTTCGCGGGTGTACTGACTGGTAATTTGTGATTCGGTACCAGCCACTGCATTAATGCTGTGATTTTCGTTGAAAGTAGTATTGTACTTTAAATAAGCATTGTAGTTGTAGGATGTACGGGTAATAGCGCCTTCGTAAACGTAGGTTTTGCCCGAATTGATTACTTTGCCCGAAATCCAGTTGGTGCTGTTGTCCTGAATAATATCGGTTGAACCTTCTGTGCGTAGCGATAGGCCTTTTACCCAAGGAAAATCGACTTCAGCATAAAGGGTTCCCAGTGCACGGTAGGTCTTTTTGTTGTCGAGCATCAGGTCGCGGCGCGAAATTACTGCCAGGTTACCAGCTCCCGGATTCCAGAAGCCCGATGGGTCATTTTCATTATAAACAGGGTACCACGGAACCGCTCCCATAATGGCCGACCCGAAACCTCCCACGTTACCGGTTGAAATCCCCGGGTTGGCATTGTCGGTTTTGTTGCGGTAGTTGTTGGTGTACATCAGGTTCATCTTGGCGCCTGTCTTGAAATTTTTCACGGGCTCCAGATCAATGTTGATACGGCCTGTCAAACGATCGAAATCGTTGCCCACGTTCACCGCTTTATCTGAACGATAGCCGAATGATGCAAAAATAGAGCCTTTTTCCAGACCCTGGGTATAAGAGAAATTAGCGTCTTTGTAACTTCCTTTGCGGAGCACATAGTCGAACCAATTGGTATTAACATTCAAAGCATCAGCACGACTGATGGAAGTCGGGAAGTTGGCGGTTAAAATATCGCCGGGTTCGAAAACACCACGGCCACCGTTCTTTTTGGCAACGTCCATAATTTCGAACCATTCAGTGGTATTGGCAAACCCGATAGATTCAGGCGAAGTCGTCAGTTCAGAAACTCCTGAAGAATAATCGAACATTACATTGCTTTTGCCTTTTTCTTTTTTACCGCTTTTTGTGGTTACGATGATAACACCATTCGATCCGCGCGATCCGTAAATGGCGGTTGCGGCTGCATCTTTCAGAACTTCGACCGACTGAATATCGTTTGGATTGATGGTTGACATCGGGTTTTGTGAAACCGTTCCTGCAGTACGACCCAGTCCGCTTCCGGAGTAAACCGGCATACCGTCGATAATCCAGAGCGGATCAGTTCCGGTATTGATAGAGTTGACTCCACGCACCTGCACACTGATCGGCGCTCCCGGCGTACCAGAAGTTTCGCGTATATTAACCCCGGCGGCACGTCCCTGCATGGCAGCCGTGAACGAAGTGGATGAAACCTGTTTCAGGTCTTCGCCCGAAACCGAGGCCACCGAGCCGATCACATCTCTTTTCTTTACAGTGCCGTAACCTACGGCCACTACTTCATCAATGGCAATGGCATCTTCAAGCAAAGTTACGTTAATGGCAACCCTGCCACTCACGGCAACTTCCTGCGTTTTCATCCCTACAAACGAAAATACCAATGTTGCGTTGGCCGTTACATTGGTAATGGAGTAATTACCGTTGACATCGGTTACTGTTCCACCAGTAGCCCCTTTGGTAACAACGGTTACGCCGGGAAGCGCTTCTCCTTTGCTATCGCTTACAGTACCGCTTACTTTCAGGTTCTGGGCAAAAAGGCTCAATGAGGTCAAAAGCACAAAAGCTATACATAGCCATGCGTATTTGAGCAGGTTTTGTTTTTCAAAAGTTTGATTTTGCATAATTTGACTAATTTTAGTTTTGAGAAAGAATTAGAACATTTACTTTTTATTAAACCATCAACCCAAAATCAGGTATAGTAATCCAAAGATTAAAAGACAAATTATCCCATAAAGGGCATATTCAATAACTTCAGGATTTTTCCGGCTGATCATGGGTTCAGATTTTTGATCAAAGTTATGGGGAGCAACTTCGGGGTACAATGGATAAAAATTGCAATTACATGGAATATTGTTACCTGAAATGTTTTTTAATACACGTAAAACATCTAAATTATAGAAAGTTACAGAAACAAGATAGATTTATATTACAAAAAGAATCGTGTCAGAGAAAAATGATTTGATAAATTTGTCATTAAAAAAATAGGACAGGACACAAGAGAATAAAATTATTAAAATGAAACCACAAAATTCAATTAAACTTTTTGAAGACAAAAAGGTAAGAACCCTTTGGGATGCCGACCAGGAAGAATGGTATTTTTCAATAATTGATGTTATTGAAATTTTGACCGAAAGTCCCAGACCACGAAAATATTGGAATGCTTTAAAAACTAAACTTAAAATGGAAGGTAGTGAGTTGTCCCAAAAATTGGGACAACTGAAAATGCTGTCGGCCGATGGTAAATATTATCTAACTGATGTTGCTGATACAGAACAACTCTTCCGGCTTATACAATCCATCCCATCACCGAACGCCGAACCTTTTAAACTGTGGCTGGCACAAATTGCCAACGAAAGATTAGATGAAATGCAAGACCCTGAATTAACTATAGACAGGGCATTACAGCAGTATCTGATGTTGGGCTATTCAGAAAACTGGATCAACCAGCGTCTCAAAAGTATAGAAATACGCAAAGAACTTACAGAGGAATGGAAGAATCGAGGGCTGAAGGAAGGTCAGCAATTTGCCACTCTTACCGATATTATTACCAAAGCATGGGCAGGTAAAACCACTAAGGAATATAAAATACTTAAAGGACTGAAAAAAGAAAATCTGCGGGATAATATGACCAACACCGAACTCATCCTAAACATGTTAGCTGAAGCTTCAACCAAAGATATTTCGCAAGCGGTTGAACCAAAGAACTTTGAAGAAAGCAAAAAGATAGCCAGACAAGGCGGTAATGTTGCCAACGTGGCACGAAAAGAGCTTGAAGCCAAAACAGGGAAAAGGGTGGTAACATCCTTAAATGCAAAAAAAAGTCTGAATCGTGATTCGAAAGAATTGAGTGATTAAATTCAAACAATTGACAAAAAAATACAAGTTGTAATTATGTTAATATAGTGTAAATAATCCTGTAATAGCCAATGCCTAAATTTTTAGTATTCCTCGTAGTATTTTTAATTTTTGTTTTACCGCCAACTTTCCGGATCAGCGCCCAAAATTCTCCGTTGACATTCGAGCGGGTTGCCACCGATCAGGGGCTGACCAGCAACCGCATCAACGGCATTGTACAGGATCAATCAGGTTTTTTGTGGATTGCCACCAATAACGGACTGAACCGCTACGATGGTTTTGAGAATAAGCAGTACACGAAACATATCGATGACACCTGCAGCCTTTCCAGCAATTCTGTGCTATCGTTATTCTGCGATAACGACGACCAGCTTTGGATACTCACCATTAATTACCTGCACCGCTACAATAAAAAGCTGGATTGTTTTGAAAGGTTCCTTCTTTCGGAAAAGAAAGAAAGCTACCGCTACGAAAATAAGGGGATGATCACTGCCGACCCTTCAGGAAACATTTGGATAGGGACGCCGACCAACGGTTTGTTTTACTTTAACAAACAAAACAATACCTGTGTAAAAGTTTTGCCTGAAATTAATTCGGTCTCCTCGGTTTTTGCCGATCAGTCAGGGAAACTCTGGATTGGCAGCGAAAACGGGTTGCTCACTTTTTTCGATCCCACGAGCAAAGTGGTTAGTCAGTATCGCCTGGACTCCGGATTAAGACGGTTAGTTAACGATGATTTTATCTGGAAAATCTGGCAAAATACACCGGGCCAATTAAATCTCTTTTTGACCTCCGGATTCTTTCAGTTTAATATTGAAACGGGCAAATTTAGCGAGTTGACAGACTGGAACCAGAAGATTAATTATTCGAACCACGAACTTCGTTCGGTATTTCTGGATAAAGAAATGATTTGGGTTGGAACGCAGGGAAGTGGCTTGTATGTGGTTGACCTGAAAAATGGGAAAGTTTCGAGGAGCTATACCGTTTCGAACAACCTGAATAGCTTAAGCAACAACAGTGTTACATCGGCTATAAAAGATCAATCGGGCGTTTACTGGATTGCCACTAAAGACGGACTGAACAAATACGACCCCACGATGGAGCTGTTTACGCATTACCAGAACGAACCTGGAAACCCCAACAGTTTGCACTACAATTTTGTGTCGTCGTTTTGCGAAAGTCTTGATGGAAATATCTGGGTTGGGACTTATGGATGGGGGATCGCAGTTTTTAACCGCATAAATGAAACTTTTAAACTTATTTCGCATATTCCGGGGAGCAAAGGATCGCTTGTCCATAATACTGTCAGGGCATTGGAACGCGCCCCTAACGGTAACATCTGGGTGGCAACAACCAACGGACTTTCCGAATACAATGTCGCGCAAAAACGGTTTGCGAATTTCAACAGTTCGAAAGAAAAAGGAAGCATTGCATCGGACGATATTTTATCGCTGCTGGTTTCGAAAGATAACCGGCTGTTTGTTGGCACCAATGGCGAAGGGGTGAGCGTTGCCGACCTTGCACGTATTCATACCGACGGGTTTAAAACCGTTAGTCCCGATTTTGGACTGTTAAGTTCGGGTAAAGTGAGAAAAATGATAGAGTTAAACAACGGAACCATTGTTTTCGGCACCATTGGCGGAGGATTGGATTTTTTGTTTCAGGAACGGATAACCACCTTACGGCTTTCAGATTTTTCGAAAAGCGTGGATTCGGATTATGTGAATGCTTTAAGCGAAGACCGGAATAAAAATGTATGGGTAGGCACCTGGGACGGGCTGTTTCTGTTGGATTCCACATTACAGATCAGGAAACAGTTCAGTACGGGAAACGGGCTTCCTTCCAACGAAATAACCGGAATTATAACCGACAACAATGGAGACGTTTGGGTGAGCGGAATGAATGGTTTGTCGCATCTTTCACCGACTGGCAATAACGAGTATAAAATCAGTAATTACACGGCCCGAAACGGATTGCAGGGTTCGTATTTTACCACGTATTCGACCCTGAAAACATCGGATGGAGAGCTGTATTTCGGCGGCTACAACGGTTTTAACCGCTTTTATCCTGAAAAGATTACATCCAACCAGAAAGCTCCTGAAGTAAAGCTGACCGATTTCCAGGTATTTAATCAGTCAGTGCCCATCAACCAAAAAGTCGATGGGCGAATTTTGCTTCACGAAAATATTTCAGGTACTAAAAATATTACAGTGAACAACCGGCACCGGGTAATCGGGTTTCGGTTTGCAGCCATGACCACTTCGCAGATAGAGAAGGTAAAATATGCCTGTCTGATGGAAGGTGTTGACCCCGATTGGGTTTACCTGGATTATAATCAGCGGTTTATCTCGTACAACAATCTTTCGCCCGGAGAATATACCTTCACAGTAAAAGCCTGCAATGCCGATGGCGTTTGGGATTCCGAAGGCACTTCTGTTAAGATCGAAGTGCTTCCTCCATTCTGGAAAACATGGTGGGCGTATATTTTGTACGCCGCGATAATTGTAGGTCTGCTTTATCTGGCCCGCGAATACAGTTTGTCGCGCGCACGACTTGAAAATGCAGCTTTACTTGAGCGCGTCCATCGCGAAAAGGATGCTGAAATCAACAACCTGAAAATCAAATTTTTCATCAACATTTCGCACGAAATCCGCACGCCACTTTCGCTGATCGTTGCACCACTCGAAAAACTGCTTCATACTGAAGCTATCAGCCGAGACTTTAAAAAGCACCTCGAAATCATGTACGGCAACACGCAACGGTTGCTCACACTCATCAACCAGTTGCTCGATTTCCGTAAAATTGAAACCGGAAATGTTCATCTCCATGCTGCCCCATACGATATGGTTGGGTTCGTTTCAGAAATAAAAAATGCTTTTGCTGAAAGCGCTGCCCGGAAAGATATTACGCTGACGCTTAAATCCAATATAAAAGTGCTTCCCATCTGGTTCGATCCCGACAGCATGGAAAAAATCATGTTCAACCTGTTGAGCAATGCCATCAAATTTACCTTGCAAGGCGGAAGTATTCAATTGGTTGTCAATCATATTCCGGAGAAAATGCAATGCGAAATTCTCGTGCGCGACAGTGGAATCGGTGTTCCGACCGATAAATTGGAGAAACTGTTCGACCGCTTTTATCAGGTCGATTCCAAAAGTTTTCTGAAACAGGATTCTATGGGCTCGGGCATTGGTTTGTCAATCGTAAAAAACCTGGTGGAACTGCACAAGGGCGAAATTAGCGTTGAAAGTACGGAAGGCGAATTCACGCAGTTCAGGATTGTTTTCAAAGCCGGCAAAACCCATTTGGAAAACAATGATTACATCACCATTTCTGATGAACCGATACCGTATTCAATAAACTTCAGATCCATTGCACCGGTTGCAGAGGACGTTGAAACTTCGGAGTTTTTGGAGTCGGATCCAAGTCAGAAAAAGAAAAAAGACATCAAAATCCTGATTGTTGAGGACAACCCTGAAATCAGGTATTACCTGAAACAATCGCTCATGGAAAATTATGAAACGATGGAGGCTGCCGATGGGAAAATAGGTTATGAGCTGGCAATCCAGCACATTCCCGACCTGATTATTACCGATGTGATGATGCCCGAACGCGATGGCATTGAACTTTGCCGGATGCTGAAAAACGAAATGCTCACCCAACATATCCCTATCATTATTTTAAGCGCCAAAAGCACCATCGAAGACACCCTCGAAGGCTTGGAAACCGGCGCCGACGACTACGTCCCGAAACCGTTTAATGAGCAAATTTTGTTGGCTAAAGTGCGAACCCTGCTAGCCAACCGGCAAAAACTGATCGAAAAATACCAGCTTTCGGCACCCAGCCAGAATAAGGACAATGAAGTGGATTTGCTGATTTTTGACGATCCGTTCATCAACCGTGTAATCGATTTCATCCGCAGCAATATTTCGGACGAAAGTTTGTCGAACGAACGGATTGAAGCGCATTTCAAGACCAGCAAGATGCAGCTTTACCGGAAGTTAAAAGCCGTTGCCGGCTGGTCGGTTAACGGTTTGATCCGCGAAGTAAGGATCACAGAAGCCAAAAAACTTCTGAAAAACCCGGAATTCAACATCTCCGAAATTGCCTACCAACTTGGCTTTTCAGACCCGCTTTATTTCAGTAAATATTTTAAGAAAGAGATTGGCGTTGCTCCGGTGCAGTACAGGAAGGATCAACTGAAGGTTCTCTAGTGATCCTGAATTTCTGGTTCTGATTCCAAACTTACCAACTACTGAAAAATAGCATTATCAGCATTGGCATCAAATCCCAAAATGAATGTTAAGGCCAATCGAGTGTGCGAAGATTGGACTGTTATATTTCTTCAATCGGTATTATCACTCTTCTTGCCCTATAAATTGCAAAAAAAAGCCGACCCTCTGGCCGGCCTTTCTACCACAAACAAGATCAACCATTTGAGAAGGTTGATAAAAACATAGCTATTTGCATAGCTAATCACGCATTTTTATAATTTTCAGTTTCCCTACTTTGTTAGCTTTTACTATGCTGCAAAGAAACTAAATTTTATGTATTCTTATAAAATCCGTACTATTTTTGCAGAAATATTCAGCGTCTTTTGGCTTTTAACTTTATCGGGTTTATTTCTTCAGTTTAATCACTTCGCTGCCTGCCAAAAGAAATGCCCCTGTACCATAAACTTCCCAGCTTTCAGCAGTAAAATTCATTCTCGGATCAGCGCCAATTGGCTGGCACCAGCCTACATGCCCGTCAGGTTGAATCAATGTATTCATTCCTTTCCATGCTTTTTGAACTACCGGAAGAAATTTTTCTTTGTTCAGCAATCCATTGTTAATACCCCAGGCCAAAGCATAAGTGTAGAATCCTGAACCGCTGGCCTCACCTCCTGGATAGGATGCCGGATCCAGAAGGCTGGCTCTCCAAAGTCCATCGGCCTGTTGCAGGCTGGCGATTTTATCAGCCATCTCTGTATAAACTTTTTCATAGAATGGACGCTCCTTATAGTCTTTCGGAAGTTCGCTCAAGAGTAGCGTTAATCCGCCCATTACCCAGCCATTTCCTCTCGACCAGAAAATCTTTTTCCCGTTTGCTTCGCGGCGGTCGTTTGCATCACCTTTAATAACATACATCAAGTCTCGTGCAAAAAGGTGCTCTTCTTTGTCGTACAGCAAATCGTAGCATTCGTGGAAAAGTTTATCGCTATATTCCATGTATTTCTTATCGCCCGTGACATTTGATAATTTAACCATCGCCGGAGGAGCCATAAATAATGCATCGCACCACCACCATGTAATTTGTTGAATGCCTTTAGTTTGATAGGGAGTTACCAGAAATTTGTCCATTTGCGCAATAAACGGATCGATCATCTTCTGATCCTTTTTAATGCGGTAAACATCAATGTATGTCTGGCAAATGGCATGATCATCGGCATGCTCCAATCTTGGGCCCGGTTTCCATTCGTTTTTGTCACCCATTTCAATCATGGCATTCAGCAGATTTTTGTCTTTAGTAGTTTTGTAAGCGGCCGAAATGCCTGCATAGAATGCGCCATTCGTCCAGTCCCATAACTTGTGTTTTGGATTGGCTAACTGCCACATTGCAGCAGTAGTCATTGCCTTTTTGATTTCTTTAGGCTTAAAACTTTTGTCTTTTTGATTTTTTGAAAATACGGTCATGCCAACAAGCATGATTACAAGAAGAAAAGAAAGTGGTTTTGTCATTTCAGTAAATTTTAGTTTAGTTTTGCAATCGATTGTACAAACATACACAATCCTTTCAAATTTCAAAACTGGTTATTTACAAACATTAGGAAAGGTTCAGGATTTATGCGTTCAAGGATCTGAAATTATTCATTTTAGACTTACTGATAATTGAAGAATTTGAGTTTTTAATATTACTAAAACGTAAATTCAATAAATCTGTAATTTAAAGACTTGTTTTAGTTTCATTTTATAACTATAATTGCACCTCATAAAAGTAACAATGAACAACACAATTACACATTACGGCCATCATCATGTGATTCTATCCGCAGGTAGGCAGTAATTGTTTTGATGTTTTTTAAAATATTAACCCAATAAGAAGGCTTACCACTATGGTAGGCCTTTTTTTATTTAAACAGAAATCGAATATGGAAGGACTTTTAAAAATTGCCATTCAAACCAAAGGCCGGTTAAACGAAGATTCGTTGAAACTGATTGATGAATCTGGAATTAAACTTCCGCTGGGAACCAGAAAACTGATCTCGATAGCTGCCAATTTTCCGATGGAAGCACTTTTTCTGCGCGACGATGATATTCCTCAGGCTGTTGCCATGGGTGTTGCCGATGTTGGTATTGTTGGTGAAAACGAGATGCTCGAAAAGATGGAGAACGTGGTTGTTGCCAAACGACTTGGTTTTAGTAAATGCAGGCTTTCTTTGGCTATCCCGAAAGATGATGAATACACTGGAATCGAGTATTTCAACGGAAAAAAAATAGCCACTTCCTATCCTGAAATCCTGAAAGATTATTTCAGAACAAACAATATTGCTGCTGAAATTCATGTAATTACCGGTTCTGTCGAGATTGCCCCCGGAATTGGATTGGCAGATGCTATTTTCGATATTGTCAGTTCTGGCAGTACATTGGTAAGCAACCGGCTGAAAGAGGTTGAAGTTGTGGTGAAGTCAGAAGCTGTTCTGGTGGCCAATCCAAATCTTTCAGAAGCAAAAAAAGCAATTCTGGATGAATTGATTTTCAGAATGGAATCGGTTCAACGTGCCGAAAAGAAAAAGTACATTTTGCTGAATGCTCCCAATGACAAATTGGCTGAAATTGAATCCTATCTTCCCGGAATGAAAAGTCCGACCGTGATGCCATTGGCTGAAGAAGGCTGGAGTTCCGTACATTCTGTAATCGATGAAAAAGACTTTTGGGAAATAATCGGGAAACTTAAGGCTGCCGGAGCTACCGGAATTCTGGTGATTCCTATTGAGAAAATGATTTTTTAAACTTTGGTATGAAAACCTATATCAATCCTCCGAGAAATACATGGGACAAATTGCTGATGCGTCCGACGTTTAGCGTTAGTGAGCTTAGAAATCAGGTTCAGGAAATTTTAACAGAAATCCGAACCAGCGGAATTGACACGATACGGAAATACACTGAAAAGTTTGATGGTGTTTTTATTGAAAACATATCCGTGACTGCTGAAGAAATTGCGGAAGCGTCGGGTTCGGTTGATAATGCGCTCAAAGATGCAATTACCATAGCAGCAGCAAATATCCGGAAATTTCACGAATCGCAGATACCGGTGACCAAACGGATTGAAACAACCTCCGGAGTAACCTGCTGGCAAAAAGCGGTGGCGATTGATAAAATTGGGTTGTACATTCCCGGAGGTTCGGCTCCGCTGTTTTCGACAGTCTTAATGCTTGCTATTCCGGCCATCATTGCTGGCTGCAAGGAAATTGTATTGTGCACTCCACCCGACAAAAACGGGAAAATTAATCCTGCGATATTGTTTGCAGCTCAATTGGTTGGAGTATCCAAAATATTTAAATTGGGAGGTATTCAGGCAATTGGCGCCATGGCTTACGGGGTAGATTGTGTGCCAAAAGTATATAAGATTTTTGGCCCCGGAAATCAGTATGTGATGGCTGCCAAGCAGTTGGTTAGCATCAGCGATGTCGCAATTGATATGCCTGCCGGTCCCTCTGAAGTCGCTATAATGGCCGATTCGACCGCAAATCCTGCTTTCATTGCAGCCGACTTGCTTTCACAGGCTGAGCACGGCCCCGATAGCCAGGTCGTACTGGTAACGAACGATGCATCGTTGGTTGAAAAAGTGGTTCTGGAATTGGCTGCTCAATTGGACGAATTGCCCCGTAAAGCAATTGCTGCAAAGGCTTTGGCAAACAGTCAGGCAATTGTGTTGGGCAATGTGGACGAAATGATTGAACTTATCAACGGTTATGCTCCTGAACATTTGATTGTTGCGATGGGAAATTATACCGAAGTAGCTGAAAAAATCACCAATGCAGGATCAGTATTTTTGGGCAATTACACTCCTGAAAGTGCAGGCGATTATGCCTCCGGAACAAATCATACTTTGCCGACCAACGGCTGGGCGCGATCGTTCAGCGGTGTAAATCTCGATAGTTTTATGAAGAAGATTACCTTTCAGGAAATTACGCCGGAAGGCATACTGAATTTGGGTCCGACAATTGAAACAATGGCCGCTGCGGAACTATTGGATGCGCACAAAAATGCAGTGACACTCAGATTAAATGAATTGAAGAAATAATTATAACCACATAGACACATAGAACACAATAGAAATTTAAAACTATGTGACCTATGTGCCTATGTGGTTCAAAAAGAAATATATGGAACTGGAAAAATTACTTCGTAACAACATAAAGGCTTTGAAACCTTATTCTTCAGCACGCGACGAATTCTCGGGTGAGGCGGAGGTTTTTTTAGATGCCAACGAAAATCCATTCAATAAACCATACAACCGTTATCCCGACCCGATGCAATGGGCTGTCAAAGAGAAAATCGCATCCATCAAAAACATTGCTGCTGAAAAGATATTTTTGGGAAATGGAAGTGATGAACCGATCGACATTGTTTTCCGTGCTTTTTGTGAGCCTGGTGTTGACAATGTTGTCTCCATCGACCCAACTTATGGCATGTATCAAGTGGCAGCTGACATTAACAATGTGGAAATTCGCAAAGTAAAACTCAACGACGACTTTGGATTCAGCGCTCAGAAATTGCTGGATACGGCCAATATTTACACCAAAGCAATTTTTATTTGTTCGCCCAATAATCCAACGGCCAATCTTTTGGACAAAGGTGAAATTGTGAAACTCATCACCGGATTCGATGGATTGGTGGTTGTTGATGAAGCATACATTGATTTTTCGCCTGAAAGCAGTTTGCTTCCTGAATTGGACGAGTTCGAAAACCTGATTATTTTGCAGACTTTATCTAAGGCGTGGGGAATGGCGGGAATTCGTCTGGGAATGGCTTTTGCTCATCCTGAAATTATCCGCATTTTCAACAAAATAAAATATCCGTACAACATCAATATACTGACGCAGAAAAAAGCGCTGCAATTATTGGATCATCTTCAGGAAAAAGAAGAATGGGTGAAAACGATTATTGCTGAACGGGATAAAATGGTTCGGAAGTTATTCAAACTATCTTTTGTGCAGGTTGTTTATCCTTCGGATGCCAATTTTTTATTGGTGAAAATGCACGATGCGCGCGGCATTTACGAACATCTGACCGATCAGAAAATCATTGTTCGCGACCGCTCAAAAATTACCCTTTGCGACGATTGTTTGAGAATTACGATAGGCTCGCCTAAAGAAAATAAAAAATTACGGAAGGCACTGAAGGCGTTGGTGTAAGTAGAAAGAAAAGAAAAAAATATCCAATATTGAATTTTGAATATCCAATAACCAACAAAAAGATGTCACATTATGGAACCCAAAAAGTATGATTTGGAAGATCGTTTGATAGAATTTGCAATACTGGTAAGTGATGTTATTGAGATACTTCCAAATACAAAGTTGGCGAATCATTTGGGAAATCAGGGAATCCGAAGTTGTACCGCGCCAGCTCTGCTTTATGGCGAAGCTCAATCAGGTGAATCTCAAAAAGATTTCATTCATAAAATTCAAATTCTTTTAAAGGAACTCAGAGAAACAAAAGTTTGTCTAAAAATATTTCGCCGGAAGAGACTTTTAAAAGAAGAAATTGTAAGTCCGGTTCTTCAGGAAAATGAAGAATTGATTGCAATTTTTGCAAAAAGTGTAAAAACCGCGCAATCCAAGCTCTCCAAATAATTGGATATTGGATATTGATTATTCATTAATGGAAATTTATTTTTTTTATGAAACGAGCCATGAGAATTACTTCTCACATTGGAGATTGATTTTTGGCGAGTTCCATGTGGCAATTAAAGAACAAATTAAAAACACATGAAAAAGGCACTATTTATTGACCGTGACGGAACGCTGATTACCGAACCGGCAGACGAGCAAATCGATTCGCTCGAAAAGTTGGAGTATTTGCCGAAAGTATTCAGGAATATGCATTTTATTGCCAAAAATCTGTCGTACGAACTGGTGATGGTTACCAATCAGGATGGACTTGGAACTGCCAGTTATCCTGAGGATACTTTTTGGCCAGCCCACAACAAAATGCTGAAAGCGTTTGAAAACGAAGGTGTTGTTTTTGATGATATTTTGATTGACCGCCACTTTCCGCACGACAATGCACCCACCCGCAAGCCGGGAGTTGGCATGATGGGAAAATACCTGGATGGCAGTTACGATCTGGCGAACAGTTATGTAATTGGCGATCGTTTGACGGACATTCAACTGGCCAAAAACCTTGGTGCAAAAGGAATTCTGATCAACGATGGCTCTTTGGAAAGCGAACTTCAGGAGAAAGGATTGGCCGAATTTTGTGCCTTGACTACCAACGATTGGGACGAGATTTATGCAAAAGTGGCTGCTCCGGAACGCACAAGTGTGGTGAAACGCGATACCAAAGAAACCAAAATCACGGTTGAACTGAATCTGGACGGAACCGGCAAAGGAAATATTCATACCGGTCTGGGATTTTTCGATCACATGCTCGACCAGATTGCCCGTCATTCAGGAGTTAATCTGAGCATTCAGGTTGACGGGGATTTGAATGTGGACGAACACCATACCATCGAAGATACCGGCCTCGCTTTGGGTGAAGCTTTCAAACTTGCACTGGGCGACAAGCGTGGGGTGGAACGATACGGCTACTGTTTGCCAATGGACGATTGTCTGGCGCAGGTCGCGATCGACTTTGGCGGTCGTCCGTGGATTGTGTGGAAGGCCGACTTCCAGCGAGAAAAAGTAGGAGATATGCCGACCGAAATGTTCTTCCATTTTTTTAAATCATTTTCAGATACTTCGTTGTCGAACCTGAATATTCAGGCAGAAGGCACAAACGAACACCATAAAATTGAAGGCATTTTTAAAGCTTTGGCCCGTGCCATCAAAATGGCCATTCGGAAAGATGTTTTTAATTTTGAACTACCATCAACTAAAGGAACCCTATAAAATGAAGAGTATCAAACCCCTAAGAGAAAAGAAAAATACAGCGATTCTGCTGATTCATTGCCCCGACCGGCAGGGAATTCTGGCAACTGTTACCGAATTCCTGAACAAAAACAACGGAAATATTATTTACCTCGACCAATATGTTGACCGTGCAGAAATGATTTTCTACATGCGGGTTGAATGGGAATTGCATGGATTTGCCATTCCTGAAGATAAAATCAATGAATACTTCTACACCCTGATTGCCGATAAACTCGAAATGAACTATTCGCTGCATTTCTCGAAGCAGATTCCACGAATGGCCATCTTTGTTTCAAAAATGTCGCACTGTCTGTTCGATATGCTTTCACGCTACACTGCCGGTGAATGGGATGTTGAAATTCCGGTAATCATCAGTAACCACATGGATCTGGAACCTGTTGCCCGGCGCTTCGATATAGAATTTCAGTACATTCCGGTGACAGCCGAAACCAAAGCCGAACAGGAAGCGACTGAAGTTGAATTATTGGAAAAACATGAGGTGGATTTTATTGTACTCGCCCGTTACATGCAGGTACTTTCTCCTGAATTTGTTGCCCGGTTTCCGAATCGGATCATTAATATTCACCATTCGTTTTTGCCTGCATTTGCCGGAGCAAAACCATATCATGCTGCCTACGAACGTGGCGTGAAAATCATTGGCGCCACCAGTCATTATGTGACCAGCGATTTGGATGGCGGCCCAATCATCGAACAGGACGTTACCCGCTGCAACCACACCGATACCGTTGAACGGCTGGTGCGCAAAGGACGCGACCTGGAAAAGATTGTACTCTCGCATGCCGTGTTTAAACATTTACAGCGTAAAGTGTTGGTTTATAAGAACAAGACGGTAGTGTTTAATTAGGAGCCCCATCCCGACCTTCCCCACAAGGGAAGGAGCAAGAGCTCATTTCAAATGGGTATTGGTTATAATTTAATTTTTAAGTTTTCGACGATGAAAAATCTAACCTTCATTTTCTTGCTTTTGACAATTTCTGCTCAGGCACAAATTCCGGTAAAGGAAATTCCTGCCGATTACGGATACATCGTAAAAATCGGGCAACAAGTTCCTGATTTCGATTTAACTACGACCGACGGAAAAACCATTCGTATGGCCGATTTGAAAGGCAGAGTGGTGATGCTGCAATTTACTGCAAGCTGGTGCTCGGTTTGCCGGAAAGAAATGCCGCACATTGAATCCGATATCTGGAAGAAATACAAAAACAACAAAAATTTTGCCTTATACGGAATCGATCTGGACGAACCGGTTGAGAAAGTAAAAGAGTTTGCTAAGCAGATTCCGGTTACTTATCCGTTGGCGCTTGATCTGAAAGGGGGAATTTTTTATCAGTTCGCTGAAAAAGGCGCTGGCGTAACACGAAATGTTATTGTCGATAAAACCGGAAAGATTGTCTATATGACAAGACTTTACAAAAAAGAAGAATTTCAGGAAATGAAAAAGGTAATTGCAGATTTGTTGAAGTGAAAATTGTAGTGCGTAGCAGAATCGAACTGCCATCTCCGGATTGAGAAACCGGTTTCCTAACCGTTAGAAGAACGCGCCGGATTGAAAACTATTAAAGCAAAAATAACAACAATTGGCTCGTTGTTATTGAATCGTAGAGAAAAAATAAAATTATCAGATACGAAACAAGACTTTCTCTCTTAGGAGACTTAAAGAAGGATTCGGACAAAATTATTTTCAATATGAAGGAAAAGCTAAAAATTAGAACGATGTTTTTATACCCCCTCTTGTGGAGAGTTTATCCCGATTTTACGGGAGGGAAGGGGGAGGCTTCTTTATGAACATTGTCATTATCAAATACAACGCGGGGAATATTGAATCTGTAAACAATGCACTTCAGCGATTGGGTGTGAATGCAGAAATAACCGGTGACCACAAAAAAATAAGGGCAGCCGATAAGGTAATTTTTCCGGGAGTAGGAGAAGCCAGTACCACCATGGCTTTCCTGAAAAAAGAAGGACTGGATCGGCTCATTCCGGAGTTAAAACAACCGGTATTGGGCATTTGCCTCGGTTTGCAGCTCATGTGCAGCCATTCCGAAGAAAATGATACTTCTTGTCTTGGAATTTTTGATGAACAAGTCAAACGATTCGTGCCGGAACCGGGGAAGGAATTTATCACCAAGGTTCCGCACATGGGCTGGAACAGCATTTGCCAGTTGAAAAGCGGGATCTTCGATCCCTCACTCGACCAGCAATATGTCTATTTTGTGCATTCGTATTACGCTGCGGTGGGCGAACATACGGCTGCTGTTTGCAATTACATCAATCCTTTCAGTGCTGCATTGCACCGCGATAACTTTTACGCCACCCAGTTTCATCCTGAAAAAAGTGGAACTGTTGGCGCAAGGATATTGGAGAACTTTTTAAGGATTTAAGATTAACGATCATAGATTAACGATTAACGAAGTATCACCACATGACACCAAAAGAATTAGAAGAACGATTGATCCGATTTGCTGTAAATATTATCAAATTATCGGAAGGAGTGAAACCAAGCATTGCAGGAAAGAGAATGTCTGATCAGATAGTTCGTTCAGGGTCGTCAACTGCATTGAATTATGGGGAAGCGCAAAGTGCAGAGTCAGGTAGAGATTTTGTTCACAAATTGGGGATATGTCTTAAAGAACTCCGGGAAACTTATATCAATCTTCGTATAATTGATGGTGCTGAACTTCATTCAGATAAGATATTCGTTACCAATTTAATCCTTGAGAGTAATGAATTAATCTCAATTTTTGTTAAAAGTATTGAAACGAGTAAACGCAAGCAAAATCCATCCGGCTTTCAACCAAATCGTTAATCAAAAATCGTTAATTGTTAATCGTTAATCTCACATCCCAATGATCACAATCATCCCCGCAATAGACCTTATCGACGCAAAATGCGTTCGCCTTTCGCAAGGCGATTACAACCAGAAAACTGTTTACAACGAGAATCCGCTCGAAGTGGCAAAAATGTTTGAAGATGCCGGAATCACCCGACTACATTTGGTTGACCTCGATGGCGCCAAAGCCAAACACATAGTCAACCACAAAGTGTTGGAATTGATTGCATCAAAAACCAGATTGGTGATCGACTTTGGTGGTGGCCTGAAATCGGATGACGACTTACGCATTGCTTTTGAAAGTGGTGCGCAAATGGTTACCGGTGGAAGTATTGCGGTAAAAGACCGCGAAACTTTCCTGCATTGGATCGAAACTTATGGCCCTGAAAAAATCATTCTCGGCGCCGATGCCAAAGACAAAATGATTGCTGTGAGTGGTTGGCAGGAAGTTTCAGAATTATCTATCCTTGAATTCATTGAAAGCTACACGAGCAAAGGCATCCGTCAGGTAATTTCTACGGACATTGCCCGCGACGGAATGTTAACAGGTCCGAGCATTGATCTGTACAAAGAAATAATGGAAAAGTTCCCAAATCTCGGATTGATTGCCAGTGGCGGAATTGCTTCTATGAAGGATATTTATGAACTCGATGAAATGGGCATTCCGGGTGTAATTACCGGAAAAGCAATTTATGAAGGAAGGATTAGCATGGAAGAAATTAAAAAATATAACCTTAATGGATTATAAATTAAAATATAACTTTTATAGGTTATAAAGTAATTATTAGCCTAAATTGGTTATATTTGCATGATGGACCCAAATCACGAAATAGCTGTACTTACCTGCGATATTATAGAATCGTCGCTGCTATCGGCTGACGAGTTAAAAGAGTATCAGCAGAAGATAGAATCGTTGGGAGATGAATGGATTCTAATTCTTCCTCAATTTTACAGGGGAGATAGTTTTCAACTGGCTACAAAACCAGTTGATGCACTTGAAATTGCAATCAAAATTCGAATTGAGATGAAGCGGATTCATGAAAAAAACGACGTTCGTGTTTCTGTTGGAATTGGGCAGGTTTCAACTTTAAATGAAAATGTCTTGTTTTCGACAGGTACTGCGTTTGAAATTTCCGGCAAAAATCTCGATCAATTAAAGAGCAGAAAATTGAATTTATTGATTCAGACTGAAGATCCGTTATTAAATGATGAGCTGGAAACTAATTGTTATTTTGCTGATACAATTATAAACGGATTTACGAAAATACAATCTAATATTATCTTTTATAAGATGCAGGGATTGGATCAGGCTGGAATTGCAAATATTTTAGATGTTAGTCAGCCAGCTATAAGTAAATCGTTAAAAACAGCCAATTGGCAAACCATTGAAAGATTTTTGAAGCGGTACAAAAACCTGATTAATCAAAATTATGGATCCACTGATTAGCTTATTTTTCCCAATGCTTGCCGGGCATTTGCTTGCCGATTTTTGGTTACAGCCATCAAGTTGGGTTTCGCATAAAAAGGAAAATGGCTGGAAATCGAAAAAGCTGATCCTTCATACATTGATTGCGTCTATTCTTCCGGTTTTATTCACTTTACAATTAAAACTTTGGTGGTTTGTGCCGGTTATCTTCCTGACTCACTATCTGATCGATGTCTTAAAATCGAAAGTAAAACCTACTATGTGGTTTTTTCTGGCCGATCAGATGTTGCATATAGGCATACTTTGGATTTTGGCCTCATTTTTCACCGAAATTACCATTTCTGAAAGCTTTGCTTACTTCTGGTTATACGCATCTGGGTTTGTCCTGATTACCAATCCGCTGGGGATTTTGACCGGAATGTTTTTAAAATCAGTCACCAAATCAGAAAGTAACGCGGTGCAATTGAATGTCTCTGCGTGGATCGGAATATTTGAACGGATACTCATTGTAATATTTGTGACTACCGGACAAATTCAGGCGATTGGATTTCTGGTAGCTGCCAAATCGGTTTTCCGCTTTAGTGAAATACAGCACGAAGGAAATCAAAAAGCCGAGTACTTTTTGTTGGGAACATTGGTGTCATTTACATTGGCGATTGTGGTTGGACTTGGAATGAAACTATTGATTACAGACTAAAGATGAATCACATGATTTTAACCTGGAACTTGAAATTTGAAACTTGGAACTATAAAAATGCTAGCAAAACGAATCATACCATGCCTGGATATCAAAGACGGTCAGACCGTGAAAGGCATCAATTTTATCAATATTCAGAATGTGGGCGACCCGGTTGAACTGGGTGCGCTGTATGCTGAACAGGGAGCCGACGAACTGGTTTTCCTTGACATTACCGCCACGCACGAAGGCCGCAAAACCTTTGTGGAGCTGGTCAAGCGTATTGCCCGCGAAATCAATATTCCGTTTACTGTTGGTGGCGGAATCAGCGAGTTGAAAGATGCCGACGCACTGTTGAGTGCCGGTGCCGATAAAATCAGCATCAACTCATCAGCAGTTCGCAACCCGAAACTGATCGACGATCTGGCGCTGAACTTCGGAAGCCAGTTTGTGGTTTTGGCCATCGATGCGCGCGGCGAAAACGATTATTGGATAGTGACGGTGAATGGCGGTCGCATTCCGACGGAAAAAGAACTATTCTCTTGGGCCAAAGAAGGCGAAAGCCGCGGCGCTGGTGAGATTTTGTTTACTTCGATGAACCACGATGGGACCAAAGCTGGTTTTGCCAACAAGGAACTGGCAAAAATGTCGGATATGTTGCGCATTCCGATCATTGCATCGGGTGGTGCCGGAAACATGGATCACTTTGTGGATGTTTTTACTGAAGGAAAAGCCGATGCCGGATTGGCTGCCAGTATTTTCCACTACAAGGAAATTGCCATACCCGATTTGAAAGCCTACCTTCGGGCCAAAAATATTCCAATCCGATAATTACTCTATACACAATGAAAAGAGCCCTTTTTATTCTTTTGCTTTTTGTTTCAACGGCAACTTTCGCTCAAAATAATATTGACAAAGAACTATTAACTCAAATTCCCAACTGTGAAAATGTTGCTTTCAATTCTTCAAGATTGATTGAACGTTTTTTTGGACAGAAAAATTATGATTCGATTGCCATTGTTTCCAATAGGTGGGAAGATTTTTGCGGAACAACAGAGCCTTTGTTTCGTTTAAAAGTTTTGACACAGATTCAAGGCCGAACATTTAGCGATATATGGATGGATAAAGATTACCTTATGGACTTTGTTTTTCTATATCTTGATCGGCTTGATTACGCCAAAGAGCCAAATGCAAAACAGGTTTATGAACGGTATAAAATCCCTTTCGGTTATATTTCGTTGAACTCTCCTTTCGATGATTTGACGGTAGTTTGGGCAAATTCATTACTTGAGATGGCTGATTTGTTGCCAGTTGAACGAGCCTTTTGTCTGCTATATTCGAATCAAACTGATGCTTTCTGGGAAATGCTGAAGGATCAAAAAGTTACTGATGCGAAACTTCAGGAGGTTTATAACGGGCAGATCCGAAAAACAAATAAAATGGTTGAAGGGAACTTAGGAATTCTATCAGGTATTTTCTTGCCACAATCCAATCTGAATGAATTCATAGGAATAAAACCAATTTTTGGATTTCAGATTGGTGCTAAAATTAATAAAGTTCAGTACGACCTGACTCTTGCATTTCGACCTGGAAAACCCGCAAATCCATATAGCGTTGTTTTTAAAGATGAAATTGTCGAAACCAATTATCAATTTGGCGGTTATGTTGGTTTAGATGGGGCGTATGAATTAACAAACAATTATAAAAAAGAATTGGATCTACTTGGAGGAATCGGAGCAGAAATTATGGACGCCATTGAAGGCGATCCTGAGGTAGAAAACGATAGTAAAACTCTCGGAAGTTTAAATCTTAACCTTGGTTTAGGATATAGAATATATTCAAAAAAAATGAGTTTTGTTGGATTGCAAACCAAGTATAATTTCGTGAATTTAAATAATGAGAAGGGCACCAGTCTAAAAGGTAACTACATATCTCTGGTTCTTACCTATAATTATTTTGGAAATATCCAGAAAAATTCAATGTTGAAAAGACTTAAAATAAAATAATAGATATGGAAAATACTCAATTAGATTTCACCAAGCTTGATAACGGACTCATTCCGGCCATTATTCAGGATAATACAACCAATGTTGTTTTGATGTTGGGATTTATGAACGAAGAAGCAGTTGCCAAAACCGAAGAAACTGGTAAGGTGACTTTTTACAGCCGCACCAAAAACCGTTTATGGACCAAAGGCGAAGAATCAGGCAATTTCCTGAATGTCGTTTCAATCGCTCCGGATTGCGACAACGATACGCTTCTGATAAAAGTTAACCCGGTTGGTCCGGTTTGCCATACCGGTGACGATACCTGCTGGGGTGAAGAAAATGAAGAAAGTGATCTTCAGTTTCTGGAATATTTGCAGGATTTTATCGACCAGCGCAAAGTCGAAATGCCCGAAGGTTCATATACAACTTCGCTGTTTCAGAAAGGAACACGCACAATTGCCCAGAAAGTGGGAGAGGAGGCTGTTGAAACCATTATAGGTGCTATGGCCGACGACGATGAAAATTTCCTTTATGAAGGCGCTGACTTGTTGTATCACCTGATTGTTCTGTTATCGCACAAAGGTTACCGCATTGAAGATTTAGCCAGAGAGTTGAAGAAAAGACACAAATAGATGCAATTGGATCCATATCCAATTTTTTTTAATTCAATTTGGATTGAAATTTCAACTATTAGGGTGAAATAGTCACATGAATAATAAAAAAATAGCATCAAAATCAGATTTTGATGCTATTTTTTTTACATAGAAGATTATAGCCCAAATTTATTGGCGATAACTGTTTTGGGCAGACGTTCCATATAAAAATATATGCCTGAATCATCTACTTTCTTAAAGCCCAATCGTTCATATAAACGTAAGGCTGGATTAAAATACTCCACGTGAATAGTTCCTTTCTTTCCGGATTTTTCCGATTCCTGAATAATGGATTGAAGTATTCTGGTTCCAACTCCTTTGCCCTGAAAATCGGGTAACAGGGCAATATCCATAATTCTGATCTGCGTTTCAGTTCTCCAAATATACAATCTGCCTACAGGTTTATCATCCAGTAATATAAGATTAAACTCCGCATCTTTATATGCCTGAGAGTAATGGGTGTGTTGTGCATTGAACTGGAATTCAATGAATCTGGATTTATCTTCTTCAGACATATTGGCCTGCGATAATTCCTCTTCACGGGTGCTCCTGTATACTTTCCTTAGAAAAGGGAAATCATCTTCGCTTACTTTTCTGAAACTTATTTTCATAAAATTTTGAAATTATTTTTTTTGAATAACCGTTTATTTACCTAAACAGCTGAATTTTGATGCGATATCCTTTGCCGTCTGGCTTTAGCCGACGGGTAAAATGAAGATGAGGGATCTGGGCTTTAGCCCTAAACACTGTGGCTAAAGCCATTAGCTTCGCTCAACATTCTATCCGTCAGCTGAAGCTGGCGGCAAAGGATATCTTAGGTACACAATCGGATATTCATATTATTTTTTAAAAAATATATAAAGATATGAATATCCTAAAATAAAAATGTTTAACTTAGTCAAAATATCTACAAATCGATCAGGTTCAATTTCATTATTTTCTGAAATAAATATTAATAGCAGATCATTGCTTTTCTATAGAAGTAACAACATTAACTTAAAATAGATTAATATGTCAGATCCTTTTCTTGCTGAAGTTAGAATTTTTTCCGGCAATTTTGCACCACGGGGATGGGCATTTTGCGACGGACAGTTAATTCCAATTTCCCAAAACACTGCACTTTTTTCATTGCTTGGAACTACTTATGGTGGCAATGGCCAAACTACTTTTGGGCTACCCAACCTAAGGGGAAGAGCGCCTATGCATCCTGGCCAGGGACCAGGTCTTGCCCCGCGTTCGTTGGGCGAGATGGGAGGAAGCCCCACCGCAACTCTGATTTCGGCGGAACTGCCTGCTCACACTCACACAATGAAGTATAACAAGACTGTGGCGGGAGATTCCAATTCACCGGCAGGTAAATTGTTTGCCAAGTCAGTTGTTCCGATCGCCAGTGTGTTTTCTTCCAGTTCACCTGATACAGCTATTGGATCATCAACTGCTACAGGAAGTTCGCAACCCCACAATAATATGCAACCTTATTTGGGAGTAAGTTACATCATTGCCCTACAGGGAATTTATCCACCAAGATCTTAAAAATAATTACTATGTCAAGCTCATTTATTGGAGAAATAAAAATGTTTGGGGGTAATTTTGCCCCCAATGGTTGGGCTCTTTGTGATGGCCAATTACTTCCGATAGCAGAAAATGAAGCCCTCTTTGCTTTGATTGGAACCACCTATGGCGGTAACGGTGAAACGACATTTGCCTTACCTGATTTGCGGGGAAGAATTCCGGTTCATTCAGGACAAGGGTCTGGCTTATCCAATCGAACTTTAAGTGAACAGTTTGGATCTGAAACGACATCGCTTACAGTGAACCAAATTCCTCCTCACAATCACAGTATATTGGATAGTCCTTCAGTAGGAAACTCAACGGGTGTAAGCAATAGTACTATTGCTGCCGGAACTATTGGCAGGGTATATACGAACGATAATACTCCGGCTAATTTAGGAGACATGAATGCAGGCACTATTGCAAATACAGGAGGATCTCAACCGCACGACAATCTGATGCCCTATTTGTGCATCAATTTTATCATTTCTCTTTTCGGAATTTTCCCATCACAAAATTAAAATTTGAATATTATGTCAGAACCATTTTTAGCAGAAATAAGAATTGTCAGTTTTAATTTCCCTCCAAAAGGGTGGGCATTCTGTAATGGTCAAATCCTTCCGATTAACCAAAATCAAGCTTTATTTTCCTTGCTCGGCACTACCTATGGAGGCAATGGACAAACAACTTTCGCCTTGCCAGATCTAAGGGGCAGGACGCCGGTGCATGTTGATAATTCTTCAATTCAACTTGGGCAAAGGGCTGGAGAGGAAAACCATACGCTCACAGTTGCGGAAATGCCATCGCATCTGCATATACCTAAAATAGTAAATGCTGACGGAGCTAATACTCCACCACCAACTCCATCAATTTCAAAATCAAAAATTGAGCAACGTTTTTCTACCGTTAGTCCGGGAAGTACTGTCATGAACCCAAGTTCAATAAGTAACTCCGGAGGTGGGCAGGCTCATAATAACATGCAGCCGTCATTGGTATTGAATTATTGTATTGCACTTCAAGGTATTTTCCCTTCAAGAAACTAAGAACCATGAATAACAGAAGAAATTTTCTCAAGATTGCAGGAACAGGGTTGACTGCTTCCCTGCTTCAGCCTTTTCAGACGAACGCGACAGTACTTAATACAAAAGGTGAAAAAGTCAAAATTGGCGTATTATTACCACAATCGGCCGAACATCCAAATTATCCTGGTTCTTTTTTAAATGGATTGAGAAGCGGAATAGACCAACACTCTTCCATAAAAAAGAATAAAATTGAGCTGATCATAGAGCCGGTAAATTTTGGAACACCTTATGCGGTTAAGGAAAAAACGCATAAGCTTATTTCTGAGAACAATGTTGATCTGGTTGTTGGTGTTTTGAACTCAGAAGTTGCATCACATGTTGGCTCCATTTTTAAAAATGCCAGACTCCCTGTAATCATTGCAAATACTGGTGAGAGTTATTTGATAAGCGATAGCAAACAGAATGATTTTCTGTTTTTCAATAGTTTGAACCTGTTTCAGGCGGCTTATCATTCAGGAAAATATGCGGTTGAGAAATTTGGTAAAAATGTGGCCATCATAACTTCATTATACGATGGCGGATATGATGCTTTATTTACTTTCCGTCAGGGAGTTGAAACGGCTGGAGGCACTATTTCTGAGACCTATCTCACCGGTCAGAATGATCCAGATTTTATTATAGGAACCTTAGATAAACTGAAACAATCACCTCCTGATTGTATTTACCTATTCATGCATGGGAACGAATCTGATGAAATGATCAGGAATCTGCATTTCAGTAAACTAAATATTCCGGTCGTCACAACCGCTTTTTCAACCGAGGAACACCGGCTGGTGAATTTGGGAGAAGCAGCGGAGAATATTATAAGTATCAGTTCGTGGAATAAAAATCTCAATAGTAAAGAAAATAAGGTTTTTGTTGATCAGTATTTGAAAAACTATCGTAAAAATCCTGATTTATTCAGTGTTTTAGGATACGAAACCGGACAAATAATTTATAATTCTCTTTCCCGATGTGCCGGTGATTTTTCAGGAGAACGAATTTCCAAATCATTAAAAACCTGTGCGATCGAATCTCCGCGCGGAAAAATCAGAATAAATGAAAAATCAGGCATGGTTAACAATCATCTCATTGTTAATCAAACAACTAAATCTATTTTTGGCATACCTGAAAATAGAGTGATTGATACATTCAATCCAGTCAGCGAATTTGACGAACAGTTTGCTTCGCTTGATAACGATCTTCGGTCGGGTTGGTTAAATCCATACTTATTTGTTTAAACTTAGTTCCTGAATCCATGAAACGAGCCATCCCGATTAATCGGGACACAGGAGAATGATTATTGGCGAGTTCCATCTGAAAAAAAACAAATTATAAACAGATGAAAAATTTTTACTTTTTTACATATCTGCTGCTCTTTGCTTTGATATTAGGCAATCAGGCCAGCGCGATTGAAGTTGTAACAGACGTCAAAATCGGAACAAATCTTAATTCGTCGCAATTTTCACAAGTGGTTTCCTGCACCAACGGGAACAACTTTCTTGTAGTCTGGAGTGGTGATCAGGACGGAAAGGATCGGATTTATTACAATTTTCAGGATGTTGCAAGTGTTTCAGGAGTACCTGTTACAACCGGAGCACTCCTTTCGGAAATTGTCATCGGAAAGTTCAATTACGCAGAAAGACCGCAAGTTGCATATGATGCATCCAGCAATACCGCTGCAGTGGTTTGGCAGGAAAGTCATGTTATGCTGAAAGACTCTGTTGTAATGGCGGTCATTAATACAAGCACTAAGCTGAAAACAACTCAAATAGTTGTGGCAAGTGGTAGCTGGAATATGTCTTCAACTGTTTCTTCGAACCACAATGGAACTTATTTGGTTGTGTGGTACGATGCTACAAGCCAAAATATTTCCGGAAGATTTTACGGCACAAGTGGTTCGCCTGTTGGAAGTGCCGTCGTATTAGGCTCTGTTCCCAGTGGATATTTGTTGCCCTATTCCATTGATATTGATTACAATTCTACTGATGCACAATTTCTTGTTTCCTGGGCAGACCTGTCAACAAATCTGTTTTCAAGGACAATAAAAACGGATGGAACCCTGGGAACCCTGAATAATTATTCAACCATCAGTGGTGTGATTAATCCTGCTATCGCCTACAACGATTTAACCAACGAGTTTTTATTGGTTTATGATGACTTTGCCGGAAATATTTCAGGAATTTTAACTGACAATACTGGGGTCAAGATTGGTAGTCCTCTAACTTTTGGTAGTATTCCGGGAATTCAGGCAAAACCAGATGTAAGATTAAACAGCGATAATCATGCCTATGCAATTTCATGGCACGATCCGTCTCTCACTGCCGGTATCTGGTTTCAGGAATATTCAGGAACACTTGTGCCTACTTTCACCACTGCAGTGAAAATTGACTCCCAAACAGCAACATCTTATGCTCCATCGATTGCTTATGGAGGTAGTGAATATTGGATAAGCTGGTTTGGACAATCTCCTGCACTTAAAGATGAAATGTATCTTCAACGGTACGAAAGTGATTACACACAAGTAAATGCTAAATGTAAGAACGTAACAATTTCACTGAACGCTAGTGGTAGCTATACCTTAACAGTAGCGGAAATCGATAACGGGTCAACTGCAAGCAGCGGGATAGCAAGCATGGTGCTGAGTAAAACTGTTTTCACCTGCAATGACATTGCAACCAACCCGAATGAAGTAACTCTGACCGTTACCGGTATTGATGGGAATGAAGAAAGTTGTACCGCAACGGTTACCGTTGTCGATGATGTTGATCCTGTGGCCAAAGCCAAGGCATATACTGCCGAACTTGATGCAACCGGCAATGTGACAATCACTCCCGCAAATGTTGATGATGGTTCAAGTGATGCTTGCGGGATTTTATCAATGGCACTGAGTAAAACAGATTTCACTTGCAGTGACATTGCAACTAACCCGAATGTGGTCACACTGACTGTTACTGATAATCATGGAAATACCAATACAGCAACAGCCAATGTAACGGTTACGACAAATAATCCATCTGTTGCTCCAACCAGCATTTCTGGAACAACAACTATTTGCAGCCCCAACTCTACCACCTTAACAGCAGTGGGAGGCACTTTAGGCACTGGTGCCAATTACCAGTGGGGTACTGGCGCGGTGGTTGGAACTTCACCCTTAGTGGGCGAGACTGCTTCAACCCTAACGGTATCTCCAGCCAACACCACCACTTATTGGGTACGGATAGAAAATGCCACGGCGCCTTGTTTCACAAATACAGATGGGGTAACGCAGGATGTAACTGTTGACCAGCCTTCTGTTGCACCAACCGGCGCTACAGGTACAACAACTATTTGTGTCGGAGGCAGCACCACATTGACAGTTACTGGCGGTTCAAAAGGAATAGGAGCAGTAACCGAATGGTTTAGCGGATCATGTGGAGGCACCCTTGAATTTACCGGTGATTCTTTTACTGTTTCTCCGGGTACAACAACAACTTATTTAGTCAGATATAGTGGCGATTGTAACACTACAACCTGTGCAACAGTTATAGTTACAGTTGTAACGCAAGAAATAAACGTACAAGGCAACAGCATAACTATTGTTGATGGAGCTATTGCACCTTCTTTAACAGACCAAACTGACTTTGGAGATGTAATTACCGGCAACAATTTTGTTCGCACTTATACGGTACAAAACACAGGAACAGACAATTTAACGGTTAGTGGAATAACTGTAACAGGAGGCAATGCAGGCATGTTTACAGTTGGTTCATTAACGCCAGCCTCACCCATAGCGGGAGGGGGCTCAGCAACTTTCACAGTTAGCTTTGCACCAACATCAACAGGTATTAAAACCACAACAGTTCATATTGCAAACAATGATTGTGACGAAACGGATTATGATTTTGCTATACAGGGAATAGGAACCTGTGTAACTGACCCTGTTGTTGTCAATAATAATGATGCCGGACTAGGAAGTTTGCGGCAGGCAGTTTTGGAAGCCTGTCCCGGCAGCACCATTACATTTTCAGGAGTTGCCAGTCCGATTATCTTAACTACTGGTGAGATTGTTATTAATAAAAATCTGACGATTAATGGGCCTGGAGTGAATATGTTGTCCGTTTCAGGTAATAACAGCAGCCGGGTATTTAATATTACAAGCGGTGTTACTGTGGATATTAATAACCTGACAATTACCAGTGGTCATGCTTCTTTTGGGGGTGGGATTACTAATGGTGGAACATTAGCACTTAATAACATTGTTTTTTCAGGGAATAATGCCTCAGCACCCAGTACTTTTAGTACAGGCGGAGGTTTGAGTAATTCTGGTACAGCAAATTTGACAAATGTTGTTTTTTCAAATAATACATCAACTGGTGGCGGGGGTGCTGTTATTACTGGAGGTACTTTGGGAGCTAATGCTATATTTACTAACGTAGTATTTTCAAGAAATAGAACATTTCAAATTGGGGGCGCAGCTCGTGGGGGTGCAGTAATAAATAATGGCAGACCATCAACCTTTATAAATTGCACTTTCTATGGAAATTCATCAGATGAAAGAGCGGGCGCAATGTATAATGTTAATAATACCACAGTGCAAATTAAGAATTGTATTTTTTGGGGTAATAGTGCTCCTACCAGTTCCGATATTGACAATGCTTTTAATGGAGGATTACTACCAGCTATCACAACTTCACTCTTCGGTGTTGATCCATTATTCGTTAATGCTGCTGATCCTGATGGAGGCGATAATAGTTGGATTACCGGTGATGATGGTTTGCGTTTACAAATTGGCTCACCGGCTAATAATACAGGTACTGCAGCCGGCTCACCCGCAACAGATATTTTAGGTGTGGCAAGGCTTGGTAATACAGATATTGGAGCTTATGAGTTTGGATGTTCAGCGCCAACTTTTACCAACTGCCCGGGTAACCAAAATGTCAACAGTTCAGTGGGTTCATGTAGTGCGGTTGTTAATTATAATGCAACAGCAACAGCAACAGACACACCAGCACCAACGCTTACTTATCAATTTTCAGGAGCAACAACAGGTTCGGGTAGTGGTACCGGAAGTGGCTCAACATTCAATGTGGGTGTAACAACGGTTACGATTACTGCAACAAATCTATGCGGTAATCCTGCATGTTCATTTACTGTATCGGTAGTTGATAATACACCGCCATCAGTAACCTGCAAATCTACAACAGTATATTTGAATTCAGCCGGAACGGCTTCTATTGTTCCTGCTGATGTTTACTTAACCGGAAGTGATAATTGCGGAACAGTAAACATGGTTTCGGTATATCCAAGTTCATTTACCTGCGCTAACTTAGGAAGTAATACTGTAACGCTGACTGTAAATGACGGGCATGGAAATACCAATACATGTACATCAACTGTCACAGTAGTTGATAATACACCACCTTCAATAACATGTCCTGCAAATAAAACTTCAGCCAGTGATGCGGGGTTATGCACCAAGACGTTTACGACGGACCAAATCGGATTGCCGTCGGCGTCAGACAATTGTTCTTATAGCATAAGCTGGTCAAGAAGTGATGCTGCGCCCATTCTTACTGATCCGTTCCAGTTTGGTGTCACCACCATCACCTGGACAGCTACAGATCCTGCCGGGCTTACAGCCTCCTGCAGCCAGACCATTACAATTGATAAGATCACCACTAATACTACAGTTACAGTAACTCCTAACTCTCAACAATACAGTGATTTGGTTGAGTTTAAAGCTGCCATTTCGCCATGGAACTGCGCTGTTGGAGGCAATGCGGGTGGTGATGTCACCTTCTATGTAGGAACTCAGGCAATGGGAGCGCCCGTTACTATCGGATCGGATGGAATAGCAACAATGGTTTATCCTTTAGTTGAGATTCCATCGCAACCATCCAATGGTCAAATGGCACCTGGGAATCATGTGGTTTTAGCTGATTTTAACAATACTGATCCGGCATTCGACGTACAGGACAAAACAACATTATTGTCAATTATTAAGGAAGACGCTCTTGTTGAATATGTTGGTGGTGAGTTTCAGGCAACTCAAAGTTCAACATCTTCTAGTGCAAATGTTGTATTACGGGCGGTTATAAAATCTGTTGCTGATGCACCCGGTTCAAGTGGCGATATACGAAATGCTTGTGTTACGTTCGAAATCGGAGGTATAACGATTGGGTCATTAACTCCTCAGTTACTTAATCCTGCCGACATAACTACTGGTGTTGTTGTTTATAATTGGACAGCCAATATTGGTACTGCAGATTATTCAACGTTTGATTTAAGAGTAAAAGCCAATTGTTATTTTACTGGCGAAGATCAAACGGTAATAACCGTGTATAAGCCTGTGGGTGATTTCATTACAGGAGGTGGAAATATAAAGCCAACCCTTTCATCAGGAGTTTATGCTTCAACAGCAGGTCAGAAAACCAATTTTGGATTCCATGTAAAATTCAATAAAAAAGGCACTAGTCTTCAGGGAGGAATGAATATTATCTTCCGGCGGCAAGTAGGTGTTGAAACACAGCTATTCCAGATTAAGACTAATTCAATGTCATCATTGGGTGTGAATATCTCGGATCCGAAAGCAAAAACTGGTGTATTTACCTCAAAGGCAAACCTGAAGAATCTCACTACTGGCGAAAGTTTAGGTGGAAATCTTCAACTTCAGGTAAAAATTTCTGATCGTGGAGAGCCGGGTGCAAATGATGATATTGCCATTACTCTTTGGGATGGAAAAATACTTCTGTATTCCAGCAATTGGACAGGTCTAAATACTATCCCACTGTTATTGTCCGGCGGAAATTTAGTTGTTCAATCAGGATTTGGTCTGAAATCTGCCGAAATTGTAACAGGCATTTCTGAAATACCCACAAGTTTTGAGTTTGGCATGTATCCAAACCCGACAAAAGGAGAGGTTACACTTGAAATTACTTCTTCAGAAATTCAGAATTCAGAGGTAATTGTTCGGAGTATTACAGGTAGTGAAGTGTTCCGAAAGGAATACAAAGCATCGGAACAAATCCGGTTCGACCTTTCGAAACTGGTAAGTGGTACTTATCTGGTAACATTGGAAATTGACGGAAAATTTATTGTAAAAAAATTGATACTCGACAAAAATTAGAATTCTAATAAATTTGTAATATTAAAACAGGAGCCAATTGGTTCCTGTTTTTTTGAAAGGAAAGCCATGAATTTAGAGAACAAGATTGAATATTTGGCACGTGAAGTAATGTTTATACACAAATTGTAGCTGCCACAACCGATTCTTTTCTGAAGAAAGACGGAGGATTCTGTGAAAAGAGTCCTCCGTTTTGCATTTTAATGTGCCTAAATTGTTAAAAGATCAGCATTTACAAAAACTTAATCATCCACTCACCGTAAAACCAATTTCGATTGGATTATTAGGCTATCTTTGCGCCTTCATTTTTGAACCCTATGCAGAAGATTAGAAACATCGCGATTATTGCCCACGTTGACCACGGTAAAACAACATTGGTTGACAAGATGATTTACTATTGTAACATCATGAAAGAACACGAGAAGATGCAGGAGCTGATTCTCGACAGCAACGATTTGGAACGTGAAAGAGGAATTACCATTCTGGCAAAGAATGTATCGGTTATTTATAACGACATTAAAATCAATATAATAGATACTCCTGGTCACGCCGATTTTGGTGGTGAAGTTGAACGGGTGCTGAACATGGCTGATGGTGTTTTATTGCTGGTGGATGCTTTTGAAGGCACCATGCCGCAAACACGTTTCGTATTGTCGAAAGCGCTCGCTTTAGGCCTGAAACCGATTGTTGTGGTAAATAAAGTTGACAAACCAAATTGCCGTCCTGAAGAAGTTCATGAGCAGGTTTTCGACCTGATGTACAGCTTGAACGCAACCGAAGAACAATTAAATTTCCCGACAATTTACGGATCGGCAAAACAAGGCTGGATGTCAGACGACTGGAAAGTTCCAACTGACAACATCGAAGCTTTGCTTAAATCCATTGTAAAACATATTCCCGGACCAGTTCCAAATCCCGGAACTCCGCAGGTTTTGATTACTTCACTCGATTATTCATCCTATGTTGGTCGTATTGCTATTGGCCGCATCCATCGGGGCGAAATCGCTGAAGGAATGAACGTTTCGCTTGTAAAACGCGATGGTTCAGTAAAACGTACGAAAATTAAAGAACTGCATACATTTACAGGTCTCGGACGCCAGAAAGTTGAAAGTATGGTTTCCGGAGATATTTGTGCCATGGTTGGAATTGATGGTTTCGACATTGGCGATACCGTTTGCGATTGGGAAAATCCTGAACCGCTTGATCCGATTGCGGTGGATGAGCCTACCATGAGTATGACATTCATGATTAACAACTCGCCATTCTACGGAAAAGAGGGAAAATATGTGACTTCGCGCCACTTGAAAGACCGTCTGGAAAAGGAACTGGAGAAGAATCTTGCTTTGCGGGTACTTCCAACTGATTCAGCAGATTCTTACACTGTTTATGGACGTGGAGTACTGCATTTATCGGTGCTGATTGAAACCATGCGTCGCGAAGGATACGAGCTTCAGGTTGGACAACCTCAGGTTTTGTTTAAAGAAATTGATGGTGACAGATGTGAACCAATCGAAGAATTGCACGTGGATGTACCTGAAGAGTATTCAGGAAAAGTGGTTGAAATGGCCTCGCAGCGAAAAGGCGAAATGCAAATAATGGAGCGAAAAGGCGATCGCATTCACCTCGAATTCATTATTCCATCACGCGGAATTATCGGTATGCGTACCAATATGTTGACTGCCACTGCCGGAGAAGCGGTGATGAACCATCGTTTTATTGAATATCAGCCTTATAAGGGTGCAATCGATATTCGGAACAACGGTTCTTTGGTTGCCCTTGAAACCGGTACTGCATTTGCCTATTCGATCAGTAAACTTGCTGACAGGGGATCATTTTTCATCGATCCACAGCAGGAAATATATGAAGGACAGGTGATTGGTGAAAACAATCGTGGTGATGATTTAACCATCAATGTAACCAAGCCCAAAAAATTGACCAACATGCGGGCTTCTGGTACCGATGAAAAAATGAGGTTGATTACTCCGATTAGATTTAGTCTGGAAGAGGCTTTGGAATATATCAAAGATGACGAACTGGTTGAGGTTACTCCACTTTCAATCAGGATGCGTAAGATCTACCTGAAAGAACACGAACGTAAAAGATTGGCTAAGAACAGTTAATAATAAGCTTGCATATCCAAAAATATAGAAACCCTGATCGGAATTAACCCTGATCAGGGTTTTTCTTTGATATATTGCTGATCATTTATTTCTTTCTTTTTCCTGAATGTGTATTGTTCTATAACACAAATAAGCACGTTTTAAAACATTCTTTTTTCAGTTTAAAAGTTGTACTTTTTGCATAACCAATAATTTAACACTTTTCATTATGAATGTCATCTCAACTTGCCTTACGGGAACTGCAACTATTCTGTCATGCAGAAAGATTGCACAGTCATTTAGTGAAAACATCTACGAACTCTCTTCTATCAGGCACAATTGGTCGCCTGAATATGCCGCAAATCTGAAGGAAAGAATTAATTCGATTATGCACCAGTATTTTACAGAAGAATCACTCTCTGAACACCTCGAAAAACATGGCCAGTTTTACGAACTGATGGTTGCCGCGTTGAAAGACGTCACCGTATTTCGCGCCGAATTGAAAGTTGATTTCAGTTACGACAAACCATTTCTGAAAGAGACATTTGAAAAATTGGGATATGTTGATTATTACAGCGATGCGAAAAATGGCGATCATTTTAGTCTGTACAAAATGATGTCAACATTTAAGCGCAACATGGACAGTGATTTACAACAAGTGATTCTTGCCCGGGGTATCGACCAACATTTGCTCAACCGGCTACTTTCTTACCGCGAAAAACTGGCTGAACTAAGGAACTGCTTTGATATTCTGAACGGCAAAAACGAATTGGGAGCCGAATTGAAACGGGAAATCAATTCTATTTATTCTGAAGTAAAGGATATTTGCCGTATAGCTACTGCTTATTACGAATTTGACCCTGTTCAGCGTGATAGGTTCTGCTTTTACAAGGTCATGATTGGCCTTCGAAAATCGATGCTGGTAAACTAATCAAAAAAAATCCGGAGGCTCACAACCTTCGGATTTTTTTTTATTCAAATATTTTACAACGGTTTATTCCTGATCGTCAGTTTCTTCCAATTCGGTTTCTTCGTCTTCCTCGTCATCTGCCGAATAAACTACATCCAAGTCTTCATCTTCAAAAACCTGAGTTTTTGTCACTTCTTTCAAGGGTTTCAGGTTTGATGGAATCTTTGCATTCACTTTGTCTTCAAAATAAGGGAAAACATCAATGATATTGCATATTGCCAGTGAAGTGGTTTGATAAGGAACCAGCACATAGGCAAGTCCTTCTTCGAGGCGCTGAAGTGCCTGCTTCAGATCATCGGCGGCAACCAGGAAATAGTTGTTTATTTTCTTCTCTTTTCCTGCTTTTTCATCAATGGTTACAATGCCAATTCTTGCTTTGTACCACCATTCGCCGTTTTCGTGGGGATATATTTCAACGATATTCGATTTTTTGATATTGTCAACCATAAATTCACCACGAACCATGGTTTCCATTTGCTGAATGATGCGTGTTTCTGCATCTGTAAACGATACGGCATCTACCAGATACACTTCGCTCACTTTGCGCTCGCGGCCGTCATCGTCAATTTTTACGTATTTTACTTTACACTCGAACCAGGTTTGCATACTTTATTTTTTTTGATCTGCAAAGATATTTTCTCTCTCCGGATATCCTTCGGAAAACGGAAATAGTTTTAAACAATTTATGGATTATACCAAAAAGAAGGGGCTGTTGATGGTGTATAATTTAGTAATACAACTGGTGGTTTGTTCCCGTTTCATTACCACAAAGTTATTCTCAAGTTCAATACCGCTCAAGTATAAACGGTAAGGAATCATGCCTGGCAGCTCGTCTTTAAAACCGTAGGTTGACCATTTATTTATCCCATTTATCATTTCGAGAAGTTGCGAACAAAGTAACAACGCTTCATCTGTTGAAGAAAAATAACCACTCTCAAAATAGTAATCAATCAGTCGCAAAATAGTATCAAAAGTACGGTCAGTCCAAATCTCAACAGAAGGTATTACTTTGTAAACATCAGTTAGTTGCTTGTAAATACCTATTAGTTCATCATCCTTCATCAGTGTACAGAATTCACCGAAGTTACCTATGAAAGCCCCAGTACTGTTCGACCACGAAAAAACCTTAAACAAGGTGAGTTCGGTGTAAGGTAAAAAATGGAACATCGGAATATCAATAGCGGTAAAAAATACCTCTTTTTTATTTGCTTTCGCCAAGGCAGTAAAGCTTTGCAGCAATTGCTTCATGTAATGCTTGTAAACAACGGCATCATTAAGATCAAGCGGAATGTATCCGAAATTCAGCGTTTGCTGTTTCGCACCAACAAGTGCATCAAATGAAATATTAAAATGAGTACAAATTTTGGTTAGTTCATCAACATCAAGTTTTTTTTCGCCTCTAATACGCCTATACACTGCATCATTGCTGATGTTCAACAAATCGGCAAGCGCATCTACCAGTGAGATGTTACTAGAAGCATGACTTTTAAGTTGCTCAAACAACAACGACTGTAAATCGACCTTTTTTTCTTCCATAATCAAATATTTCAGTCATTTTTTTGCGAAAATCAATAACACAAAATTAATTCAACTTCAATTTAGTAAATATCGCAATTTTTGCAATTGGATTTGATACTTTAGGTTACAATATTTGCGAAAATCAATAATAACTAAAAATCAATATTCAAATTCGATTTCTATAAGATTTTATACAAGCTACTTTTGCTACATCAATTAATCAATTTGGTTTTATTCCCAGTTTTATTACATGGTTCTACAAACATATTATTTAAAAAATATGAAACATGTCTGTATTATGATTGAAAATTCAGTATTTTTAAACACTAAACTACTTAAAAGTTCAAACCATGAAAAAATTAAGCTTTAGAAGAATCATTCGTTTAGTCTTTGCTCTTTCAGTGGTATTATTTTTTGGCTCAAACTGTGCAGATAATGAAGAACCTACACCAGACTATGCAGGAAAATGGGAAACTGAAAAACCATATCCATCTACAAGTGGATTTGTTAAAGTTTTTTACTATTTGGAACTTTCAAATGGCGAATTTACAGAGACCTTTGTAAAGCCCACACTAGACGCTACTTTTACTCCAACTCAAGTGAAAATTGAAGGATTAGTTTCAATAACTGGAAATATTTTGGAATTAACACCGAATAAGCTAAGCTTTTCATACTATAACAGGTCCACATCAACTGCTACAGAACCTCATGAAAGTTATTCCAACGAAGATCAGAATTTTGATCTTCGACTTGACGGTTTGATATCACCTACTAGTAACCATAAAATGGAATACGACATTACTGATGGGAAACTATTTCTGAAAATAGACTATAACAAGGATGGCCTTTATTCAGAAAGCGAAAAATCAGTTTACACAAAGCAGTAAGAATTCTCATTAGAAGCCACAAAAAAGTTGCTCCCTTCGTGGAAAGCGGCTTTGGTATTTTTGTTTCAAACCAGACGGTTTCGAAAACCTAGGCAGGCGATTCCGATGTTTTTGCACAGCTCAACAACCTCCTTATTTTAGTTAGAAAGATGAAAACTTTACTGAAAAATATACTTATCGTTATAACTATTTTAATGGGATTTAGCAGTTGCTCAACATTGAATTTCAAAAACTTGAAATGCGATAAAAATTTAGAAGTCTATAAATACCCAATTGACAAAAACACCTCAATATTCCCTCGTAATGAAAGTGATCAGTTAATCGACAATAATAATATCGATAGTTTTTATGTGGAGTTAGAAAAGAAAAAATTTAAATACCCATTTAAGGAAAGTCTTGAAAATGACAGATATTTAAAATTTACTGATTTTAAAGTTGCAAAACTTTATACTGAAATCAACGAACATATCGATTCAAAAGAGTTTAATTCTGCGTTACCAAAACTTAACCAATTAGAAGCTGTCTATCCAGCCATTGTGAAATTTAGTGACTTTCATTTTCTTAAAGCGATAACATACGAGCAGACAGACAGTTTAGACAAGGCAAAAGAAAGTTATGCTGATTTCTTAAATTACTCTTCCGGCAAATATTCTGCAAGATTTAGAGGGAATCGTGATTTAGATCTAAATGATAGTATTTGGGGATTACAGAGAAAATATGCCAGGGAAAAATTATCTGATTCCACTACGAAAAATTATTCCATATTCCTTTCAGATATTAAGCCTAAATATCATTACAATAGCTTTCAGCCAGGGTTTCTTTTAAATCCTGAGGACTATTCCAGAGGTGTAAAGTGGGTTTCAATGTTAGTATTTGGCTTGGATTATTCAAATAGATTTGGATTAGTATATCAAGTGTATAGAAAGTTAAAAAGCAATCTTGATCTTAATTTGTGGGCAATGGCATCGGGAAATACAACAGGCTTAGGAGGTGGAGTTCCAATTCAGGTTTATAAATCCCCGGATGATAGATTTGGGATAAAATTAAGTCCTTTTGCAAGTTTTTCTTATACTGATAGCATTACGGTTGATGATACAAACTATCGAATACGGCAGGTTCTTGTCAATTTTGGTGCTAAGCTCTCCGGTGGATATTATCTGTTACCAAATTTAGCTTTAGGCGCATATTACAAGTATAATTTTCACAATACCAATAATCCGATTCTTACAAAAAATCACAATATCAATCTGTGGTGGCACAACGAATTAGACCTAAGTTTATATTATGACATTTCAAAAGGACTAAGTTTTAAAGCTGGACTTTATAATGGTGATATAGTCAGTGGTCTGTTTTGGTCTGGATGGGAAATAGGTTATAATATTACAAATCAAAGTTTTATCGTAAGAATTGAGATGTATTAAAAAACTTATTTTAGAAATGCAATCATGGGTTGTCAAACGTTATTGCTGGCATTAAAAAACACACTATGATAAAATATTACACATTTCTGATAATGGGAATTTTATTGAGTTCTTGTGCTACAATGATTCATCAAAGGACTGTTGATGTAAATGTGCATTCTGATACAGATTCGGTTAAAATACGTATAAGTAATGACACGACAAGATGGTATAATACGCCTACATGGATAAATGTTGAGCGTTCGCGAAATGAATTGAATATAATTGCAAGAAAAGATACCATTCAAAAGCAAATAAATGTGAAAAGTAAATTATCTACCGCATTCTGGTTAGGTAATATGTTTTCCGGTATAGGAATTTTTGGGTATGCAATTGATTTGACTAATCCCAAAAGATTTACTTATCCACCCAATATTACAATTGATTTTAAATCCAATAATTCTTCCACCAAAAAATATCGAACTTGGCTAACACCAGAGAAGGGTCTTTTAGCATTTAAAATTTCAATTCCAGAAGGGAATCATTTTTACCTAAACAAAGGAAATGGATATGGCAATACATTTGGATTTTTAGGTATCTCTGGTGGTATAGAATCTTACTTTTCGGATAAATATTGTATCAATATGGACTTGGGTGCTTTAACGGATTTCATGGTGCCATTTCCTGCTCCAGTAGATTATGGAGGCAGTTATCAACGGTCTTTTGCAACTTTCGGAGATATTCAACTTGGAAGTGATTATAAAAGATTTCATTATGATTTTGGGTTACAATATACAAGAACATCGCATTATGAAAGAGAAACAGTTGAATTATTCCCAGAGTACATTGACACGTTGAAATATTCAAAAACTCAAAACAATATGGGGTTTGCATTTTCAACATACTACAGGGTTTCAAATGGTTTTAACCTTGGATTGAATTATTACCCATCTTTTGCAGCTTGGGATAACTCTGGATTCAAAACGCGTTATACCCATTTGATATTTTTCGAATTAAACTTTAGAATAGAAGCATTTAGACCAAAGAAGGAGAAATAAACAGTCTGCACATAAATGTTAATAAATAATGCAGATACATCGGATTCAAAAGTGGGAAAATTGGTTGAATAAAGATCGATAATTCGGCTTGGAAATTAGCCGGTTCGTTGAAAAAAAAAATAGGGAAACAGTCTGATTGTTTCCCTTTTCACTTGTGCCGCTGAAGTATTACTCCAGTAGCTTGTCTGCCATTGCATTTGCAAGTTCGATGCATTGAGCGAACTTTTCCTGTTTTAGCGCGCCCTTTTCCTCAACCGGCTGATAAACAAGTTCCCATTTGATATTTTCAGCAAATTTCTGAAGATTTTTTACACCGCCGCCATTCCAGCCAAACGAACCGAATATTCCGAGCAGATGGTTTTTAATCCCCATGTGCTCAATTTTGGTAACCAGGCTTTCTACTGAAGGAAATAATTCGTTGTTGTAGGCTGCACTTCCGATAATGAATGCTTTGTATTTGAAAATATCGCTGATGATGTAGGAAGCGTGGGTTTTTGAAGCATCGTAAACACGTATGTTTTTCACACCGCGAACTGCAAGCTGCCTGGCAATCACATCAGCCATTTTAGCTGTATTTCCGTACATCGAACCGTAAACAATTACCGCACCGGTTTCAGTGGTGTAGGAACTCCATTTTTCGTAGCGTTCGAGAATATATTGCAAGTTGGTGCGCCAAACCGGTCCGTGTGTCGCAGCAAGCATTTTTACATCTATACTTTCGATCTTCTTCAATGCCCGTTGGGTATGCGGACAATATTTACCTACGATGTTGGTATAATACCGCATCAACTCTTCTTCATACATCGAAAGGTTTAGTTCATCGTCAAAAATTCCGCCGTCAAGCGTGCCGAAACTTCCAAAAGCATCGCCTGTAAAAAGGATTTTGCTGTTGATTTCGTAACTCACCATGGTTTCCGGCCAGTGAACCATCGGAATCGTGGCAAATCTCAACTGATGCTTTCCAAGTGGCAATTCCGAGTCATCGTACACTTCAAGCGTGTTTACTGTTAGCCTGTAAAAGTTGGCAACCATGTCGAATGTCTTTTTATTGCCAACAAGCGTAATATTCGGATATTTGCCCACCACTGCTTTCAATGCTCCTGAATGATCAGGTTCCATGTGGTTGATCACCAAATAATCCACCGGTCGGCCATTGGTCAGAATTTCGATTTGTTCGAGGTAATCGTCAATAAATGAATGCTCTACCGTGTCGATCAGTGCAATTTTTTCATCAACTATAAGGTATGAATTATAGGATACTCCGTATGGAATTGGCCATAAATTTTCGAACAGGTGCGTTCTTCGGTCGTTGAACCCGAGGTAATAAATATCTTCAGCTAAATTTACCTGATGCATATAGAAATGTTTTGATATCGTGTTTAATAGACTACGAAAATAAGCAAATTAAGACAAACCGTGCAGCGCTTCATTTCTTTCATTCTGAAATTAAGATAAAGATTACAAAATAGGATGTGGCATTTAAAGCGGAATTTTGTTGTTGCCTTTTACTTTGTACTTTTGCCCCGAATATAGGTACTTCGGAACAAATCACTATTTTTATCGAAAAAACCTGATTAAAATGGATTTAATAAATAAATGCAGGATTATGCTGTTTCCCAGATTGAATAAATGGTTCGTTATTATTTTTATTATTGCGATTGCAGGTGCTGGATTTCGCGGTTATCAGCTGTACCGTTACATTTTTCATGCGAATATCCAAACACCCGGGAGTATCATCATTCCAATTGATGCAACTTATGAGCAGGTAATCGATAGCTTGAAAAAGTACAGAATTATTTCTAATTACAAGGCTTTTAACTGGGTGGCCAAACAGAAAAAATATGCAGCATCAATTAAACCGGGTAAATATTTACTCGACAAAGGTTTGAATACCAATGAGATTTTGAATATGCTGAAATCAGGAAACCAGCAGCCGGTGCAGGTAACTTTTAATAACCTTCGGTTTTTGGAGGAGTTGGCCGGTGCTGTTTCGAAATACATTGAACCAGATTCGGCTGAGTTGATTCAGAAATTCAATGATCCTGTCATTCACGAAAAATATGGGTTTAATAAAAATACATTTCATTGCATGTTTATCCCCAATACCTACGAGTTTTACTGGACTGCCTCTGCCGATCAATTTATGGAACGGATGTCAATGGAATATAAACGTTTCTGGACTGAGGAAAGGATCAAAAAAGCCAACGATATGGGATTAACGCAGGAAGAAGTAATGACAATTGCATCCATCGTTCAGGAAGAAACCAACAGAAGAGACGAAAAACCCATTGTTGCAGGCTTGTACCTGAACCGTATCAAACGCGGAATTCCTTTACAGGCTGACCCTACAGTTAAATTTGCATTGGGTAACTTCCGTATTAAACGAGTTTTGCATAGTCATTTGGAGGTTGATTCGCCCTACAACACTTATAGAAATCCAGGTTTACCGCCCGGTCCTATCAATTTCCCTGAATCAGGGAGTATCGATGCCGTGCTAAATGCAGCAGACACGCCCTACATTTATATGTGTGCACGCGAAGATTTTTCGGGGTATCATAATTTCTCGAAGACATTGGCAGGTCACAACGAAAATGCCCGGAAATACAAGGCGGCGCTTGATTCGTTAAAGATTTTTGAATAGTACCGGCACAAAAAAAGTTGTACGATAAAATTCCTAAATTGATAATTTCAGTTAATTAGTTGTCAAATATCTTTTGAAATCCTGAAAGGATTTAATGTCAATAGCCCCGGATGAAATCCGGGGTAAAATAATGATAAATAACAACAACCCTGCAAAGGGTTGAATATCAAAGACAAAAAATTCAACCCTTTGCAGGGTTGCAAAACCTATCTTTCCCATACCCCCTTTGTTTCACCGTTCGGCTGAGCTCACGCCGAAGCCCAGGGCTATTCATATTCAACTTTGTGGTTATTTTGTCAAAAAGCGATTTTTGTTGTACCACCAAAAAAAAGCTACCGGAAAAGAGATTGTTGTCTCATTCTTCCGGTAGCTTTTTTATGTATTTCAGGGAAAGCTCTATTCAAAAATATCTCTCACTTTTTCGAAGAAATTACGATCCGACTGATCCGGGCCATCTGTAAAGTTTAATGAAGTCTGAAGTTTTTCGAGTAATTTACGTTCTTCAGAATTTACTTTTTTCGGTATCCAAACATGAACGCGAACCAGCAAATCACCTTTCCCGTAGCCATTTACATCGGGTAAGCCTTTTCCACGCAGGCGAAGTATTTTCTCGGGTTGCGTACCTGCTTCAATTTTCACTTTCACTTTGCTGTCAACAGTTGGAATCTCTTTGGTTGCTCCCAACGTAATTTCAGGGAAAGTCACATAAAGATCATAAATCAGGTTGTTTCCATCCCTGATCAAATCAGGATGTTCGTCTTCATGAATCACCACAAACAGATCGCCGTTGATACCGCTGCGCCGCCCGGCATTTCCTTTGCCAGCAACATTTAGCTGCATTCCTTCACCAACACCCGCAGGAATTCTTATTGAAATGACTTCTTCGTCGCGAACAACTCCTTCGCCCTGACAATGAACACATTTATTGGTGATGATTTGCCCCTCGCCATTGCAGGTTGGACAAGCAGAAGTGGTTTGCATTTGCCCGAGCATTGTATTCTGAATACGGGTTACATGCCCGCTTCCCTTACAGGTTGAACAATTTGAATACGAAGATCCGCCCTGTGCTCCGGTTCCGCTGCAATGCGTACAGGGCACATATTTTTTCACCTTGATTTTTTTCTCAACGCCATTTAAAACCTCGCCTAAATTCAGCGTAACTTTTACCCGAAGATCAGAACCGCGGTGCTGACGTGGTCCGCGACTGCGCGATCCGCCTCCGAAACCTCCGAAACCGCTAAATCCACCACCACCGCCGCCAAACACATCGCCAAACATCGAGAATATATCGTCCATCGACATGTCGTGTCCGCCAAATCCCTGATTGTTGCCAACTCCTTTGTGTCCGTACTGATCGTACCGCTGACGTTTTTCAGGACTGCTTAATATCTCGTAAGCTTCGGCAGCTTCTTTGAATTTTTCCTCGGCTTCTTTATTTCCCGGATTTTTGTCAGGATGAAACTGAATGGCTTTTTGTCGGTATGCCTTCTTTATTTCGTCAGCTGTCGCTGTTTTACTGACACCCAGAATTTCGTAAAAATCGCGTTTTGTCATTTTAAATCAAATATATCAGGCTTATTCGCCTATAACTACTTTTGAGAAACGTATCACTTTGTCGTTCAGGAAATAACCTTTTTGAACAACATCTACAATCTTCCCTTTTAATTCTTCTGTCGGTGCGGGTATCTTGGTGATCGCTTCGTGCAAATCAGTATCGAAATCCTGCTCTTTGGCCTCGATTTCCTTCACACCGTTTTGTTTCAGGAATTCCTGAAATTTATTGTATATCAGTTGCACACCTTCTTTGATGTGACTGTTTTTTTCTTCCAGATTTACGGTTTGCATGGCACGGTCGAAATCGTCAATAACAGGCAAGATGCTGATTAAAAGACTTTCGCTAGCCGTTTTCAATAATTCCATGCGTTCTTTTAATGTGCGTTTCCGGTAATTATCAAACTCAGCCTGCAAGCGGATGTGCCTGTCTTTCAGCTCAAGTAATTCCAATTCTGTTTTTTCAAGTTGCTCTTCAACCTTGGAATGTTTGTGTGCTTTTTCTTTTTTTGTTTCTTTTTTTTCTTGTGCCGGTTCTTCTGGCTGTTCAATTATATCCGGCGTTTCATTTTCAAGTTCTGCGTTAACTTTGTCTTTATCTTCTGTCATTGTAACTGAATTTTAAAATTTCGTTTTTCGAGTTGCAAATATACTGCCATTGGGGTACAATTGACAATTTGGCATCTTAAATAATTGATAACTGACAGGCTTGGGTTATAAAGTAAAAAGGGCAGTCCGAATAATACGGAATGCCCCATCTTCTTTATAATGTTATGCTTGATAAATGTTCCTGAATCTTCCACAGTCAATAAAAGTCACATTTGACTGCCACAAAAAAACGATTAGGTAAGAAAACGGACAATCAATTTGTTATTTATTTCAGCAAAGCTGCAATCGCTTGTGCAAGAGCCGGACCACGAAGGTTTTTGCCAACGATAATGCCGTCTCCGTCAATCAGAAAGCTGGCCGGAATTCCGCGAACGCCATAAACTGCGGCATATTTTGAATTCCATCCCTGAAGGTCACTCACGTGATTTTCCCAAATAAGTTTATCCGCATTGATGGCAGCTTGCCAGGCTGATTTATCCTTGTCGAGCGAAACGCTGTAAACAGTAAATCCTTTGCCATTCTTGAAGTTCGAGTCTTTGAATTTTTCGTAGGTCGCTACCACATTGGGGTTTTCGTGCCGGCAAGGGCCGCACCATGCTGCCCAGAAATCTATCAGTACCAATTTGCCTTTAAGTGATGATAATTTCATCTCCTTGCCATCAGGATTTTTCTCGTTGATTTCAGGAGCTTTGTTCCCAATGTTCAATCCGATGGTTGCATCTTTTGTTTGGGTTGATGTGTTGCCCGGACTGGCTGCATTTGTGATGGTTGCCAAAGTGAAAATCATGGCAAAAACTAGTGATAATTTCATTTTCATATTGTTATTATTTCTAAGTAAATTTTTAATTTGAATTACAAAAGTAACAAATCAACAATACGATGGTTAAATCAGAAGTTTCTGTTTGAAAACTTTAACAAAACCGGTAATATTCTCATTACCTGATTTTATTTCTGAATGACCAAACATTTCCTGATTTAAATTATTCGGTTCGGGTAATTCTTGCACCAATGGCATTTAAGCGGTCGTCAATATTTTCATATCCGCGGTCAATTTGCTCAATGTTTGAAATTTTACTGGTTCCCTGTGCCGATAAAGCTGCAATCAGCAAAGCAACTCCCGCTCTGATATCTGGCGAAGTCATGTTGGTAGCCCTGAGCATATATTTGTGGTCGAGACCGATTACGGTGGCGCGGTGCGGATCACAGAGAATAATCTGAGCTCCCATATCAATCAGTTTATCGACGAAAAACAAGCGGCTTTCAAACATTTTTTGGTGAATTAACACACTTCCTTTTGCTTGGGTAGCAATTACAAGGAAAATACTCAGCAAATCGGGAGTCAGCCCTGGCCAGGGAGCATCGGCAATGTTCATGATTGAACCGTCAATAAATGTTTCAATCTCGTAATGTTCCTGAGTGGGAATGTATAAATCGTCGCCGCGTTCTTCCACGTAAATTCCCATCCGTTTAAATTGTTCAGGAATGATGCCTAAATGCTGTATTCCTGCATTTCTGATGGTAATTTCAGAGTTGGTCATTGCGGCAAGACCGATGAAACTGCCCACTTCAATCATGTCGGGAAGTATCTGGTGCGAGCAGCCGGTTAAAGAACCAACTCCTTTTATTGTGAGCAGGTTTGAGCCTGTTCCTTCAATGTTGGCGCCCATCGAAACAAGCATTTTGCAAAGTTGCTGAATGTATGGTTCGCAGGCGGCGTTGTAAATTGTGGTGGTGCCTTCTGCCATCGAAGCGGCCATCACAATGTTGGCGGTTCCGGTAACCGAAGCTTCGTCGAGCAGCATGTAACTGCCTTTCAGTTTGGTTGCCTGAACGCTGTAAAAATGCTGATCGGGATTGTAGGTAAAAGTTGCTCCAAGTTTCTGAAGTCCGGTGAAATGGGTATCCAGCCGTCTTCTGCCGATTTTGTCGCCGCCCGGTTGTGGGATGTAACCAATTCCGAAACGTGTCAAAAGTGGTCCCAGAATCATGATTGAACCACGAAGACTCGATGCTTTTCGTGCAAAAAGTTCGGTTTTCAGGTAATCAAGTTTTATCTGGTCGGCCTGAAATGTGTAATTTCCTTTGCTTACGCGTTCCGTTTTTACACCCAGCTCGGTGAGGATTTCGATTAGCCTGATTACATCCTGTATTTCAGGAATATTTGAAATATGAACTTTGGAGGACGTTAACAGTACTGCACAGATTACCTGAAGCGCTTCGTTTTTTGCACCCTGCGGGAACAAATCGCCGTTTAACTGTTTGCCACCTTCGATTTTAAAAGTTGCCATTACAAAAAGTCTCAGTGTTCAGTCTTAGTGTTCAGTTGCCTTATTCCTTGCCCCATGCCCTACCGTTGTTGTTTGCTTCGGTCATCAGGTTTCTGGAATTTTCGTCTCTGAAGATTTTCCGGCACAGGGCTAATTTTTTTCTTGCTCCTGAATAAGATATCCTTGGTTTCGGCGAGTTGCATATCGGAACACTGAATTTTACCTTTGGTCATTTCTTCAATATCCATCAATATTTTGTCGTCGGTTACCGAATCTTTGTTCCACATGATATAACTTTTTTTCATGTGGTTGGCAATCAGTTTGATTAAGAGCTCGCGGTCTTTTTCATCTTCGTAAACAGCAGCCTTTTCCAGCAGTATCTCGATGGTTTTCCCGTAATGACGGTATTTAATCTTATTGTTACTGTACGGAATTCTTTCCGGAGGACTATTGAAAAATTCGGGTGCCGGCGGGGTGTAAGGATAGTCGATGTCCAATGTGAAATTAGACATGATTGCCAGATGGTCCCAAAGCTTGTGCTTGAAATCGTTGATGTCTCTCAGGTACGGATACATTGTTCCCATTATGTCTATAATGGTTCTTGCTGCCCTGTTTCTCTCATCTCGGTCTTCAATGGTCATGATGTGATTGACCATGTTTTGTAAGTTTCTGCCATACTCAGGCAAGGGCAACTTACTGCGATCAGAATTGTAATCCATGTAAATAAATAAAGTTTTTCTTAAAAATCAGGCTGTTATCTCAAATGGGTAATTATTACAGATAATCAGGATGAAGGTGAATTTTGTGCAAATAAAAGCAAAAAAGTTTTCATGTCAAAAAAAAGCTACAAAAACTGATTGTTTGATTTCACTCTGCAAAACTAACTAATTATCCGCAATTTAGCGAATTTTAATAAAAGTTGTTTTTTTCCTGCATTCTGAAAAAACACGGTTGCCTTTATATCCGGCATATTTCCTTCCATTTGTAACACTTTTCCCCGCCCGAAACGTTGATGTTCAACCAGCATTCCCGCCTGAATTTCCTCCGGATTGCTGAAATCGAACGCATCGGTTTCCTTTTTTGCTTCTCGCAATTTGTTCAACTTTTGGAACATATCGGGCTGATTGGGCGATATGGTTTTAAATCCCGGAATCAGGGTATTTTGCGGACGTGGTTTGGGCGCCGAAAAAGGCAAATCAGAACTGTCGGAATAGAAATTCGGGTCTTTCTCAACCGGCATATCCAGGTACTGAGGATCAATTTCGTCGATAAACCGGCTTTTATTGCAGAACTCAGGTTTCCCCCATTTGTAGCGCTGACGGGCAAAGCTGATATATGCGTGCTGTTCGGCGCGGGTGAGGGCAACATAAAACAAACGCCTTTCTTCTTCAAAATCTTCCAGCGTTTTTTGGCCCATTTGGCTTGATGGGAAAAGGTTTTCTTCCACACCAACAATAAATACATTTTTAAATTCGAGCCCTTTGGCCGAGTGGATGGTCATCATCGTTACACGGTCATTGTCTTCTTCCTTTTCGGTATCCTGATCGGTCAGCAAAGCAACATCTTCCATGTAATTGTTTAGGTGGATGGGTGTTCCTTCTTCTTTTGCTGAAATTGAAAACTCCTGAATACCGTTCAGCAGTTCCTGAATATTTTCGTACCGGCTAACACCTTCCGGAGTTTGATCCTGGTACAGATCTTTCATGATTTCGGTTCCGGTTGCAATTTCGGTGGCCAGTTCGAATGCGCTGAGCGGTTCCAGTTTTTCCCTGAAAACTTCGATGAGCCGGGTGAATTCATGAATTTTTGCAGCCGTTCCTTTGTTGAATTCTCCTAAAAGCAAAGGAATGTTGGTGGCGAATTCCCAGATGCAAATGTTGTTCTGAGCCGCAAATTGTTCGAGTTTGGTGAGGCTGGTCTGGCCGATTCCGCGCGCCGGATAATTGATGACCCGTTTAAATGCTTCGTTGTCTTTAGGATTAATCACCATCCTGAAATAGGCGAGCAAATCCTTTATCTCTTTTCGCTGATAAAAGGAGAGGCCACCGTATATCCGGTAAGGAATATTCCGCTTCCGGAGCGCTTCCTCAAAAATACGTGACTGGGCATTGGTGCGGTATAAAATGGCGTAATCCGAAAATAGATAATGTTCGCGCATCCGGGTATCAATAATTTCGTTCGAAACCAGGTAACCTTCTTCGTTGTCGGTAATGGCGCTCATCACCTTGATCAGCGTACCAACTTCTTTTTCAGAAAATACATTTTTACGGATTTGCCGTTTGTTTTTGGCAATGATGCTGTTTGCTGCATCCACAATGGTTTGCGTTGACCGGTAATTTTGTTCAAGCTTGAATACTTTGTGGTCGGGATAATCTTTCTGAAAATTCAGGATATTCTCGATGCGCGCCCCACGGAAGGAATAAATACTCTGGGCATCGTCGCCAACCACGCAAATGTTGTTGTGTTTGGCGGCCAGTTTTTTAATGATCATGTACTGGGAATGGTTCGTATCCTGGTACTCATCAACCAGAATATAGCCGAAAATTCGCTGGTATTTGTCCAGAATTTCGGGATGGTTCCTGAAGAGCACATTGGTTTTCATTAGCAAATCATCAAAATCCATTGCTCCGGCCAGGAAACACCTTTTGGTGTATTCCTTATAAATTGTGGTGATGTACGGCATTTTTATGCTTTGGTCGTATTCAACCGTTTCGGGAAGTGTAGCGTACATTTCAGAAGAAACAAGGTTGTTTTTTGCTGCCGAAATACGACCTGCAACCACATTGGTTTTATAGGTTTTGTCGTCGAGTTTTAAATCTTTGATGATGCTCTTTATCAGGCTTTTTGAGTCGGACGAATCGTAAATGGTAAAGTTTGACGGGTATCCCAAAGTTTCTGATTCTGTTCTTAAAATACGCGCAAAAATGGCGTGAAACGTTCCCATCCAAAGATAACGGGCAGTATTTGGGCCAACCATTTCCGATATACGGTTTTTCATTTCTTTGGCGGCTTTGTTGGTAAAAGTAAGCGCCAAAACCGATCCGGGTTTTACCCCATTCTTTAATAAATGTGTAATCCGGTAGGTTAAAACCCTTGTCTTTCCCGACCCTGCTCCTGCAATAATCAGTGATGCGCCGTTGATGTTTTCAACCGCAAGCCGTTGAGGCTCATTCAATCCTTCTAAATAATTCTGCACTTTTTCCTGTTCTAAAATGGAGTTCAAAAGTAAAACTGTTTTCTGGTTTATAACGGCGGCAAGGTAAGTAGTTTTCAACAATAATTGTTTAGCGGGTTATCCTTTGCTTCTGTCTGCAACCGTGTACCCACAAATAATAAGGAAATACAGTTACAAAACAAAAAACAATGGAACGCGGATTAAAATATGATCTAGCGGATTAAAGCGGATTAAAATCCCGACAAGTCGAGATGATTTTCTAAAGAAACGCATATAAAATATCAACTATCCATTATTCCATTCGTCCTTTTTTGAATCCATTCCATCCCGAGCACTCGGGATTGGAATATAAATCCGCTTTCCATCCGCTAAACCCGCGTAAATCCGCGTTCTATTTTTTTTTTTCTGTTGTCCGGTTATGATGTATAATTAAAAATAGATGTGGGTACACGGTCTGGGGCTGGCAGACCTTCATGATTTCAAAAAATATTTATAAACTGATTAACTGAAATTATCAATTTGGAAATTTTGTCGTACACGCACAAAAGATAAATCAATTTTTAGCGTTAATATTGTGAATTCTTAAAAGAAAAAGTAGAATGAACATTCAAAGTAGAGTTGCTGCATTCATTGTTTTGATCGTTTTTGCCCTTGTTCCAACCATGGCTTTTTCCCAGATCACTTCTGTTGCCAATGAGGTTGTGCCAACAGAATATTCAAGTGGAAGTCAGGATAATGTTCATGTTTTTTGTGGTGAGAAAGGAGATTTGAATGCTTCGCTGATTGCCACTTCTCCAAACAATGAGCCGGCCAGTTTCGAGTGGCTGAAATACAATGAATCATCAGGCAGTTTTGATCCATTTCTGAATGATCAATCCGGAAATACGACTTCCACAATTTCTGATCTGGCAGATGGATGTTACCGGGTAAATATTACCGGCACTTCCGGAGTAACAACCTACACAGCCTGGGCTTTTAACAATTACGTTGAAGCGACGGCTGAAATTCCGGAATCGGATTGTTTTTCTTTTATTCTGAAAGGAACTTTATTATCTCCAACAACATTTACATATATCGATTTGCCAACCGGCCAAACCAAACTATTGAATAAGGGGATTCAGGTTGAATGGCTGGAAAATGGCACCACGGTCGTTAGCCGGGTTATATCTACTGAAATCTTTGACCCGCCGACAACAAACACCAATTATGTATTGTCGGTAACCGACCGCTTTGATTGTGTTGCCAGAGTTAATGTTGAGTATATTTCAATTGTCACCAAGGCATCATTTGAGGCAACTAAACCTGAACGTAAAAGTGATTCGAGATTTGACGAGGCGCCATTGAGGGTAACTTTCAACAATACTTCGGAAAACGGTGATGCAGGAAAATTCGAATGGTTTATTTTTAGAGACCTTGATGAAATAAAAAGAGAATCGGCAGCAAACGGGGGTGTTGTAAAAGACAGTATTTTGATTAAAATTTTCACTGACAGCCCCGAATATATTTTTGAAAACTCCGGGAAATACATGGTCAAACTGGTATCAAAAAAAATATCAGCGTTTCATACCTGCACCGATACCTTTTACATGAGTGATTATATTGTTGCCGATACTGCGTTTATTGAAGCACCCAATGTGTTTACACCGGGAAATGATGATGGGCAGAATATTAATGAAAAATTTGTAATTCGTTTTTTCTCGATGAAAACGGTTAAAATTTCAATTTTTAACCGTTGGGGAAAAGTGCTGCATGTGTGGGAAAGTAACAATGTTCAGGGATTTAGTCCTACCATTGATTCCACAACAGCGGCTGTTTGGGATGGAAAAGTTGGAGGCAAATTAGCTACCCCCGGAGTTTATTATTACGTGGTGGAAGGTACCGGACGTGATGGTAAAAGAAAGCGAACTAGCGGTTTTTTTCATTTGTTCAGGGGGAAATAAAAGGAAAAAAAGGTAAAGTTTAAGGTGATTTTTTGATTTAAAAAAAAGCCCCTGAAGATTAATTCAAAGGCTTTTATGGAACTACGTTTTCAATTGATAATTCTTAATAGATAAGTTATTTAACTATCTTGAAATTTTCCGAAGTATTGTCAGTGTAAATGATTTTCACAATATACAACCCGTTAGGAAGTTCATTCATTTTGATAGCGAAGTTATTTAATGGTTCTTTAAATTTCTGTAATTCAACACCAATATTATTAATTAAATTTATTTCTCTAATTGATACACCCTCAAAATCAACATGAAGAACTTCTTTAACAGGGTTTGGATAAACACTAACTTTTCTTTCAATTATCTTGTCTATTGATTTAATATCCAGCGATACCAAATTACTGCAAATCTTGCGATACTCTATTTTTGGCAATCCTTGAACGGTATCAATTTTCGCTGATTTAAGAATTGGTTCTGTTTGGAATGTGCGGGCGCTAAATTTTGAACCATTATTAGCTCTAAAACCGTTCGATAGCTTTATCGAATTTCCTTGATAAGTAATGTTGGCACCTGATTTAACTTCATAAGTTAAGTTAAGACCTCCTATCTCGACACTTCCTGCTTTAAACTCATGGACACCTTCCTGACACGTAAAATTTGCTTCATTTATTGCATGAAATCCAATAAAGCTGTTATTAGGTCTTGTGTAAATACTTCCTTTTAAAGAAGTTCCTTTCTTAAACGGTGACCCTACTACTTCAAAATACTCCGAAAGAGCAATGCTATAACCAAAAAAATCATTTTCTGATGAATTTGGAGCTCCACGATATTCCGAAGCATAATGGTCCCAGTTTTCGTAATTGGTTGTAAATAATGCGACATGTCCTTTTCTATCAGATGTTGAGGCATTGGATGTGCCAGCACCGGCTAAAATGGAATTTCCAAATACGGCTAACTTATTTACATAGCCATTTGTCATGTTAGGATAATTTACACTAATTGTTTGAATTAAATTCCAATTGCCATTATTGTCTTTTTTTCTAATGTATATTTTGCCCCCCCCCTCAATCGAAACTAACATATTGCCATTTAATTCGATTAACGAAGTATTAAGATATTTAACAGGAACCCAACTATTATTCTGACATTCGAAAAGAGTTGAACTACCACCTCCTCCCTCGGTACGAACAGCTAAATATCTACCTGACAGGGAAACTCTTTTTCCGAAGCTAGCATTTGGATAATTTACATCCGATATCTTTGATTGGAGGATAAATTGGTCATTTACCCTTTTGTACATATATGTTCCATCAACAACTCCATCTGAACCATTCGTAACAACTAGATAGTTGTTATAGATTGATAAATCTGAACCAAAGTTTTTACAACCTGAAGGAGCAACTATTTCTTGCGAAAATGTCCAATTACCGTTGATTAATCTATAAATGGAAACAGAGCCGAATTGATTATATGGAGCCACATAATTTTTGTATCTTGAATTGACTGAAAGCTGATCATCATAGATTGAAATTTTGTACCCAAACCCAACGTTACCACCGCCTTGTGGAGGTAATGTTTGTTTCAAAACCCATACATTATTCTCATTTCTGAATATATATACCTTATTAGCTCCCCAAGCGCCACAAATAAGCCAATCTTTATACAATTGGACATCACAACCAAAATAATCAAGATCAATCCCATCGCTAGGTCTGATTTCTCCTGAAACAGGATTATTAGCGACCATTTGCATTGCACTCAATGCGTTTATTCTACCGTATCCCATTTCCTGATTCCAACTGCCATAAGCTTTTGCTGTTGAATATTGGTAAATAAAACCACTATGTGGTTTATCGCATGTTCTGGATAAAATTTCTCTGATCCTGTAATTGGTTAAAGTAGGATCCTTTGAAAGAAGTAATCCAGCAACTCCTGCCACAAGAGGACAGGAAAGGGATGTCCCACTCTCAGTTGTATATAAACTGCCAGGTAAAGTAGTCTTGATATTTTCTCCAGGAGCGACAAAATCAATACTCCCATTCTGATAGCAACTTGTAGTTGCTCGATTATCGGTTGCAGTAGAATTTCCAACTGCAATAACGTTAGAAGCATTTGCCGGATAAGAAATATTTAAGCTTGGATCACCAGTAATGGAATTGCCAGCTGCGGCAACAATCACAGTACCTAATCCATTACGACCATTCGTATATGCATTGTCGATTGCAGCTTTAATATCAGGATCATAAAATGTTTTATTTCCCCAGGATATGCTTAGTATGTCTGAATTTAGATAAAATACAGCATAGTCTATAGCATTTGCAGTTTCGATACCCGACGCCCAGGTTGTGCCCTTGTAAACTCTAATTGAATTAAATGAACAGTTATAAGCAGCTCCTGCTATACCAATACCATTATTCCCTTTAGCAACTGCAACACCTGCGCAAATCGTTCCATGATTATCTCCTACATCGTTGGCCCCTTTAAAATCGTTATTTCCACTTATTGTTCCAGTTGGGTTTCCATCTTCATCATATATCGTAACTACATCCATAGCATCATATCCAAAACTTTGCCAATTTGGTAACAAATCATTATGCATGTAATTCACTCCACAATCCAATATTGCGATTTTAATATTTGAATTTCCTGTTGTGTTTGTCCATGCCTCATCCAATTTTATTTTTGGTATAGCCCATTGATCATTGATGTATGTGTCTGACGGCAGACTGTAGGTATCGTATTTAAATATTATATCAGGGTATGAATAACCAAAAAGACCTGATTCGAATAGTTCATTAGCAGTATCAATGATATCGATATCTTGATTTTTGATTTTCGATGATAAATAAAACACTTTATTTCTAACTTCATTTCGCTTTATTATTTTTAAATCGGAAGATTCTACCAAACGATAAAAATTCTCTACCTCATTTAAATCTTTCAGACTTACAGCGATAATTCCTGAAAAAAGGATTTCATTTTCTTTCATTTTATAATATTCAGAAACAAAAAGAACATCCTTATTTTTTGCAAGTTTGTCTTTATATAAAGCTTTTTTGTTTCCTTCTTGTAATTCAATTTCGAAGTTATCTGATTTCTCCAGTTTTTCTTTTTGGAGTATCTCTTTTGCATCTATCTCACGTAAAATGCTTTCTTTTTTAGAAGAGGGTAAATCTTTTCTAAACTTAACAAGCAATTTGTTGTTCGATGATTCTTTTAAGAATGTCTTTTCATTATGCAGATAAATAAATTTTTCTTGACTAAAACTTTTGACGTTAAAAGAAAATAATGCAATAATGAAGAAAACAGTTAATATGGCATATTTCATGTTTTAGATTTTTAAGTTTATTTAAATTTTTGAAGGCTTTCCATAATTTGCTCGTTCTCCTTCTTCAATTGAATTACATATAGCGTCAGTTCTTCAATTTTTTGTAGCAACTTCACATTCATTTCGGCAACATTAATACCATCCGTTTTTACTTCTGCTTCTGTGGGTATGTTTGGTAAATGGTTGTTTTCTTTTATAAAACGTTCCAACTCATTAAGCGGCATTAGTTTGTAGTCTGATTTAAAAACAAAATCAGCCCAAACATTGGTTTTTACTTCAATTTCCTTGGCAAATAGCTTGCCATCGATCTTAACTGTCTTATTATTGAATATCTTCATCCATAATCCGTTACCTGCATCACCAAACGCAAAATAATTTGCACCATTTGCATCATTGTTTGTATTATAGAATATAATCCCTTGATGACCATTGATATCACCTTTAGTCCTTATGACTATATCTCCAAGTATGCTGCCAGTCGCAAAATCATTTGGTGATGTTGGAACACCAAGTTGTAACAGTGTATTTGAAGAATTAGCAATCTCAAATGCCGGGTGAAGACTGCCTTGTACTTTTAATAATGATTCACCCGTGTTTTGAGTTCCTATACCAATTTTATCATTGGTATAAGTTACTGTTCCTAAATCAGTCCACGGCCCATAAACTTGACTAAATACTTCTCCTGAAATAAATAATACACAAACAATAAGTAAAATTTTTGTTTTCATTTCCTTTATAATTTATAGTTTATAATATATGTTTATACATATTAATCCTTTTTTGAACTAAAAGGATACCCTACAATTTAAATTTTATTTATGAATAATATCTATGGAATTTTGTTTATGTTAGATGTATTCTATTGTTCGTCTGATCTGTAGTTTTTTTCAATTACCATATTCTATGAAAATTTCATTACGTGACCTTTTTCGATGCAATTTGTTTCTTTTAGAAATGAAATAATGTAGTTTTGAGCAATCATTTGACAATCTCAACTATAATTTAAAAAAGTGAAAAATAGAATCAAAGGCATTTTAAAGAACTACTTTCTTATACTAAAAATTAGGAATCGATTTCATCCATCCACTCAAATCGGACAACGCCAGTTATTTCACTATTATCAGGATTGCGTGAAGAGCAATGCTGTTCCCAAGTTACAAGATACAGGTTTCCGGGTTTTCTCTCAATTCGAAGAGGATGGGAAGCTTCTGTTTATCTTCTCCGTTATCGGAATGGAGAATAAAAACTTTGTTGAAATTGGCTCCGATGATGGCATTAATAGCAACAGTGCAAACCTGGTTTTCAATTTCGGCTGGCATGGCCTTTTTATTGACGGTAACAAACACAGCATCGAACGCGGCCGGAAATTTTACGGAAAATATCCGCATCCATGGGCTTATTCTCCAAAATTTGCGTGTGATTTAGTAAAGCGTGAAAACATCAATCAAATCATCCAAAAGGCTGGTTTTTCGGGAGAAATTGGATTGCTTTCAATTGATATTGATGGGAATGATTATTGGATTTGGGATGCACTTGATGTTGTTCAACCCAAAGTGGTGATTATAGAAACTCACAATGAATTTGGATTTGAAGATATTGTTGTTCCGTACGACCCCAATTATTTTTATCCGGGAAAGCACCCGGTTTATCATGGTGCTTCGCCAATTGCAATGACCAAACTGGCAAAACAAAAGGGTTACAGGTTGGTAGGAGCGAATGAACTGGGATTTAATTTCATTTTCATTAAAAATGGCATCGCAGATGAATTAATTCCTGAAGTCATTGTGGAGTCCGTATTGCAACATCGATCCGTTGCTGAAGGAATGACTAAGTTCGAAGAAATAAAAGATTGGGAATACGAACGGAATAGGATTAAATAAGAACGATATAAACAAGAAAACCCGGGTGGCATTCTCGGATTTTTGCATTCAAAAACAAGGGTATAAACTAAGATTGTTGAGGTTCAACAATACATCGATCAATCAAAAGACCTAAAATATCAATCAAAAGACCTAATCGTTTAGGTCTTTTGATTCATCGATCAGTTAAACAACCGCATTTTTTAGGTCTTTTATATCATCGATTGGCTAAACAACCTAAAGCATCCTGTAAAATACCTAAACAATCCCCTTCGGCGCGTAAACGACGTTTCGGCATACCTATAAAAAAGCAAAGGCCATATCCTGTATAAAACAGAATATGGCCTGAATAACTACTGGTTTTTCCTGAATTACTTAGCTTCTTTTTCTGTTTTGCCTGAAGCAGCACGTGGGAAAAACTGTTTCATATCGTTATAAACAGTTACTGCATTGCTCACTTTTTCGCTGGCGCCGTAACGTACCGAGCGGTAAAATGCCAGTACATCCTGGTAGTTGTCGTAATCGAGCATGGTTTTCATGTCAGTTAGCTTACGGAGAACATCTTCGACCAGCATAATCATTTCTTCGGTCTCGGCGCGGGTCTGATAGTCGCGTTCAAACTCTTCCCGGTCGATAAACGAAGGTGCCAGCTCAGGGAATTGCCCCATATAGGCGCGACCTTTGTTTATTTTCAATTTATTTTGCTCGGCCACCGAGCCGTAGGTGCGGCGGTCGTCGTTCGACAAAACCGGAGCTTTGGGAGTAATAATTTCCAGTAAGGTTCTCAATGCCTGATTGGCATTCTCTTTTTCTTCAGTAGTAAAAACTACCTGGATTAAATCGTCGTTGATCATTGGTTTTGCTTTAAAGGATTTATTAATAAACTGAATTAGTAATGAGGATTTCTATTTATTTGTAAATATGATCCCAAGCCTTTGTCCTTATAATTAAATAGCTACCTTCAATCCAAATTTTATAAGTTCCGGAATAGGTTATATTCATGGCATCTTTTTCAATGCAATTTTTATATGTACAAACCTGGGGGCCATAAATATCAATCGAATCTTTAGAGATAAACTCGTACGTTCGCGAACAGTTATTGCAATCAATAGTGTATTCAATCTGCCCATTCCTAAACTCCAAAAAATGATATTCCTCAGGATACAATACTTTTCTGGTTTGTGGATCTCTGAATTTTTCCAAAACCCATCTTCTGTTCTCAATTACCGGTGGTCGAGCATATCCTGCAGAATAGAAGAACATACTCAAAAGAGTAATCTGTATAAGCTTTGTAATAGTTTTCATAAACAGTTTGTTTAATTTTGAACTACATATCAGTTAGTCGGTCAATTATCTAATTGTATCTAATTGATCGACTAACTGCATTACATTATTTTTTAACCATTTTTTTCACAACTTGACCATTATTTGTTAAAACTTTCACAAAATAAAGACCAGAAACTAGGTTTTGAGTATTTATGTAATTGATAGGTAGAAAATCACAATCTTGATTAAATAATAGTTTACCCGCAACATCAACTAATTCAATCGTCAGAACTTCATTAACGAGATTCCCTAAATCTATAATCGCGTAATTATTAATTGGATTTGGGTAGACATTTATTTTGTTATTTATTGGATCTTGATCCTTTATTTCGGTAATCGTACTATTAATTTTGGCACTTTTTGTCCATGTGCTACAATCACATTGCGGTGTCGTACAATTAAACGCTTTTATTAGACACGAAGAGCCTGACTCAAATTTTACTCCTGGTTTAAGAATTGCTTTGTTATATGTGTCAATATTTAGTTTACTCCCGGAACTAACAAGTAATGATGTGCCTGTTGAAGGATTTAGAGATATTGTACCTTCAGCAATGTATCCGTTATATGCATTAAGCATTGTTTGAGTAGAAATGTCTTTTGAGCTGTTGCAATCAACAACAAGAATTTCTTTAGTAACAGTTGCTGGTGGCTCTAATTTTGTTAAGCTTCCATTTGCCTGTACTTGGCCGGCATAAGCTTTGAGTTTAATAAAATGTTTCCCTGGAGCATTGAGTGAAAAGCAACCTCTAGAACCAACATAGGTATAAAAAGATCCATCGTAAATGTCCTGATTAATTAATACGTTATCATAATACCAGTCTATTTCTTTTACCTGATCGTAATAATATTTTGGATATGTGTAATCAAAGAACCCAACTTTAGATCCCAACGGCATAGATCTCTGGTTTTTACAAACAGTGTTTAAGAAATCTACTGAAATATGTGGACTTTCATCATTTTTAACGATTACAATAAACTCCTTAGATCCCTGCTTGCCTGCATCATCAGTAGCCCATAATGTAATCTTATAGTTTCCTGCACTGCCAAAATAGAAAGATTGGGTTGGATTCGAATTACTTGCATTACAATAAGCATCCGTATTTGCATTACAAGTAACATCCAAGTCCCCTTGTTCTGTATTTATTATCCACCAACAAGTTAAGTTCCCAAACTTGTTTGACGAACTAGCAGTGAAGGAAACATTGGTTCCGGGAGCAATACTTACTGGATTCGATTTTATAGTTAGGTCAAGCGTTGGTTTTGAGGGAGTTGAGTTTTGAACGCTTAAGTTACTACCCAAGTAGTTCTGAAAATTCCCGTTAATAAAAGATGTTGAAAATTTTCCATAATAAACTGGGAAATCAGGAGACGAAATCAGGTTCCCATAATTATCCCATACTGCATCGCAACTAATACTTCCTTTAAAAAGTTGTCCAATTATTTGATGATTGCTATTAAATAAGGGTGAGCCAGACGAACCAGGTTCAACAATTCCATGTTGCAGGCCAATTTCCCATAAAGCATTTGTTCCACCAACTCCTTCCCCATTAGAAGTGACTGGCTGCGTTGAAGTGTAGCTGAATTTTTTTATATCACCTTGAGGATGATGAATTGCTACCGACTTTGAAGAAAGAGCATCTAATTCATTTCTGGACCATCCGGCAAATGCTACATCATAGTTTGATATCTGGTCAACAGTACAATTAAGCTGAAGTAATAAATACTCAGATGTGAATGAATGAGCATCTGCTTTAAGTACACTCGCGCCAGTAACCGATTTTGTTAACGATTTCGGTATAGTAGCGCCATCATCCAAGCAAGATAACCCTTCATGTCGGAATATGAATACCCAGTTATTGGTATTTTTGTACGTGCTGGTGTAGGTTGTTTTATTATAAGTTTCGTAGCAATGATTTGCAGACAAGAATAATGGTTTATCTGTGCCTAGGTAAGGAGTCGATTTATTAATTAATACTCCGGAACAATTTCCCCAGTAGTTATCTGCAATCTTTTCAAGGATCATTCCCACGGATTTCACTTCACTTTCCCACCCAAAAGCATCAGAACATGCTGTGTTAATGTTGCAACTGCCTGAAGCTGTATTTGCAAAAGGACCTTTTAGATAAAAAGAATCATCAAATATGCAAACAACGGCACCTAACTTTAGTATTGCTTGTTCTTTGACTTCTGATGATTGGAAATATTCGATATAAACTTTATCGCCAAGCAAAGGTTGAGTTATAAATTGTCCGTCTTCCCTGTTGTTGAGTGATGTAAATGCGCCTAATTCCATGTCTTTTTTCTCATTATAGAAAAAAAGTTCAGAACCTTCAGGCAGGTAGAAACTTTCGAAAATAAACTGAACCCCATGCCAGTCTTTCGTGTCTAATTTTAGTATCCACAATTCTCCTCCATCTTTAAGTTTTTTTGATTTTGCTTTATCAAAAAAATCAAGGCTTAGAGGAATTTCTATCCCATAATAAGGGAGAGTACAGGTTTTGCATTCACTTTTGGCTAAATCAGCCTTCTCTTTTTCTTTTTTTGCCGCAATGTCAATTTTTATCGTTTTCTTTTCAACGCCACCACCTTTTTGTTTTGAGTCAATAGTGTCATTGAATAAATCATTGATTTCTTTTTTATAGGATTTTGGAAAACCTCCTCGACTTATTTGGGCTATTGTAGAGATTGAAAAGAAAGTGAATAATGTAAATATCAAAATTGTTATTTTCATGATAGGTTCATTTCTAGTGTTTGTTTTTCAATTCCTCTATCTGTTTTTGCTGCTCAATTACATACAGTGTCAATTCTTCCACTTTTTGTAAAAGTTTGGCGTTCATTTCAGCAACGTTTATACCATTGGTTTTTACTTCGGCTTCGGTTGGTATATTGGGCAAATGGTTGTTTTCTTTAATAAAGCTTTCCAACTCATTAAGTGGCATTAGTTTGTAATCGGGTTTAAACACAAAGTCAGCCCAAACATTGGTTTTTACTTCAATCTCTTTGGCGAATAGCTTGCCATCTATCTTGACAGTCTTATTGTTGAATATCTTCATCCATAGCGCATTATAACTATCGCCAAATGCAAAATAACTATTCCCGTCATTATTGTTGTTAGGGATGCTGAAAATTAATCCGTTGTGCCCATTAATACCTCCGCTTGGGCGGATGACAGCATCTCCTAATATGCTTCCGACAGAAAAATCATTTGGCGATGTTGGAATACCTATTTGTAACCGAGTATTCGAAGAATTTGCAATCTCAATTGCAGGTGAAGTTGATCCCTGAACTTTTAAAAGAACTGCATTATCTAAGCTACTTGTACCTATACCAACTTTATCGTTGGTGTAAATTATGGCACCTGTATCAGTCCATTGGCTGAATGCTTGTTGCGAAAGAAACAAAATACTCGATAAAAGGAAAAATTTGATTTTCATGATACTAAAAATTAAAGGTTGATTCCACTCCGAAAAGTGATATTTGTTTTTAATTAATTAATAATCAGGCATATAAATGTTTATTTCAATTATTTTATGTATCTTGCTTTCATAATAAAAAGAGCAACAAATGTTTAAGAAATCATCAAAATCAGGTCAACTTAACATTTTCACTTCGCCCAAATCTTTGTTTTCAGGCAATTCGCTAAAAATGTACGAAGATGAACATGCTTGGCATAACCAGTTTCGCAAACAGGTTACGATGCGTATTGATGAAAATATTTTTCGACCTTTATATTGTCAGGACAACGGTACACCCAATGCGCCTGTTCGGGTATTGGTTGCAATGATGGTACTAAAAGAGGCAGAAGGTTTAAGTGACCAAAAGATTTTTGAGAACTGCCGTTTTAATCTGTTGGTGCGCAGTGCCATTGGCTTACATAACGCTGACGATCCAGTTCCCACTGAATCAACCTATTATTTATTCCGCAAACGCATTCAGGAATATGCAAAGAAAGAAAACGAAAACCTCTTCGAAACTGCTTTTGCACAAATCACCAAAGATCAATGTGCCGAATTCGAAGTTAGTGGAAAGCGTATCCGTATGGACAGTAAATTGTTGGGAAGCAATATCGCATGGCTTAGCCGTTACGAATTGATACACGAAACACTGCGTTTATTTTACAACCAGGTCAAACAAGCTGGCCAACTCGACAAAGCAATAGAAGACCGGTTAGACGAGCTGCTTAAATTAGAGGGCAATAAAGTTGTTTATATCTGCTCAAGTGAAGAGGTCAAAAGCCGCTTGCTGGAACTCGGCGAATTGATATACAAAATATTACCACTTTTTTCATCCTCAACAAGTATTTATTATCAAACCCTCCAACGGGTTTTCAACGAGCAGTACCGGGTCGATGAAAAAAAGGTAGTCGTTGCCCGTGAGAAAGAAGAAATATCGGCCAAATCGGTTCAGTCGCCGCATGATACCGACTGTCACTACCGGAACAAAGATGACCAAAAAGTGAAAGGTTATAGCATCAATGTAACCGAAAGTTGTGACGATGATAAACCACTAAACCTGATCGGCCATGTCGATGTGAGGAAAGCAAGCACTTCTGATGTTGATTTTCTTCAGCATGACATCGACAAAGCACAGGAAGTATTTCCCGATAAAATAAAAGCAGCCCACGCTGACGGAGCTTATCACAGTCCTGATAATCAACAATATTGCAAGAGCAATGAGATCGACCTGTACCTCCATGCCATACAAGGAGCTAAAAGCAGATACCAGTTCAACTTCTCCGAAAATGGAGAACTCTCTATTTTTGATGCAATAACCAACGATATTGTCGGCTCAAAAACGATTATCAGCAAAGACGGCACTGTTAAATGGCGTATCAAAACAGAAAAAGCTTACCGATACTTCACCCAAAAAGATATTGATGGTTACCTGATTCGCAAGCAGATAGCAGAAACCCCTATTGAAATTTTACAGTTCCGCAACAATGTTGAAGCCACCATTTTTCAGTTAGGCTACCATTATCCAAACGCAAAAAGTAGATACCGAGGTGAAATTAAGCACCAAATGTGGGCCACTATCCGCTGTTTGTGGGTGAACTTTGTCCGAATACTGAAATACATAAAACAATTATGTCAAAGAACTCTGTTTTTTACAAAATTTTCGTTCAAATCATTATTTTCCGAACTCAATTTTGTAATCAACTCAATTTTAACGGCAATTTTGCCAAACAACCTGTTAAGTTCCGAAAATACCCGATTCTACATCACTTGAGAAAAATAGGGTTGTCGGCCTAGACTCAAGGTTAAAAAAAGAGTTATTTATGTTAGTTTATTCCCAAACACACAAAAAGGTAACCCCGATTCTTATATTTTAACATTTCTTTTTATTGATAAGTTTTCTGTTTATTATCAATAAAATTTATAGCGACTGACCAGCAGAGGGTTATTGATTCGCCTAATTCTTTAAAAGATGAGTATATTTGTTAGCTGATCAATGATAACATAAAATTAGCAATCAATGAACGCAAGTATAAAGACCATTTTAAAGAACTTCTTTTTGATCCTCAAAATCCGCAATCGATTTTCAATTCAAATCGGACAACGCTACCTTGTGAATTCTCAGGCTGTACATTGTCTATAGCCCCATAATTATTTTAAAAGATTCGAAAATATTTTGAATTTTTCACGTTTGCTATTATTGATTAACTAAATTCGTCCGTCAAAAATCAATGCTGTATCATGAACCTGACTGATAGGGGGACTTTATAGTTGCGTTCACCAGAAAAACGTATGGTCTATTTGATGTTACGAATGGAATAGGATTTTATAGGAAGCAAAAGAAACGAAAAAAACATGGTGGCATTATAACTAAAAGGAACATAAAATGTGCGGATTTACCGGAGTCATATCAACCAATGAGCTTAACCCAAAAGTAATTCTGGACAGCATCGCCAGCATTAAACACAGAGGTCCTGATGATACCTTAATTTTCACGGAGAAGAAGGAATTCTTCTCATGTGAACTATCTAGCCCTGCTTCAAAAGAAAGCTTTCAGCAATTGACGTCAGATAAAAAATCAACGGCATTTTTTGCCTTTAATCGTTTATCAATCGTTGACTTATCAGCTCATGCTATGCAACCTTTTTTTGATCAGGAAAAGGAAATTGTATTCATGTTGAATGGTGAGGTGTATAATTATGTCAGGTTAAAAAAAGAATTTCTCGCTAACGAAACATTGATATCTCAATCTGATAGTGAGGTGGCATACATGCTTTACCTAAAATTTGGAGATGAATTTGTTCAACATATGCGTGGCATGTTTTCGATAGTAGTTTATGATTTGAAAAACAATATACTAAAAGCGTGGCGCGATAGATTGGGGATGAAACCTTTTTATTATGCAAACATCGACGGAGTTTTTATTTTTTCGTCGGAAATGAAAGGAATATTTGCGACAAATTTCATTAAGAAAGAGACTAATTATCAGGGGCTGGCGTATTCTATGTATTTGGGTACCTGTCCTTCACCACTTACCATTTACAAGTATATCAGCTCACTGGAGGCAGGTTGTAAGCTGGAATATTCTCATCTTTCAGGTCAAATTAAAATTGATCGGTATTGGCATTTGAAATATACACCAGCAAAAAGAACAATCGGATTCGATGAGTTTAATGCTGATATGATGGAGTTGTGTCAACTTCACCGAACAGGAGACGTTGAAAAAGCCCTGATGCTAAGTGGAGGAATGGATAGTGGAACTTTGGCCTACTACTTTAGCAAATTCGATCCAAAACTAAAATGCTTGAACATATTTGCCAACGGTCACCGTATCGACGAGCGTGAGTTTGCAAAGGAGAACGCCTCAAATGCTGGTTTAGATATTATCTATCTCGAAATTCCGTCCTCACCTTCAGCCAGTCTGATTGAGTCATACATTCAGGCGGAAGAAGAGCCCAATTCAATTCCTGAGCCTGCTGTTTTTTTGTGCGAAGAAGCCCGAAAGATGGGGATAGAGGTGTTGTATAGCGCCTTGGGCCCCGATGAAATTTTTGGCGGATACAAGTATTTTGCGACCATTCACAAACTTAAAAAGTTAAGCGGATTACTGAAGCTTACACCCAATTTTTTGATTCCTAAAAAGCACAGAGAAAAGTTTTCTGAAGTGAAAAAATATGGATTTGACTACTATCCGATCATTTGCCGAAGGTTATTTACTTGGGACCAAATAAAGAAAATTTTAAAATTGGAAGGCGAACAGAAACCGATTCATCCGATCCAATATCTAAAAAATCAAATAAACGTAATTTATCCGGATTATAATAATCTACCATTACTAAAGAAAGTATCCTATCTGGAAATCTATTATTTTATCACATCACATCACACATTCAGAAGTGATCAGCCATCCATGCGATTTTCAATCGAAATGCGATTTCCGTTTCTGGATCACCAATTTATTGAGAAGTATTTCAATCAACCCGATACTTTTGAAAATATCGGTAAATATCTGAAGCCGCAGTTCAGAGAATATGTTTCAAACGTTTTATCCAGTAGAATATTCGAGATGGAGAAAAAGGGATTTTCAATGCCCACAGAGAATTGGACAAACATAAGTTTAACTAATTTTCCGGGTGAATTTCAAACAACTAATTCCTCACAATTCTGGTATTTAACCATGTTGAATAAAATCAAGAAAGAAGTTTGATTAAAGATGAGGCTGTGGTAGAAATAGTTTTATGAGAATCAAAGATGTTAAATTAAAAACTTAAAAACCCGGGTGGCGTTCCCGGGTTTCTCGTTTTAGAGAAGTGAGCGGGTGACTTTGAGTCACCTGCTCACTAAACAACGTGTACCTGATTTATTTTTATTCGTCTTTTTCTTCGGCTGCATAAGCTGCCAATAATTCTTCCTGAACCTCCTGAGGCACTTTTTCGTAGGCGGCAAATTTCATGTTGAAAACGCCACGTCCACCAGTCAGCGAACTCAGTGAAGTAGAGTATTTGTTCATTTCTTTCAGCGGAACACGAGCCGAAATTTTTTCATAACCCCTTTCACTGCCCATTCCCATGATCAATGCACGGCGGCCTTGCAGGTCGCTCATTACATCGCCCATTCGTTCGCCTTGCACCCAAACATCCAGCTCGTAAATCGGTTCCAGAATTTTTGGTCCTGCATTTTTAAACGCGGTACTGAACGCATTTCTACCAGCCAACCGGAAGGAGATTTCATTTGAGTCAACGGGGTGCATTTTTCCGTCGTAAATGTAAACGCGAATGTCGCGGGCATACGAACCGGTAAGCGGACCTTCTTCCATTTTTTCCATGATGCCTTTCAGGATTGCAGGCAAAAACCGTGTGTCGATAGAACCACCCACAATGCAGTTGTGGAAAACCAGTTTTCCGCCCCACGGAAGTAGCGTTTCCTGGGTATCGCGAACCGAAATTTTCATTTCCTTGCCACCATAAACAAACATGTTTTTTGGTGTGCTTCCTTCTTCAAAAGGTTCAATAATCATGTGAACTTCACCAAACTGTCCGGAGCCTCCCGATTGTTTTTTGTGGCGGTAATCGGCCTGGGCGAACTTGGTAATTGTTTCGCGGTACGGGATTTTCGGTGATTTAAATTCGATGTTTATTTTGTGAGTATGGTCGAAGTACCATTTTAAGGTATTCAGGTGGTATTCACCCATTCCTTCAACAATCAGTTGCCTTAATTCTTTTGAATATTTTACGATATAAGTTGGATCCTCTTCTTTTACTTTGTGCAGAATTTCACCTACTTTTTCATCGTCAGTTTCCGACAACGCTTTTATTGCTATTCTGTATTTCGGATCAGGAAATACAATAGGAGCAAATTTCAAATCCATTTCTTTTTCGCAAAGCGTTTGGTTGAATTTGGTGTCTTTTAGTTTCACCGTGCAGCCAATATCGCCGGCAACCAATTCTGTAACGGCGGTGCGGTTTTTTCCGGCAGTTACAAACAATTGCGAAAGCCTTTCCTTCCCGTTGTTAAAAGTGTTGTATAAATCTTTCCCTTCGGTTACTTTTCCCGACATTACTTTAAAATAGGTCACTTCGCCAACATGTGGTTCGAGTGCAGTTTTAAAAACGAACAGTGAAGTCGGACTGTTTTCATTCAATACCGGAGCTTTTCCCTGAATGACTTCGCGCATTGGAACCTGGCTTGGCGAAGGGGCAATGTTGCAAACAAATTCGAGCAAACGTCCAACACCCATATTGCGCTTGGCTGAGACACAGAATACAGGGAACAAATCGCGTTTGGTCATCCCGATTCTCATTCCCCTGCGCATATCTTCTTCAGATAATGAACCCTGCTCAAAATACAATTCCATCAATGACTCTTCATTTTCGGCGGCCATTTCAGCCAGGTCGTTGTGCAATTTGTCAGCGCGTTCTTTTTCCGAATCCGGAATTTCAAGTACTTCCGGTTTTCCTCCATCGGGTCCGTATTTGTACAATTTCATTTTTAACACATCGACAATCGAGTTAAACCCAATGCCGGTTTCAACCGGATATTGCACGATGGTTACTTTGTTGCCGAATTTGTTTTTTAGATTGTCAACGTCCTGATCATAGTTGGCATTTTCGTTGTCCAGGTGATTCAGAACAAAAACCAGTTTGTTATTGGCTGCTTCGGCATGGCGAAAGGCCGATTCTGTTCCGGCGCCAATTCCGGTTGAAGCATCAATAACCATCAGGGCAAGGGGTGCAACCTGAAGAGAAGAAACTACGCCACCGCAAAAATCATCCATCCCGGGAGTATCCAGGATGTTTATTTTTTTGCCATTGACTTCGACGTAAATGAGCGATGAAAATACGGAGTTGCCGTATTCCTGCTCAATCAGATGGTAGTCGGATACAGTATTTTTACTTCCGACATCCCCTCTGCGGTTGATTACTCCACCCTCGAATAGCATAGCTTCTGCGAGGGTGGTTTTCCCACTGCCAGCATTACCAATCAGTGTAATGTTGCGAACTTCATCTGTTTTATAGACTTTCATATTTAGATAGTTATATTGGTTTTTTAATCATTCAATATCGACTTCAACATACTTTTATCAACAGAGCCGACCAAAATTAGTAATAATTAATTAACAACCAAGATGCGGTTGATTAACATGGAAATGCTATTGAATCGGATATTGGAGGCGAATATTAAAGGCTAAGAAAATCAGGGAATTGTGTTTTTTAAGTATTATTAACTTATGGTTGTAAATATCTCAATTATAGATTTATAGAATAGGAATATGTTGTTGAATACTTTTGAATTTTTGATCAGGTCAAATCATTAAGGAAATATCGCTATTAATCGGACACAATTTTAAAAATTAAAGAATTGTCAAAGAGTGATTGGCCCCGAGGAAACAGGCAACACTAAATTTGAAAAACTTCGAGAAACAAGAATGAATTTTAGGCGTAAATCTCATAGTAAAAATATTATTTTAAATATAATTAACATCCATTAACACTTCATCCTGTTTTTTTTTTATGATATTTGTTCTATATGTTTACTCTATGAAATCTTTATAGTTCTAGGGTACATCTTAAGTAAATTATATTTCCTGTCAGATTGTCGAAGACAATAATCTTGTTTTCATATAAATAGCATTTAAATTCGTGTTAGAAAACTGAATTTGATATTAGAAAACCGGAAGCCGAAAAGGTCAGAGTAGGCGAAATTTTAAAATTTAGTTTATGAAAAAGAAAAAGATTAATCTTTCAGTTAAAGATTTAGACAAAAATTTGAACTCTATCAACGAGTTCTTAACAAAAAAGGGAATGTCACAGATTAGAGGTGGCAATGTTGCTCCTGAATGGGGCAATAGTAATTATGCCGAAAGTACTTACGTTCGTAAGCCGTAACGTATAATTAAAATTACGAATAAATAACATGTTAATCTAATCCAATAAACAGCTGAAATCTTTGGCTGTTTATTGGTGTTGAATCTTTTTATATGAAAATAAGTGAATTGATACTAAAAGTTACCAGCAAATGTAATCTTAATTGTAGATATTGTTACGTTTTTAATCAAGGTGATGAGTCTTACAAATATGATATACCCTTTATGTCCAGAGAAACAATGCTACAGGTTATAAAAAGAATAAATGAATATTGTACAAAGAATAATTTAAAAGACTTTTTAGTAATCTTTCATGGCGGAGAACCCTTATTGGCAGATATATCGATCTATAAAGAATTCAGTGACAATGTCAAAAAATATATCCCAGGCATAGATGTAAGACTAGCCTTACAGACCAATGGAACTTTACTCACTGATGAATGGATTAAATTATTTAATGAATTAAATATTTCCGTGGGGTTAAGCCTTGATGGTCCTGAAACTGCAACAAAAAGTAGAATATTCAGATCGAACAATAAAAATGCATACCATGAAATAATACAAGGTATCAATCTACTTCATAAAAATAACTATCCAGTCAGTATTCTGAGTGTTATTAATGTGGATGAAAAGCCTGAAAATATTTATATGCATTTAAAGAACAACAATATCTCTTTTGCTGATTTTTTGTATCCGGACAAAACCTATGATAATAGACAGGAGAGTGATTCGCAAATTAGTTTGTGGCTTATTGAATTGTTCAACCTTTGGTATAATGATAATTCCTCGAATAAACCATTTATACGATCATTTGATATAATCATTGGATTATTGCTTGGAGTCGAAAGAGGAAATGAAACAGTTGGTAGAAAAAATAACAATACTATTTGTATAAAACCTAATGGAAATATTCAAGCTGTAGATAATCTGATGGTTTGTGGAAATGAATTCACAAAGACGAAATACAATGTGTTTGAAAATACGATTGATGAATCGTTAGAAACCCCGTTGATTAAGAAATACTATAATTCTCATACAAACAAAGAATTGTCAACGCAATGTAAGAAATGTACCATAAAAAATATTTGTGGAGGAGGTCATCTCGCTCACAGGTATTCAATAAAAAATGGTTTTGATAATCCGTCAGTTTATTGTCTGGAGATTTTTAAATTAGTATTACACATTCAAAACAGATTAATAGATGATATGGCAGAATTTTCTATGGAAGAAATAAAAATTGATAAGCTAACCGTGAACGATCACCCTCAATACTACGTTCAATGATAAAAAGTTCAATTAAAATTATATCGGTTGTTATTTTTTGTTGTATTGCTTTATTTGCAAGAGGGCAATTTCCTCTTGACAACTTAGATGCATGTAGTTTTAGCATTTGCAATGAGTCTGATACCATACAATTTATAAAAATTAACCGGGATTTGGGAACGCCTAAACCTACAGTAGTTTTTTTTCAGGGCTCATTACCTATTCCGTTGGTAATTAAATTTTCAGACGACGATCTCATGATTCCGTCAATAAATAATTTTGATTACAAAAAAATTGCACAAAAATACAATATTGTCATCATAAGTATGCCAGGTGTACCGCTAATCGCGGGTGGGGAAAAGTTAAACAATCAATTTGCATTTATCACAGATAAGAAAAATGAGCATTCATTTCCGAAGAGATATATTGAAAACGATTACTTTGAAAAGTATGTAGAGAGAGGGAATACCGTTATTAATTTCCTAGTTAAACAAAGTTGGGTTGACAAAAAAAGACTCATTCTAGTCGGACATTCTCAGGGTGCAAGAATTGCAGCAGGAATAGCAGCTCATAATCATGATGTCGCGGTTCTAGGTTTTCTATCGGGGGATCCCTTGGGCAGAATAACACAATATATTCGCAAAGTTAGATGGATGGAAAGAATGGGTAAACTCCCTGAGGTCCAGGCACAGGATAAGATTAATGAAATTTACAATTGGTGGAAGGAACTAAATGCAAATTTGAGGGAAACATCAATCTCGGAACAAGATAACCCCAGAACGATAATTAGTTTCTCAAAGTCAATGATTACCAATCTGGTTACAACCTCTATCCCGATATACATTGCCTATGGAACAAAGGATGTAAATGCAGAGTATTGCGACTTATTACCTATTGATTTTATCCAGGCTGGAAAGCAGAACTACAAAATATCGCCGTTCTTGGGGCTCGAACACAATTTCATGGAAGTTGATTCCATAGGAAATCCTATTCCTGAGCGATGTCATTGGGATAGGGTAATCAATGATTTTTTAAATTGGGAAGAGTCACAACAATATCCATAGATTTATAATTTTCTGATATGTTGTTTAATACTTTTTGCGACAGGATTTCGGGAAATGAAATTGAATTTATGTGGTTGTTTGATAATATTTACAGTAATCAGACAATAAATTCCAGTTGAAATTAGAAAGTCATTATAAAACCACTATTTTTAGAGCATCATTGAATGCTTTATGGCTAAATTTCCTTTCTTCCAACAATATGATGCAATGGATTGCGGACCTTCGTGTTTACGCATGATTGCCGCATTCTACGGAAAGACCTACTCATTACAGAAACTTCGAACCCTGTCGCACATTTCCCGTGAGGGCGTTTCCTTACTTGGACTGAGCGAAGCTGCCGAGGCCATTGGCTTTCGTACCATCGGCGCCCGGATTACCATCGAACAATTGCTGGAAGTGCCAAAACCTTGCGTAGTTCATTGGGATCAGGCTCATTTTGTGGTGGTTTATAAATACAGAAAAGGTATTATATATGTTGCTGATCCGGGCTTTGGACTGGTTGAATATTCAGAAACCGAATTTAAAAAACATTGGCTGGCTACCGTCAGGCAAGGCGAACAAAAGGGGATTTGCCTGATGTTTGATCCAACGCCAGCTTTTTTTGACCTTGAAGGGGAAGAATCGAAACGAAGCGATTTCCGTTTTCTCCTGAAATACCTAAAACCTCACCGGAAACTGATCATTCAGTTGGTTCTTGGCTTTTTGGCCGGAAGCCTGCTGCAACTTATTTTTCCGTTCCTGACCCAAAGTATTGTTGATGTCGGTATCAATACGCAGGATATCAACTTTATATACTTGATATTGGCCGCCCAGATGATGCTTTTTATCAGCCGGATGACCGTCGATTTTATCCGGTCGTGGATTCTGCTGCACATCAGCACACGTATTAATATAAGCATCATTTCTGATTTCCTGATCAAGTTGATGAAGTTGCCGATTGGATTTTTTGACACCAAGATGATCGGGGATTTGCTTCAGCGCATTGGTGACCATCGCAGGATAGAACGTTTTCTGACTTCGCAATCACTCAATGTAGTTTTTTCAGTATTTAATATTGTGATATTTAGTATCGTACTGGCATTTTACAGCTGGCTGATCTTTTTTGTATTTCTGTTTGGTTCTGCATTGTATTTAGGCTGGATATTTTTATTCCTTAAGAAACGACGCGAACTCGATTTTAAACGGTTTGCCCAGTTGGCCGACAACCAGAGTAAATTGATTCAGCTCATCAACGGTATGCAGGAGATCAAGCTGAATAATTACGAAAGGCAGAAACGGTGGGAGTGGGAGCGTATTCAGGCAAGGTTGTTTAAAGTGAACATTGGAAGTCTGTCGTTGCAGCAATACCAGCAGGCAGGATCGGTTTTTATCAACGAAACCAAGAATATTTTCATTACAGTTCTTGCCGCAACAGCGGTGGTTCATGGCGAAATGACTTTGGGTATGATGCTGGCCGTACAATATATAATAGGACAGATGAACAGCCCGCTCGATCAGATGATCGAATTTATGCAGGTTTCCCAGGATGCAAAGATCAGCCTTGAACGGTTGAGCGAAATTCACGACAACAAGGATGAAGAGCAGGTTCAGGAAGGACAACTGGATTCATTGCCTTCTTCAGCTGACATTAGGATTTCAGACTTGCTATTTCAATACGAAGGCCCAAATTCACCCAAAGTGCTCGATAATCTCAACCTCACCGTTCCTCATGGAAAAGTAACTGCCATTGTCGGCACCAGCGGAAGCGGAAAGACTACTTTGGTAAAACTACTGCTTGGGTTTTATCCGCCGGTGTCGGGCTCAATAAAAGTTGGCGAAAGCGATTTGGCGAATTACCGTCAGTCATGGTGGCGAAGCAAATGTGGCGCGGTGATGCAGGACGGCTTTATTTTTTCGGATACGATTGCAACCAACATCGCCATTGGCGACGAAGAAATAGACAAGGACCGGCTGAATTATGCCGTGCGAATGGCGAATATCAAAGAATTTATTGAGGGATTGCCTTTGAGCTACAACACGAAAATTGGTCCCGAAGGAGTTGGACTCAGTCAGGGACAGAAACAACGTATATTAATCGCCCGAGCCATTTATAAAAATCCTGAATTTATTTTCTTCGACGAGGCGACCAATGCGTTGGATGCGAACAACGAAAAAGTGATTTTGGAGAACCTGAAAGAATTTTTCACCGGGAAAACAGTTATTGTGGTGGCACACCGTTTAAGTACGGTAAAAAATGCCGATCAGATCATTGTTCTTGAAAAAGGAAAGATCGTAGAGACTGGTAATCACGAAGAATTGACAGCCAGGAGAGGCGCTTATTACGAGCTGGTAAAAAATCAGCTTGAATTGGGAAGCTGAATACGAGGCAGAAGTAAGAAGGCAGAAGGGAAAGGTTGGTAGTCTTAGTGACAACGACTTAATGTCTCTTAACCTAATTTTGATGTAATTATTAAACCAGAAGTCAATTGAACGCAATTGTTTTTTTTGCCCTGAATGGGGCAGAATCTGAATAACCCCGGGTGAAGTGAAACGAAACCCGGGGAAACAAAGATCAGGGAAAAAGCCGTCCGCGGAAAAACAATAATCAAGGCTGAAAGCTATTTTCGGACGGAATTGAATCGGCCTTCAAAAAGTAATTTACATCATCGGTTAAAACTAAATTGAAGCGAAAAAAGACTATTTTGTATCTATCAGAATAAGGAAATTAAATGGAAAAAATCGACATTGAACTGAGAAGCGATGAATTTCAGGAAATCGTTCAGCAATCGCCCCGATGGATGATTCGCTCCGGCATTTCCCTGATATTTGGGATTCTGATACTATTACTTGCCGGCAGCTATTTTTTCCGTTATCCCGACGTGATCAATACAAATATTGTGGTTCTGTCGGAAAATCCACCTGCATACCTTGCTGCCCGGACCACCGCCCGCATCGACTCGCTGGTGGCAACTGACCAGCAATTGGTTTCCGAAAATCAGATCATCGCCATTCTGGAAAATACAGCCAATTTTGAAGATGCCATGAAGTTAAAAGAACTTCTTCGGCAATTGGAACCTTTTATGCTTTCATTTGACACCTTGTCAGCAATAACTCCTGATTTTGGTCTGCAATTGGGTGATATTCAATCAGACTATTCGAGTTTTGTAAGGAAGTACAACGATTACTTTTCATTTCTCAGGTTAAAACTTCATCCAAAAAAAATCAAATCGTTGAAGCAACAAGTTGGGATGAACCGGATTTATTACGATCGTCTGTGGGCGCAAAAGCAGGACATGGAAGCTGATTTACGCATTGTGAGCAGTCAATTCAGGCGTGATTCATTGTTGCAGATTAAAGGTGTGCTTTCTGATCTGGATTTGGAAAAATCGAAAGGATTGCTGCTTCAGAAAAAATTCAATACAAACGGCGCCCGCACAAAACTTGCTGAAACGCAAAGTGCCATTATTAAAATCGAACAAGACGTTGTGGATGCTGAAATGGAATTTGCCGATCAGAAAAAGAAAGCGCAAAACTCACTGATTGAAGCAATGAATGTTTTAAAAAGCCGACTGGCATATTGGGAACAGGCATTCATCATCCGAAGTCCGATTGCTGGCAAAGTGAGTTTTACCAATTTCTACAATAAAAATCAACAGGTAAAAAAAGACGAAATCGTTTTTGCAGTTATTCCTGAAATACAATCGCAGATAGTCGGGCGCATCAGTTTGCCCTTAAAAGGGGCAGGAAAGGTTGCTGCGGGGCAAAAAGTCAATATCAGGTTCGATAATTTTCCATACATGGAATACGGTTTTCTGAGAGGTATAATTAAAAGTATATCGCTGATGCCCAACAACGAAAACTACGTGGTGGAGGTTCAGCTTCCGCAGGATATGAAGACCAATTACAACATTCCGTTAAAGTTCAGTCAGGAAATGAAAGGTTCGGCTGAAATTATTACCGAGGATTTACGGCTCATACAGCGTTTTTTCAATCCGGTCAGATCAATGCTGAAACACCGGGTTTCCACTTCAGAATAATGCCAATTTTTACCCTTCCGGTTTATTATTTCTTAACAATCGAAAAAAGTTCATTTATTTTTCAGGTTTTATTGTGTTTTCTATTGGTAATTAGTACTTTTGCAAGCCGTTTTAAGGGAAAAAACCAGACGACGGATTGTAAAGAGTTGGAATTCTGATGAATTGCAATACCTTTGCAGACCAAATTTTTGCGTAAGTTTTATTAAAATTAAGAGTAGCTATATGCCAACGATTCAGCAATTAGTTCGTAAAGGAAGACAAAGTAATGCGGAGAAAAGTAAATCTCCGGCATTGGATTCTTGCCCACAGAGAAGAGGAGTATGTGTTCGTGTTTATACCACCACTCCTAAAAAACCAAACTCAGCAATGCGTAAGGTAGCCAGGGTTAGGTTAACCAATGGCAAAGAAGTAAACGCTTACATTCCCGGAGAAGGACACAATCTTCAGGAACACTCTATTGTATTGGTACGCGGAGGTAGGGTAAAAGACCTTCCGGGAGTTCGTTACCATTTAATTCGTGGCGCTCTGGATACAGCCGGTGTTGAAGGCCGTACTCAAAGACGTTCGAAATACGGTACGAAGAGACCAAAAGTGAAAAAGTAATTTTTCAGTAATTTTTTATTAATTGACGTTCTAGCTTAGTGGTTTGAGTTGAGTAAAGAGGCCTAAGAGCCGATTGAAGCCCACAAATCGACAGCGAATTTAAGTAACACTAAAGCATTTTATAATGAGAAAATCGAAACCAAAGAAGCGGATCATTCTGCCTGATCCAAAGTTCAACGACATTCTGGTTACCCGTTTCGTAAACGACTTAATGTACGACGGAAAGAAATCAATAGCCTATCAAATCTTCTACGATGCGATGGACATTGTTGGCACGAAAATGAAGGACTCTGAAGTTAGTCCATTGGATGTTTTCAAAAAAGCCCTCGAAAAAATTACCCCACACGTTGAAGTAAAAAGCAGACGAGTTGGTGGAGCAAATTTCCAGGTTCCTATGGAAATCCGCCCTGAAAGAAAAACTTCAATCTCAGTAAAGAACCTTATTTTATATTCACGCAAGCGTTCAGGCCGTTCAATGGCTGATAAACTTGCTGCTGAAATCGTTGCTGCGTACAACGAAGAAGGTGGTGCATTCAAAAAGAAGGAAGATACCCACCGTATGGCCGAAGCAAACCGTGCTTTTGCACATTTCCGCTTTTAGTTTTTAAGAATAGTTTAGGATAGATATTGGTACAAAATGGCTAAGGATTTAAGATATACAAGAAACATTGGCATCATGGCACACATCGATGCCGGCAAAACGACCACCTCGGAGCGTATCCTGTTTTATACAGGGATCACTCACCGAATTGGCGAAGTGCATGATGGTGCCGCCACAATGGACTGGATGGAACAGGAGCAGGAACGTGGTATTACAATTACCTCTGCTGCAACTACAACATTCTGGACATACGAAGATATTGAGCATAAAATTAACATCATCGATACACCGGGACACGTTGACTTTACTGTTGAAGTAGAACGCTCATTGCGTGTACTTGACGGCGCTGTTGCACTTTTCTGCGCTGTTGGAGGTGTTGAGGCCCAATCGGAAACGGTTTGGCGTCAGGCTGAGAAATATGGTGTTCCACGTATCGGTTTCGTTAATAAAATGGACCGTTCCGGCGCTGATTTCTACAACGTACTTTCGGAAGTAAGAGAAAAATTGGGCGCAAACCCAATCCCAATTACAATTCCAATTGGTGCGGAAGAAAAATTTGAGGGAATGGTTGATTTGATCGAAATGAAAGCCATTCGCTGGAAAGACGATGCCACATTGGGAACAACCTATTATATGGAAGAAATTCCAGCCGATATGGTTGAAATCTCTGAAGAATACCGTGCAAAACTGGTTGAAGCAGTTGCTGAATTTGACGATGAACTTCTGGAAAAATTCTTCGAAGATCCGGAATCAATCACTGTTGAACAGATGTTGACTGTTATCCGCAAGGCCACTATCAGCGGCGCTATCATTCCAATGATGTGTGGTTCAGCATTTAAAAACAAAGGTGTTCAGCGTTTGCTCGATGCCGTTTGTTCATTCCTTCCAAGCCCACTTGACAAAGGTGATATTGTAGGAGTTGAATACAACGATACTGAAGAAGTTATTCGTCATGCCGATGTTAACGAACCTCTTGCAGCTCTTGCATTCAAAATTGCAACCGATCCTTATGTTGGACGTTTGTGTTTCATTCGCGTTTATTCAGGAAAAATTACCGCCGGCGATACTGTGTTCAATTCAAGAACCGGTAAAAAAGAACGTATTTCCCGTATCTACCAGATGCACTCAAACAAACAAAATGCGATTGATGTAATTGAAGCTGGTGATATTTGTGCTGCCGTTGGATTCAAAGATATCCGCACAGGTGATACCTTATCTGATCTTAATCACCCAATTGTTCTTGAAAGCATGGACTTTCCTGAACCGGTTATCGGGATTGCCATTGAGCCTAAAACTCAGAAGGATCTTGACAAACTGAACATGGGTTTATATAAACTTGCTGAAGAAGATCCAACTTTTAAAGTAAATACTGATCCTGATTCAGGACAGACTGTTATCCGTGGAATGGGTGAACTTCACCTTGAAATTATTGTTGACCGTCTTCGTCGTGAATTCAAGGTTGAATGTAATCAGGGAGCACCTCAGGTTGCCTATAAAGAATGTATCACCAAATCGGTTGAACTTCGCGAAGTATTCAAGAAACAATCCGGAGGTCGTGGTAAATTTGCTGATATCAGTGTTCGTGTTGAACCTGCCGATGAAGGTAAAATCGGACTTCAGTTCATTGATGCTGTAAAAGGTGGAAATATTCCACGCGAATACATTCCTTCAGTGCAAAAAGGATTTGAATCTGCATTGCTGAACGGACCGTTGGCCGGATTTAACATTGATAGCTTAAAAGTTACCCTGCTTGATGGAAGTTTCCACGCAGTTGACTCCGATCAGCTTTCATTTGAAATCTGCGCACGTCAGGCATTTAAGAATGCTGCCGGAAAAGCAGGTCCACGTTTGCTAGAACCTATCATGAAATGCGAAATTGTTACTCCTGAAGAATACATGGGTGACATCATCGGTGACTTAAACCGTCGTCGCGGGCATATCGAAGGTATGGAAGAAAAAGCAGGTGCCCGTGTAATTAAAGCATTGGTTCCACTCTCTGAATTATTCGGATATGTAACTACACTCCGGACATTGTCTTCAGGCCGTGCAACATCATCGATGGAATTCGCAAAATATGTTGAGTTACCAAAATTACTCGCGATTAAAGTTCTCGATGATTTAAAAGGTAGAACAGACTTATTATAATTATAAACTGTATTATTATTTCTCATTATGAGTCAAAAGATCAGAATTAAGCTGAAATCGTATGATCACAACTTAGTTGACAAGTCGGCTGAAAAGATCGTAAAAACAGTAAAGACTACAGGTGCAGTAGTAAGCGGACCAATTCCACTTCCAACGCACAAACGTATTTTCACTGTATTGCGTTCAACCTTTGTAAATAAAAAATCAAGGGAACAATTCGAACTGTCATCTTACAAACGTTTGATCGACATTTACAGTTCAACAGCAAAAACAATCGACGCCTTAATGAAGCTTGAATTACCAAGTGGTGTTGAAGTAGAAATCAAAGTTTGATAACCTGTAAAAAAGCAAAAAAATGGCAGGATTAATCGGTAAAAAAATCGGAATGACTTCCGTATTCAGTGTTGAGGGGAAAAACATCCCATGCACTGTAATCCAGGCCGGACCTTGTGTGGTTACACAAGTGAAATCGGTGGAAACTGACGGCTACGTAGCTGTTCAGTTGGGGTATGATGACAAAAAGGAAAAGCATACCAACAAATGTGAATTGGGCCATTTCAAAAAGGCTGCAACTGAACCAAAACGCAAGATTATCGAGTTTAAAGAACTTGAAGGCGAGTTTAAACTTGGCGACATCGTCACAGTTGATTCATTCAACGAAGAAGGTTGGGTCGATGTTCAGGGTGTAACCAAAGGTAAAGGATTCCAGGGCGTTGTTAAACGTCACGGTTTTGCCGGGGTTGGCGACGCAACACATGGTCAGCACAACCGTCTCAGAGCTCCTGGTTCTGTAGGTGCATCTTCTTATCCTTCACGTGTATTCCCGGGAATGCGCATGGCAGGTCGCGATGGTAATGACAACGTAACAATTCAGAACCTGAAGGTTTTGAAAGTAATTCCGGAGTCAAATTTATTGGTAGTTAAAGGATCAATTCCTGGTGCTAAAGGTTCATACGTAATTATTTATCAGTAATGGAAGTAAAAGTTATAAATAAATCAGGAGAGGAAACCGGAAGGACTGTTACTTTAGATGAACAAATTTTCGGTATCGAGCCAAACGACCATGCCATTTATTTGGATGTGAAACAAATCCTCGCGAACAAAAGACAAGGAACCCACAGTTCGAAAGAACGTGCTGATATTTCTGGTAGTACCAGAAAACTCAAAAAACAAAAGGGAACCGGTACAGCCAGGGCAGGTAGTGTTAAATCACCTGTATTTCGCGGTGGAGGCCGTGTATTCGGACCACGTCCGAGAAGCTACGATTTCAAATTGAACAAGAAGGTGAAAGCCCTTGCCCGTAAATCAGCTTTAACATACAAAGCCCTTGAGGAATCTATTCTGGTAGTTGAGGATTTCAGTTTTGAAACTCCAAAAACACGCGAAATGGTGCAAATCAGTAATAATCTGAAAATTAATGATAATAAGTCACTTTTCGTACTGGCAGAAGAAAATAAAAATATATATTTGTCCTCCAGAAATTTAGAGCGCATTTCTGTTACAACTGCCTCAGAATTAAATACATATCAAATTCTGAACGCAAAAAAAGTAATCGTTTTGGAAAGTTCTATTAGTAAGATTGAAGAATTGTTTAAGATTTAAAAGGCTTGAAAATGGAAATTTTAATAAAACCGATCGTTACCGAAAAAATGACAGGTCAGGCCGAAGGTCTTAACCGCTACGGCTTTATCGTCAATCGGAGCGCCAATAAATTGCAAATTCGAAAAGCCATTGAAGGTTTATACAATGTTTCAGTGGAATCAGTAAACACATTGATTAACGGAGGTAAACGGAAATCACGTTTTACCAAAGCCGGTGTAATCTCTGGAAGTACTGGAATGAGCAAAAAAGCTATTGTAACAATAGCAAAAGGTCAGAGTATTGATTTTTACAGTAATATATAATAGAAAATGGCAGTAAGAAAATTAAATCCAGTTACTCCGGGTCAAAGGCACAAGATTATCGGTGCGTTTGATACTATTACTGCATCTACACCTGAGAAGTCATTGTTGAAGCCTATGACGAGATCTGGCGGTCGTAACAGCCAGGGTCGCATGACAATGAGGTATATAGGTGGTGGCCACAAACGCAAATACCGTTTTATCGATTTCAAAAGAGATAAAGACGGCATTGCCGCTGTTGTAGATTCTATTCAGTATGATCCAAACCGTACCTCTCGTATCGCATTGTTGGTTTATCCCGACGGTGAGAAAAGGTATATGCTGGCTCCCAACGGATTAAAAGTTGGCCAGAAAGTCGAGACAGGTACAGGTGTGGCTCCTGAAATAGGGAATACATTACCACTATCCGATATTCCTCTTGGAACATTGGTTCACAACATTGAGCTTCATCCCAGTCAGGGAGGTGTGATGGCTCGTAGTGCCGGAACGTACGCTCAGTTAACTTCGAGAGAAGGAAAGTATGCTATCGTGAAATTGCCTTCAGGCGAATCCAGAATGGTGCTTGTAACTTGTCGTGCTACAGTAGGAATTGTTGGGAATACCGAACACAACCTTGAAAGATCGGGTAAAGCAGGTCGCTCAAGATGGTTAGGTAGAAGACCTCGTGTAAGAGGTGTAGCTATGAACCCGGTCGATCACCCGATGGGTGGTGGAGAAGGTCGTTCTTCAGGTGGACATCCACGTTCACGTAAAGGCTTGTTGGCAAAAGGCTTCAAGACCCGTTCGCTGAAGAAAGCTTCCAATAGGTATATTGTAGAAAAACGCAAGAAATAATTAAAAGGAGAACAATATGAGTCGTTCATTAAAAAAAGGGCCTTTTATCGATTTCAAACTCGAACGTAAAGTTTTAGTTCTGAATGAAACCAACAAAAAGTCTGTAATCAAGACTTGGGCCAGAGCATCAGTAATTTCTCCTGACTTTGTAGGGCATACCATCGCAGTTCACAACGGAAATAAATTCATTCCCGTTTATGTAACTGAAAACATGGTGGGTCATAAATTTGGTGAATTTGCACCTACAAGAACCTTCAGGGGACATTCTAAAGGAAAAAAATAAGGCATGAGATCCTTAACTACTATTAAAAGAATTCACGATGGGTGCTAGAAAAAGAAATAGTGCAAACGAACTAAAGGAAGCTAAGAAACAGCTGTATTTCGCTGTTTTGAAGAATTGTCCTACTTCACCGCGAAAAATGAGGCTTGTTGCCGACATGGTGCGCGGAATGGAAGTGAACAGAGCTCTTGATGTACTAAAGTTTTCCTCTAAGGAATCTTCGCGCAGACTAGAAAAACTAGTTATGTCGGCCATTGCAAACTGGCAGGCAAAAAACGAAGGAAGCCGTTTGGAAGAAAGCAATTTGTATGTGAAAAATATTTCTGTTGATTCAGGAAGAATACTTAAAAGACTGCGCCCTGCACCACAGGGTCGTGCACACCGGATCAAAAAAAGATCCAATCATGTGACTGTTAGTCTTGATAGTTTAACCATAGTTAAAGAAACTGAATAAATAATAATACATGGGACAAAAAGTTAATCCAATCGCTAATCGTTTAGGGATCATCAAAGGATGGGATTCCAATTGGTTCGGTGGAAACAACTATGGCGATAAGCTCGTGGAAGACTTCAAAATCAGGGAATACCTGAATGCCCGTTTGGCAAAAGCAAGTATTTCCAAGATTATCATTGAACGTACACTTAAACTTATTACCATCACTGTTCACACCTCAAGGCCCGGTATTATTATTGGCAAAGGTGGTCAGGAAGTTGATAAGCTGAAAGAAGAGTTGAAAAAGATCACCAACAAAGAAGTTCAGATCAATATTTTTGAAATCAAACGTCCGGAATTGGATGCCCAGATTGTAGCCGTTAACATTGCACGTCAGATTGAAGGTAAAATTGCCTACCGTCGCGCAACCAAGATGGCTATCGCTTCAACCATGAGAATGGGAGCACAAGGGATCAAGATTCAAGTATCAGGCCGTTTGAACGGCGCCGAAATGGCACGTTCAGAAATGTACAAAGATGGTCGTACTCCTTTGCATACTCTGAGAGCTGATATAGATTATGCGCTTGCAGAAGCCCTTACCAAAACCGGCTTGCTCGGTGTGAAAGTTTGGATCTGTAAAGGCGAGATTTATGGAAAGCGTGACCTTTCACCAAACCTTGGCCAGAAACCTGGTCGTCCGGCAGTTGGTGCACCAAAAGGGAACGGATTTAAGAAAAGAAAAAAATAATTTGTAAACCTTTCAGAAGTTAAAGAAGGATGTTACAACCGAAAAAGACAAAATTCAGAAGAGTACAAAAGGGAAAAATGAAAGGACTGGCCCAAAGGGGTAACCAGTTGGCATTTGGATCTTTCGGTATAAAATCGTTGCAGGAAACGTGGTTGACCGGGCGTCAGATTGAGGCTGCCAGGGTTGCGGTAACCCGTCATATGCAACGTCAGGGTCAAATTTGGATCCGGGTTTTTCCCGACAAACCGATTACTAAAAAACCCGCTGAGGTACGTATGGGTAAAGGTAAAGGTGCCCCGGAAGCATTTGTTGCTCCGATCACACCAGGTAGAATATTGATTGAAGCAGATGGAGTTCCTTATGAGGTTGCAAAGGAAGCACTTCGTTTAGCTGCACAAAAACTACCGGTTACTACTAAGTTTATTGTAAGACGTGATTATGTCGAAACTGAAATCGCAGAATAATGAAAACATCAGAAATTAAAGAGTTATCAAACGCGGAGGTCGTGGAAAGAATCCAGACCGATCAGGATTCCTTATTACGTATGAAAATGAACCATGCAATTTCTCCACTCGATAATCCACAGGTAATCGTGGGTGTGAGAAGGAATATTGCACGACTAAAAACCATTCTACGTCAAAGGGAAATTAACGCAAAACAGAGTTAGTAATGGAATCAAGAAATCTAAGGAAGGAGCGTGTTGGAGTTGTTGTGAGTAACAAAATGGAATGCACAATCGTTGTTGCCGAAAAGCGCAAGGAGAAACATCCCATTTATGGAAAATTCGTCAACAAAACTTCCAAGTTTTACGCCCACGATGAAAAGAACAGCTGTAACATTGGCGATACTGTAAAGATCATGGAAACACGACCAATCAGTAAACAAAAATGTTGGAGATTAGTGGAAATCATAGAAAGAGCTAAGTAATCATGATACAACAAGAATCAAGATGTACCGTTGCCGATAATAGTGGAGCAAAAGAAGTGCTTTGTATTCGTGTATTAGGCGGAACAAGAAAGCGCTATGCATCATTAGGCGATACCATTGTAGTTACAGTAAAAAGTGCTATAGCAGGTAGTGAAATGAAAAAAGGTGCCGTATCAAAAGCCATCATTGTTCGTACCACGAAAGAGGTTAGACGCCAGGACGGAACTTACATCCGTTTTGACGACAACGCTGTCGTTTTACTGAATAATAATGCTGAAATGCGCGGAACCCGTATATTTGGGCCCGTAGCAAGAGAACTTCGTGATAAAAATATGAAGATCATTTCACTTGCTCCTGAAGTACTTTAATGTATAAAATCAGAACAATGCAGAGAAAATTACACATTAAAAAAAGCGATACCGTATTTGTAACGACCGGCAATTACAAAGGCAAGGAAGGCAAAGTGCTCGAAGTTATCAGAGCAACTGGTAAAGCTATTGTAGAAGGTGTTAACATGGTAAAGAAACATACCAAACCCAACGCAGCACATCCGCAGGGTGGTATTATCGAAAAGGAAGCACCAATTCATATTTCTAACCTCATGATCAAGGATCCAAAGACAGGAAAACCTACCCGTGTTGGAAGAAAGCTGAATGATAAAGGTAAATTAGTTCGTTATTCTAAAAAATCAGGAGAGGAGATTAAGTAATGGCTTACGTACCAACACTTAAGAAAAAATACTTGGACGAAGTGATTCCTGCGTTGGTGAAGGATTTTTCCTACACCAATACAATGCAGGCGCCAAGGTTAGAGAAAATTGTCATCAATCAGGGAGTTGGAGCTGCTATTGCAGATAAAAAGTTAATCGAAGTCGCAACAGACGAGATTACAACTATCGCAGGTCAGAAGGCAGTCCAAACCAAATCAAAAAGAGACATCTCTAATTTCAAACTAAGGAAAAAAATGCCGATCGGCGTACGTGTTACACTTCGCAAAGATCGCATGTATGAATTCCTTGATCGTCTAATCAGTGTGTCTCTTCCCCGTATTCGCGATTTCAAAGGAATCGAAAGCAAAATGGATGGACAAGGAAATTACACCCTTGGAATTCCGGAGCAGATCATTTTTCCTGAAATTGTAATGGACAAAGTTACCCGGATCAACGGTATGAATATTACTTTCGTAACGTCAGCCGATTCAGATGAAGAAGGCTATGCTTTGCTGAAAGAGTTAGGTTTACCTTTTAAAAATGCTAAAAAGAATTAAGATATGGCTAAGGAATCAATGAAAGCCCGGGAAGTAAAAAGGGCAAAACTTGTTGAAAAATATGCCGCAAAAAGGGCCATTCTTAAGGCTGAAGGTGATTCAGCTGGTCTTCAAAAGCTGCCTAAAAACTCTTCCCGTGTTCGGATGCACAACAGGTGCAAATTAACCGGGCGCCCGAAAGGGTATATGCGTCAATTCGGAATCAGTAGGATCAATTTCAGAGAAATGGCTTCTTCTGGTTTAATTCCGGGTGTAAAAAAAGCAAGTTGGTAATTTATAATTAAGAAGTAATGAGCAAAATTACAGATCCAATAGCAGATTATCTGACACGAATCAGAAATGCCCAGAAGGCAAAACATCGTGTAGTTGATATTCCTGCATCCAATATCAAGAAAGAAATTACCAAAATTTTGAAAGATAAAGGATATATCCTCAACTATAAGTTTGAAGACGAAATCAACTTTCAGGGCAACATTAAAATTGCGTTGAAATATCATCCTGAATCTCACATTCCTGCGATCAAAACAATCAGAAGAATCAGTAAACCTGGTTTGAGGAAATATTGTCATACCGACAGTATTCCGCGAGTGCTCAACGGTTTGGGAATTGCTGTAATTTCGACCTCCAGAGGCGTAATTACCGACAAAGAAGCTCGGGAATTAGGTGTTGGCGGTGAGGTTTTATGTTACGTTTATTAATCTAGGAGGAACAATAATGTCAAGGATAGGTAAACTTCCCATAGAAATACCAGCTGGAGTAAAATTTTCTGTAAGCGATTCAAATCTGGTTACAGTAAAAGGTCCGCTGGGCGAACTAACACAACAAGTTGATCCTGATATTTCATTTGAATTGGAAGGAAATTCTCTAACGGTAAGACGTCCTTCAGATGAGAAAAAACACCGTGCCATTCATGGCTTATACCGTTCACTTGTTAACAACATGGTGGAAGGTGTATCAAAAGGTTTCGAATTAAAACTCGAACTGGTTGGTGTTGGATATCGTGCTGAAAACGATGGTCAGGTACTCGATTTGGTTTTAGGTTATTCACACCATACCTACCTGCAACTTCCTTCAGAAGTTTCGGTAGAGGCAAAAAGTGATAAACGCAGTAACCCGATTGTAACGCTGAAAAGCTGTGATAAACAACTTATCGGGCATATTGCTGCTAAAATCAGATCCTTCAGAAAACCTGAGCCTTACAAAGGAAAAGGTGTTAAGTTTGTTGGTGAAATTATTAGGCGCAAGGCCGGAAAATCAGCTGGTGCTAAATAATAAAAATTAAAAACCATGGCTTTAACGAAGCAAGAAAGAAGATATAGAATTAAGAAGAGAATCCGGAAAATCGTTTCCGGAACTGCTGAAAGACCACGTTTGAATGTATTCAGAAGCAACAAGCAGATTTATGCCCAGTTGATTGATGATTTAAATGGAAAAACGTTGCTGGCAGTTTCCTCGCTTAATAAAGATTTCGTAGGTACCGAGGGTACTAAAATCGAAATGGCTGCGATAATAGGTAAAGCAATTGCTGAAAAGGCTATAGCTGCCGGAATCTCTGCTGTTGTATTTGATCGTAATGGTTATTTGTATCACGGTAGAGTTAAACAATTAGCTGATGCTGCCCGTGAAGGTGGCCTTAAATTTTAATAGTTATGTCAGGAGATATCAGAAAAGTAAAAACCAGTGATCTGGAACTGAAGGATCGGTTGGTAGCTATTAACCGCGTTACGAAAGTAACCAAAGGGGGTCGTACATTTAGCTTCTCAGCAATTGTAGTAGTAGGCAACGAAGACGGTATCGTAGGCTGGGGTCTCGGTAAAGCCAGCGAAGTTACCACTGCAATTTCAAAAGGTGTTGATGCAGCGAAGAAAAACCTTGTAAAGGTTCCGATTCACAAAGGAACAATTCCTCACGAACAAGAAGCTAAATTTGGTGGCGCCCGCGTATTTTTAAAACCGGCAACATCAGGAACCGGGGTAAAGGCCGGAGGCGCTATGCGTTCAGTATTGGAAAGTGTTGGAATTCACAACATCCTTGCAAAATCAAAAGGATCTTCGAACCCGCACAATCTTGTAAAAGCTACTATGGCTGCACTTCTCGAATTGAGAGATGCACATGCAGTAGCCGATCAACGCGGTGTAACATTGGATAAAGTATTTAATGGATAAGGAGTTATGGCTAAGATAAAAATTACACAGGTAAGAAGTAAAATTGGTTCCGACTGGACGCAGGTAGCAACACTTACAGCGTTGGGCATCAAGAAACTTAATCGTGCAGTAATACACGAAGTAACTCCACAGATTATCGGGATGGTCAACAAAGTGAAGCATCTTGTAAAAGTTGAAGAAGTTTAAACTTATTAAGATCAAGAAATATGGATTTAAGTAATCTTAAACCTGCGGAAGGTTCAACCAAGAGCGAAAAGCGAATTGGACGTGGCCAGGGTTCAGGTCATGGCGGTACCTCTACAAGAGGTCACAAGGGAGCCAAATCAAGATCTGGTTACAAAACACGTCGTGGTTTCGAAGGTGGTCAAATGCCTTTACAGCGTGTTGTACCAAAATTTGGCTTCACAAACATCAACAGAAAAGAGTTTAAAGCAATCAATCTTGATGTAGTTCAGGAATTGGCTGAAAATTTAAAACTCACAACTATTGATGTTGAAACTTTGGTTGGAGCTGGTATGGCTTCCAAAAGGGATAAAATAAAGATTTTAGGAGACGGAGTATTAAACCTTAAATTGGAAGTTAAAGCACACGCTTTTTCTAAAAGAGCAAAAGAAATCATTGAGAAACTAGAAGGAACCACCGAAATACTCTAACTCTGATGAAAAAGTTTTTTGAAACCCTAAAGAATATTTATAAGATTGAAGACTTACGGTCCCGGTTGGGGATCACCTTGTTTTTGCTTTTAATATATCGTTTAGGTTCTTATGTTTCTTTACCAGGAGTTGATCCGGCACAGTTGGATCAACTTAAAGATCAAACATCTGAGGGGTTGCTCGGATTGTTGGATATGTTCTCAGGAGGAGCTTTTTCCCAGGCATCTATTTTTGCTTTGGGAATCATGCCCTATATATCGGCTTCTATTGTGATTCAGTTGATGGGTATTGCGGTACCCTATTTTCAACGGTTACAAAAAGAAGGTGAATCAGGACGTCGCAAAATCAATCAGCTAACCCGTTATCTGACTGTTGTCATCCTGATCTTCCAGGCACCTGCATATTTAGTTAATCTGCATGCCCAATTACCCGAATCAGCTTTTGCAATCACCGGAACACTGTTTACGATATCATCAACTCTAATATTAACTGCAGGGTCGATGTTTGTAATGTGGCTTGGTGAACGTATTACTGATAAAGGAATTGGAAATGGTATATCGCTGATCATCATGATCGGAATTATTGCTCGACTCCCACACTCTGTAGTTGCCGAATTTGCTTCGCGCATCGAACAACAAGGTGGTGGTATGGTAATGTTCCTGTTAGAGTTTGTAGTGCTTTTCTTTGTATTTATGGGATCTATTTTACTGGTTCAGGGAACCCGCAAAATACCTGTACAATACGCTAAAAGAATTGTTGGCAACAAACAATATGGTGGTGTTCGTCAGTACATACCTTTGAAAGTTAACGCCGCAGGGGTTATGCCTATCATTTTTGCCCAGGCAATCATGTTTATACCGATTAGTCTTGCCGGTTTTGCCAATTCAGATGGATTGAGTGGCTTTGCAGCTGCATTTTCAAACCATACCGGTTTTTGGTACAACCTGACTCAATTTTTGCTTGTAATTCTTTTCACCTATTTCTATACAGCAATTACTGTGAACCCAATGCAAATGGCTGAAGATATGAAGAAGAATGGCGGATTCATTCCCGGCGTTAAACCCGGAAAGAAAACCGTTGAATTTCTTGATACCATCATGTCCAGAATTACACTTCCAGGATCAATTTTTCTTGGAATTATAACTATTTTGCCTGCGTTTGCAATGATGGCCGGAATCAACAATCAGTTCGCTTATTTCTTTGGCGGAACATCACTGTTGATTCTTGTGGGAGTTGTTTTAGATACACTGCAACAAATTGAAAGTCATCTTTTGATGCGTCACTACGATGGTTTGATGAAATCAGGCCGGATCAAGGGACGTACCGGAGGTAGCGGGTACTAATTAATCTATCTGGACATTTAGGTGTCCTGGATTGATGAGAAGTTCTAAACTTGTTAATTTAATTTATTTTTATGGCAAAACAGTCTTCTATACAACAAGACGGAACAATCATTGAATCATTATCAAATGCAATGTTCAGGGTTGAATTGGAAAATGGACATACCATTACTGCACATATTTCCGGAAAGATGAGGATGCATTACATCAAAATCTTACCCGGCGATAAAGTAAAGGTGGAAATGTCACCATACGACCTGACCAAAGGAAGAATTACTTTTAGATACAAAAACTAAAGCACAAAATAATGAAAGTAAGAGCATCCATTAAAAAACGTAGCGCCGAATGCAAAATTGTACGCAGAAAAGGCCGTTTGTACGTGATTAACAAAAAGAATCCTAAGTACAAACAACGTCAGGGATAATTAATTAACTTTGTAAAAATTTTATTTATGGCTCGTATAAGTGGTGTTGACATCCCTAACAATAAGAGAGGCGAGATAGCATTAACCTATATCTATGGTGTTGGTCGAAATCTTTCTGTAACGCTCCTCGAAAAAGCCGGCGTTGACAAAAACATCAAAGTCCAGGATTGGACGGATGAACATTTGGCTGCTATTCGTGCAGCAATCAGTGGAAACATTAAGGTAGAAGGCGAATTGCGTTCTGAAACCCAAATGAATATTAAACGATTAATGGATATCGGATGTTATCGTGGTATTCGTCATCGTGTAGGCTTACCTCTTCGTGGACAAAGCACAAAAAATAATGCACGTACACGTAAGGGTAAGAGAAAAACTGTTGCTAATAAGAAAAAAGCCACTAAATAATTGATATTTGAATTATGGCAAAAAAGACTGGTTCTACAAAAAAACGAGTTGTTATCGTTGAAGCAATCGGGCAGGCACACATTCATTCTTCATTCAACAACATCATTGTGTCTTTGACCAATGGTAATGGTGAAGTAATTTCGTGGTCGTCAGCCGGTAAAAAAGGATTCAGAGGTTCCAAAAAGAACACTCCGTATGCCGCTCAGGTAGCATCTGAAGAATGTTCCAAGACCGCGTATGATCTTGGGCTCAGAAAAGTAAAAGTATATGTAAAAGGTCCGGGTAATGGTCGCGAGTCTGCTATTCGCGCTATTAGCAGTGTGGGCATTCAGGTTAGTGAAATTGTTGACGTAACTCCACTACCGCACAACGGATGTCGTCCTGCAAAAAGAAGACGTGTATAATCTAATTAATTAAGACAGTAATGGCAAGATATATTGGACCAAAATCTAGAATTGCCCGAAAATTTGGTGAAGCAATTTTCGGACCTGATAAAGTGCTTGAAAAGAAAAATTACCCGCCGGGAGTTCATGGTTTGGCAAGTCGCCGCCGTAAAAAATCGGAATACGGTACGCAATTAAAAGAAAAGCAAAAAGCCAAATACATGTACGGTGTATTGGAAAAACAATTTTCTAATTTGTTTAAAAAAGCATCAGCATCAAAAGGTGTAACTGGAGAAGTCCTTTTACAGTTGCTTGAAGCTCGTTTAGACAATGTTGTATTCCGTTTGGGAATTGCGCCAACCCGTGCTGCTGCACGCCAGTTGGTTTCTCACAAGCACATCGTAGTTAATGGCGAGGTTGTAAACATTCCTTCGTACCATTTACGTCCCGGCGAATCTGTTGGCGTTCGTGAAAAATCAAAATCACTCGAAGCTATTACAGCTTCTTTGAATTCACATCGTTTCAATAAATTTGCATGGTTGGAATGGGATAGTACTGAAATGGCAGGTAAGTTTTTAAACCGTCCTGACAGAGCAGATATTCCTGAAAACATTAAAGAACAACTTATTGTAGAGTTGTATTCTAAATAATCAATTACTCAGTATTATGGCAATATTAGCGTTCCAGAAACCCGACAAAGTTATAATGGTTGAAACCGATGATAAGTACGGAAAATTTGAATTCCGTCCATTGGAGCCAGGCTATGGTATTACAATTGGTAATGCCTTGCGTAGAATCCTTTTATCCTCTTTGGAAGGTTATGCAATCACCACTATCAAAATCGACAAAGTTGACCATGAATTTGCTACTATCAAAGGAGTGATGGAAGATGTTACTGAAATCATCCTTAACATGAAGCAAATCAGGTTTAAACGTGAAGCTGAAGATTCTGACAGCGAAAAGGTTTCAATCTCATTTTCAGGGCAGGATGTATTTACCGCTGGAGATATTAATAAATTTATGACCGGCTTCCGTGTTCTAAATCCAGAATTAGTTATTTGCCGGATGGAACCTGAAGTTAAATTGCAGATGGAACTTACCATCAACAAAGGTCGCGGATATGTTCCAAGCGCTGAAAATAAGCCTATCGATGCTGAGTTTGGAGTTATACCGATTGATTCAATTTTCACACCAATTAAAAATGTGAAATATGCAATCGAAAATTATCGCGTTGAGCAAAAGACTGACTACGAAAAGTTGGTTTTTGAAATCACAACCGATGGTTCTATTCATCCAAAAGATGCATTGAAAGAAGCAGCAAAAATTCTGATTTATCACTTCATGCTATTTTCTGACGAAAAGATTACAATCGATTCGGATGAGAAATTTGCAAACGAAGAGTTTGATGAAGAAGTTTTGCACATGCGCCAATTGTTGAAAACAAAACTGGTTGACATGGATCTTTCTGTTCGTGCATTGAATTGCCTTAAAGCAGCGGATGTTGAAACATTGGGCGAACTGGTTACCTATAACCGGAATGATTTGCTCAAATTCCGTAATTTCGGTAAAAAATCACTTACAGAACTTGATGACTTGTTGGTGAGTTTGAGTCTGACTTTCGGGATGGATATCAGTAAATATAAACTTGATAAGGAATAAGTAAAAATGAGACATAGTAAAAAATTCAACCATTTAGGTAGAACTAGCTCACACAGAAAAGCTATGTTGGCCAATATGGCTAATTCATTGATTTTTCACAAACGTATTGCAACGACTTTGGCGAAAGCCAAAGCCTTAAGAGTATATGTTGAGCCACTTATCACAAAAGCAAAAGACGATTCAACTCATTCGCGCAGAACTGTATTTGAATATCTTCAAAGCAAAACTGCTGTTGCTGTTTTGTTTAGGGATGTTGCTGAAAAAGTTGGCGATCGTCCGGGTGGTTATACCAGGATTCTGAAAACAGGAAACCGTTTGGGTGATGATGCTTCAATGTGTATCATCGAATTGGTTGACTTTAACGAAAGCATGTTGGCTGCCAAAGAAGGCAAAGCTAAACCAGGTCGTTCACGTCGCGGAGGAAAGAAAAAACCTGCCGGTGTAACGGAAACGGTAAAAACTGCTGCTCCAAAAGAATCTGCGAAACCGACTCCAGCTGAAGAAGCTGCACAGGAAACACCAATTCAGGAATAAGAAATAATTCAATGAATAAAAAAAGGCTGATGGATAATCAGCCTTTTTTATTTCCCGTAATTCACGACCTGATAACCTGAAAAAAATGGTGTTGTAAAGGTTATCTGTTTCTTTATTTTATATTGAAGTTTCTTCTTTTTGTTTCAGATGAAAGTCGATGGTCGATAATAACTTTTCAATATCAATTGGCTTGATTAAATAATCATCGGCTCCGTTTCCCATACAGCGGATTCGCTCATGTTCAAAATCATTGGTGGTTACAAAAATGATTGGAATATTTTTATTGCGGTGGCTAATTGATTCTCTGATCTGCAATGTTGCTTCGGCGCCATCCATAACTGGCATCGACAAATCCATCAATACAACATCAAAAAGATCCTTCTCCAACATATTTACAGCCTCAAGTCCATTATTGGCAGTTTCTATCTCGTAATATTTCTTTAGAGAGTAGTATAAAAACTTTTGATTAATGGGATTGTCGTCAACAACTAATAATTTCACAGTGTTTATTTTGAATTCATCAATTCACATTTGTTAAAACTACTGAATTTGCTACTGAAAAAGAACTAATTTTGGTAACTCAAAAGCGCTTTTAGATAACCCAACAGACAGATTTGATTAAAAACAGTTAAATAAAAAATAAATAAATATTTATGGCAGACGATAAAAAGATTATTTTCTCGATGCATCGGGTAAATAAAACATACCCACCGCAAAAACAAGTACTGAAAGATATTTCATTGTCATTTTACCTTGGTGCCAAAATCGGGATCATCGGGTTGAATGGTTCAGGTAAATCAACCTTGCTTAAAATTATTGCCGGACTTGAAAGTACCTATCTGGGAGATGTTGTTTTTGCTCCGGGATACACCGTCGATTACCTCGAACAGGACCCACAGCTTGACGAGACGAAAACAGTTAAAGAAATTGTTCAGGAAGGCGTTCAGGAAATTGTGGATGTGTTGAAAGCTTTCGAAGACATCAACCTGAAATTCGGCGATCCTGAAGTGTATGAAAATGCTGATTTGATGGACAAAATGATTGCTGAGCAGGCTGTCCTTCAGGAAAAAATTGATCATCTGGATGCATGGAACCTGGATGCCAAACTCGAACGTGCGATGGATGCACTTCAATGTCCACCAGACGATCAGCTTGTTGGTGAGCTTTCAGGAGGCGAACGTCGCCGGGTAGCTCTATGCCGCCTGTTGCTGAAAGAACCTGATGTGTTGCTGCTCGATGAGCCAACCAACCATTTGGATGCTGAATCAATTCAATGGCTCGAATTGCACCTTCAGCAATACAATGGAACCGTGATCTGTATTACTCACGACAGGTATTTCCTTGACAATGTTGCCGGGTGGATTTTGGAGCTTGACCGCGGTGAAGGAATTCCATGGAAAGGTAATTATTCCTCATGGCTCGATCAGAAATCGAAACGGATGGAGCAGGAAGAGAAGGTTGCTTCAAAACGCCGGAAGTCACTTGAAAGGGAGCTTGAATGGATACGGATGGCGCCAAAAGCCCGTCAGGCAAAGTCGAAAGCCCGCATGGGTGCTTACGACCGCATGGTGAATGAAGATGTGAAATCAAAGGAAGAAAAACTCGAAATATTTATCCCGAACGGGCCGCGTTTGGGTGAACGGGTAATTTCTGCACAAGGTGTATCAAAAGGCTATGGCGATCGCGTGCTGTTCGAAGACCTTAACTTTGTACTTCCTCCAAATGGAATTGTTGGTGTTATTGGTCCAAACGGTGCCGGTAAAACTACCCTGTTTAAACTGATCATGGAATTGGAACAGGCCGACAAAGGAACGTTTGAAGTGGGCGAGACTGTGAAACTTGCCTATGTTGATCAAACCCATAAAGCCATTGATCCTGAAAGAACTGTTTTTCAGGTGATTACCGGCGGAAGTGATTTGATTTCCATTGGCGGCAAACAATTGAATGCCCGTGCTTATGTCTCCAGATTCAACTTTGGCGGTGCCGATCAGGAAAAGAAATGCGGATACCTTTCAGGAGGAGAAAAAAACCGTTTGCATTTGGCTTTGGCCTTGAAGGAAGAAGGAAACGTACTGCTACTTGATGAGCCAACCAACGATATTGATATCAATACTTTACGTGCTTTGGAAGAAGGCCTTGATAACTTTGCAGGCTGTGCGGTGGTGATTTCGCACGACCGCTGGTTCCTCGACCGCATTGCCACACACATTCTCGCTTTTGAAGGCGATTCGAAAGTAGTTTTCTTCGAAGGAGGATTTACCGATTACGAAGAAAACCGCAAAAAACGAATGGGCGATGTTGGCCCTCATCGGGTGAAATATAAAAAACTGGTAAAAGATTAGGTTGTACTCAGCAGGTGACTCAAAGTCACCTGCTGAGTTGATGAAAAGTTTACAAAGTCCGGGGCGGGTAATCGCTTCGGACTTTGTTGTTTTTAGATATTTGTGTTGCAATTATTGTTTATAACTTCCTGTAATGTTGTTTTGAATGTTTGAGGGAATGGGTTAACTTTGATAAGTTGCATTTATTGAAAAACACAATTGTTCAGAATGGAACGAGTTGGAGCAGAAATGGTATTTTGCAATCATCGATGTTGTAGAAATTCTGACTGATAGTAATAATCCAAGAAGATATTGGAGCGATATCAAAAGAAAACTCAATGCAGAAGGATTTTCTCAGTTGTACGAATTTATCGTACAACTGAAAATGGTTTCTGGCGATGGTAAAAAATACGTTACGGATTGTGCAGATTCAAAAGGACTTTTGCGAATCATACAATCCATCCCATCGCCAAAGGCTGAGCCTTTTAAGCAATGGTTGGCTCAGGTTGGTTCAGATAGATTGGATGAAATAGAAAATCCGGAACTGGCTGCACAGCGTACTCGGGAGCTGTATAAACTAAAAGGATATTCCGAAGATTGGATTGAAAAGCGGATGCGTAGCATTGCCATTCGGGAGGAATTAACCGAGGAATGGAAAAATCGGGGAGTTAAGGAGAAAATAGGGTACGCCATTTTAACGGCTGAAATATCGAAGGCAACATTTGGATTAACACCTTCAGAATACAAAGAGGTAAAAGGCTTGAAAAGTCAAAATCTACGCGATCACATGACTGATCTGGAGCTTATTTTCTCTATGTTAGGCGAAGCATCTACGAAGGAAATCGCTGTGAATACCGATACTCAAGGGTTTGAGCAGAATAAGCGGGCAGCAAAAGTGGGTGGAAAGATTGCTGGGGATGCTCGGAAGCAGCTTGAAATCAAATCAGGAAAGAAGGTTGTTACCAGTGAAAACTATTTATTGCCAGAGAACAAAAAGAAGGGATTAGCCTCTAAATAGAAAAAATAGAAAGTATGGCAAGTAAAATATCTCACGTATGCTAAACATTGTTTCCCCAAAATTACTCGATGAACTAAGCCAAAATGCCATAATCTCGCCACGAAAGCGATTAAATCTCAACTTCCACGAAGATTTGGCTGATCCGATCAACCGGATGTTGAATGCTTTTGAACCCGGAACGTATATTCAGCCCCACAAACATGAAAACCCCGACAAACGCGAAGTTTTTATTGTTTTGCGTGGAAGCCTGGTGGTAGTGATTTTTGATGATTCAGGAAATCCGGTTGATTTTGTGTTGCTCGATCCTGCGAAGGGAAACTACGCCATTGAAGTACCGCCGGGAGTTTGGCACAATGTTTTTTCGCTTGAAACAGGAACGGTAGTTTATGAAGTGAAGGATGGCCCTTATGTTCAGATTTCGGATAAGAATTTTGCAAGCTGGGCGCCGAAAGAAGGTGATTCTGGTTGCGGCGATTACCTTATGCAACTAACAGATCAGTTTAATAGCTGGAAGGTACGTATAAAGTCCTGATCATCAATTATGTTTCTATGCTTTTTGGAACATTATTTCGAAAACTAGTGATACGTTTAAATACTTCTTTTTTGTTCTTTCGTTCTTCTTCGATGTCATAATCATTTTGAAGCCCTAACCAAAATGTTGGAGTTGTACCAAAATAGATACTCAGCCTCAATGCTGTGTCAGCAGTGATACTTCTTTTTCCTTTAATAATCTGTGAAATTCTTGACTGAGGAATCTCCGTCTCGCTGGCTAATCTGTATGCTGAAACATTTAAGGCTTTTAAAAATTCTTCGTTCAGAATTTCTCCCGGGTGTATATTCTTTAACATTTCCATATTCTTTTTTTTCATCAATGATAATCTGTTATTTCAACTTCTTTAGCCTGATTGTTATCCCATTTAAAAACAATTCTCCATTGATCGTTTATCCTTATGCTATAGAATTCTTTCATGGTTCCTGATAATTTTTCCAGCCGATTGGAAGGTGGAATTGTTAAGTCGGAAAGGTTTTGAGAGTTGTTCAGCATCCTTAGCTTTCGCCTTCCGGTTTGTTGAATTTCAGGAGGTAACTTCTTCGATCTTTCTCCATTCCAGATCTTTTCAGTTTCTTTAGAGCCATAAGAAACAATCATAGTTTAAAGTTTGCTTTAGTAACGTCAAAAGTAAGTATTTGTTTCGAAAAGCCAAAACGAAGTTGTACAAGTGAATTCCATGAGTTTTGGTACTTCATTGTAGATTGATTCAACCAATATTTCGATGTGAAAGCTTTTTGGCTAACTTTGCGCCTTCAGAATAAAAAGACTTATGGCACAGAAACCTTCGATTCCAAAAGGAACACGCGATTTTTCACCGGTTGAAATGACGAACCGGAACTACATTTTCGACTCGATCAAAAGTTTTTTCAGATTGTACGGATTTCAACCCATTGAAACTCCGGCAATGGAAAACCTATCGACCTTGATGGGCAAATACGGTGAAGAAGGTGATAAGCTGCTGTTCAAAATTCTGAATTCAGGCGATTTTGCCGCTGCCCCTAGCGAGCAGGAATTGCTCGATCGAAACAGCATCCGGCTTACCCACAAAATTTCGGAAAAAGGTTTGCGTTACGACCTGACGGTGCCTTTTGCCAGATATGTGGTCCAGTATAGAAACGATATTTCATTTCCATTTAAACGCTACCAGATTCAGCCTGTTTGGCGCGCCGATCGTCCGCAGAAAGGCCGTTACCGCGAGTTTTATCAGTGCGACGTTGACATTGTTGGCAGCGATTCGTTGCTCAACGAAATGGAATTGGTGCAGATTGTTGATGCGGTTTTCACCAAATTGAAAATTAATACAGTTGTTAAAATAAATAACCGTAAAATTCTCGCCGGAATTGCCGAAGTAATTGGTGAAAAAGACCGGATTGTGGATATTACCGTTGCCATTGACAAGCTGGACAAAATCGGTCTGGAAAAAGTAAATGAAGAATTGCTCGAAAAAGGCATTCCGCAAGCAGCTGTTGATAGGCTTCAGCCAATTCTGCATTTGTCTGGATCGGTTTATGAAAAATTGGCACAATTGGAATCAGCAATTGGTCAATCGGAATCAGGAGCAAAAGGAATTGCAGAAATGCGCACTTTGTTCGCCTACCTCGCACCTTTCAATTTAAATACTGAAGTTGAACTTGATCTGACACTTGCCAGAGGACTGAATTATTATACCGGAGCTATTTTCGAAGTAAAAGCAAAAGATGTGGCAATGGGCAGTATTTGCGGTGGTGGTCGTTACGATGATTTAACCGGAATTTTTGGAATGCCAGGCGTTTCAGGGGTTGGTATTTCATTTGGCGCCGACAGAATATACGATGTGCTCACACAATTGCAATTGTTCCCTGCAGCAACCGTCGATTCAACCAAATTGTTGTTCGTAAACCTTGGCGTTGCTGAAGAAGCTTTCTGTTTACCAGTTTTAGCAGAGGTCAGGAAAGCCGGAATCAACGCGGAAATTTTCCCTGATCAGAGCAAAATGAAAAAGCAAATGACCTGGGCAAACAGTAAAAATATCCCGTTCGTGGCAATTGTTGGTGAAGACGAACTGGCTCAGGGCAAAATAAACCTGAAAAACATGCTTTCGGGCGACCAGCAACTGGTCGATCCACAGAAACTGATAAAAATCCTTTCAGAATAAAATTCGTTTCCGTTACTTCCTGAAAATTTTCAGGAATGATCTTTTTACTCAAAGAATACAGGTTATCAAAATCCATTGGGGGCGACATCCGTTGTCCCTGAAATTCTTTTTAGTTCCAAGTTTCAGGTTTCAAGTTCCAAGTTGTGCCTTGAATCGCGTAATCCGAATTCTGGATTGTTTCTCATTTCTTTTTTTTTTTATTTTTTCTTCGATATTCGATATTGGAAATTGGTTGTTGGAAATTTAATATCCAATATCCAATAACGAATATTCAATATTCAAAAAACTTCATTTTCATTTAATAACAAAGATCTCATGACCAGAGAAATTCATTATATATCACCCGAACAACTTACCTATCCAATTATTGAGCAGGTTCTGGAACACAGTAAAATGCTGGTGCTTTCAGAAGAATCTGTCGCACTGATAGAGAAAAGCAAAGCATATCTCGACCGGAAAATGAGCGAAACAGACGGGCCTTTGTACGGCATCAATACCGGTTTTGGAGCATTGTGCAACATCGAAGTATCAAAAGACGATTTAAGCAAATTGCAGGAGAACCTGGTGATTTCACATGCCTGCAATCTGGGTTCTGAAATTCCTTCAGATGTGGTTCGGCTAATGCTTTTGCTCAAAGCTCATGCATTGGCCAAAGGAAATTCTGCAGTTCAGTTGATCACTGTTCAGCGGATTCTGGATTTGTACAATCACGATATTTTATCGATAGTTTGCGAACAAGGTTCGCTCGGGGCAAGCGGTGATTTGGCCCCATTGGCGAAACTGTTTCTGCCATTGCTTGGTTTGGGCGAAGTTTATCACCACGGAATCAAAAAATCAGCATCCGAAGTGTTGCTGGAAATGGGGTGGGAGCCGATCCGACTTCAGGCAAAAGAAGGATTGGCTTTGCTGAACGGAACTCAGTTTATGAGCGCTCATGCCGTTTTTACTCTCCTGAAAGCTTTTCGGTTGCTCGATTATGCAGATATCATCGGTGCTTTGTCGCTCGATAGTTTTGATGGACTGATCGAACCATTTATGGCTCAGGTTCAGGAAATCAGGCCACATCCGGGACAGATCAGAACTGCTGCTAATTTCAGGAACCTGCTCGAAGGCAGCGAATTGATCAGCCGTAAAAAGGCACATTTGCAGGATCCGTATTCTTTCAGGTGCATTCCACAGGTTCATGGTGCAGTGAAAGACGCGGTGAACTATGTGGCAGGAGTAGTGGAAACTGAAATCAATTCAGTAACTGATAACCCAACGGTTTTCCCGGATGATGACCTTATTATTTCAGGAGGAAATTTCCATGGCGAACCGCTGGCTTTGTCGCTGGACTTTCTGGCCATTGCGTTGTCAGAAATTGGAAGTATATCCGAGAGGCGAACTTACCGGCTCATTTCGGGCGATCATCAGCTTCCGGAGTTTTTGGTGGCTAATCCGGGCCTGAATTCAGGATTTATGATCCCGCAATATGCAGCAGCATCCATTGTCAGCCAGAATAAACAGTTGAGTACACCGGCTTCTGTTGATTCTATTCCATCGTCGAATGAGCAGGAAGACCATGTTAGCATGGGTGGAAATGCTGCGACCAAAGCGCTGAAAGTGGCGACTAATATTTACAGTATTCTGGCCATCGAATTGTACAATGCCGCACAGGCAATGGAATTCAGGAGACCGGCAAAGACTTCAGGATTTCTGGAACATTTTCTGGCTGATTACAGGAAAAAGGTTTCATTTGTGAGTGAAGACACACTGATGTATGTCGGGATCAATAAAACCATTGAGTTTCTGGAAAAGGGAAAGTATAGGTTATAGAACGAAGTCTGAAACTTGTTAAGAATCTTTTTTATCATCAATTAAGTGCATATGCTGAAATACGTATCTTTGTTATGAATAAAACTATGACGAAATGAAAACATTGGTTATACAATTAAAAGACGATGCTGAGATGCAACTTATTTCCGGATTACTGAAAAAAATGCGTATTCAATCAAAGATTTTGGCATCTGAAGATATTGAAGATATTGGTATGGGCGAGATGATGTTGAAAGTTGACCGTTCGGAAAAGGTTTCCAGAGAGCTTGTTATGAATAAACTCAGAGGAGAATGAAAACGGAATTTTTGAAGCAATTCTATAAAGATCTCGACAAAAATCACATTACAAAGCACGCTGGATGATATAAATTCTTCGATTATGAATGTTGAAGATGCTGTTTTAGTGCGGGAAATTACAAATCTTAAAAAACTGACTGGTTACAAAAATGCCTACCGCATTAAAATTGGCAATTACAGAATTGGTGTGTTTATTGAAAATAATATAGTTGAGTTTGCTCGTGTTATTCACCGAAAGGACATTTATCGGGTATTTCCTTAAAAAGGGAGAATAAAGTAAAAAGCCGGAACTTCCGGCTTTTTACTTTATTCTCCCTTTTTTCCCCTTTTATATTCCCTGATCAGATGCGACCTGAATTCATTTTCAGTTCTGTACATCATCAGTACTTTTTTCTTTGGCAGTATTTTTAGAAACTGTTTGTTGTATTCTTGGAGCAAAAGTGCATCTTTCTCGAATGAGCCGATGTAATTGTTGGTCAGTTTTTCGATTTCCGAATCCGACAATTTTGCAAAATCTTCATCCGACATCCTTTCAAATTCGTGTATCTGGCGCTTAATGTCAAATCTTTTCTTTTCAAATTCGTTGTAAACCGGCCAGAATGCCTGTGCTTCGGCTGGCTTTAAATCGAGTTTGCTGGTGAAAAAGGATATTTTTTCAGCCTTTATTTTTTCGAACATTTCTGGATTTCCGCCTCTTCTTTCCTGGGCATTAAGGCCAGTAAGGCAGAAGATCGTGAGAATAATAACTGTATATAACTTCTTCATGGCTTTTTAATTTTGTATTTCAGAATAAATTTCAAGATCGTTCATGTCAGTAGAAAGATAGGCCAGTAATTCGTCCGACTTTATTTCAGAAAGAGCGCTCGTTTCATCTCCCAATATTGTATTGAACAAAGAGTTTTCGTCAAATAAAGAAAAATTGAGGGCGTAAGCATCCATATTGTCAAAAGAGCTTGAATCAGTTATCTCAGATTTGACAAGACTGCTTGGCGAAAAGTATTTGATTGGGTAATATGCAAGCAAATAAACAATTGCAAAGCTAGCGGCAAGCCCTAAAACTGGCTTTAGTAATTGGATTATTTTGCCTGATTTTGAAGTCGTCTTATTTTTCGCCTCATATTCAATTGCACCCATCACCCTGTCTTCGATCGAATCGAAATAGTGATCGGGAGTCCGAAACGGGTTCTTTTTTTGCCGTTTCAGAAATTCTGGTTCTATGTTTTCTTCTTCGTACATGATTTCTATTTATATGGCTTTGACATCATTAATTCGAAATAGTTTAATTCGTATTGTTTTTTATGCCTGAATATCTTATTAGTAGCGGACACCATTGGTTCAATTTTCAATATTTAAGAACCAATGCCGGGTTCGTGTGTCTTTACGTATTCTTCTACTTTCTTTACCGCATGATGGTAGGAGGCTTTCAGCGCCCCAACAGATGTTTCAAGAATCGCCGACATATCTTCGTATTTTATTTTCTCAAAATATTTCATGTTAAAAACCAGCCGTTGTTTGTCAGGTAAAGTTGCAATCGCTTTTTGCAAAAGTAACTGCCATTCATCGCCATCGAAATAGGTGTCACTTTCCAGATTTTCAAGCAAATATTCGTTGACATCGTTTAATCCCGGCATCATTCTGCGTTTACGCTGATTCAGAAAAGTAATTGATTCGTTGGTCGCAATTCGATATAGCCATGTGAATATGCTCGATTCTGCCCTGAATGTGTCAATTCCGTTCCAGATTTTAATCAGTGTGTTTTGCAATACATCATCGGCATCGTCATGGTTCAATACCATTTTTCGTATGTGCCAGTACAACCGCTCCTTGTATTTGGAAACGAGATGCCTGAAAGCAAGTTCCCTTGTTGAAGGATCTTTCAGACTCTCTAATATTTGATGGTCATCTGTCATACTTGAGTCAATGTTTGTTTGTCAGACATGAAAATGAGTGAATGGTTTAATATGACAATTTGAAGATTAAGTGTTCAGTTTCAGTGTTCAGAAATACAGACCCTGAGACTGGGAACTGAGACTGGCCACTTTCCTTATTCAATCCTGAAATTCAGTCCTTCCTTCTTCAGTTTTTCATAAACCTGAATGTCGAACTGGTATAATTTGGCGGCACGGTGGGCGACATTTTGCTGTTTTTTTCCTGAATCGACCAGTAATTCCATTTTTGCCAGTTTTTTTCTGAAGTTTCTGGTATCCATTTTTTTATTCAGGATCACTTCGTATAAAGATTGTATTTCGGTAAGTGTAAAATTTTCAGGAAGAAGATGAAAGCCAACAGGATGGTACATCACTTCCTGTCTTAATTTAATGAGCGCCTGTTCAATTATTTTGTCATGATCGAAACATAGTGGTGGCAACTCGTTCAGGTTAAACCATTGCAACGATTTTGCCAGACCCGATTGTTTCAAATGGTAATAATCCGGATTTATCAGCGCATAATATCCAATGGTGATTACCCTTGTGTAAGGTACACGTTCGAGTGAGCCGAAAGTGTGAATTTGTTGCAGAAAAACATTGTTTACGCCTGTTGCCTGAAAAAGCAGCGCTTTTGCAAATTCATCAAGATCTTGATTTTCCGGTACGTGGCTGCCAAAAAGACTCCAGTAATGGTCGCTGGTTAAAACCGGATGCTGTTCGTATAGCTCTTTAATCTGATCGGTGGTCACTTGCTCCGGAAGTGAAAGTTTGAGCGCATCTTTATCAATTTGATTGAGTAAAACACGTAAACCTGAATTGTCAAATCCGAAAATAACACAATCGACAGAAACTGAATTTAATATCATGATGAATTACATTTTCGTGCAAAAGTACTAAACATGATTATCTTTGCATCAAAATTTTTAAAATAAGAATTCATGGCTTTACAGTGTGGGATAGTAGGAATGCCCAATGTCGGAAAATCGACACTTTTTAATTGTTTATCGAATGCAAAGGCGCAGTCTGCCAACTTCCCGTTTTGCACCATTGAACCCAATCTAGGCGTAATTACCGTACCCGACGATCGTTTGATCAAGCTTGAAGAATTGGTTCATCCTGAAAGAGTGGTTCCAACAACTGTAGAGATTGTTGACATTGCAGGTTTGGTAAAAGGGGCAAGCAAGGGCGAAGGACTTGGAAATAAGTTTCTTGCAAATATCAGGGAAACAGATGCCATCATTCATGTATTAAGGTGTTTTGACAATGACAATATTACCCATGTCGATCATACAATCAATCCCGTTCGCGACAAAGAAACCATTGATATTGAACTTCAGTTAAAGGATCTTGAAACTGTTGAAAGTCGGCTTTCGAAAGTTGAACGGCAGGCTAAAACAGGGAACGACCCGGAAGCAAAGCGGCTGTTTAAAGTTTTGAACATGTACAAAGATGCGCTTGTTCAGGGGAAATCGGCACGTACCGTTGAGATGGATGAAGCGGATACAAGGATTGCAAAAGATCTCCAATTGCTTACAAATAAACCTATTCTGTATGTTTGTAATATCGATGAAGCTTCGGTTGTAACCGGAAACGCTTATGTGGAAGCTGTAAAAGAAGCCATTAAGGACGAAAATGCGGAAATGCTGATGATTGCAGCTGCAACTGAAGCTGACATTGCAGAATTTGAAAGTTTTGAAGAACGCCAGATGTTCCTGGAAGATCTGGGTTTAAAGGAATCCGGTGTGCATAAACTGATTAAGACCGCTTACAAATTGCTTCAGCTCGAAACTTATTTCACTGCCGGAGTAAAGGAGGTTCGCGCATGGACCTACAAACGTGGATTTAAAGCCCCACAGGCAGCCGGGGTAATTCATACTGATTTTGAAAAAGGGTTTATCAGAGCTGAAGTAATCAAATACAACGATTTCATAACCCTAAAATCGGAGCAGGCTTGTAAGGAAGCCGGGAAAATGGCTGTTGAAGGCAAGGAATATGTGGTGCAAGATGGAGATATCATGCACTTCAGGTTCAATGTTTAGGAATAATTTCACACAAATATTAAAAAGGCAGTCATTTTTGGCTGCCTTTTATGTTTTTATGAGTTTTTTTAACTGAAATTTCAAAAATAGCAATGTGATAAAAAATACATACTATTTTCTGGTCTTGGTGGTTTTATCACGGGGGTGCTTTCATTAAATTTCTTTAAATTATAAAAGTAGTTCTGAAATGAGTGGGGTAGTGGCTGAAAAAGTAGTATTGTCGAAATTTTATTGAGATACTTTAATTGTCAAAAAAGTTATATAATGTCAATATAACAAGAAAAAAGACAGAGAAAGTTTTAATAATTAATCAAAATGACTATTTTTGGGCACTATATTGACAAAAGAAAAACATTTAAAACTTAAAATATGTGTGGATTTGTAGGTGTGTTTGATTTGAAAGTAAAATCAGAGGATTTGCGTCCTCAGGTTTTGAAGATGTCGAAAAAAATTCGTCACCGCGGACCAGATTGGTCGGGAGTTTTTTCGTGCGATAAAGCTATTCTGTCTCATGAACGATTATCGATTGTCGATCCTGAATCAGGAGGTCAACCTTTGAAAAGCAGAGATGGAAAACTGGTATTGGCTGTAAACGGCGAGATTTATAACCATCAGGAAATCAGAAATCGGATGGGAGATTCCTACGATTTCATGACCCAATCGGACTGTGAAGTTATTTTGGCATTGTACCGCGAAAAAGGCATTGATTTTCTGGAAGACCTGAATGGAATTTTTGCTTTTGCTTTGTACGATCAGGAGAAAGATGTTTATTTGGTTGCACGCGACCATATCGGAATCATTCCTTTGTACCAGGGATGGGATAAATCAGGAAATTACTACGTTGCGTCAGAACTTAAATCGCTGGAAGGTATTTGCAGCAATATCGAGGAATTCTTACCGGGCAAATATCTTTACAGTCCCGATGGCGAAATCAAAACATGGTACGAACGCGAATGGACATCTTACGATGCTGTAAAAGACAACGGTTTTGACATCGCTGTTTTACGAAAAGCGCTGGAAGATGCGGTTCACCGTCAGTTGATGTCGGATGTTCCTTATGGCGTGCTGCTTTCAGGGGGGCTTGATTCTTCTGTAATTTCTGCAATTGCCAAAAAATATGCTGCTTTTCGTATCGAATCACAGGACTCAGAACAGGCATACTGGCCACAGTTACATTCCTTTGCAGTAGGTTTGATCGGTTCGCCCGATTTGATTGCAGCTAAAAAAGTGGCAGATCATATCGGAACCATTCATCATGAAATTCATTTTACCGTGCAGGATGGAATGGATGCCTTGCGCGATGTTATTTATCACCTTGAAACCTACGATGTTACAACTATTCGTGCCTCAACTCCAATGTATTTGCTTGCACGGGTCATAAAGTCAACTGGCGTAAAAATGGTACTTTCGGGCGAAGGCGCCGATGAAATATTTGGTGGTTATCTGTATTTCCACAAAGCGCCCAATGCAAGGGCATTTCATGAAGAAACGGTTCGTAAACTGAGCAAGCTCCATTTGTACGATTGTTTACGTGCCAATAAATCGCTTGCTGCCTGGGGGGTTGAAGGTCGTGTGCCTTTCCTCGATAAAGAATTTCTGGATGTGGCCATGCGGATCAATCCTGAAGAAAAAATGGCCAAAAATGGCCGTATGGAAAAATGGATTGTGCGCAAGGCATTTGAAGATTATTTGCCCGAGAGTGTTGTTTGGCGCCAGAAGGAACAGTTTTCGGATGGTGTTGGCTATAACTGGATTGACTCGCTGAAAGCGATGGTGGCCGAAAAAGTGACTGATGAACAAATGGCTACTGCAAAATTCAGGTTTCCGATCAACACGCCTCCATCGAAAGAAGAATATTACTACCGTTCTATTTTTACCGAGCATTTCCCGTCAGATTCGGCTGCAAGTTGTGTTCCCTCGGTTCCATCAATTGCCTGCAGTACACCAACTGCTCTTGAATGGGATGCCAGTTTTAAGAACAATGCCGATCCTTCAGGGCGTTCGGTAGGCAGCGTTCACCTTGAAGGTTATGTTGCTAAATAAAAATGTTTTTGGTTTCAGTATAAATTTTCTCAGGTTTTAGTTGAAACAGAAGAACCGGGCTTTTTGTCCCGGTTTTTTTGTTGATTAATTCAAGTATTCCTTGATTAAATTCTTTTATTTTGCATACGATTGAAATTCTTACAATTATTTAAAATTCAGATATGAAAAATGTATTGCTGATTGCTTTTGTATTTGGTCTGTTTGCGTGTTCACAAACACCTGCTTATAAAGTCAATGTGAAATTAGATTCCGCCGAAGGAACCGCCTATTTGAGCCAACGCATCAAAGGTGACTGGATTAATCTTGATTCTGCGGTCATCGTAAATGGTACTTGTCAGTTTAGTGGGGTTGTTAAGAATCCTGAAATCTATTATTTAAGTGTCAGTACCAAAAAGGAAAAACTACCATTTTTTCTTGAAAATTCAGTCATTTCAATTTCAGGAAAAGTTGATTCACTGACGATTGCAACAGTTACAGGATCTGCGGTTCACAACGAATACCAGAACCTTCAGGATAAATTGGACGAATTGGATAAACAGGGAATGGCATTTTTTGAACAATCAAAAGTGGCAGAAAAATCAGGAGAAAAAGCAAAGGCCGACAGTTTAATGACATTGGCTGAAAATGTTTTTGATTCGATTGATAATCAGCAAAAAGACTATATTAAAACGAATCCGGCCTCATGGATTTCACCGTATCTGCTTAGCAGGGTTTATTACGGAATGGAAGCCGACGAATTGGATGGTTACCTGTCGGGATTTGATACTGCACTCGATTCGGTTGCGACCATTGTTTCCATGAAAGAAAGGGTTGCGAAACTGAAAATAGTTGCAATCGGACAAATTGCTCCCGATTTTACCATGAATGATGAAAACGGAAATCCCGTAAAACTGAGTGATATTTATTCAAAGAACGAATATACCCTGATCGACTTTTGGGCATCATGGTGCGGTCCTTGCCGCCGCGAGAACCCGAATGTGGTGGCTACATTTAACAACTTCAAGTCGAAAGGATTTGGTGTGTTTGGTGTATCACTTGATGCTGATAAGGGAAAATGGTTACAAGCAGTTGCAGATGATCAGCTCGCCTGGCCACATGTATCGGATTTGAAAGGCTGGAAAAACGAAGCTGCTGCAATGTATTCGGTGAACTCGATACCAGCCAATTTGTTGGTTGACAGAACCGGTAAAATTATTGAGCGCAACCTTCGCGAAGAAAAACTTCCAGAAACGATTGCAGAATTATTGAAATAATTATGGAATGGAACAATTAACACTTACCACGCCTGCGTTGCTTTTTTCGGCAGTATCGCTGATTTTACTTGCCTACACCAATCGGTTTCTGGCTTATGCCTCGGTAGTTCGCGGGCTCCATGCTACTTTCAAGGAAAACCCTAACATATTGCTTCTCGGACAAATTCAGAATTTGAGAAAACGGTTGCGGTTAACCCAAACCATGCAGGTTCTGGGCATTTCCAGCCTTTTACTTTGTGTAATTTGTATGTTCATGATTTATGTGCATTTATCCGCCCTGGCCGAAATTACATTTGCAGTTGCCCTGGTTCTGCTAATACTTTCGCTTGCTTTATCTGTTCGTGAGATTCAGATTTCGGTAAAAGCGCTCGATCTTCAATTGAGCGATATGGAGTGAAAATATTTACCATTTATTCATTTACCATTTACGATTTTGCTTATTCGGGCGCCAAATAGTAAATGGTAAATCGTCAAATGGAATCTTTGCTTATCTTCGCGCCTTCCAAATAAGTGAAATCCAATGGTAATGTATTTTGGTGAAATTGCTGCCCTTCTGACAGCCGTCTTCTGGACAGTTACGAGCATGTCGTTTGAGTCGGCGGGTAAAAAAGTAGGCTCGCTTTCTGTTAATTTAATCCGTCTGGTTGTAGCCTTTTTTATTTACGGTGTTGTTAATTATTTCAGAAGAGGATTGTTTCTTCCGATTGATGCCACTACTGAAAGCTGGTTGTGGCTGGCACTTTCGGGCCTTGTTGGGTTTGTAATAGGCGATTTGTTGCTTTTTCAGGCTTTTGTTGTGATTGGCGCACGCATTTCGATGCTAATAATGGCGCTGACGCCGCCGATTACCGCATTTGTAAGCTGGATGATATTGGGAGAAGTACTGAGCCCGATGAATTGGGTCGGTATGATTGTGACCCTGTCCGGAATTTCGATCGTAATTCTGAAGCGTGAAAAGAAAGAGGAAAACTCAAAGAAGAGGCGAAAAATATCAGCCAATTACAGTATCTCCGGAATATTACTCGCTTTTGGCGGGGCAGTGGGGCAGGGTGTCGGACTGGTGCTCAGTAAAAAAGGAATGGGCGAATACGATGCTTTTGCCGCTTCGCACATTCGTGTAATTACCGGAATGATTGGGTTCGCCATTCTAATACTGATTGCCCGAAAATACGGAAAAGTATGGACAGCTCTTCAACACAAATCAGCAATGAAACGTGTTGCTTTGGGTTCGTTCTTTGGTCCGTTTCTGGGCGTTTCCTTTTCATTGCTGGCCATTCAGCATACACAGGCCGGCATTGCTGCAACCATTATGTCAATTGTTCCGGTATTAATTATTCCTCCTGCAATTCTGTTTTTTCATGAAAAGGTAAATTGGAAAGAAAGTATTGGTGCAATTATTACCGTTGGAGGTGTTGCCATTTTCTTTTTATAAATTGCACAAAACTATCTCACCATGAATCCAAAACTGAAATCGATGTTGGCTCATTTTACCCCGATTGGCTGGTTTCTCGCCGTTTTGCTGAACAGCATTAAAAAAGATTCGATGACCGGTTTCTATCTGCGGCAGTTGCTTGGTCTCTATATTTGCTTTTTTTTATCTTGGTATATTCCTGATTATTATATTATTGCCTGGGGATTTCTTTTCGTTTTATGGACCTACAGTTTTATTGGCACCGTTAAATCAGCAGAACATCTGATTCCTTTCATCGGTGCATTGTTTCAGAAATGGTTTCAGAAAATTGCGCGATGAAGAGTTGTTATTGCTTGGTTTTTAATGGTTTTTCCGATTCATCAAAGAATTGTTTCTGAAGTGCCGGTGTGACTTCATCTTTTTTTACAGCCTGAATCATTTTTACCAATTGCTCAACGGTTGAACTAATCAGCAATTCACCGGCCTGCGCATTTGCTTTTGTGCCGTCTCCGGAATAATGGTTCGGATATTTGGCGTACCACCATATTCCTGTGTAAACATTGGAAAGATTTTTTAACCTGTCCTGATCAATTCCTGATTGCTGGCCTGCCCGATCCAAATGGACAAATTCAGGAATAATCGCTTTCATAACAGATGATTCTTCGTTTCCTGCATGTTGATTGTACGGATCGTGTTGTGTGAGTTCTTCCGCTTTTTTGATGACTTCCGGATCATCGGTCGGCTGAAACCAATACAAACTGTACGTACGTCGTTCAGACAATTGAGCCATTCCAAAGTAGTTTAAGAATGCATTGTTGCCGCCATGTCCGTTCACAATGATTATTTTATCAAACCCGTTTCGGGCAAGTTCGTCCAATGTTTCCTGAAGTACTTTCCAAATCAGTTCCGGGCTGTATGCAATCGTTCCAGGCTGCTGTTTGGCCTCGTTTATCTGGCTGAAATAATACCAGGGAAACACGACTGTATATTCTTTTTCGGCTGCACGCATGGCAAATTCGCGGGCAGCATACAAATCGGTTCCAAGTGGCAGATGTGGCCCATGTTTTTCGAACACTCCGATTGGGAGGATGCAGGTTTTGGAAGATCTTTCGACCGCTTGGATGTAATCAGGCGCAGTTAATTCTTCGAGGCGAAACGGAAGTTGCTGAGCGGTTAATGAAAATACTGCAAACAGGCATAAAAACAGGGAAGATAGTCGTTTCATGGTTGTTGGTTTTTAGGTTGATTGGCTAAAAATAGCAAATTGAAAATCAACAACCTACAACTTCTCCTTGATTTATTGTTTTTTCAGATTCTGGAATTTATCAGGGTTGATGTACATTTCGTTGGCAAAAGGTTTGAAATCACGGCTGTCGGAAACTTTCCGAAGTCCCATTTTTGCTGATTTTAAAACCATGCCTGTTACCGGAATTCCTTTAATATCTGACAACACTAAACTTAACAAGGTTTCGTTCGGATCACCAAAGGGTAATAGGTTGGCAAAATCTTCTTCCGAAATTATGTTTGGAGTCAAACCATTAACATAGTCTGATTCGTCCCTCGAATTGGCATATTTTACGACGATGGGTTGCATGGCCCATTTGTGATTTGGATTGACAGTCCCTCGTTCGTTCCAATCTCTTACAGTCGTCGAGCCCGTATATTTCCCGTTCGTATTGATGCCAACAACGGTAACATTCATATAGGGTCTCAGCCCGTTTATAAGCATTTCGCTGGCAGAGGCAGTATTGTCGGAAACAATGATGTGTATTTTGTTAAGGTTAAGGGTATTGATTGTAGTTACCGGATTTTTATCGGTTTTATCAATGAAAGTGGTAAAATTATCGTTGAGCGATGCAAGGCCATATTCGCTCACAAAGTACGATTGCAATCCGCTATTGTACTTTGCTTTGGCATATACTTTAGTAGCATCAGTCCCGTAAATCATGCTGGCCAGGTAAATACTGCTTTGTACCGATCCTCCGCCATTGTATCGTAAATCCAATATCAGCCTATCAATATTTGCAACTTTGAATTTTTTGAAAACATCATTCAACTGAATGTCGAAATCAGAATTAAATCCGTTGTAAACCAAATACCCGATTTTTTGATTGTTGAAAATAAAAATAGTGTCCTTGTTGATCGGATTTTCCTGCATTTCAATGGCGGTGACATTCACGGTGCGGTTGTTGGGAACAATGGTATAGTCGATGATGTTTGCAAATGATAATTTGGATACCAAGGTATTGTATAATAACGTCCCATAGTTTGATTCAGTAATTTGCTGATCATTCACTTTCACGATGATATCCCCACGCCTGATACCTGCTTTGTCAGCTGGAGAGCCTTTGTATACATAGAGCACAAGTCCTAAAACATTCTTGGAGGTTCCGTATCCCACAGGGTAGATGTAATACCCCGCCGTTTCGGAAATGCCCGAAATCCAATCGTCAATTTCTTTTGAGTCATCAACCAGAAACGACCATTTGTCAACTTCTTTGTATTTGTACAACAAACTGGTAAACAATTTCTGTGGGTCAGTATAGGTATTAAGGAAGGCATTTAAACTGTCTTTTTTTGCATATTTGGAATTCGTTAATCCGGCAACCTGACTGTTCCATAAATAATAGTCAGATAATCCGTTCCAGATAAACGAATTTACTTCGGTGGCTTCCGGGATAACTTCCGGAATTATTGGTTCCTCTTCTTTCACACATCCTGAAATCAATGCAACGGCAATCATAAGATATGGGAGGAGACTTTTGTATAATGTTTTTTTCATCTTGCTGTTTACTTAAAATGAGTGATTTATTTGAAATTACTAACGTTAAAGTAGATAAAATATTATCGACAGTAACAATCCGGAAACGATCAGTATTGAAAAATTCAAAATTAAGCTTTTGCGGATACTTTTGCTACTCAAAGCGACAGAATAAAGCATTTTTAACAGGTTGTTGCTATTGGTCGCATTTAAAATGGCCAAAACAATGGTCATCTGGTCTATTCCTGATTTTTGCTGAAGCAGGTTTAGTAAAAACGGATCGATATCGGTTACACCCACTGCGAATGCCAGGTTTGTAACTCCGGCACTTCCATAAGTTTTCAGTACAAAGTCGGTCACAAGTGCGAAAACTACAAACAATATCCCGAAAATAGCGGCTGTTCTGAATTCCAGTGGATTTTTATCCGATGCTAAATTGATCTCCTGGACTTCGGCATTATCTGCTTTTTGATTTTTCCGGTCAATAAATTTCGAAAGCAAAAAAGTAATAAGGAACATTACAATGAACGGAATGGCCAGCATTCCAGCTATCTCCCGATTGAAAATAAAAGCCAGAAAAAGAATCCTTAGGTACATCATTCCATTGGCAATCATTATGGCCGAAACAGTCTGTAATCCAGATAATTCATTTTTATTTTGTCGTGCCAGAATAATAGTGGTGGCAGTGCTGCTGTAAATTCCTCCTAAAAGTCCGGTCAGGAAAATGCCTGAATCGGGAAATACAAATTTCTTCAGCAAATAACTGCAATACGAAATGCCGGAAACTACCATGATAGCCAGCCACAAATGATAGGGAGAAATCGGGATTTGTTCCGAAATATTGGCTTCAGGAAGTAGTGGAAGTATGATACCGGCAAACGCGATAAATTTTGCCAGTGTAATAAACTCTTCTTCGGAAGCTTTTTTAGACAAAGTAATAAAGTGGCTTTTTAATTCTGTAACAATCAGCAATGCAACGATAAAGGAAAGTACCAGCCAGATTGGCTGGGTGAAAACCATGATTGGGATGCAATAAGTTAGTAGAGCCAGAATGGTGCTGGTCAAACCGTATTTGCTGTTTTGCCCAATTTTGTGGTAATACTGAATGCTCAGCAGTAGGCCAATCAACGCAAATCCAAACAGAAAAGGGATATAATTGACTGTATCGGCGATAAACAGTACATAAGCCAGCAATCCGATAAACGTGAAAGTGCGATCAGTACCGAAAAGCAGATCTTCGTTTTCGTTGATATGGTGCCTTCGTTGTTCCAGGCCGATCAGCAATGAAAAGATCAGCACCAAAAAGAAATTGATGAACTCTTCAGGGATAAAATTCAGGAGCTCCATATTTTAAATTTTGCTTTCCAACAAAGATAATTAAAAGGTGCATAAAGAAACTTCAATCTGTTATTCGCTCAACTTTAAGCACTTTAGCTTTTTACTTCAAATACTCCCTATTAATATTTGAATATGCCAAACAAACTGTTACTTTTGTCGCCGATTCGGTCCGTAGCTCAGTTGGTAGAGCATCCCGATTTTATCGGGAGAGCCCATAAAGGCATGAAGCGAATATAAAATTAGAAAAAAAAATCGGTCCGTAGCTCAGTTGGTAGAGCATCCCGATTTTATCGGGAGGGCTCATAAAGGCATGAAGCGAATATAAAATTAGAAAAAAAAATCGGTCCGTAGCTCAGTTGGTAGAGCAGCTGACTCTTAATCAGCGGGCCCAGGGTTCGAATCCCTGCGGACCGACAGCAAATGAGGCAATTACGAGTGGTGTAATTGTCTCATTTTATTTTTATACTTACCAGATACATACAAATCGTATCAAAAAGGCATTACCAAAAGATATTAAAAACAAAAACCGTCCTCTGAATGAATGCGGGTTTAAGCATTTGGCCTAAAATTTAAGTTAAAATACATCTTGTAGCTCAGTTGATAGAACATCCCGATTCTTCATCGGGAGGGCCCAGGGTTCGAATCCCTGCGGACCGACAGCAAATGAGGCAATTACGAGTGGTGTAATTGTCTCATTTTATTTTTATACTTACCAGATACATACAAATCGTATCAAAAAGGCATTACCA
>JAUYMU010000058.1 GCA_030698405.1 Bacteroidota bacterium
GTTACCAAAAATCCATCATTGTCTTCTATCAGCCAGTCGGAATAAAACATGGCAGCTTCACGCATCAGCGGATAGGCTTCGTTTTTAAGGAATTCTATATCGCCTGAAAATAAATAATGTTCCCACATGTGACTTAGCAGCCAGCCGGGCGACATGTTCCAGAAGGAAGCACCCGGACTGCCATCGTTTGGAAAGGTTTCGCGCCAGATAGATACATTGTGGTGCGCCACCCAACCCCGCCGGTTATACATGAGTCTGGCAGTTTCCCGACCAGTTACTGCCATTTCCCGGATCATCCGGAACAAAGGCTCCTGACATTCGGCCAGATTGGTTACTTCAGCCGGCCAGTAATTCATTTCGGTATTGATGTTGATCGTGTAGCCACTGTTCCATGGCGGAATCACCAAATCGTTCCAGATGCCTTGCAGGTTCAGGGGTTGGCCACCTTTCCTCGATCCTGAAATCATCAGGTAACGTCCGTAATGGAAAAGTAACTCAACCAAATCAGGATCATTGTTTTGGGCAAAATTTACAATGCGTTGGTCTGTCGGAATGGTGTCATGTTTGATCTTACTGGCCAAATCAAGGGAAACCCTGTCGAACAGTTTTTTATAATCGCTTTCGTGCGTTTTCTTCAGGTCGTCAAACGATTTGGAAGCAGCTTTCCCCAGAATTCTACCTGCAATTTTATTCGGATCGAGGCCTTCTTTTGACGGACTTTTATCGAATCCGTTGAAACTGGTTGCCGCCGACAGAACGAATACAACTTCGCTGCTGTTCTTAATGTGAATGGTATTGCCGTCGGTTTCAAGTTCACCATCCTTCAGATTTGCTTTGAGTTGTGCTTCAAAAAAGGTTCCCAAACCATCGATTTCGTTACCATAAAGATTCTGTTTTTCGAATTTCCGTTTCCCTTTGTCATCAAACAGCTCAGGATGCCGGTGAGTTTCTCCTCTTTCTTCAATCTGCTTTAAAGTCCGCCTTTGGCTGTATCCCGGAGCCTGACCTTTTATCAGGAGCACTCCATTTTCAACGGCGGATTTTGCGGTTGGGTGAACCGATGCCAGTGATGCAACCAAATCGAGCACTGGTTTTGATGCTGTAAATTTCAGGACAATCACACTATCCGGATGAGATGCGAACATTTCGCGGGTGTATTTTACGCCGTCGACTTCGTAGGAAACGCTGGATATCGAATGGACGATGTCGAGTTCGCGACGGTAACTGGTCACTTTTTCGGGATGATTTATTTTGAAAAACAGGTCGCCCAACGGCTGGTAATTGGCATGGAGCCGCCCGAGCCAGTTTTGCCGGATGTACTCATCGGCTTCGGCGTTTTCCTGATCGCGCAAAAGCCCGGTTACCTTGTCGAAATCGCCGGTAATATTCAAATTTTTATAACTCTGCGATGGTTCGCCGCTGTACAAAGTATTCTCGTTTAGCTGCAAATGTTCATCGGTAATTCCGCCGAAAATCATGGCTCCCATCCGTCCGTTGCCAATTGGCAATGCTTCGTTCCAGTTGGCGGCTGGCTGATTGTACCATAAAACCTTATCCGATTTTGTAGTTTCTTTTTGGCAACTTAATCCAAATAGTAACAGACTTGCCAAAGTAATTGTCCAAATTGATATTCTTTTCATCTATCGTGCAGTTACAGTGATTTCACTAATAGTAAGCCCATCGGCGCTAGCTTTTATTTTTACAGTTCCGGGAGTTTTACCTGCCATCAGCAAAATGGTCGAAATGCCGGCTTCCGCGTTGCGAGGATTGTCGCCAATCAATTCGGCATCGCCTTCAACTGTAAAAGTGATTGCACGATTGTCTTCGGAAATAACCGTTCCATCGGCGTCGGTAACTGATGCATAAACGAACACAACATCATTCTTTCCGGCCTGAAGTTCCTTTCCGCTTAAATCAACAGTAAGCACAATTTTTTCTGGTTCAGCGGGAGTTTTTACTTCAGTTTTTACCACTTCTTTTCCTGAAATAAACCCTTTAGCTTCCAGTTTCCCGGCAACAAATTCAGGAATAAAAAAAGTAAATGGAGGATGGTTTAAATTGGTTGAATTTCGATCCTGATCAGGTTTCTTCCGAGCAATTATTTTCTCATTGAGTGATAATTCAACTTCGTCGCAATTGCTGTAAACTTTCACGTCTTTGAATGTTGGGTCGTTCCAGTAATTGGCAATAAAGATCATTGGTTCAGCTTTTTCGGCCTGGCTGGCATAAAAGTAAAACGCGAACTTCGGAAGCCTGAAAATATCCATGATTCCGGATGATTCGATATCGGGCGCGTAACCACGTTTGTAGTCGTACATCAGCCAGTTTGCATCACCCACAGCCTGACCGTTCAGATTATCGTTGTACGATTCCTGATAGTTGAGCGCCTGTTGTGCCAGCCTTTTCTGCCCGAATCCGCGCAATTGGCGGGAGTTCCGTTCTTCCTGTTGCAGATCGCCATAAGCAGTCTGGTTAAAACCGGCATTCTGCGCATAATATTCCCAATCGCCGTATTCGGCAATCAGGATGGGTTTGTCTTTGGAGTATTTATTCCAGTAGTGCGGTGGTTTGGCGTGTTGCCGCGCTGGGATAAACACATCATACACATCGTCGATCCAACCACAGGTATAAACGTCGGCAACCGGCAATTCTTCGTGAACCGCCTGATGCGCGCGTTCCATAAATGATTTCGTCATCCCCGATTCGTTGAGCGAAGCTTCCCACAAAATAATGGATGGATGGTTACGGTCGCGGCGAACCATTTCGCGGGTGTCGCGAATGCAATGATCCTGAAATTCTTCGTCGCCCACAAATTGCCAGCCGGGAATGGCGTCCATCACCAGAATTCCCAGTTCGTCGCAGGCCGCCAGAAATGCCGGTGACTGCGGATAATGCGAACTTCTCACAAAATTGAATCCGGCCTGTTTAATTTTATAGGCATCGCGGTATTGCGCATTGTCAGAAACAGCATTCCCAAGGTACGGATATTCCTGATGACGATTCGTTCCACGAAGTTGCAGTTTCTGTCCGTTCAGCACGAAACCATCTTTTGCCGAAAACGAGAAAGTTCTGATGCCAATTTGTGCTGACATTGAATCAATAGCCAATTCATCCTTGATAACTTTTACCTTCAGGAGGTAAAGGTTGGGGCTGTCGGGCGACCACAATTGAGGATTCTGAACCGATAACTGTTTTTTGAACTGAAAAAATCCGGAGGCCGGAATCGTTTCTGAAGGTACGTTTTCTGAAAGAACTGTCTTGCCTGATGCATCATTCAGGCTGATTTGCAATGACGTCGTTTTTGCGGTTTCGTATTCGTTTTCAACATCAACCTGAACATTTATATTTGCTGATTGTGCAGTAACATCACTGTAAGTTACCAGCAAACCACCTCCGGCAGCGCGGTTGGCAGTAATCGGATCAGAAATGTGCAGTTTGTCTTTTACCTCGATGGTAACATTGCGATAAATGCCGCTGTAATAATTGAAGTCGAGTGTAGCCAGAGGTTTACCGGGAGGAATCAACGGATTATCGCGGTTGTCCAACTCGACCAGAATGCAATTTTCTTCACCAAACTTTACTTTTCCATCAAGTTTTACCTGAAATGGCAAATAGCCACCCGTGTGAGTTTGGATGAGTTCGCCGTTGAGGTAAACTTTGGCAACCTGCATGGCTGCCCCAAAATGGATCGAAACGGATTTTCCCTCAAATTGCTCCGGAACAGTGAAAAACTTGCGGTAGCGGGCGATTCCCTGCCATTGCTTTTCAGGCGAATCAACATCTTCTATATTGGCAGTATGTGGTAAGGTAATTTTTTGCCAGACCGATTGCTTCTCATCGGTCTTCTGAAACATTTCAGATGAAATATCTCCAGAAGGATCTTTAATGAATTCCCATCCGGAGTTGAAATTACCGGGTTCAGTTGAAAAAAGGATAGGAGCAGAGGTGCTGCAAGACGATAAAATAATAGTTAGTACAATGAAGAACAACGGATTTCGAAGAGTCATTTATTTGATTTTTAAAGGTTTTCTTTTATTGATTCATTTCGATTTGTAATGTCATCCCTTCGCGATTTATTCTTCCAAAAACGCGTCCATAGCTTTTGTGGGTTTTCCATCGTTGCCCCAGGCGCTCAGCGCGTAACGGCTCCAGCTTCGGGCTCCCTGCGGTTCCCAGTAAAATACACCTGTCCCTTTTTGCTCCGGAACTTCCTTTACCTTCTTTATTACTGCAACCAGCATATCGTAAGTATTCTGAACTTTTATGTCCTCTCCGCCCACTTCAACCACCATCACTTCTTTTCCGTAGCGCGAAACCATGTCGTTCAAATTTGCACCCAAATCGTCAATAGACAAGGTGTAATCCGGTTTTCCTTCAAGCCAGTATGGATAATAGGATAAGCCAATTACATCGTATTTCGCACCATGCGCCTTGGCGGCATCGAACCACCAACGGAAACGGCCATTGTTGTTTCCCTGGTCGACGTGCAAAATGACTTTTGATTCTGGACTAACGGCTTTAACGGCGTCGTATCCTTTGTTGATAAGCTGCACCAGTTGCGGCCAGTTATCAGTACTTCCTTCAGGATAAATCATTCCTCCGGGAACTTCGTTTCCAACCTGAACCCATTCGGGAGCAACACCGGCAGTTTTAAGGGCAGTCATCACGTCAAAAGTATAATCGTAAAGGTCGTTCAGCAAAGTCGGAAAGTCGTGACCTTCCCATGCTTTTGGTTTTCTTTGATGGCCCGGATCTGCCCAGGTATCGCTGTAATGAAAGTTAATCATCACCTTCATTCCCCACTTTTGCGCCCGAACAGCCATCGCTACCGTTTCGTCTTTGCTGCAATGTCCGCTGGCCTTGTCGTCCGCTGGATTCACAAATGTCCGTAACCGGATGGAATTGATCCCGTGGTCTTTCAGGATTTTGAAACAGTCTTCCTCTGTCCCGTTGTCGCTGTAAAATTTATATCCGGTGGCTTCCATCTGCGGCAGCCAGCTGATGTCGGCGCCTTTGGCAAAATCAGTGTTTGGTGGATTTTGTGAGTTGGATTCTTTGCTGCATCCTGTCAGGAGGATCAGCGAAAAAACAGCAAATAGCAAAATGGTTGGTGTGGTTTTCATTATAATTGTTTATGCGTTGGAATATTGCACGAATATCGCATAAAATTATAGAAAACCCCCCTGCTATTACTGGCAAAGGGGTATAATTAACGCCGTTTCTATCTTTGACTTTGAATAGAACAAGTCTGGCAAAAAATTATTTGGAAGTATTTGTTTCCGAACTTTAGTAAGTCAAACTTTTCAGATATGCCATTGTCTGAGGTACCTGTTTGGAATAATCCGGACTTTCATCTTCAATATAATAGTGCTTGATTCCAGCTTTTTTTGCTGCCTTCAGATATGAGATAATTCAGTGGGTTAAGAAAAACTGCTACGTCAGTTTTTAATTTCTCTTATTTTAATATTGCGAAATGAAGTTCTCGGTCCTTCATCCTGCAATAATATATGTCCATCCTGAAACTCTCCCCATCCTTTTAAGTTTGCATATTTACTGTTTGACAAAAGTTGATAGTATAGTTCACTGTTTTTTTCGATATCAACTGATTTTATCCCATTCAGCCAGTGTTCAATGTGATTTCCATCAACAACAATCAATGCTTCGTTCCACTCTCCCTTAGGCTGAACTTTTACGTTTTGAGGTGCCCGCACTAAATCATATAACGAACCACAAGTTCTGCTATAATCCGGTTTGTCATAAGGCCAATTTTCGTTATCTAAAATTGCGTACTCTAATCCAAGACCATGACCTGGAGATGCTTTAAGTGACTCATTGACAAAATATTTGATCCCACTATTCCCTTGATCCGTAATTTTGAATTGACATGTTAATTCAAAACTTCCATATTTCTTAATGGTAATAATATCACCTCCTTTCAAAGAGTCTGGCATTTCATTTCCAAGGCATATCAGTTCTCCGTTTTCAATGATCCAGCCTTGCACAGGAAAATCATCTTTGTAAATACCTCTCCACCCGTTAAAAGATTTCCCATCCCAAAGAAGCGTCCAACCAGCTTTGATTTCTTTTTTTGATAAAGTGTTGGATTCCCTGGAAGAAGAATTCTCTTTTTGAAATAAGCATGAGATTAATAAAAAGCTAATACTAATTGACACTGTGGCCCGAAATAAATTAGTTATCGTTATGTTCATCTTCAAGAAATTGTTTTTATTGAGAATTTAAAACATTAAAATAAGCAAATCAAAAAAAGAATCAACAAATCTGCCAAATCAAAATCAGATACGAACTTTGGTATTTACTCCTGGTACATTGTCATCTTTCCAATCCCATACCGGTCTTGTTTTTTTTTGTAACAGTAGTATAACTTAAATTTTCGGCTCCCATCCTTTCTCGTATTCCCTGCCCCAAAGTTTTTGAGCTTCAGAGTCGCCAATAATGTGTCCATTTTTTGGATCTATATTAAGATCACGTCCCACACGCCAGGAAATATTTCCCAACTGCATCGCTGTTATGCTCTTATGTCCTAATTCAACATCACAGTTTGGACGTCGGCTATTTCTTATTGCATCTAAAAAGTCGGCAACATGAAGACTATCCATTCCTAAACTCGGGCTGGCAGTATTACGGCCATCCAGAGCACTTTCTTCAATAAGCGATTTTACTTCGTTAATCAGCTTACCGTCATTATCATATACCTTATAACTATCTCCACCGGTATCTAAGCTTCCTTTTTCACCGTAGAAAATAATGCCACGATCTGCACCTTCAATGGCTCTTCCATTCGAACTCCTGCATTCCCACATCAATGAGACACGTCCAGGATAATCCATGGTTATTATCTGAGTATCGGGAGTTTCCCAATCGTCTTTGTAATGGTATCTACCTCCTACCGAAGTCACCCGGGTTGGAAACTCTACCCCAAGACCCCAGCGGGCAACGTCAACTTCATGTGTTCCATTATTCAAGGCTTCGCCCGTACCGTAATTCCATAACCAATGCCAATTATAGTGAATCAAATTTTCCTGATAAGTGGCACGTGGTGCAGGGCCTTGCCAAAGTTCGTAGTCGAGCCAGGATGGTACGGCTGCGGGCTTCAAAACCAATGATTTACGATTATTCGTGTACCAGGTTTTTGCCAGATAAACACGGCCGATAATTCCATTGTGCAATTGTTCGATCCCCTGAGTAAGTATTGGTGCCGAACGACGTTGTGCACCCATCTGTACAACGCGGTCATATTTTCGTGCAGCAGCAATAGCCATTTCGCCTTCTCGCGGATTATGAGATAATGGTTTTTCAACATACACATGCTTTCCGGCCTGACAACCCATAATAGTAAGTGGTGCATGCCAATGATCAGGAGTTGCTATGTATATTGCGTCGATTGATTTGTCTTCCAATACTTTGCGACAATCGCCTTCGGACTTTGGAGCAGTAGTCTGACCAGCTTTTAGTACCGAATTGATTGCTTTAGGCATTGTTCTGGAGTCGACATCACAAACACATGACACCTCTGTATTTTTCTGTTTGGCGATAGTCCCAACCATGCTGTTTCCGCGGCCGTTTAGGCCAATGGCTGCAACATGAACCCTGTCATTTGCTCCAATGATGTTTTTGTAACTTTTTGCGCTAAATCCAAAGGCGGTTCCGCCAATAGCGAGGCCAGCTGAAGTGACAGCAACTTTCTTCATAAAATCACGTCTGTTATCCATAGTATTTGTTTATAATGTTTTGATTTTAATATTTTTAAAAGATACAACACCGCCATGTTCCTGCAACAGAATATGTCCTTTCTCAACCGTTCCAAACGCAGGCACAGCCTTATTGAATTTGCTGAGAGCAACGGCATCGGTATAGGTTTTGTCACCACGTGTAAATTCAAGGATTTTTACACCATTTAACCAATGTTCAACTTTCTTTCCCTTGGATACAATACGCACTGTATTCCATTCACCCGGAGCATTTACCTTTTTCTTATTGGTATTTACTGGTAATACATCATAAAAAGATCCACAAAGGTGATTTTCTTTCTTATTATCTTCAGCTAATTTATCATCAAGAATCTGGTATTCCATTCCCAGATTTCCTCCTGTAGCATATTTGGTGTAAAAATATTTTATTCCGCTGTTACAACCAGGTTCGATTTTAAAATCTACCGAAAGCTCAAAGTCCGAATATTCGCCAGCAGTAATAATATCGCCTCCTTTACCACCTTTAACCGCAGTTATACAACCATTTTTAATTTCCCAGCCTGCCGGAACAGGTTTGCCTGCTGGTGTTGTCCAACCATTGGTTGTCTGCCCATCAAAAAGTAACGTCCATCCTTGCTTTATTTCTTTTGAACTTAATTTGGGCAGTTGGGCCGAAATCAAACTTATTCCAAAGAAAGAACATAAGAACAAAATCAGAATTTGTTTTTTCATAATGATTTAATTTTAAATTTTCAATAACATGGACGCTAAACTAAAGCAGATTAGCCTCCATGTTATATGTTTATAATTGTGTATATCCTTTGTTTTGAATTATTTTACCCGGATTAGACTGCATGACAGTCATCGGGATTGGGTAAATGAGCATGTCGTCACTCCAAACAAAAGCACCGTAACCATCAGCAGCCTGTTCAGCTTTCATTACGTCTTTAGCACGCCCGGTTCTAACCAAATCGAACCAGCGATGATTTTCAAAAGCCAGCTCAACGCGCCGCTCTTTCTCAATTGCAAACAAAAAGGCTTGATCAGTAGTGAAATCACTAAGCAAATAATCTTTTAAAAGATCGGCAGGTTTTATAATATTCGGATCGCCTGTGGTATTGCGCGCCCGTTGACGAATTTTGTTTAAATATGATAATGCAACAGATTTGTCACCATTGGTGCGAACTATGGCTTCAGCGTGCATAAGGTAAATGTCTGCCAATCGAAGTTCAATCCAATTATTACCATTATCGGTTCCGCTAGTTGCAATATCATAATATTTGCATACATATTTATCGTTTTCAAAGGCTCCGGTTTTTGCGTTTTTCCAACCATCACGCATCGAAATATATTTCCTTGGATCTCCTACTTCATAAGCTTTCGACATATCTTCGGTAGGAGCATTTACTCCACTTTTATCACCAACGAGAACAACTTCTTTATCAGAAAAACGAGGTGCAAAATTATTATTCCAGGGGCTTCCAGTCGCACCATTCGGACTTCCTTTTTTATACTGAACTTCAAATAAGGATTCTTTGCTATTCTTTTTAGTTACGTCAAACAAATCTTTATAACTCGTAACCAAAGAAAATTTAGAATCGTTTATGACTTCCATGAATTTTTGACTGGCAAGATTATAATACTCATTACCCTTATTCAACGGAAATCCGGCCATAGTCATATAAACTTTTCCTAATAATCCTTTAGCTCCTCCTTTTGTGACACGACCGTTATCGGAAGCACCATAAGTATCGGGAAGATGTTGCTCTGCAAATTTCAAGTCTTCAACAATCAAATCATAAATTTCCTGAAGTGAGGCTCGTTCAAGTTCATAGGCTTCTACTTGTGAAATCTCTTTGTCAACCTTTATTACGCCTAGCATTTGACCGTTGAGTGCAACTCCGCCAAACGTTCTGTTTAACCAGAAGTACATCAATGCCCTTATGAATTTTGCCTCTGCTATATATTGGTTTTTTAAATTTTCATTGGTAAAGGTTGCTTGATCAACTCTTCCAATGACAATATTCGCACGCATGATAACATTATAGCAATTATTCCAACAATCTGTTGGAAAGCCGTTTTCTGGCAATAAGGGTGAAGCGAAGTCGTCAATTCCCTTTTCATTTGCAGGATTACCAGCCAACCATGAATAAGAAGTGTTGTCAGAACGTATTTCACCAATGTCAACAAAAGTCCTATTATAAACAGAACGCAAGTTGCCATAGGCTGATAAAACCGCTTGGTTCATATCAGCTTGCGTTTTATAGAATCCTGCAGAATTGAGGCTTGAAGGTGGATTTAAGTCGATAAAGTCCTGGTTACATGATGCCAGCATTATTATCCCTGTTATGAATATTAATAATTTTTTCATTTATATAAAATTTAGAAAGTTACATTTACTCCGAAAATCACCGATCTGGCCACAGGATATCCGAGGTAATCTCCTCCTTTTGATAATCCATCACCCTGGCTGCTTGTGTCTGGATCGTAGCCCGGATACTTGGTTAAAGTAAAAAGGTTCTGTCCTGTTAAATATAAGCGCAATCCTTTCATTCTTAAGTTTTGGATCTTGTTTGAATCAAAATCATAAGCAAGAGAAAGATTTCGTAACCGCAAATAAGATGCATCGGTCACCCAGGCAGAAGAAGGATCTCTCTGCCATCCGGAAGGAGTTCGCGTAGGCCGAAAATGGATTCCATCTCCAGGTTCATCAGCAGACTGCCAGCGTCCGAGTTGCTCTATCATTCCGTTTCTGTCGCCATGATAGATACCTACCATACGTTTAAAAAAACTAAATAATTGAGTACCGTAAACTCCGGTAAATTGCACTCCAAGTGTGAAATTTTTGTATGAAAAATTGTTGTTGAATCCAGCAGTAAAGGTCGGATTATTGTCACCAATGATGTCCTTATCGTTCTGATCCATCTTTCCATCCTTATTTACATCCAGATAACGCCCATCGCCAACTTTATCAATCGGAAGATGAGGATATTTATCCAGTTCTGCCTGATTCAAAAATACACCCTGATAAACATAGCCATAGAAAGAAGCAATCGGATAACCTGGCTTTGTAATGAATGCGTTATTTGCATTAGGTGCACTTCCAAAAATAGGACGTCCATCAGGTCCAACCTCCAGTACCTTATTTTTATTGAACGAGATGTTGAAATCGCTCGACCATTTAAATTCATTGACTAAATTTCTGGTTGACAACTGAAATTCCATACCACGATTCTGAACTTTTCCCACATTCTGCATCTGGTTGGAATAGCCTGTTATGCTTGGAACCGGAACATTAAGCAATAATTCAAGTGATTGGCTGTCATAAAAATCAGCTTCCAGGCGAATCCTGTTTTCAAATAATCCCATGTCGAAGCCAAAATTTAATTGTTTTGTTTTTTCCCATCCCAGATTATTATTTGACATTGTGCTTGGGTTCACAGTATTTTGTAATGCATCACCTGTTGGATAGAATCCGGTACCCAGCAGCCCGATTGACGAATAATTCCCAATACGGTTATTCCCTACAATCCCATAGCTGGCACGAATCTTCAAGTCATTTATGGTCTGAACATTCTTCATGAAATTCTCCTGACTGACTCTCCATCCTATCGAAGCTGAAGGAAAGGATCCCCACTTGTTATTTTGTCCAAAACGGGAAGATCCATCGGTGCGGAAAGTTGCCGTAAATAAGTATTTGTTGTCGTAAGCATAATTAATACGTGACAAATAAGAAATCATCGAATATTCTGACAGATCGCTGGTGAGCTGATACATCGTTCCAGCATTTAGCGTATAAATATTGTCATTCGGGAATCCACGAGCTTCCCCATAAGCATGGTCATAGGAGTGTTTTTGGGCAGTGTATCCAGCCAAGGCTGTCAAGCTATGCTTTTCGGCAAAAGTTTTCTGATAGGTTACTGTTTGTTCTATTACCCAATCAATATCAGTCCAGCTTTCATTATTGCCTTGAGCTGGTCTGGGAGCTTTTGATCCATCAAGGTCAACATACGAAGGTTGATATCGCTTTTTATTATTTTCCTGAACTCCTCCATTTACACTAACCTTATATTTCAAATTATCAATAATTTCCCATTCAGCGAACAAAATCCCCATCCATCCATTTCTACGGCGGAAATCATAAATTTGCTCAGCAATACCTATTGGATTTGCTACGTCTCCTGCAAGAATTTCAGGATTTCTTACCATTGAACCATAAGTGCCATCGGGATTTTTTAAAGGATAAATAGGTGGTAAATTCAGTGCATACATAATTGGCGCATCTTTACCATTGGCTTGTTCATTGCTATTGGAAAAATATGCATTCATATTCATTCCTATCTGAATACGATCGTTTATTTTTGAAGACAAGCTAGTTCTGAAATTGAAACGATCGTAATCTGTATTGATTGAGATTCCATCCTGCTGCAAATAGCTGGCTGAAAATGTATATTGTGTTTTTTCAGACCCACCACTTAATGAAAGTTCATATTGCTGCATTTTTGCATTTCTGAATAGCAGTTCCTGCCAATTATTGTCAGGCATTTGTGCAACAGAAGCCGGATCTAAAAAATTGTAAAGAGAACCGGATGTTCCATCCGGAATTAAATACTGCGTATTCGCACTTGGATATAATTTTCTTCGACTGTTGGGATCGGTTATGCTATGTGGCGATTTATTGGGATCTGCAGAAATGATTGACGCATCTAACCATGCCTGGTTTCTTCCATCGTTAAACCATTCCACATACTGGTCACGATTCATCATATCAACTGTCTTTTCTCGCTGCTGAACACCAACAAACATATTGAAATTTATAGACGGAGCACCTGATTTTCCTTTCTTCGTAGTGATTATAACAACTCCGCTAGCTCCTCTTGATCCATAAATAGCAGTTGAAGAAGCATCTTTCAAAACCTGAATACTTTCGATATCTGAGGGATTTAATAATCTAAAGGCTCCACCTTCCATTGGATAGCCATCAACAACATATAGGGGTTCATTTGATTGTGTAATGGAACCTGTTCCTCTAACCCTGATTGATAATCCTTCTCCTCCTGGAGCGCCATTGATCTGTTGGATTTGCACCCCTGCAACTTGACCAATCAGTGCTTCTCCAAAAGATGTAACTGCTCTTTCTTTCAGATTATTGGCTGTAACAGAAGCAACAGCACCAGTCAAATCGGATTTCTTTGCTGTACCATAACCAATGGCGACAACTTCCTCAATCCCAATGGCATCTTCAACCAATGTAACATTGATACTGGTTTTTCCTGCAACTGCAACTTCCTGCCCCTTCATTCCCACAAACGAAAACTGCAAAACTGTATTTTCAGGAACATTAGAAAGCGAATAATTCCCGTTTCCATCAGTAATTGTTCCGTTGGTAGTACCTTTTACCACCACAGATACGCCTGGCAATAAAGCGCCGGTGGAATCTGTTACTTTTCCTGAAACGGATTTTTGCTGCTGGGTACTGATTTCCAAAGAATTGGAATTAGACACATTTTCGTCGGTAATAATTATATACCGGTCAACAATTTTGTACTGCAAATCGGCTGCTCCGAGAATTTTGTCCAAAATGGCATTGATAGTCTGGTTGTCAACTTTTAAGGAGATGATTTTTTCCACATCAAGCTTGGTGCTGTTGTAGGCAAATTTAAACTCCGACAGTGATTCGATTTGCTTGAAGACACTCTCGATGGTGGCATTTTTCGACTCAAAAGTCAACCTGGTTGCCTGCGAGTAGGTAACTGAAGCAAAAGACATCAGTCCCAAAAGAAGTAACAAGAAAGTTAGTTTCATAATGCGTAAATACTTTCGTCCGGGGATAAAAAAATCCCTGAACAAACATGTTCTGTTTTTTTTCATAAATTTGTAGTGTTACGTGTTAAACAATGGTTTGACATTTGAAAGAGCGGTAATTCTTCGACCAATTATCGCTCTTTATTTTTTCTGCATATTCTTTTGTTTTGGCGTTAAAATTATTTTCTCTTTTTCGTATTTATAATCGACCAACAGGGCCAGACTTAGAATATCCATCAATCGTTCCAGGCGCTCGCCTTCAAACAATTCGACAGTTAACCTACGGTCGTTAAACAGTTTTTCATCGTAAACCAACTCTACATTGTACCACCGCTCTATTTTCCTAACCAGTTTGCCAAAAGTGTCGTCTTTAAAGAGGAGTTGGTTTTTTTTCCAGCCGTTAATTTCATCCTGCGGAAAGCGGTTGAGTACCAACTGACGATCAGTTTTCAAATAAACGAACGACTGTCCGGGTTTTACTTCCTTTTCAACTATCTGGTCGGATGAATTATTTATTAACAGATTTATTTTTCCTTCGAACAATGAAGTTTCAATCTGATTTTCGTCGGAATACGCTTTTACGTTAAATTTGGTTCCCAATACTTTCACATTTACTTCTGAAGTATGCACCACAAAAGGCTGGTGTTCATTTTTGCTTACTTCAAAAAAAGCCTCGCCATCCAAATAAACATCGCGCTGGTTTTTTCTGAAATTGCCCGGATATCTGATTTTCGTATCCGAGTTCAGCCACACTTTGGTACCGTCGGCCAACACGATTTGCGACTTTTGGCCGCGTGGTGCAATGGTTTCAGTATATTGATCCGATGAATTGTCCGACTGGTTTACCCAATACAGAATTCCCAGTCCGATGATTGGGATCAAAAGAAATGCGGCAATTTTTTGATAGACTTTCAGGATTCTTGTAACCGAAAACCGGGACTTCAAATGATGTTGTTTCTGATAATCCTGAATTTGAGTGAATACGGTTTCAATCAAGGTATTTGAATCAATTTCGGCAGAGGTGGCCCAGTTTTCAGCAAGCCAATTTTCAACTTCAGAATGAGACGTTGGATCAGAAAGCCATCTTTTTAATTCGGTGAGTTCCTGAATAGAGCAATTCTTTTCAGCCAGAAACCTGTTTGCAATCTCGATAATTCTTTGGGCCATTTTTTACGATTTGTAAGTAATACGAAGAAGGGGCGAATTTCCGTGAAGGGGGTTTGAAAAAAAGTGTTCAGTCTCAGTATTCAGTGTTCAGTTGGGGTTATTGCCAACTGCGACTACGACTGACCACTGCCAACTATTAGTGTTAGAAAGTATATTATTTACGTTGAAGGTTCATAAGAAAAGCTTCGCATCCAATTACTTCTATCTCACTAAAATAAAAGTCCTTTTGATTTTCAGTAATGATGCAATTGCACTTGTTTTGAATGGCGGAATAATATTCCATTCCGTCCTCAAAGTCGAGGATAAGTTTATTTTGAATGGCCTGATCTGTAATATTTTGATCTATTGTGGTTATTTCGATATGCTGAAGAAGCATTTCTATTTTTTTTCTTGCCATTTTTTCGCCACTTTTTTTGCTTGAAAAATAGAATGCGATGGCCACACAAAGTGGTGAGGTGAAAAGCTCGATGTTCTGCTTCCCCTGAAGACTAAGTATGCGCGACGACCATGTAAACAATGGATATTCCTTGTTTAAAGTTGCAACCAGGATATTTGCATCAATAAAAAGTCTCATTTGGCCTGATTGAAGTATTCATCCTTCAGTTCTTTTCTTGAACGCCTTTTATACGTAGCTTCCCCTTCGGCAACCTGGTTAACCCATTCCGAAACAGGAAAATCTTCGATGGTTTTATAGTTGCCTGATGTAATCTGACGGTAAAGAAATTCAGTTAATCGCGAAAGGCTGATGTTATTGGCCGCTGCGAATTCTTTGGCTTTTTCAATTACTTCCTGATCGAAGTTTAATGTCAATTTTGTTTCCATCTTTTTTTACGTCAAAAATATTAAATCTATACGTAATGTCCAAAGAATTGAAAAACAATTTGATTCTTGTTTACTGAAAAAAGAACAAAAATCCCAGTATCACCATCTTCCTGAATTCCTTCCGAAGAAAATTAAGTGCATTCCTAATCTGGCTGTCAACAGTATTTTCACTGATGTTTAATCGTTCAGCAATTTGTTTGTAGCTCAGTCCTTCGAAACGGCTCAGAAGAAAAATTTCGCGTCGCCGCTCCGGAATTTCCTTTATCAGTTGTTGGAGCTTTTCTTCAGCGTGTTCGACAAGCGAACTTTCCAAGCCTTCAACAGCAGGTAGATCTTGCTGGAAATGATCGCCGACAAAATAAAGCTTACGGTTCACTGCCGACTTCAGGTGATCGAGAACCAGGTGTTTGGCTATTGAAAACAGGTAGGATTGGAAATCTTTTTCCGGATCGACGGCTTCTTTTTTGAGCCAAACTCTCACAAACACTTCCTGCACAATTTCTTCCGGATCAATCTGTGGCGGCACTATGCGGATGGCAAAACCCTTTACCTTGTTCCTGTATTTATAAAAAAGCACCTCGAAAGCGAACGAATCGCCCTCTTTCAGCTTCTTCACCAATTCCTTTTCGGTATGCAGGAGTTTTTCCACTTGTCAGGTTCGAAATTTAAAAATGTCGAAGTATGCGACAAAGTAAAGAAAATAAGTCTGGAAATGACAATGTTGAAGAAGTGTCTGAAATTAATTTAGACTTGATAGTAATCAGCGGAGAGCGAGGGATTCGAACCCCCGGTACCCCGAAGGGTACAACAGATTTCGAGTCTGCCCCGATCGACCACTCCGGCAGCTCTCCAATAAATTCATTTATAATTTTAAAGTGAACAAATATAGTTATTCAATCATTTTATTAGCATTCAAATTGTGTATTTGTGACATCAACAGCAATTGTCCCATACTGTCAAGGTCGAACAAGCGCGATCAAAAAGTGGTTTTAACCCGAAAGCAATATTTACACGCAACCTTTTCATTTTTTCTGATGTCTTAGAAATAAATATTTCCCGTATGAAACGAGCCATGAGAATTACTTCTCAAACAGGAGGATCCGCCAGTTGGCGGATTGGCGAGTTCCATCTGACAATTAAAAAACAAATTACAAGCAGATGAAAAAAATAATTGTACTAATTCTGGTTTTTGCTTTATCAGGAAATTTGATAGTCAGGGCGCAAAGCAGATTCCCAATCAAAACGACTTCAGTTTGGAGAATAAATTATGAATTTCCCCGGTACGAATGGACTACACATGCAAGCGGAGATGAGGAATATAAGTATTTCATTGGCGGCGATACGATTATCTCAGGTAAAAATTACTTTAAATTACTGAAGTCGGGTGTCCTTTATTTGGAAACTCCCTTTATTATCCGGAATAAATATATTGGAGCCATTCGTGACAGTGAAAATAAATTCTACTTCGTGGCAAATAAAAGCGATGCCGAAACATTGCTCTATGATTTTGATGCAGGTGTTGGCGGTTACATAGCCGACAAAGATTTCGCCTTACGACAGATTTCAACAATAGAAGTGTTGCCCTCCGGACGAAAAAAGTACATGTTCGATTTCATAACTGTGCATTGTGGATCGGCCAATACTGTCATTGAGGGCATTGGCTGGCTGGGTGGTTTACTGGAAGGGAATAGCTGTTCCGGGCATCCGGGTGTAAGAGGTTCATATTTGGTGTGTTATTCGGAAGATGGAACTGCAAAGTTCGAATCGGACATTGCACTCATGTATGATTTGTCATGCACAGATCCAATCACCTCATTATCAAGCATTCTAAAGCAAGATTTGAAATTCAGTTTGAGCAGCTCTGTTCTCAAAGTTTATTCATCTAATAATTCAGCGCCCATTGAATTTGTTGAAATTTACAATGTTTTGGGAAATAAGGTGTTGGAGGAAAAAGTTAATTCGCTTCAAGAATATATAACCAATATTGCATTTCTGGAACGTGGATTATACCTGTTGAAGGTTTCTGGCAACGGGCAAAACAATGTTTTTAAATTCATTATTAATAAATGAATAAGGCGCTTGTCTATATAATTTTCATTTTTATCTGGATGTTTTCAGCCAAAGAGAATTTTGCCGCTTTAATTACCGGTAAAGTTGTTGATATTTATACAAAAGCACCAATTGACGGCGCTAAAATAAACATTCCGGGTACTGAATATAAAACCACCTCCTCACAAGATGGTTATTTTAGTTTAGTAACTTCTGACGAAGATGATTCCGCTGACTATTTTCATATATCCGGTATAGAGAACCTGTTAATCTGGCAAGCTAAAAATCCGTTAACCCTGGAAATATACAGCATTCTTGGTCAGAAAATTTATATAAACAGTAAAACTGTTGGAAGCAGTGGCGAACTGAACCTTCAATTTCTGACAAATGGCATTTATGTGTTGCGTTACAGGGTAAATGGAAACAACGAAAGTGTAAAATTCATAAAAACTGCCAGAGGCCTTGTATTTCCTGTGCAGGGAACGTCTGTAAAAAGAGGAAATCAGAATGAGTTTGGTAAGGATAGTCTGGAAATTACATTCGATGGTTATTATCATCAAAAATTTGAAATTCAGACAGAGCAAGCCAATTATGAATTGTTAAAAACTCACTACAACTCTATTTCTTATTTGAATAAGCTACCTAGCCCAGAGGCTTTTAATATGCTTCAAAACCGACCATTTACACCTACTTTTGGCGAAGTGAAGTCTGTGAAAATTATTTATTCAATTCCCGATAAGCAGATTTATTACATGAACTCATCGGAATTTTTTATTCATTACGATTTTGCTGCCGAAATTCTGAATTATTCCAAAGGACACTACTTGTTTAACATCGAGCAATATAAAAACAATCAAAACAGAATTTTTTATCTTGGTTCTTTGAATCATTTTAAGTCGTCAGATATTTACACACTCGAATTCTTTTCAGGAGACGAAATTACCTGTGAAGGAGTGAGAGAACTATACAATAAAATTTCAGGAACAAGTTATATTGGCAATAAATTGCGATTTTATCCAAACAATGCGAAATGGGATATTTGCGGCAATATTCCCAAAATAACTTCAGCCGAACTTTATCAAGGACAAAACTATCAACCACTAAATCCGGGCGAGAATTTTGGTTATCTGAAAAAAGTTAAAATCGATCAGGTTGGCACAACTTATCTTGGGCGCCACGACCTGGTACTTTTAAACGGTATTCCCAACGATATTTCGGTAGTTGCCGGAATTATTACCACCGATTTTCAAACGCCATTGAGCCACATCAATGTTTTAAGCCACAATCGGGGAACACCAAACATGGCCTTGCGAGATGGATGGACAAATCCAAAATTGAATGTATTTCTCGATCAGCTTGTTTTTCTGAAAGTTACCCTCGATTCGTTTTATATTCGTGAAGCCACAATTACCGAAGCAGAAAGCTTTTGGGCAATAAAAGAACCATCGAAATTTCAAAAACTTAAAATTGACACGCTTACCACTGGCCTTTTGAATTTAATCGCTGCCGATCATCGCTGGGTTTCCACAATTGGTGGAAAGGCTGCAAATTTTGCCGAGTTAATGAGGATTACCTTTGCAAATCAACCAATTCCGGTTCCGGAGGGTGCTTTTGCCATACCCATCAGTTATTACTGGAATCATATAAAAAGCAACCAAATTGACATCTATCTGCGAGAAATGCTTGCCAATCCTGAATTTAAAACCAACCACGGAACCAGAATTTCGATGTTGACAAACTTGCAGAATTTAATAAAAGATAGTCCGGTGGATGCGAATTTGGTGAAGCTGATCAGCGATCGGATTGAAACTATTAACGGGTTCACAAATATACGTTTCAGGTCATCAACCAATGCCGAAGATATTGAAGGTTTTAATGGCGCCGGATTGTACAATTCATATACGGCGATAAAAGGCGACAATAAAAAAACAATTGAAAACGCAATTCGCAAGGTTTGGGCAAGTTTATGGAACCTGAGAGCCTTTGAAGAACGGGAATATTTTAAAATTGACCAGCTAAATGTTGGTATGGCTATTTTGGTACACAGGTCATTCCCCTCCGAAGAGGCCAATGGGGTGGTAATTACCGAAAATCTTTTCAATGTTTACAATCCGGGAATTACAATTAATGTTCAGGTTGGTGAAATGAGTATTGTGATTCCTGAAAACAATTATTTACCCGACCAGATCATTTATTATGCGTTTGAAGATCAATTCCCTGAATCGTACAATTACATTGGTCATACCACTGTTCCTGGAATGGAAGGCAAAACCGTAATTACACCTCAGGAACTTAAAACTTTAAATAACTATTGCATGGCAATCCATAACCATTATTGCCGGTTAAATTTTGAGTGCAAAACTTTGGATATAGAATTTAAGGTTGACAAAATAAATGGACAGCGAAAAATTTATATCAAGCAGGCAAGATTGTATTGAAAGAAGAGCGACTCACCCGATGACTTTATCGGATGAGTGCTACAGATTTACTTTCTTTTTTCAAATTCTGCCAGGCCAGCATCCAGAAAATTAACAAAATTATCTGCTTTTAAATCATAGGCTTTTGGCTGAACCAGCATTTGTTCGTTCGTGTCGAGCAATACGTAGTATGGCTGAGCATTCACACCATATCTGCTGATCTGGAAATCGGCGTATTTCTTGCCAAGTGTCTTTTTCACTTTCCCGTCATAAGTCGATGTAATCCATTCGCTTTCCGGTAAGGTCGATTTATCATCGACATACAGGGCGATAATTACAAAATGTTTCTTCAACCGCTCTAAAACGCGGGTATCCGACCACACATTGGCTTCCATCTCGCGACAATTTACACAACCATGACCAGTAAAATCTATGAATACCGGTTTGTTTAATTTTTTGGCACATGCCATTCCTTGCTCGTAATCGTAATAACCTTCAAGTCCGTGAGGCAGATGCAGGAATTCGCTAAATTTTGGTTTGTCGCAAAGTTCCTGATCAATTCCAAAAGTTCCTGAAGTTGAATTTCCGGGAGCCGCGAGTTTAATTTCATCACGAATGATTTTGTGCAGATCAAAATCGTGTGTTGACTGGGGTGGGAGATATCCTGAAATGGCTTTCAGCGGAGCGCCAAACATTCCGGGAATCAGGTAAACAACAAACGAAAAGGTAACGATGGCCATCAGTAAACGGGGTACGGTTACAAATTTCACATCGCTGTCGTGCGAAAATTTCAGTTTCCCCAGTAAATAAAATCCAAGAAGTACAAAGATCACAATCCACAATGCCAAATAAACTTCGCGGTCGAGTATTCCCCAATGGTAAGTCTGATCTGCAATACTCAGGAATTTCAGGCCCAAAGCCAATTCGAGAAAACCAAGTACCACTTTTACTGAATTAAGCCATCCGCCAGATTTGGGCAGATTGTTTAGCCACCCCGGGAAGAGGGCAAAAAGTGTGAAAGGCAGTGCAAATGCCAGTGAAAAGCCAAACATTCCGATGATGGGTTTTAAGACCTGACCGCCGGCAGATTCAACCAGTATCGCACCTACAATTGGCCCGGTACATGAAAATGAAACCAGAACAAGTGTCAATGCCATGAAAAATGAACCCAAAAGTCCACCTTTGTCAACTTGTTGATCCGATTTATTTACGATCCAACTTGGCAAAACGATTTCGAACATTCCGAAGAAAGAGAAAGCAAACAGCATAAAAACTGCAAAGAAGATAATGTTTGGTACCCAATGTGTACTTAGCCAGTTGGCGATTCCGGGACCAAAAATCACAGACACCAGCGTTCCGATAACCGTATAAATAAGAATAATTGAAAATCCGTAAAAAACAGCGTTTAAACGTGATTTAAATTTTGATTCTCCTGAATTCATAAAAAACGAAACCGTCATCGGAATCATAGGAAACACACACGGAGTAAGAATAGCAGCCAATCCTGCCAAAAAAGAAAAGAACAAAAACCACAATAAGTTTCCTGATTTTTCATCCTGACTTGAGGTTTCTGAAGACATGGACGAAATCGCCAGAGTATCGGACGAGACGGAACCTTCAGAATTCAGTGTAAATGAAAAGTCAGCTTCGGTAGGAGGGGTGCAGGTTTCGTTGTTGCACGACATAAACTCGACAAAACCTTTTATATCAACCTTGTCAGAATTCTTTAATTTTATTTTTTGTGTCAGCACAGCCTGTTTGCTAAAGTAGCCGAGCTTCATGTTGAAAATTTTATCGAAGTATTCGGTGGGCAATGGCTCCTTCGTTAGTTTTCCAACAAATTCGAAAAGCGAAGAATCAGCAAAATTAATTGAAGTTCTGATCGGGCCTCCATCCGGAAGTTCCGTGTCATACAAATGCCATTCTTCTTCAATATTGGCTGTGAAAATTAACGTTGCTTCCAATCCGTCCTGTTTCGCTTCAAACGTCCATTTTACAGGTTCAAGAATCTGCGCGAATAATTGGGTTCCAACAAAAAGTAGTAAGCCTATAAATAGCGTAATCCGTTTCATCTAATAATTTTTTATTAATTACAAGCACCAAAAATACACAATGGATTTAACCTATTTATGAAATCTGTCATTGAAAAACTCTATGTATTGATCGAGATCTGCTAATCAGGCATTAAAATAAAAAATCCCGGCATTTGCATACCGGGATTTTTTAAGGAGATTAAAATACTATTTCTTCCTGATTTTCGTCGAAGAAATGATACTCGGTGAGGGTGTATGAACTCATTTCCTCCACTTTAATAATTTTTAGAAATTTGAAAGCCCATTGAAGTTTTAAAGACCAGAACCCTTTGTTCAGGAATGCGGCCAAATAGGGATGAGTCTTGATAATGACTTTCTTCTTATTGAGCTCTTTAAAAATATAATTGACTTTACTTTCCAGTTCATCAACCAGCAAAACGGTTGGTGTTACTTTGCCCGTTCCTTTACAGGTAGGGCAAACTTCAGCTGTTTCAACGTGTTCTTCAGGTCGTACACGCTGACGGGTAATCTGCATTAGGCAGAACTTGCTCAATGGCAGGATGTTGTGTTTAGTACGATCAACAGCCATTGATTCTTTCATCCGCTCAAATACTTTATGGCGGTTTTCGGCTTGGTGCATGTCGATAAAATCGACTACAATAATGCCACCCATATCTCTCAATCTCAGTTGCCGTGCTATTTCTTCGGCAGCAGCCAGGTTTACTTCCAGTGCGTTTGTTTCCTGGTCAGTTCCGGCTTTCGAACGGTTTCCGCTGTTTACATCTATTACATGAAATGCTTCAGTGTGTTCGACTATCAGGTATGCTCCATTTTTGAAGGATACTGTTTTCCCAAAAGATGCTTTTAATTGTTTGTCAATCCCGTAATAGTCAAATATCGATTGATTCCCTTTGTAGAGTTTTACGATATTTTTCTTTTCGGGCGCAATGGTACCCAGATATTCAGTAATTTCTTCACAAGCAGTAGCATCATTTACAATAATGCTATTGAAGTCGGGATGATAGATATCCCTTAATAAAGAGGTGGTTCTGTCCATTTCTCCAACAATGAGAGAAGGGGCATTCACTTTTCTTAATTTCTGAAATGTTGTCTCGAATTTGGTAACCAGTCGTTTGAGTTCCTGGTCGAGTTCGGCAACACGTTTTTCTTCAGCAGCAGTTCGGACTATTACGCCGTATTTTCTGGGTCGTATGCTTTGAATCAGTTTTTTGAGCCTGTTTTTTTCTTCATTTGATTCAATTTTCTGCGAAATGCTAACTTTTTCGCTGAAAGGCATCAACACCATGTTACGGCCGGCAATAGACAGTTCTGAAGTTAACCGGGGTCCTTTTGTCGAGATAGGCTCTTTTGCTACCTGTACCAAAATGTTTTGACCGGTTTTAAGAATATCTGATATCTTTCCATCTTTGTCAATGTCAGGTTCTGACTGGATTTTAGAAATGGAAAAGATTTTGTTGCTTTTCGATGTGGCAATTTTCAGGAACTTGTTCAGAGTCGAAAATTGTGGCCCCATATCGAGGTAATGCAGAAAGGCATCTTTCTCGTATCCAACGTCAATGAATGCAGCGTTCAGACTGGGCATTATTTTTTTTACACGTCCAAGATATATATCTCCAACCGCAAATTTAGCCCCCGTCATTTCCCTGTTAAGTTCGACTAACCGTTTATCTTCCAATAAAGCAATAACAACTTCTGAGGGAGAGACATCTACAATTATATCGCTACTCACTACGTTTTTTCATTTTTTTAAAGTTTAAAACTACCAGACTTATAAACAGATTAAACCTAAAGCACATTCGCGCTTTAGGTTTAATCCTGATAATGTCTTAATAAGCTATCGCTTAAAAAGAAAAGACTATTTTTTCTTTTTGTGTCTGTTTTTCCTTAGTCTTTTTTTACGCTTGTGCGTAGCCATCTTGTGTCGTTTCCTTTTTTTTCCGCTTGGCATAATAATTTATTTAACTTGTTCCTTAACTTGAGCTACAAATGTTTTCGCTGGCTTGAATGAAGGGATAAAATGCTCAGGAATAATAATTGTAGTGTTTCTCGAAATATTACGTGCAGTTTTCTCTGCCCTTCTTTTTACAATAAAACTACCGAAACCGCGAAGATACACATTTCTTCCTTCAGTTAAGGAATCCTTTACTGTTTCCATGAAAGCTTCTACTGCTTTCTGTACCGTCACTTTTTCAATACCGGTATTCTTACTAACCTCGTTTACGATATCTGCTTTTGTCATCTCTTAAAATATTTAATTATCAACAATTTATATTTTTCGAACTATTGGAGTGCAAAAATAAAAATTATTTAAAAATTAGGAACATTTAAATTCGATTATTTTTACAATTCTTTAAGATTTTAAAGTAGTTAGGTAAAAGATGGATATTTTCAACTCATTAATACACCATTGGTATTCTTTGTACAAGCGCAATTTGCCGTGGCGGGACACCCGTAATCCATACTATATTTGGCTTTCGGAAATCATACTTCAACAGACACGTATTGAGCAGGGAAGAGCCTATTACATGTCATTTATTGGAGAATTCCCGACTATTTCAGACCTTGCAAACGCATCTGAAGACAAAGTTTTGAAACTTTGGCAGGGATTGGGCTACTATTCAAGGGCCAGAAACCTGCATTTTACAGCCAGATATATTGCAGAACATTTTAATGGAAAATTTCCGGAGGAATACCGTTTGATATTGTCATTGAAAGGTATAGGAGAATATACTGCTGCTGCAATTTCATCTATTTCATTCAATCAGGAATATCCGGCAGTGGATGGAAATGTTTACCGGGTACTTTCGCGCTTTTACGGAATATCTGATCCGATTGACACTTCGGCAGGGAAGAAGATTTTCGTGAAACTTGGTGCTGAACTGATAAAAGGAACCGATCCGGGAATGCACAATCAGGCTTTGATGGAATTTGGCGCATTGCAATGTACGCCGCAAAAGCCGGATTGTTTAAGATGTCCACTGCACGAAAGATGTTATGCATTTGCGAACAAAAAAGTTGCAGATCTGCCGGTGAAACTGAAAAAGACGACTCAGCGCCACCGGTATTTTAACTATTTTGATATTTCTCACGGCGATTCTGTCTGGCTTAAAAAGCGTGTCGAAAAAGATATCTGGAAGAATCTGTTTGAATTTCCTATGATTGAGACTTCCGTGGCGACAGGTTTCGAAGAACTTATGGCTATGTCGGAAGTAAATCAGTTAATGGATGCTGATAATTTGGTCGTGGAGAAAATTACAGACTGGAAAATTCACCTGCTTACCCACCAGAAAATAAACTATCGTATTATTAAGGTGAGTTTACTTCAGGAAAAAGAAATGCCGGTTGAATTGATTAGAGTGAATAAAAAAGATATTTTTAACTTTGCTGTTCCAAAATTGCTTGAGACGTATTTGATAAGGAATATTGAAAATGGATAGTTCTTATAGTTTAAAGGTGCAATTAAAATAATTTTCGGACAATTATGGATTTTGTTGATTACAGAAACCAAAATTTAAATTTTTTTATTGTAAATTTATTTCAGTTTAACTTTAATAACTTAATCCATATGACTATTAACAAAGTAATTTTGGTTGGAAACGTAGGACGTGACCCGGAAACCAGGCATTTAGACAAAGGTGTTGCAGTATCAAGATTTTCGTTGGCAACAACTGAAAATTATACCTCGAAGACAGGTGAAAAAGTAAGTAATACCGAATGGCACAATATTGTTGCCTGGCGAGGTTTGGCCGAAGTAGTTGAAAAGTATGTAAAAAAAGGTAGCCAGCTTTACATCGAAGGACGGTTAAGAACCAATTCGTACGAAAAGGATGGTGTAAAACATTACGCTACCGAGATCAGTGCCGACACGCTCAAATTGCTTGGCAAACGCGAAGGTCAAGCCGAAGGAGTTGCTCCGCAGGCTCATACAGAGCAATTACAGAGTGTTAGCGAACCGGATTTTAGTCAACCGGAAGAAGACGATTTACCATTTTAATAACTTAAATAATAATAATTGGAAACGGACCCTTTACCCATCTTGAGTGCAATTGCCTGGAATGTTGAATTTCTCCCTTTTACTTCAGGTGTTGCTGTCAGCCTGGTGGTTATATCAATCTTGTTATTTTGTTCTGCATTGATCTCCGGTTCGGAAGTTGCTTATTTTTCATTAAGCCCTTCTGCAAAGCAAAAAATTGCCGGACGATCGACAAAAAGAAATGTCCATACGCTTAAAAATCTGGAATCTCCGGAGCAGTTATTGGCTACCATATTGGTAGCCAATAATTTTGTAAATGTAGGCATTGTCATTTTATCCAGTTTTACGGTCGATTCTCTGGTTGATTTTTCGAACGAACCAATTATTGGATTTGTATTTCAGGTCATCGTTATTTCATTCGTCCTTTTAATCGCCGGCGAAATTATTCCGAAAGTTTACGCCACCAAACATCCAATGAAATTTGCCGGTTTTATCTCCGTTCCGCTTCACTATCTGATAAAAATACTCAAACCGTTTAATTCACTGCTGATCTATTCAACATCATTTGTCAACAAGCGCATCCATTCCTACAATCAGCACATTTCTGTCGATGAACTGTCTCAGGCGCTGGAGCTTACTTCTCAAATAGAATTAAGTGAAGACAAAGATATATTGAAGGGAATCGTCAAATTCGGAAATAAAAGTGTGGCAGAAATCATGCATTCCAGGGTTGATGTTGTATCGGCTGACATCAAAGACAGTTATGCCAAAATACTCAGCATAATTACGGAATCAGGTTTTTCGAGAATCCCGGTTTATTCCGATTCTTTCGATAATATAAAAGGAATACTATATATTAAAGATATTCTGCCGCATATTCACAAAGGGACTACCTTCCGTTGGCAAAGTATCATCAGGCCACCTTTTTATGTTCCTGAAACAAAAAAAATAGACGATCTGCTGGAGGAATTTCAGAAGAACAAAGTTCACATGGCAATTGTGGTCGATGAATATGGCGGCACTTCAGGAATTGTTACACTGGAAGACATTCTGGAAGAGATTGTAGGTGAAATTACCGATGAATTTGACGAGGAAGAAACTTTTTATACAAAGATCAGCGAAAGCAAATACCTTTTCGACGGCAAAACTTTGCTCAACGATTTTTACAAGGTAATCGGATCGGAGGAACCTATTTTTGAAGATGTAAAAGGAGATGCTGATACACTAGCCGGACTGATACTGGAATTAAAAGGTGAATTTCCGGTGAAGCATGATATCATTAATTGCAAAAATTTCGTTTTCTCTATCGAAGCAGTTGACAACCGCCGCATTAAACAAATCAAAGTTGAAATAAAAGCTCCCGGGCAACAATTGAAATGAGAAAAATCCTGTTCCTTTTATCTTCATTATTCCTGCTGACGGCCATTTCGTGCAAAAGAGATTATATTCCAAAACCCAGGGGATATTTCAGGATAAGCTTTCAGGAAAAATTGTATATAAAAACTGATCAGACGGCACTGCCCTATCAGTTTGAAATTCCGGTTTACGGAAAAATAGTTGCCGATAACGAACGTTTGGCTGAACCTTTTTGGGTTAATCTTGAAATTCCACAACACAAAGCAGAAGTGCACCTGAGTTACAAAAATGTGGAAAATAACTTGTGGAAACTTACCGAAGAATCGCGCGAACTGGCTTATAAACACAGTTTTAAAGCCGATGCAATTGACGAGCGTATTTTTGTTCATCCTGAAAAAAAAGTTTACGGAACCATTTATCGGATTGACGGAAATACAGCTTCTCCGCTTCAGTTTTACCTGACCGACAGCACAAAACATTTTTTGCGTGGCGCCCTTTATATCCGCGAAATCCCCAATATAGATTCCCTTCGTCCGGTCATTGATTTTCTCACACCCGACGTAATCCATTTAATTGAAACCACAGAATGGACCCGCTAAATGCCGCTATTTAAAACCATATCAGTTACAAACGGTTTGCTGGCAGTTTGGCAAATTACCGAGTCGTCCGGCGAATTGCAATCTTTTTTTACTTCGGAAGAAATAGCAGATCCTAACTTTCAGAAATACAGTTTCGAAAAGCGAAAGGTTGAATGGCTGGCGATCCGTGTTTTGCTCAAACAGATGACAGGCAGCGGTTTCGAAATTTTTTATACTGAAGTTGGGAAACCGATGATCAAACATCCACTTTACAAACATATCAGTATCAGTCATTCGCGCGATTTTGCGGCAGTTTATATTCATCAACATCATTCAATTGGAATTGATATTGAAAGTGTAACCCGAAACTATGCATCGGTTAAAAAGCGGTATCTTTCTGAGCCTGAACTGGAGCAAGTTAACGAAAATTCTATGCTGCAATGTATCTATTGGTGCGCCAAAGAAGCAGTTTTTAAGTTGGTTGACAAAGAAGGGGTTGATTTCAGAAAACAAATTCATGTGCTACCTTTTCCTCCTGAAACGAATATTTTCTTTGTCAGATACATTTTCGATAATCAAGTAAAAACTTTGCAGCTTCAGTATGAATCTTTCAATCAGCACTGTTTGGTTTGGGTTTGCGGCGATTCTGCGGTTTAATCAATTCAAAATCCAATTTTTCTAATCATTTTGCTGAATTAAACGTTAAGGTGATTAACTTTTAGAAAATAACCACATAGACACATAGTTCACATAGAAAAGTAATAACTATGTTTTCTATGTGCCTATGTGTTTCAAAAATATAAATAGATGAAACAAACAGAACCACATATTCTGGTCATTTTCGGTGCTTCGGGCGACCTGACCAAACGAAAACTCATTCCGGCATTGTACGAATTGCATACTCAGCAACTACTTCCGGAGAAACTGGCAGTACTGGGCGTTTCGCGTACAGAACTTTCTGATGCCGGTTTCCGTGAGAAAATGAAAGAATTCTTGTCCATTCAACCACACAACGAAAAAGACATCGAAGCTTTTTTGGAGCATCTTTATTATCAGCCACTTTCAACTGCCGATTCATCGGAATATCCTATCCTGAAATCAAGACTTGAAACCCTGGGCAAAGTATTGTCGATTCCTGAAAATTACATTTATTACTTGTCAACCCCGCCCAATTTGTACCAGATAATCCCGCAAAGTCTGGCTGATGTGGGGTTGAACGATGCGAAAAATGGGTTTAAACGATTAATTATTGAAAAGCCTTTTGGTACTGATTTGAAGAGCGCTCAGGAATTGAACAAGAATTTGCGCAACTATTTTGATGAAGATCAGTTATACCGCATCGATCATTACCTCGGCAAAGAAACCGTTCAAAACATGCTGGTGACCCGCTTTTCGAACGGTATTTTTGAGCCGATCTGGAACCATAATTTTATCCATCACATCGAAATTACTTCAGCAGAAACACTCGGGGTGGAAGATCGTGGTGGTTATTACGATCATTCGGGAGCTATGCGCGACATGGTTCAAAACCACCTGATGCAACTGGTCGGAATGGTGGCGATGGAACCTCCTGTTGTGATAGAAGCCGATGCGATCAGAAACGAAATTCTGAAAGTTTTTCAATCGCTGCGACCAATCAGTGAAGCCGAAGTTGCATCGCATGTTATTCGAGGGCAATATACACAGTCGCACATTGGAAAAGATTTGGTGAAAGGTTACCGCGAGGAATCGGGTGTTGATCCGCAATCGCGTACCGAAACATTTGTTGCGATGAAATTTTTCATCGATAATTTCCGCTGGGCGGGAGTTCCATTTTATATCAGGACAGGCAAAAAATTACCAGCCAGAGTTACCGAGGTCGTTATTCATTTCAAAAATACGCCCCATCATTTGTTTGGAAATCAGGCCGACACCGGTCCGGTAAATAATCAACTTGTGCTCCGCATTCAGCCGGATGAAGGTATTCTGCTAAAAATCGGCATGAAAGTTCCGGGAGCCGGATTCCGGGTTCAAACTGTAAACATGGATTTCCATTACGACCAGTTGTCGGATGTTTATCTTCCAACTGCTTACGGGCGTTTGCTGCTCGATTGTATGCAGGGCGATGCTACTTTGTATGCCCGTGGCGATGCTGTCGAAAAGGCCTGGGAATATGTGCAACCCATTTTGAATGCATGGAAAAACAACCATGAAATTCCTATTTATGGTTATCCGGCAGGAACATGGGGCCCCGATGTGGTGGACGAATTGGTCGAAAACGGAACATGGCGCTACCCTTGCAAAAATCTGGCGCACGACGGTGAATATTGTGAACTCTGAAAGAGTTCCAGGTTCCAGGTTTCAAGTTTAAAGTTGTCGCCTGTCCAATCATTTGTCGTCTGTCTTTTGGTGACAGACAAAAAGTTAAATTCAAATGAAAAACAAATTGTATATTTTCAAATCTCCTGAAGAATTGGCGAACGAATTTGCCAACCGGTTAATGAATTGGGTTGAAGCCTATTCCGGAAATGAATTTAACCTTGCAATTTCAGGAGGGAAAACCCCGGATTTGCTATTTGATATTTTAGCGGAAAAATAC
>JAUYMU010000065.1 GCA_030698405.1 Bacteroidota bacterium
CACTATACTGTAAAGCAGTAAGGTGGAGGTTAAGGCCTCCCTGACTCTTATCGTGAACAAAAATAGCCGGAAAGATATTTTTCTCAGCATACTCTAACGATCTAATTTACAAGAATATTATTTTCGAGCCGAATTGCTGAGTTTAAAACGAGTATTTGAACCAATAATTAATTAAAAAATGAGGATTATTCGCAAAAACCTAAATGTAACAATATTGATTCTGTCACTTTTGCTGGGAAACCTCGCAATGGCACAGCAATCAGTATTTTCGGGCAAGGTGACCGATAGCTCATCGGGAGAAGCTTTGCCAGGTGTATCTATTGTGGTTAGAGGAACTACAAATGGAACGATTTCTAATTTCGATGGAAATTTTACCCTCAGTGTAAACGTGGGTGAAGTCATTCAGTTTTCATTTATCGGTTATAAAACACAGGAAATTGTGGCTCAGGGACAACAAGCCCTCAGGGTTGCACTTGCAGTTGACACTGAACAACTGGATGAAGTGGTTGTAATCGGATATGGAAGTGTTAAGAAATCGGACGCAACAGGTGCTGTCAGTACCGTGAGTTCGAAAGATTTTAACAAAGGGGCAATCACTTCGCCTCAGGATTTGCTAATGGGTAAAAGTGCCGGTGTGGTTATTACTACTGCTGGCGGCGCTCCCGGTAGCGGTGCAACCATCCGTATTCGCGGAGGTTCATCCTTGAATGCTTCCAACGACCCACTTATTATCATCGATGGAGTTCCTATTGCAAACGATAACATTTCAGGAAGTTCAAACTTTCTTGCATTTGTGAACCCTAACGACATCGAAACCTTTACCGTTTTGAAAGATGCTTCTTCAACTGCTATTTATGGTTCGAGGGCTTCAAACGGTGTAATCCTTATTACAACTAAAAAAGGAAAAGTTGGCAGTGCAATGAGGATTGCTTATGATGGGAATACTTCGGTATCCAGCGCCACTAAATTCATGGATGTATATTCCGGTGATCAAATCAGGCAAATCGCTTTCGATCATAAAGATTTATTCGGAGCTGATAGCTTTAACAAGCTTTGGACTGAAAACACGAACTGGCAAAAGGAAATATTCCGTGACGCTATTTCCCAGGATCATAACCTAAGCGTATCTGGCGCCTATAAAACTTTGCCATACCGTATTTCTATTGGTTACACCGACCAGAATGGTATTATGAAGAATACTGACATGCAAAGGATGACCGCTTCTGTTAGCCTTGACCCCTCATTTCTGGAAGGCGATTTAATAATGAATATCAATGCCAAAGGGATGACCACAGACAATAATTTTGGTGATACAGGGGGCATTGGGATCAGCTATCAGAATGGATCCTACGAAACCTGTAATGGATGGCAACCCACTTTCTGACGGTTATTTTCAATGGGGCAATTACGGAGCCAACCTTGGAACTCCAAATCCGGTTGAGCAGCTTATGGTAGCCGACAACAAATCAAATGTTAAGCGGGTTATTGGCAACATCCAGTTCAATTATAAAATACCTTTTATTCCTGAACTGCGTGCTAATTTAAATCTGGCAACTGACTATACAGAAAGCACCGGACACAATAACCGCCCAACAACTTCACCTTCAAGGATTACCAGTCCGCTTTGGGGTAGGTTAAGTGATTATAACGGAAAAAATTATAATGACCTGCTTGATTTTTATTTGAACTATACCAAAGGCATTAGCCAGATTAAAAGCAGAATTGACGCTACTGCTGGTTATTCATGGCAACATTTCAAACGTGAAGGAGATAGCTATACCCGCGGAATTGTGGATGCTGCACATCCTTACCAAAAAACAGATAGTTCAACCTTCATTACTGAAAACTATTTGGTTTCATTCTTTGGCCGTTTAAATTACACATTTTCAGATAGGTATTTACTTACCCTTACCGTTCGTGAAGATGGTTCTTCACGTTTTGCCAAAGGCAACCAATGGGGGCTTTTTCCATCCGCAGCTTTTGCCTGGAAAATAAAGGAAGAGTCGTTCATGAAAAATGTGAAGGCAGTTTCTGATTTGAAACTGAGATTGGGCTGGGGGGTTACCGGTCAACAAGATATTGGTAACGATTATCCCGCACAGGCTAAATACAGAAGTTCTTCGCCCGGTAATTATTATCCGATTGGCGGCGTATTCCTTCCAACTTTACGCCCCGACGCGTATGATCCTGATATAAAATGGGAAGAAACCACTACCCAGAATATTGGTTTGGATTTTGGATTCATGGATGACCGTATTTCAGGATCGATCGATGTTTACAACCGGGTTACCGATAATTTGCTGAACACAGTTACTATTCCCAGCGGAAGTAATTTCTCCAATACATTATTGACCAATGTTGGTAGTTTGGAAAATAAGGGCGCTGAATTCTCTTTAAACCTGATACCCATTTCACAAAAAGATATGTCGCTGAACATAGGGTTTAATGTAACCTACAATGTGAATAAAATTACCAAATTACTAACCTCTGATGATCCGGATTATATCGGCATTCTTTACGGTGATGCTTTTACCGGCCAAAAGCAAGTTACACGTGTTGGCTATCCTGCCTACTCATACTTTCTGAACAAACAGGTATATGATGCAAATGGCAGCCCGATTGAAGGCATGTACGTTGACCTTTCAGGAAAAGGAGGCACAGTAAACGGTGACAATGCAGATAAATACATTTACAAGAACCCTGTTGCTGATGTCTTATTGGGTTTCTCTGCCCGTTTTGCCTACAAAAACTTCGACCTTGCTGCTTCTACCCGTGCCAGTATCGGAAATTACGTTTACAACCAGGTTGCAGCAGGCGCTTCATACGACCAAATGTGGGCAAATGGATATTGGCATAATCAGGCAACCTATTTGAGCGACACAAAATTCGTGAAACGTCAGTTTACCAGTGATTATTTTGTTGACAATGCCTCTTTCTTTAAATTAGACAATTTAAGCGCCGGCTATAATTTCGACAACCTTTTTGATAAAATGAGCGCACGGATTAGCTTTACTGTTCAAAACGTTTTGACTATCACAAATTACAAAGGTATTGACCCTGAAGTAGCTGGTGGTATTGATAACAATTTCTACCCAAGACCCCGTACCTTTATGCTTGGCATAAGTTTAAGCTATTAATATTCAAATAAGATACAGATATGAATAAAAATAAAATAATATTCGGAATTCTTCTTTCAACCCTGATGATGACATCTTGTGTGAAAGATCTGGATGTAAAACCACAGGACCCCAATACGATTATGGCTGGGAACCTTGGCGATGATCCTGTTTACATGAAGCAAACCCTGGGAAAAATTTATGCCAGTTTTATACTCTCCGGACAAGGCAGTAACGGAGGCGATGATATTACCGCTTCCGACGGGAACTTTTTTACTACCTCAAGGGCGCTTTGGAATGTACAGGAAATAACGACTGATGAAGCGATTTGTGCATGGGGGGATGTTGGTATTGCTGATTTAAATACACAGACCTGGAGTGCGCAAAATCCATTTCTTACCGCACTTTATCAGCGTTTAAGTTTGAGTATAACCTATGCAAACGATTTTATCAAGTTTACAAACGGAAATACAGACCCTGCCGTAGTTCAGTATAACGCGGAAGCCCGATTTTTAAGGGCATTGGCCTACTCTTACAGCATGGACCTATTTGGCAACCCTCCTTTTACAACTGATGCTGACGGCGTTGGGAAATTCTATCCCAAGCAAATTGAACGGGCCAAACTGTTTAATTACATTGTATCTGAATTGAAAAGTATTGAAAGCAAATTGGGTGAACCAAGGTTTTCTTATCCCCAGGCAGACAAAGCTTCTGCATGGATGCTACTTGCCCGCGTATATCTGAACGCTCAGGTTTATACCGGAACTGCAAAATGGGACAGTTGTAAAATTTATGCCGATAAAGTGATCGGCAGTGGAAAATATTCACTGGCTACGAACTATCGTCAGAATTTTAGCGCCGACAATGGCAAAACCAATCCTGAAATGATTTTTGCGCTGGAACAAGATGGAGTTAATACCCAAGGTTATGTAGGTACTACATTTATCATCGAATCAAGCAGCGATGCCGTTTACATCAGGGCAGAAGATTTTCATGGTTTGACATCGAACACCAACTGGAATGGGAACAGGGCCAGGAAACAATTCATGAATGTCCTGGTTGATACAATTGCTACTTACGGCAATGTACCCGTTCCTGCAAACGATCCACTTTTTGCCAAGAGCAAAGACAAACGTGTCTTTTTGAAAATGAAGAAAAGCATGGACATTCCAAGCGCCTCATCAAGCGGCGATTACGGTATTGGCGTTTATAAATTTACTGCCAAAAATACTGATGGGACCCAGGCTGCAAATTATAACCCGGCCTTTGCCAGCACCGATTTTCCGATTTTCCGCTATGCCGATGCTTTTTTAATGAGAGCCGAAGCTTCATATCGCTTAGGAAACATCGCCAATGCAGTGGCTGATATTAATGTAATCAGGACACGTGCTTACGGAAATGCAACCGGAAATATTACAGCAGCCCAGCTCAACGACAAATTTTTGTTGGATGAACGCGGCCGTGAATTCTACTATGAGGCCCAAAGACGTACCGATTTGGTCCGATTTGGTCAGTTCACCGATGGCACATATAAATGGCAATGGAAGGGTGGTACATTTAATGGCGCTGCAACTTCTAAACATTTGAATATCTTCCCAATTCCCGGAGATGAAGTTTCTGCCAATCCAAACATCAAACAAAATCCTGGTTATTAATCCTTTAAAATTTTAAACAATGAAAAATCTATTTATATATTTAACTTTCATTGGGTTGATCGGACTTTTGTTTTCATGTGAGAAGGACGAAACAAGAGTGGTTATGTTGACCAACCCAATTGCACCAACAATTACGACCTTACCTGATTTGACACTAAAACGGGCCAAAGGAAATGATACACTGGTATTTGTTGGTACTGCTGTCGATCCTGGCTTCCAGGCATCTGCGACCTATTTTCTGGAAGCTTGTGCAAAAGGGAATAATTTTAAAGATGCAGTCGTAATACTTTCAAGTGTTAAGCCTACTGCCTTTAAAATTACGGTAAGCAACCTTAACGGAATTTTTCTGAAGAAGTTTCCTGCCGATCAGGTTTCTTCGGTTGATCTTCGTATCAGATCTGTTCTGGTTGTTGATGCCGGCACCGGCGCTTTAGGAACCAGTACCAAGCCATTTGAATATATCTCAGAAATTAAGAATGCCAATGTTACTGTTTATGGTTTGCCCCGGTTGGATTTAATCGGTTCGGGTGTTGCCCAGAAAATCGAATCTGCTTTGGGCGATGGTAAATACACTGGTATTGTGAAACTTGACAAAACAAAACCATTTACCCTGAAAGACCCTGATTCAAATATCGTATATGGTACCACTGACGGCAAACTGGCTGTAAATGGAACTGGCATAATTCCAACGGATAATGGATGGGTTAAACTTAACGCCGATACCAAGGCGCTCACCTATTCGATGGAAGCGTACATGATCGGACTTGTTGGATCTGCAACTCCTAATGCCTGGAATTCTCCCGACCAAAAAATGGACTACGATGCGGCTACCGGAACCTGGAAAATTACCCTCGACCTGGTTGATGGTGAAATTAAATTCAGGCTAAATGATGGTTGGGCCTGGAATTTAGGTGGCACTCCTGATAATTTGACGCAGGGCGGTGCTAATATTGCTGTTAGTGCAGGCAATTATACCATTACATTAACAATCATCAAGGATACTACTGGTACGTTTAAGATTGTTAAAAACTAGTTTGTATGAAACATTTAAAAAAAATATCGATGAAAAGAATGTCCATATATAAAATAATGGCCGTCCTTGTAACTGCGACAATCCTTTTTGCCGCATGTACAAAGGAAAACGCGGAAGTTCGGTTAAACCCGACACTTGCTACCACTCAACTGCTAAATGTTACATCTAATGCTGCTACTGTTGTTGGTTTTGTAGTTGCCGAAGGTGATGGTTTTACCGAAAAAGGTGTTTGCTACAATACTGCTACAGCTCCTACCATTGCCAACTCAAAAGTTGCCTATACCGGACAAGCCACAACTGCCACTTTCAATGTTACATTGCCCGGACTTGCTTATGCAACCAAATATTACGCAAGAGCTTATGCAACAGGTGCTGCAGGTACAATTTACGGTGAAGAGTACTCATTTACAACTTTACCTGTTGTTCCATTGCTTACTACAACTGCTATTACTGTCGTTACCGGTAATTCAGCAAAAGGTGGTGGAAATGTAACAGCTACAGGTGGCGCCGAAGTTACTGTTCGTGGTATCGTTTATGGCATTAAAGCTGCACCAACCGTAGCCGACAGCAAAACTACCGACGACAAAGGATTGGGTGCTTTTGTAAGTACACTTGCCGGTCTGAAAGGAAACACCACTTACTATGTTCGTGCTTATGCTACAAACAGCGCTGGTACAGGTTATGGTCCTGAAGTTAGTTTCAAGACTTTGGTTGATTTACCGGTTGTTACAACTGCCGCGGTTACCGCTGTAACCAAAGTATCTGCCGTTACAGGTGGTGAAGTTACCTACGATGGTGGTGCTACTGTTACTGAAAAAGGCCTCGTCTGGAGCAAAAATGCCAATCCGACAATCACCGACACCAAAGTTGCCGGAGGAGCTGGTATTGGCGCATTTGTAAGCAATATGACAGGCCTGACATTATTCACAACCTATCATGTCCGTGCTTACGCCACAAATAGCGCAGGTACAGCTTATGGTGCAGATGTTCAGTTTACAACTTTGGCGAACATTCGTACCTGGAATATTCCCGGCGACTATGTTGCAGCCAGCTACCCTGGTTCTACGTTTGCCGATTGGTCACCCGACAAATCGCCTCAGGTGATAAGTACTGTTGCCGCTCCTGACAAACTTGAAGGTTATGTATATATGTCAAAAGCCACCAATGAATGGAAATTTGCAAGCCAACCAAACTGGGATGGACCAAATTATGGTGATGGTGGAACTGGCAAATTGGATGCCAACGGTGGAAATTTTAAATCACCTGCCGGTTATTACAAAATAAATGCTGATGCTGCTGCCATGACTTATACTGCTGTTGCTACGGTTTGGGGTGTTATCGGCAGTGCTACTCCCAAAAGTTGGGACGATGAAACTCCACTGACTTACAATCCAACATCAAGAACCTGGACAGGAACTGTACATTTAACGGCAGCTGAATTCAAGTTTAGAGCCAATCATAAATGGGATTACAATTACGGTAGTTCTACAAAAGATGCCAACCTGAATGCTGATGGAGATAACATTGCTGTTACCGTTGAGTCTGATTATGCCATCACTTTAGATTTAAGCCATCCAAATGCCTACACTTATACGGCAAACAGATGGGGTATAATTGGAGACGCAACAGCAGCTGGCTGGGACAATGACACCAACATGACCTGGGACGCAACCAAAAAGGTTTTCACACTTACCCTCGATTTAAAATCCGCCGGTGCCTTCAAATTCAGGGCTAACGACGGATGGGATATCAATCTGGGCGGTAATCTGAATGCCTTGACTGCTGGTGGTGACAATCTTACAATTACGGCTAACGGTAATTATACTGTAACCTTAGATCCTTGGACACTTAAAGCAACTGTTACTAAAAACTAATTGCTGATATATTTATAAGCCTATCCGCTCATTACGGGCGGATAGGCTTTTTTTTCCTTTAATACCAATTATCATGTTACGTCGAATCAATATTCTTTTCTGGCTGGTAGCTGTTTCTCAGTTAAGCTTTGCGCAAGTTACCACCAATCCTGCATTTCCTATCGAAACCAGTGCGGTAACCATCACGTTCGATTCATCGAAAGAAACCAGGCTCGGATTTTTTACTTCTGATTTGTATGCGCATACCGGTGTCATTGTTGAAGGAAATACCCAATGGCAACATGTAATCGGCTCATGGGCAAATAATACCCAACAGCCCAAACTGACAAACAAAGGTGCTGGCATTTACGAGTTGTCAATTGCTCCCGATATCAGAACATTTTATTCGGTTTTGCCTTCTGAAAAAGTTAAAAAAATAGCGCTCGTCTTTCGTTCAACCGATGGGTCCAAACAAACCAACGATATTCTGATTGATGTTTTTGCCGAAGGATTAAATGTCAACATTACGTCGCCTGCAAGAACCAACATTTTTGAGAAAAACGAATCATTCACCTTCACCGCCTCAACCACCAGTTCAGCCGACCTGAAATTATTCCTGAACAATCAGGAAATCGGTTCCCAAACCGGAACATTGATTACCCAAAACGTAACCATTCCGAATGCCGGAAGTTACTGGCTGAAAGTAAAAGCCACCCAAAGTTCATCAGTAAAACTTGACTCAGTTTACGTATTTATACGCGAAACAACTCCAATTGAAAGCAGACCTGCCGGATTACAAGCCGGTATCAATTATACCGACGACCAGTCGGCAACATTAATAGTTTACGCACCAGCCAAAAACAACATATTTGTAACCGGCGATTTCAACAACTGGGCGCTCGACAACAACTACCAGATGAAAAAAGACGGCGACTGGTTCTGGCTCAAAATTGAAAACCTGGTACCGAAAAAAGAATACATCTTCCAGTACCTGATTGATGGCAAGATCAAAATTGCAGATCCATACACCGACAAGGTTTCTGATCCGTACGACGATAAATACATTTCATCAACCGTTTACCCAAACATGTTGCCCTATCCTGAAGGAAAAGCATCCGACCGGGCATCTGTATTGCAAACCGCGCAAACACCTTATGTCTGGAGCACTCCAACCTATACCATTCCTGAAGTCAGTAAACTTTCGGTTTACGAACTGCTTATCCGCGACTTTACAGCCGAAAAAACCTACAAGGCACTTCAGGCGAAACTCGATTACCTGAAACGCCTTGGAATAAACACCATCGACCTGATGCCGGTCAACGAATTTGAAGGCAACATTAGCTGGGGCTATAATCCGAATTTCTACTTCGCACCCGACAAGGCTTATGGCACCAAGGACGACCTGAAAGCGCTGATCGACGAATGCCACAGGCAAGGTTTTATCGTAATTCTCGACTTGGTTTTAAACCATTCGTTCAATTCGAGCCCAATGGTTAAAATGTACTGGAACGATGCATTGAAACGGCCGGCTGCCGACAATCCATGGTTTAACCAAACATCGCCCAACACCACCTATTTCTGGGGATCCGATTTTAACCATGAAAGCCAGGCTACCAAAGATTTTGTTGACCGGGTGAACAAATACTGGATGACCGAATACAAAGTCGATGGTTTCCGCTTCGATTTCACCAAAGGTTTTACCAATACTCCAGGTGATGGCAGCGGATATGATGCTGGACGAATTGCAATCCTGAAACGAATGGCCGACAAAATTTGGGAAGTCAATCCCAAAGCAATTGTTATTCTTGAACATTTTGCTCCGGATACTGAAGAAAGAGAACTCGCAGATTATGGAAACGGGATGTTGATTTGGGGCAATGCAAACTTCACTTTTGGTGAAGCCGCCATGGGATACAACGAATCCGGCAAATCTGACCTTAACCGGGCCTCCTATCAGTCAAGAGGTTATTCAAAACCCGGACTTTTAGCCTACATGGAAAGTCACGACGAAGAACGGCAGGTGTTCAAAACAATGACTTACGGAAATTCGCTTGGCGCATACAATACCAAAGAGCTCAATACCGCCCTCGAACGCAGCGAACTGGCAACAGCTTTCTTTTTATCGCTTGCAGGCCCAAAAATGATCTGGCAATTTGGCGAGCTGGGTTACGATTTATCAATCAATTACTGCGAAAACGGCACCATCAGCGACAATTGCAGAACTGATCCAAAACCATTACGCATGGATTATCTGGAAAACAGCAACCGGCGAAAACTTTTCGATGTATATTCGGCCATGTTTCGGCTTCGCCAACAGTTCGATGTATTTACTTCAGGAACAGAAACGCGGTTCGTTTATGGCGTCACAAAAAGGATACAGCTAAAACTGAACGATCACAACATCACGCTGATTGGCAATTTCGGGGTGGCTGACTTAACAATTGTTCCCAATTTTCAGCACACCGGAACCTGGTACGAATTTTTTAGCGGCAACGAATTGTCAGTAACAGACGTGAACGCTCCAATTCTCCTGAAGGCCGGCGAATATCGTTTGTACAGCGATAAGAAATTACCGGCATTTAAAGATCTGGCAACAAGTATATCTGAAAAAACAACTCATTCAACAATACGCGTTTACCCAAATCCTGCCACCAATCAGATTCAGATCGAATCGAAAGAAATGATCCGGTCGGTTGAGTTGATTTCAATCGATGGAAAAAACATAAAAAAAACCAATACTAATACAAATAACCTAAATATAAGGCTTGACGAATTGAGGCCAGGAATGTATTTTCTGCGTGTACAGACTGACAACCAACTTTTTACTGAAAAAGTCGTAAAGAATTAAAAACATACGCATGTTGTGATTTTTTAATTAATTTTATCCGGATTCATGAACTACAAAACCCGGAAATATGAAAAGCCTCTTGCTGATTCTGGTGATGATGGTTTTTATGGTCGGATTTGGTTACAGCGCGCAACCTCTCAGGAAACCATTTATTCAAGTTAAAGTTGATGGGAAACCTTCAAAAACAGGTGAAGTCCTTTCGGTAAAACCCGGCCAGAAATTTTTGGTGGACGTTGAGATGGAAGGAGGACGACGGGATTATTGCAAGTTTCCCGATATCTATGCCGATATAACAGGCACAGGTCAAATTCTTTCAAGGGGAAAAGATGGAATTACCTATCAGGTTGCCGGAAAAAAATCAGAATGGAAGTTAATTAAAGAGGAAATTCGTTTTGCTGCCGATGAATATCTTCAGGTTAAAACTACCGATGTACAATCAACTGCGGAAATCACTGTATCCAATCAGAAATTCTCACAATCCTATCTTAAAATAACAATTAAGGCAAGCTGGCAATTCACTCAAAACGAGCACATTAAAACAGAAGAAAATACTGCTGAAACGACACTCTATTTTAAAATTGCAGGTGCATCGGATGTTTGGTTCTCTTCCCAAAACATTCAGGCTACAGGCATTAAAAATGAACTGGTACACGATAAATTGCAAGAAGTACAATCGGCATGTGACAGTATCGAACTAAATTTCTACCGGTTAAATTTTCCTGCAGTCCAGCAATCAATCCGGAATCTTCAGAATTCGGTAAACACACTGAAATCGATATTGGACGAGGTGAAAGCAAGCAATCCTTCGTACAAAGCAAAAGTGATTTTTATTGGTCTTCCAAGCGACCTTCCATTCAACGATATCAACGCGCTTTTGCCAATTAAAAATAGTTGGGACAATCTGGTAACTTCGTTAAACAATCAGAAGCAGCAACTTGCCAAACTGCCTGCACAGGCTACAAAAGAAAGCAAAGACGAATTGGTGAAAATTATAGCTATATATGTTGATTGGCAATATCGGTTACCTGAAAATACCTTCGAAATTATTACACATTACATTCCCGATTTAACTGCTGAGAAGGTACAGATTCCCGGTAATATTCATTTTATTGCTGAAGAAAAAACAGTTACCAACTATCCGCAAACCATTGCTGATTTAAACGCTTTTCTCGATCAGCGAATGTTGCAGCTACCAGATGAAATTCAGAAGATAAACACTACCCAAACCAAGCTTCAGGCTGTGCGTTTGTTCGATGGAATGCTCCGTAGCTATTTCTCTTCCATCAATTGGGCTGAATGGCAAAGTACCAGGGGTTTTTAGAAATATTTCTTCACGCAGTAAACCTTTTAGCTCCTATAAAATATACAATGCAAAACGGCCACTCCCGAAAGAGCAGCCGCTTAAAATCTATTTTGGGAAGA
>JAUYMU010000072.1 GCA_030698405.1 Bacteroidota bacterium
GCTGCTAAGTCACATGTGGGAACATTATTTATTTTCAGGCGATATAGAATTCCTTAAAAACGAAGCCTATCCGCTGATGCGTGAAGCTGCCATGTTTTATTCCGACTGGCTGATAGAAGACAATGATGGATTTTTGGTAACTGCAGCCAACAATTCTCCGGAAAATGCATTTTTAAATGCAAAAGGAGAAAGGGCACAGGTTAGCTCGGGGCCAACAATGGATATGGCGATTGTGAGGGAGCTCTTTACCCGTACCATCGAATCTGCAAAATTATTGAAAACTGATGCGAATTTGGTGGCCAAACTCAGCGAAAAATTATCAAGAATGGCACCCTACAAAATCGGATCGAAAGGTCAACTTCAGGAATGGCAACAGGATTATGAAGAGCCCGAACCAAAGCACCGGCACATATCGCATCTTTACGGACTTCATCCCGGAAATCAAATAAGCAACGAAACTTCTCCTGAATTATACCGGGCGGCGAAACAAACCTTGTTGCTAAGGGGCGATGAAGCAACCGGTTGGTCGATGGGTTGGAAGATCAATATGTGGGCACGATTGCTGGATGGGAACCATGCATATACTATCATTCAAAATCTGTTTAAACCTGTTGGATTTGGTGAGATAAAATATTCAGGGGGAGGTTTGTATAAAAACCTGTTCGATGCTCACCCACCCTTCCAGATTGACGGAAATTTTGGTTATACCGCCGGAGTTGCAGAAATGCTGGTTCAAAGTCACAACGGTTACATCCATTTGCTTCCAGCCCTGCCCGATGCCTGGCCTTCAGGAGAAGTTAAAGGACTGGTTGCCCGTGGCGGTTTTGTGATCGATTTGAAATGGAGCGAAGGTAAAATTCAAAAACTCACCGTTCATTCAAGATTGGGCGGCAATTGCCGGATTAAAGTTCCTGAAGAAATGACTTGCAAGGAAGCTGATCTTTCTGATTCTTCGGTTGAAAGCGGCAATCAATTATTACAACAACCAATCGCAGTTCCCTTTATAAATACTTCAGGAGCAAAACTTGCCGACATGCAGATTGCTTCCGGGAAAACATACCAATTGGGAACTGTTGCCGGAAAAACCTATCATTTTGAAAGTGGAAAATAATTTATCAGATCACCTCGTTTCGAGAATTATTTCGTCCAGAGACCTTTTCGGAACGTGGTGAACCTGATTTTCGTCGCGCCAGTATTTGAAGTCACCATTTTTTATTTCGTCCAGAAGCACTGTTTCTTTTGGTTTCCCGAGGGCAATGACCTGAATTATTTCGAATTGTTCCGACAAATTCAACAGTTCGCGGAGTTTGTTCCGGTTTACCGAGTGAATGATGCAGCCGCCAAATCCGGCTTCGACAGCGCCCAGCAAAATACTTTGGGCTGCAATTCCATCGTCGCAAAGGTAATTTCCTGAAATCAAGGTATCGTGCAGCATAATGATGTAAGCCGATGGACGTTCACCTTCTTCCGGTCCGGACCAGTAAGAGAGATAACCGGCCCATGCCAGCTGTTCAAAAATTTCAGCGTTGAGCGACTCTTCAGTACTCACAATGTATTTTAAAGCCTGGGCGTTTCGGGCCGAAGCCGAACACCGCGCCAAATCAATCCAATCGATTAACTGTTGTTTTTCAATACGTTCCGACTGATGAAATCTTCGATAACTACGGTTTTTCAGGATAAGATCTTTTAACATGGCTTTTGGGTTTTAATTCAGGCTAAAAATAAACAAATGTACCGTCAATTCCGAGCGCGACTTCGAGTCGCACCCGGAATTACACCCAGACTTTAATTTTTCGCTTTTGCCCCTTGCAATCTATTTTGTATGTTTGCATACCAGAACAGACCACTTTAAAATTTGTACCACATGGAAAGTAAGTTTCATTTTGCAATTAATCCGCAATCAAATTTATTGAAATTTCAGCAATTGATGGACTCGGTAAACGAAGCAATTAGCCGGAACCTGCTTCAGGTTGGCGACACGTTGCCATCGGTTAACCAGCTTTGCAAAGAGAGCTCACTGTCGCGCGATACTGTTTTTAAAGCTTATGCAGAACTTAAAAACCGCGGTGTGATCGAATCGGTTCCAAACCGTGGTTATTTTGTGGCAAAAGCTGTTACCAAAGTTTTTCTGTTTCTCGATACTTTTAAAGCCTATAAAGAAGTTCTATACGGTGCCTTTCTTGATAATCTGCCTGAAACGATTGCCATCGACCTTCATTTTCACCACTATAACATCGATGACTTCGAGAAAATTATCAAGGAAAGTCTGGGCAAATACACCAAGTACATTATCATGAATTTCGATCATGAACGTGTCCCCGAAATTACACGGCAGATTCCAGCCAGCAAATTGTTGGTAATCGACTGGAACGTGCATGAACTGGAAGGAGCATCGTCCATCTCTCAGGATTTTGGACAGTCGCTTTACGATTCGCTGGAAACTGGAATTGACCTTATCCGAAAGTACAAGCGTTTTGTGTATTTGTACCCTTCGTTTACTTATCATCCAAAAGAGTCTATCCAATATTTCGAAAAGTTCTGTTCAGACTATAAGCTCAATCATAAAACTCTATTCGATTTCAAAAAATTTGACCTTCAGAAAGGCGAACTATATTTGCTGGTGAGCGACCGCACTTTGGCCAAATTTCTGGACCAATGTGAGCAAAAAAGTCTTATACTGGGGCAAGATGTGGGCGTTATTTCTTACAACGAAACCCCGATGAAAAAATACGTAAAAGAAGGGATTACCGTTATTTCGACCGACTTTGAAATGATGGGAAAAAAAATCGCAGAATTTGTAATTACCAAAGAAAAAACAAATGTGGTCATTCCCAGTAAACTGACCATCAGGAAATCTCTTTAATAAATGTTTTACAACAGTATTTCTTATTTTGAGAATGGAATCACATCACTTAGTTTTGTCGGGCATACCAGAACAGAACGGATGGAGAAAAGAAAGCCTCCTAATGATGGGAATTTTGGATATTGGAAATTGATTATTGGCTATTGGGTCTTTTTTAATATCCAATGTAGAATGGCCAATATTCAATAACCAAAAACAAGAACAACTTTAAACTTTTGACTTTCAACTTTAAACTTAATGAATATGTATTTACTCGGATTTGACATCGGCAGTTCATCGGTAAAAGCCTCTTTAATCGATGGACAATCAGGCGATTGTTTGTCATCAGCATTTTACCCAAAACAGGAAATGAAGATCACCGCAATTCAGGCAGGATGGGCAGAACAGGAACCCGAACAATGGTGGGCAAACCTGAAACTGGCTCTGGCCGATGTGCTGACGCAATCGAAAGTTGATCCGAAATCGATTGATTCAATCGGTATCTCTTACCAGATGCACGGGTTGGTGGTAGTTGACAAAAACCAAACGGTTTTGCGTCCTTCCATTATTTGGTGTGATAGCCGTGCTGCTGAATTCGGCAACAAAGCTTTTGCTGAAATGGGCGAAGAAAATTGTTTGGCCAATCTGCTGAACTCTCCCGGTAATTTCACCGCTTCGAAACTGAAATGGGTGAAAGACAACGAACCTGAATTGTATGCCAAAATCGACAAAATCATGCTTCCGGGCGATTACATTGCCATGAAACTTTCAGGAGAAATTAAAACCACCGCCAGCGGTTTGTCAGAAGGAATTCTCTGGAATTTCAAGGAGAATGCTGTTGCCGATATGCTGCTCGATTATTACGGATTCGAAAAATCGTTTATTCCTGAAATCGTTCCAACATTTTCGGTTCAGGGATTGGTAAATGCGAAAGCTGCTGCCGAACTTGGTTTGGCCGAAGGAACTAAAATCAGCTATCGCGCCGGCGATCAGCCAAACAATGCACTTTCGCTGAATGTGCTGAATCCGGGCGAAATTGCCACTACTGCCGGAACTTCAGGAGTTGTTTACGGCGTGAGCGGCGAAGTGAAATACGATCCGTATTCACGGGTGAACACTTTTGCGCACGTGAATCACACTTCCGAAGCAAATCGTTTGGGCGTTTTACTTTGCATCAACGGAACCGGGATTCTGAATTCGTGGCTGAACAAATACGTCGGCAACAAAGCATTTTCGTACGAAGAAATGAACCAGAAAGCATCGGAAATTGCCATTGGGTCAGAAGGTGTGAGCATTTTGCCATTCGGAAACGGTGCAGAACGCGTTCTCCGGAACAAAAATATTGGCGCTCAAATTTCAGGATTGGGATTTAATACCCATACTGAAGCACATTTGTTCCGCGCTGCTCAGGAAGGAATCGTGTTCTCATTTAAATACGGAATGGAAATTATGGAAGAAATCGGCATCAAAGCACAGGTGATCCGCGCCGGAAAAGCCAACATGTTCCTCAGTCCCATCTTCCGTGAAACGCTGGCCGGAATTTCAGGAGCAACCATTGAATTATACAACACCGACGGATCAGTTGGCGCTGCCCGTGGTGCCGGAATTGGTTCAGGATATTATGCATCGACCAAAGAAGCTTTCGCCAGCCTGAAAAAACTGGATACGATTGCTCCTGATGCAAGCAAAAAAGCACAGTATGAAGAAGCTTACCAGAATTGGAAAGCCACACTTGACAGAGCCATGTAAAAATGATAACCACATAGGCACATAGAACACAATAGGAAAAGAAAAATACAATTCTATGTGACCTATGTGCCTATGTGGTTCAAACTATAAAAGAAAAATTATTTATTAATCACTCCTTCTCCGGAAGGACTAATACTAAAACACAATGACAGCTTTTAAAGGAAACAAAGAGTATTTCCCGGGTATTGATCAGATCAAATACGAGGGACCACAGTCGAAAAATCCGTTGGCATTCAAATACTACGATGCCAATCAGGTAGTTCTGGGCAAAACAATGCAGGAATATCTTCGTTTTGCAGTTGCTTACTGGCATACTTTCTGCGGCGACGGCGGCGATCCATTCGGTCCCGGAACCCAGATTTTCCCATGGGTTGGCGCTGCTGACCCGATGACCGCTGCCAAAGATAAAATGGATGCAGCTTTCGAATTTATCAGCAAAATTGGCGCTCCTTTTTACTGTTTCCACGATACCGACGTTGTTGGTGACGGATCGGTTTTCGAAATTGAAAAACGGTTGGCCAACATGATTGACTTCGCCAAAGAACGTCAGGAAGCTACCGGAATTAAATTGCTTTGGGGAACTGCCAACGTATTCAGCGATCCGCGTTATATGAATGGCGCTTCAACAAATCCTGATTTTGCAGTGTTGGCCAATGCAGCCGTTCAGGTAAAAAACGCCATGGAAGCTACCATTGCTTTGGGTGGAAGTAACTACGTTTTCTGGGGTGGACGCGAAGGTTATATGAGCCTGCACAACACCGATACCAAACGCGAATTGGACCACATGGGCAAATTCCTTACTGCTGCCCGCGATCACGCCCGTTCTTTGGGCTTCAAAGGAAATTTCCTGATTGAGCCTAAACCAATGGAACCAATGAAACATCAGTACGATTTCGATACTCAGACTGTTGTTGGATTCCTCAAAGCCCATGGGTTGGAAAATGATTTCAAGATGAACATTGAAGTGAACCACGCTACTTTGGCCGGTCATACTTTTGCCCACGAATTGCGCGTAGCCCGCGACACTGGTATGTTTGGTTCGATTGATGCCAACAAAGGTGATTACCAGAACGGATGGGATACCGATGAATTCCCAACCAATATTTACGAAGTAACCGAAGCCATGATCGAAATCATTCAGGCTGGCGGTTTCACATTAGGAGGTATCAATTTCGATGCAAAAACCCGTCGTAACTCAACCGATCTGGAAGATATTTTCATTGCCCACGTTTCAGGAATGGACGTTTTTGCACGTTCGTTGGTTATTGCCGACAAATTGCTGAAAGATTCGGATTATCTGAAACTGAAAGCAAACCGTTACGCTTCATTCGATTCGGGAAAAGGAAAAGAATACGAAGCCGGAAAATTGAATTTAGTTGATCTGTACAACGTTGCCAAAGAAGTTGGCGAACCAAAACAAATAAGCGGCAAACAGGAAATGCTGGAACAATTGATCAATTGTTACATCTAATCCTATGAAAGATCGCAACACGTTATATATTGCGGGGATCACCCTTGTGGCAACACTGGGTGGTCTTTTGTTTGGCTATGACACTGCCGTAATTTCAGGCGCAGAAAAATCGGTTCAGGCGTACCTGATTACCCCACTCGGACTTGGATCGCTTGCTCATGGGGCAACCATTTCGAGCGCGCTGATCGGGTGTATTATCGGTGGAATGCTTTCGGGAATTCTTTCCTTGAAATTGGGCCGGAAAAGAGCAATGATGCTTGCCGGATTTTTGTTCTTCCTGTCAGCGCTGGGATCAGGTTTTCCTGAATTTCTGTTCTTCCAGAAGGGTGAACCAACCATGGGATTGCTGTACATGTTTAATTTTTACCGTATTCTCGGTGGTATTGGCGTTGGACTGGCATCAGCGGTGGTTCCGATGTACATTGGCGAAATTGCCCCGGCCGATATTCGCGGACGTTTGGTGTCGATCAACCAGTTTGCCATCATTTTTGGTATGTTGGTTGTGTATTTTGTCAACTATTTCATCGCGCAGGGAAAAAGTATTGAGTTCATCAATGAAATCGGTTGGAGATGGATGTTTTTGTCAGAAGCAATTCCAGCCGGAATTTTTGCGGTACTTTTGTTTTTTGTTCCTGAAACGCCCCGCTATCTTGCTATGACCAATCGCGATGGCAAAGCACTGGAAATCCTAACCAAGATCAATGGTCTCCAACAGGCGAAAATGATTATGACTGACATTAAAAAATCAGTTGAAGCCGCTTCCGAAAAACTATTCGCTTTTGGAAAAGTGGTCATCATTATCGGAATCCTGTTATCCGTATTCCAGCAGTTTGTAGGGATAAATGTCGCGTTGTATTATGCTCCCCGTATTTTCGAAAGCATGGGCGCAGCCAAAGATTCGTCGATGCTGCAAACAGTGGTGATGGGGCTGATCAACGTTATTTTTACCGTTGTTGCCATTATGACTGTTGACAAATACGGACGCAAAATTCTGTTGATGATCGGTTCCATTGGGATGGCCATCGGTATGTTCGCCATAGGTGGACTGGCTTTCTTTAAAGTAATTGGCATCAGCACATTGGTATTCATTATCATCTACACTGCATCTTTCATGATGTCGTGGGGACCGATTTGCTGGGTACTTATTTCTGAAATCTTCCCAAATAAAATCAGGGGCAGGGCAATTGCAATTGCAGTAGCCGCACAGTGGGCCGCCAACTATTTCATCTCGTCAACTTATCCGGCTATGATGGAATTCAGCGGTGGACTGACTTACAGTTTTTACGGTTTGATGAGCCTTCTTTCTTTCTTTTTTGTCTGGAAAATGGTTCCTGAAACCAAAGGAAAAACACTGGAAGAAATGGAAAAACTCTGGAAGAAATAAAAACCAATTCCAAATAATTTTTTTTTAAAGCCGCTACTTCGAAAGAAGTGCGGCTTTTTTGATGAGATTCTATTTCTAAATGCTAATTGTATAAACGATGTGATTCACACGATCAATAGATTACAGAAAATAAATTGTAAATTCGTACAGAATTAAGAGATGAAATGAAACAACGAATTTACATTGACACATCGGTCGTTGGCGGATATTTTGACGATGAATTTTCGGCAGATACAGTTGCATTTTTTGAACGTGTAAAAAATGGTGAATTGATGATTATTGTTTCTGACCTGCTTGATGCTGAACTTTTAAGAGCGCCTGAATTCGTAAGGGAACTACTGTCAAGCATTCCGGAACAACACATTGAAAAGATTAAACTTTCACCTGAAGCTATTGAACTTGCGGACAAATACATTGTCGCAAAAGTTGTAGGCAAAACAAGTAGAGGAGACTGTCAACATATTGCCATAGCGACATTGAGTAAAGCTGATGTTTTAGTAAGCTGGAACTTTAAACACATCGTAAACCTCACCAGAATTAGAGGTTACAATGGAATTAATTATCAAAATGGGTTCAATATGATAGAAATTAGAACACCGAAAGAAATTACAAACTATGGAAACGGAAACTAAAAAATCAAAAAAAAGGTTTGATGCAATAAAAGTTATGCGTGAAATCCGTGACGAAATAAGTCTTGAAATAATGGATATGACCTATGAAGAAGAACGTGCATATTTAGACAAGCTTCTTGAACAAGGAAAAGTCAATACAAAATAGGATCATCCCGTTGGAACTTTCTGTTACTCCCAGCTTCTCCAAATCCTGCTCCCGGTTTCTTCGTGATTTTCAATCCGCAAATGGGTATCAATTTCCTGCTGCATCTCTTCTACATGTGAAATCACGCCAACTATTCGATTTTCCTTTTGCAACGATTTCAGGGTATCGAAAACTACTGAAAGAGAATCCTTGTCCAGCGATCCGAACCCTTCGTCCAGGAAGAAAAAATTCTGGTTCGAATCGGTTATTTTCTGAATATTATCGGCCAGAGCCAAAGCCAAACTCAATGCTGCCTGAAAGGTTTGTCCTCCTGAAAGTGTTTTCACGCTGCGAACCTTACCGCCATTCAGAAAATCGCGCACCTGAAAATTGTTGTCAGGAGTAATTTCAAGGCTCAGTTTTTGGCGGGTAAGCTGGAAAAAGCGGTCGTTTGCCGCATTGCACAAATTCTGTAAATACACCGACGAAATGTAATTCACAAATCCACTGCTTTTGAAAAGCGCCTTCATTGTTTTTATATTTTCAGCCCGTAGTTCCAGCGCTTCAAACTCTTTTCGCAATATCGCCTGACTTTCCAAATCCTTTCGCAGCTTGTTCAACTGCTGATCAACTTTCCCCAATTCCTTATTTTTCAGGCTCAGATTGTCAGTGATCGAAGCTATTTCTGACATCAGCTTTTGGTGAGACTCACCATCGTAAATACGACTGTCCACCTCGTTTTGCAACTGTTTAACCTGGCTTTTCTGCAACGCCAATTGATCTTTAAATTCAGTCAGTTTTTGCTTCTGAAGATCAAGATTCATCTCCTGAGATAAAATCTGCTTTATCTCATCAATTCCTGAAAAATTACTTTGTTCCAAACGGTTGGCAAGTTGTTTTTGAATTTCTGCATTTGCTTCCTGTTCCTGAAAAAGTGCTGTGCGATTGGCTTCCAGACTTCCGCTTATGGTATCTTTGGTTTTGCGAAGTTCGTTCAACCGGTTGGTCAGTTCGTTGAACTGTTTTTCCAGGCGAGCATATTTTTGCAGCAATAATTGCTTTTCATTCTCAATTTCTGCGGAAGTTTTGGTTCGGTAATCATCCATCTTCAACAGTTGCACCTGCTCTGCAAGCGTTTTGATTTCAGTTTGTGCAGCAGTTAGTGCAATCCTGATCTTTTCAATCTCCCCCTGAAATTTTTTCTCATCCGATGCCGCCTTTTCCAAATTCACAATCGTCTTTTCAAGCTCCTTTTCAAGTTCTTTCAATACTTTCTGAATACTTTCAGCATCAATAAAAGCCTTACTTACAGTGGCTTCATCTTTAAAACCTTCCCAACGAAAAAGGGCTATATGATCTGTGATTTTCACCTCCAGTTCTTTGAGTTTCACTGACAACCCGCCAAGATGTTCTGAGTTAAATTTCTTCCGGTTGGCTAAATCAGAAAGTTGACTAATATTTTCGTTGGCATACGAAATCTCTTTCTCAAGTTCACCTCGCTTTTTCAAGGCTTTCGCCAATGCTTCGGCAACACTTTCAGCAGTAAGAATAGCTGGATGGTTCAGGGAGCCGCAAAGTGGACAAGCTTCGCCATCATGCAGATTCACAGCATATTCTTCGAGTTTTGCCTGCACCCTGAAATGATCTGCTTCTCTATCAAGTTCCAAAATCTGTTTTTTCAGGTTTTCAATCTTTTCCTTCAAAAACTGAATACCTGCAACAATATCGGCTTCAGTTGCCAATCCCGCAAAAACCGGATTTTTAAATCTTGCTTTTACCGCTTCGTCAATTGCACCGATTTCTTTCTGCGATTTCTGAATTTCAAGCTGCTTTTCTGCAAGTTGCTGATTCAGGTTTTTATTTTCAATATGCCACGATTTTACTTCCGAAAGCATTGACAAATCAGGAAGTCGCAACTTTTCCGCTTTCAGCAGAATTTCCAGTTTTTCCTTTTCAAGTTTCAGTTTTACTGAGGTCTCAATGGTTTTATCAAGAATCAGCATACCCTTTCTGATCCTGTCTTCATCGGTTAATACGGAAGCGGACAAAATATTCAGTCGCGCCATTTTTCCCAATTCTTCCGCTTGTTGCTTCAGCGCTTCACGCCTGTCGTAAGCAGTTTTCAATTCAGTAAAAGCACTTTCAAGTGTGGCAATTTCCTCTTCCGATTTTTTCAGGATAATAATCTCTTTTTCAATCTGGCCGGTGCTTTGAATGATCTTTTTATTGCTTAAAGCCAGCGAATCGAGCAAACCTTTAAACTGAATGAGGCATTGTTCATAGTTGCGAATAAGTGTTTCAAGCTGAATGTATTTTGGTTCCTGATCCTGCAACTGCTTCAATTTTAACTGCGCATCAGCAAGCTTTTTAATCAGCTCCTGTAACATCTTGAATTCAGACTCTTTAACCTGATTTTCTTTCAGGTTTTGGCTAAGTTGACCAATTTCAGTTTTTATTTGGGCAAGCTGTTCTTCATAAAGTTTAACCTGCTCCGGATCAATTGACCCAAGCTGCTGCAGTTGGCCTTCAATGTGTTGCTTACTTGCATTGTTTTTCGATTCGAGCGAAACAACCTTGTAGTAAAGTTCAAATCGTTCGAGATTGAAAAGTTCCTTCATCATCCGGGTGCGATCGGTACTTCCCAACTGCAAAAACTCCTGAAACTGACCTTGCGGAATGATGATGGTACGTTTGAAATTGTTGTAGCTCAGTCCAATCGCCTTTTCAAGTATTTCCGGTTCTATCGGAATCCAGTTTTCATTCTCTTTGCGATAGGCAGTGCGTTCCAACGCTTTAACTTCTTCGAACTTTTTACCGTTGCGCCGGCCTTTCACCACTGCCTGATATGCGGTTTGGTCTTTTCCGGTTTCGAAGATGAATTCAATCAGCAGTTCGCTTGATTTCAGGTTCATCATGTTGTAATTACGATTGTCTCTTGAATTCAGCCGATCTGTCTCGCCGTAAATAGCAAAAGTAATGGCTTCCAGGATGCTGGATTTTCCACTTCCAACCGCGCCAAAAATCCCGAACAAATTGGCCTCTGTAAGTTTTGTAAAGTCGATGGTTTGCTTCTCCTGATAGGAGTACAAACCTTGTATGGTCAGTTTTATTGGTATCATAATTTTTCAAATTCAGCTCAAAATAACACATTAAATAACTGCATATCCTGCTCTATATCTATTCCTTTTAAGATCCGTTGCCTAAAAGCAATCGACAAAGGATATGACATTAAACAATAGAAAATGCGAATCGAAGCAATATCATTTGCCGTCTGCTTTAGACTTCGGCGTGAGCTCTGTCGAACGCTGACGGACAGATTAATGACTATACTATTGGCTTTAGCCACAGTATATTGGGCTAAAGCCCGGATCATATCAGCACTAACGCTCCCGTTGCCTAAAGGCAAACGGCAAAGGATAATTAACTCACGAATCATAAAATTTCAAACTCAAAAAATCGTACAATTTATTTTAAATAATCTGTGAAAATCTGTGTAATCTGTGGTGAATCTTTTTTCATATTCTACTGTGGTTTAATCGTCTTCCTCCACAGCCAGGAGTTCAGTGAACAGCGACATCAATTCAGCATTGGGTTCCTGTCCTTTTGAGTGCCTGAAATAGTCGGTAAAAAGCTCTTCCATATTTCTGGTCAGGTCAATGCCTTTTTTAGTTCCTGAGGCTAATCCGGTGGCATTTTTCACCTCAGGAATGATAGTTACAATTCCATTGTGCACGCTATTCAACTGTTTCCGCTCCTGAGCGGTGAGATAGGTGTCGGTCACCATCGTGAGTTCTACCAAACTTTCCTGATTTTCTGTAAGCCATCGTAGCGCATCTTCCATTCCATCAGCCCGTTTCCGGAGTAGTTTTTTGCCTTTGGCGAGTTCAATTTCCTGAACTTTCGCCATTTTTCCCGGTTCAGCATTTACCAGCAATACATATTTTTTCTGATTGGCTTCGGCAAAACTGTACGAAAGCGGACTACCACTGTAATAAACCGGGCAAGGCACAGAGTCAACACGGTGCATCCGGTGCAAATGGCCAATTGCAGTGTATTGAATTTGTTTTGGAATGTTCTCGGTATAAATAACCTGCGCGCCGCCCACATGCAAAATCGGTTTTTCATCGACAGGTTCTTCAGGCAACGCATCTCCATTTTTCACTACAAAAAGATGGGTAACAAGCAGATTAACACCTTTATCGTCGCAGTATCTCGTGCCCAGTTCCTGCCATTTTTCCTGAAGGATTGTCCTCAGTTCATCTTCACTATTTTCGTGACCAAGATAGGTTTTCAGACGGAATTCGTTGGCATAAGGAGTTAACAGTAACCGCAATGGAGTATCAGTACCGGGAAGTTTCAATTCGAGAAACCCTTCTTCACTGTTCAGAACTTTCAATCCGGATTCAAGTTCAAATTGCGGAACCATCGAATTGGGATATCCGGAAAAAATAATCCCGCACTCGCGGGCCAGCGGATCGGGCGCTTCAATACGGTCGGGCGAATCATGGTTTCCGGCAATTGCAATTACCGGTCGGCGACCATTATTGGTCAATCGTTTCAGAGTTCGGTAAAACAAATCGACCGCTTCGGTGGGCGGATTAAAAGTATCGAACAAATCGCCGGCAACAATAACTGCATCAACCTGTTCGTGTTCAGCAATTTCGCAGATTTCCTGCAAAACAGCCTGTTGTTCTTCGATTCTCGAAAAATCTTCGAGGCGTTTACCTAGGTGCCAGTCGGAAGTATGGAGGAGTTTCATTTTTTATGGTCTCTTTAATTTCTTAATCTCTTTGTCAAAATCTGATTCGTATTGCTGATCCTGAAGAACCCGAAATTTTTCATATTCATGCTCTGCTTTCAACTTAGCTTCAAATTGAGATACTGTTCCGGCATGAACCAAAATCGGGTAATTGGAAAGTTGCAGAAACCCATCCAAAAACTTTCGCCAATCATCCATTCGCATGATTTGTTGGCGGATAGCCGTATTCTCTGCCAAATCGAGATAAGCAGAAACGATTCGGTTTAGTTCCTGAATATGTGCTTCGATTAGGTAATTCTTTGCGACTGCCACGTCCGATTTTAATATTTTCCCATGAGGTGCATCTTTCCAGGTTTTTAATCCCATAAATATTTTACCAGCATCAGCCTCAGAATAGATGATTTCAGCAGCAGTTTTGCCAGTAATGGCCCAATGTAATTTATTTTGAACACTGGCAAAGAATTCTCTGGTCGTTTCTGCTTTAGGGTTGTAATCGGCCGACAAAGCATAGATATCAGTTATCTTTTGATAGAATCGCCGTTCACTTGCACGAATTTCCCTGATCCGTTCAAGCAATTCATCGAAATAATCTTTCCCGAAAAGTTTTCCGCCTTGTTTCAATCGATCATCGTCCAACACAAATCCTTTTACAATAAACTCTTTAAGAGTTTGAGTTGCCCAAATTCTGAAATGCGTGGCTTGCTGGGAGTTAACACGATAACCAACGGAAATAATAGCATCGAGATTATAAAAAGAAGTATTATACGTTTTCCCATCATCTGCAGTATGTGCAATTTTTGCACATACTGAATCCTCAGACAATTCACCTTCTTTTAATATATTACCCAAATGTTTAGTAATGACAGTTCTATTAACTCCAAACAATTCAGCCATTGCTTTCTGTGTCAGCCAAACGGTTTCGTCCTGAAGGATCACTTCAACTTTAATGTGTCCTTGTGGGGTTGTATATAGAATAATTTCAGATGGCTTCATAATTTTGATGAATAACGTATAATGTTGATTTATTTCCGTGACTTTTCCCGAACCGCTCTAAACTCAGAATCTTCATTCCAGCCCGGCCATTTTTTAGTATTTGTAAGGTTTAGTCCCACATGGTAAAGCAGTTTCGCATCCTCAACGATTCCGCTCAGATCGTCGGTTTCAGGGTGAAATTCATCAAACGGACTGTGGTAAGTTTCTTTCCAGTAGCGGTCAACCTGCTTCATGGTTTCATCTTTGCCGTATTTTTCAGCATCGACATAACCCTTGGCGTAGATTGCCGGAACGCCAAGTTTTACCAATGGAAACTGATCCGAACGGAAAAACATTCCGTTATCGGCATTTGGATCGGGTGCAATGTAGCGTCCCTGTTTTTCAGCCTCGCTCCTCACCCACTCGTCCAATTCCGACTGCCCGGATCCGGTAAGCATCACATCTTTAAATTTGCCCATAAATAGCATCACATCGGTATTGATTACAGCAACAGTTTTATTCATTGGGAAAAACGGATTTTCGGCATAATAGCTGGAACCCAGCAAACCAGACTCTTCGGCAGTAACCGAAAGGAACAACACCGAACGTTCGGGAGTCGGGCCGTTTTTAAAGCCACGTCCAATTTCGAGCATCCACGCCACCGCGCTGGCATTGTCGGTTGCTCCGTTGTAAATACTGTCGTTGTTCACCACTGTTCCAACGCCCAGATGATCCCAATGTGCGGTGTAAACCACCACTTCGTCAGGTCGTTTACTACCACGAATAAGTCCGCAGACATTTCGCGAAACGTTGGTTTCGAAACTGTTTTTCATCCAGCCCGAAACTTTTATGGGCAAAGCAAATGGTTTAAACTCTTTCTGAATGGCCTGATTTTTTGCTTCATCGAAAGTCATTCCACAGGCCGAAAACAATTTTTCAGCAGCCGCTTGCGAAATCCAGCCTTCAAAAGCACAACGATCCTGATAGCCATTTTCAGGCTTCAGGTATAATTTGGTAGTTTCACCGTTGTTGGCAACCACTTTCCAGGGATATCCGGCCGGACCGGTTTCGTGAATAATCAAACAACCTTTTGCCCCGCGACATGCAGCTTCCTCAAATTTATAGGTCCAGCGACCGTAATAAGTCATGGTATTCCCCTTGAAATAAGTATCAGTGGTTCCATATCCCGGATCATTCACAAAAATCAGAATCGTTTTACCAGTCAGATCCATGCCCTGAAAATCATCGCGACCAAATTCAGGAGCAGTAATGCCAAAACCCGCAAACACCAATTCAGACTGGTCGAGCGATTGTTCCGCTTCCATCTTTCGCGAAAAAGTCACATAATCAACCAGCTTGTCAAATTTCAGCATTCCTTTGGGAGTGCCGAAATCCAGGGTATTTGATATTTTGGAGTTTACTGCCAGCAAAGGAACTTCCTGAAAAAAGCTTCCATTGTTGGCTGGTTCCAAACCAATTTCCTTCATTTGTGCGGCAATGTAATCAACTGTTATTCCTTCTGTTGAAGACATTGGCATCCGTCCCAGATATTTATCTGAAGATAATTCGGCAATGTGCTTTTCGATGTTTTTATACTGAATGGCATCCTCCCCAGATTTGGGTTTCACCAATGAGCATGAAGCCAGCAAGATGCCGGGGAGCAGAATCAGAAAGTTTTTCATAGACAGGCTTTATTCGTTTGTGTTGAAATTTTTTAATAAAGTAAACGAATAAAGCATAAAAATCAACATTTAGTTCAGAACTAATTTCCGGCTTTCAACCCATCCGTCTTTTGTCGCTGTTAGGATATAGGTTCCTTTGGGCAGCGCATTCGAGGAAAAGTTTGTTTCTCTGCTTCCGGCATTTTGAGTAAAGATTACCGAACCTTTGCTGTCAGCAAGTTGAAGAATAACATCCTGATATTCTGCCAAAATTATCTTAAAAAAACCTGATCCTGCCGGATTTGGAAAGACATTCTCCATTATCGACTGACCTTTATTTCGTTTGATTTCAGGAATCATCCCGGTTGAGAAGCCAGGATCAATCAACTCGGGATGAGCAGTTTTGAAAGCCTGCAAGCCACTCTCAAAATCTTTCAGCGTTCCGTTTGTATCTACTCCGTTTGATGTCCATGGCATCACTCCTTTCCAGCCTTTGTTGTATGCACCAATAAACATTTGCGAAGCAGGTACTTCCAGCGTTGGACTTGCCCCATCGTTAAAAACCCCTTTTGCCGGATTTTCGCCAATCACACAGGGACGGTCGTTGATACCATAATCGGCAGGAGTTTTATTCAGTGCAAAATTTCCAAACCACTTCACCACCCATCCATAAAAATGAGGAGAATAGAAATCGAGCCTCGCATTGTCCTTGTTGTATTGGGCTTTCAGTTTGGCATCGCTCCAAAAATTTCCCTCATAATTATCGCTGTTCCATTTGATGGCTGCACTTCCGAGTGTAACCAGAACCTTACTGTTATCGTGCACTGCTGAAGCAACTCTGGCAACGAGGTATTGAAGCCGGTTCCATGCAATATTTCCCATCGCTGCATCCTGATTCACCCATTCAATTTCGTTGCAAACATCAATAGCCCACAAATACGGATTGTCATTGTATCGGTTCGCAAATGGCACGACATAATTGTCAACAAATGAAGTTACTTTTTCATCGCTGAGAACCATGTTTCGCCAGCGCTGGTAATTGTTGTGGCTGTTTTTAAAATGATCGAATGAAATCAATGTCGCTTTGATGTAGATTTTGTTCTTTTGTGCCAGCCGGAACATATCGTCGAGGTTCGACCAAAACGCTGTCGTTGCTCCGGTCACGGTTCCATCAGCCGAAATCATCAATCCAACTTCACCATTGCAACTAATCCAAATCCGGGTTGAATTTCCTCCGGCAGCTTTAATCTTCTGAAATTCAGCATCCCACCATGAACTTATGTAATTTCCACCAAAATCGTTCCATTTGTTCCATGGAGTGTTGGCCCCATTCATGATAATTTCCTTGCCATCAACCAGAAACTTATTTCCGCTTACAGTTACAAACTGCGCTGACGACCACAAAGGAAGGATAAGTGCACAAATTAGGGTGAATCTGTTAAGTGTATTCATGTGAATCTGATTAGTCGGTTGGGTTAGGCGAAGTTATCCATTTTGACAGGCACCGACAACACACAAATCATACATTACTAACACTTAACTTACTTATTTGAGGTTGGCACGAATAAGTAATTTGAACAATTAGATGTCGTATAATTGAATTTGAACGATTAAAAATGGAACGGTAGAGTAGAGCGGGAAGGATAGAAACACCTTCCCTGCCCCCTCATCAAACCGTACGTGCGGTTTTCCCGCATACGGCTTTCCTATAAACTTCTTCAGCAGCTTTCACAAGCGAGCCGGCTGACATGCATATTTT
>JAUYMU010000078.1 GCA_030698405.1 Bacteroidota bacterium
ACAAGATGGTGATCAACAAAGAGGCATTCAACCCATGTGCCATAGAAGATTATCAGCAAAAATATAAAGAAAAGAAAATCAATCAACTAAAGAAGAAAATAGCCCTTCTTGAAGCTGCTTGAAAAACAAGTTACATAAGAGGTTATTCATGTCTATATCCTTTGCCGTTTGCCTTTAGGCAACGGACATAAAGGCGACGATGAAAACCAACCGTCCGCGCGAATTTTTTTTTATGGCAAAAACCTCTTTTCGGACGCCTGCCAGCCGCACGCAGGAAACAAAATCCGCCTTCAAAAAAATTACATTGGAGAAGGGCTGGCGATGAGGCTTTTTCTCTTTAAATTCAAATTCGAATACTTAAATCCGTTCTTTGTGTCGAACAGATCTTCGCGGGCCGTTTCTTCCCATTGCGAATAATCAACTTCAGGAAACCAAACATCTGCATCAAAATCGCGGTGAACAACAGTCAGGTATAGTTTTCCTGCCAGAGGGAAAAATTCCCGGTAAATCATGCCTCCGCCGATAATAAATGCTTCGGACTCATTTTTTACGGCTTCAACAGCTTCATCAATAGAGAAAACCATTTCGCAACGTTCAAATTTATCCTCGGGATTGTCGGTAATTACTATGTTCCTGCGGTTCGGAAGCGCACCTTTTGGCAAAGAAAGCAAAGTATTTCTGCCCATAATTACCGGATGCCCGGTGGTAATTTTTTTGAACCGTTTTAAGTCATTTGGCAGGTGAAAGAGCAAATCGTTATTTTTCCCAATGGCAAAATTCTGAGCGATTGCTACAATTATCGAGATATTTTCGTGTATCATAATCTGGTTAAAATTCTAAACTGCCACTTTCCCGGCAATGTGCGGATGGGCAGTATAATCGGTAAGTTCAAAATCTTCGTATTTAAAATCGAAAATGCTTTTCACTTCCGGATTGATTTTCATTAGCGGAAGTGGAAAAGGTTCGCGCGACAATTGTAATTTAACCTGTTCCATGTGGTTCAGGTAGATATGTGCGTCGCCAAGTGTGTGCACAAAATCGCCCGGCTGCAACCCGCAAACCTGCGCCATCATTAATGTTAACAGTGCGTACGATGCGATATTGAAAGGTACTCCGAGGAAAATATCTGCACTTCGCTGGTAAAGCTGGCACGAAAGTTTTCCATCGGCAACATAAAATTGAATCAGAAGATGGCAGGGTGGAAGTTTCATTTTGTCGATTTCACCCACATTCCATGCGCTTACAATGTGGCGACGCGAATCGGGATTGTTTATGATGCTGTTAACGACCTGCGTGATCTGGTCGATGTGCCGGCCATCTGGTGTTGGCCACGATCGCCACTGGTAGCCGTAAACCGGACCAAGTTCTCCGTTTTCGTCGGCCCATTCGTTCCAAATCCGTACGCCGTTTTCCTGAAGGTATTTTATGTTGGTATCGCCCGTCAAAAACCAAAGTAATTCGTGAATGATTGATTTCAGGTGCAGTTTTTTTGTAGTCAGTACCGGAAATCCCTGAGAAAGATCGTACCTCGACTGATGACCGAAAACACTGATGGTTCCTGTTCCTGTCCGGTCGCTTTTTTCAACTCCGGTATTGATTACATGATTCAGTAAATCAAGATATTGCTTCATTAAATTTTAGTATGTTTATATTTAAATGCAAATGGAAAAATCAATCCAAGTACCAATGCATAACCGGCAAAAACCAACCAAATGGTAGGCCAGTCGCGTATTCCGTCTTTGGTAAATAAATCAACAACCAATCCGCTTCCATAGCCGCCAAGTGTTGCCCCAACTCCGTTTGTTACCATCATAAAGAGTCCCTGTGCACTTGCCCGATAGGATGAAGGAACCTCTTGTTCAACAAATAAAGAACCCGATATATTGAAAAAATCGAAGGCCATTCCATATACAATCATGGATAAAACAAGCAGGTACAATCCGCTTCCGGGGTCACCAATACTGAATAATCCGAAACGCAGCACCCAGGCAAAAATACTCAATATCATCACCTTTTTGATTCCAAATTTTCGCAGAAAGAAAGGGATGGTAAGAATGAAAAGAGTTTCAGACATTTGAGAAATTGATAACAGAACTATCGGGTGTTTTACTCCAAATGTATCGGGATGCGTAAGGTTAAAACTTTCGAGAAACGAACCGCCAAATGCATTGGTGATTTGAAGTGCAGCGCCTAAAAACATCGCAAACAAGAAAAATACAGCCATTCTGCTTTGTTTGAAAAGCACAAGTGCATCCAGTCCAAGCCATGAAACAAGGGTTTTCTTTTCAGTTGATCTTACCGGTTTGCAGGCAGGTAAAGTAATTGCATAAAGACCTAAAGCGATGGAAGAAAAGCCGCTAAAAACCAATTGCATGTTGCTTGATTTCCAACCGAACAGATCAACAATCCACATGGCAGCAATAAATCCAATAGTTCCCCAAACCCTGATTGGTGGAAAATCCTTGACCACATTAAATCCTTTTTGCTCAAGGACTACGTATGAAACGGTACTGTTCAGCGCAATCGTTGGCATATAGAACATCGAATTCAAAAGCATCACATAAAAAAATACATTGGGATCAGTTATAGTTGATGCCCAAAAAAGCAGCATCGCTCCAACTATATGGCAAATTCCGAGAAGTTTTTCAGCATTGATCCATTTGTCGGCAATGATGCCCATGATTGCAGGCATAAATAACGACGCGATGCCAAGGGTTGAGAATACTGCACCGATTTCAGAACCACTAAAACCCAGTGTTCCACCCAAATAGCCACCAATAGATATCAGCCACGCCCCCCAGATGAAAAACTGGAGGAAGTTCATTACGATTAAACGATTTTTAATTCCCATCATGTAGTTCTTGTTTATTCTTTTCTGCGGCGGTTAATTTCATCCCTGATGGCCGAAGCCCTTTCGTAATCTTCATCATTAATTGCGCTGGTAAGCATTTCTGAAAGTTCGGCTGAAGTATATTTTCCGTATTCGTGTTTTTTTCCTCTTGGCTGCTCTTCACTTGTTGGTCGGTTCCATTCTTCCTGGTGTGGCTCGTTCTCAAATTCAATGACTATTCCGGCTCGTTCAAGAATTTCTTCGGTGGTATAAATCGGACTTCCAAAACGAAGGGCGAGTGCAACTGCATCCGAAGTTCTTGAGTCAATGATCAATTGATTGCCATCTTTAATACAAACCAGTTCAGAATAAAAAATCCCTTCCTCAAGTTTATAAATGATGACTTCCGAAATATTAATGTCGAAAGCGGAGGCCATTTGTTTAAAAAGATCGTGGGTAAGTGGCCGGGGTGGTTTCAATCCTTCAAGCTGAATGGCGATTGACTGTGCTTCAATTGGTCCTATAATAATAGGTATTCGGCGGTCGCCATTTTCCTCGGCCAGCACCAAAGCATAGGCGCCCGATTGAGATTGACTGACTGACAGACCCAATATGTTTAGTTTTACTTTATGCATTTATCTTTTTAATAGAATCGCTAAGGGTAACAAATATAAGAATTGTTTTGCATTTCGATTATTTTTTTTGTCTTTTGAATTCTTGTTCCTGAATTGGAACGATTGGCGGTAACTGAATTTGAAAATCGGGATCATTCTGAAATATTTCTGAAAAAATAATGTAAACCTTTGGTGATCACCTAAAATTATCTACTTTTGCAATCCGAAAGTTTTCGCGCAGGCTCAATAAGCGGTAATTCAATTGATTCCCGCCTGCCGGATGAAATATTAAAGATAATCGAAATGTACGCAATTGTAGAGATTGCCGGTCAGCAAATGAAAGTTGAGAAAGGCCGGAAAATTTATGTTCACCGTTTGGAAAATGCTGAAGGCGAAACTGTTGTTTTCGACAAAGTTCTTTTAGTTGACAACGAAGGTGATGTGAAAGTTGGAACTCCTGTAGTAGAAGGCGCTTCGGTAACGGTAAGCGTTCTGGAACATGTAAAGGGTGATAAGGTATTGGTATTCAAAAAGAAAAGAAGAAAAGGATACCAGAAAATGAATGGTCATCGTCAATACCTGACCAAAGTTCAAATTGAAGAAGTAATAGGATAACATTAAAAAAAATTTACCATGGCTCATAAGAAAGGTGCGGGTAGTTCAAGAAACGGTCGCGAATCAGAAAGCAAAAGACTAGGCGTAAAAATATACGGAGGTCAGGCTGCAACAGCTGGTAACATTATTGTTCGCCAGAGAGGTACTTCACACCACCCGGGTTTAAACGTTGGTATGGGTAGAGACCATACATTGTTTGCTTTGGTGACAGGAACAGTTGTTTTCAAGAAAAGAAGCGACAACAGATCGTGGGTTACTGTTGAGCCAGTAGTGGCTGCAGAAGTAAACTAACACGATTAAAAATATTCGTTGAATAATCTCCTGCTTTTCCGAAGGCAGGAGATTTTTTTTGTCTTAAATTTGCTGACCAATAATAAACATACCCAAAATGCTCAATCTAAAGTTCATCCAGGAGAATCCCGAATTGGTAATTGCCAAGCTGAAGAAGAAAAATTTTGACGCTTCGGCTATCGTTCTTCAAATTACCTCATTGTCAGTAAAGAAAAACGAGATACAGGCCAGTGCAGATAATTTCAAGGCCGAAATGAATAAAATATCCAAGGAAGTTGGTTTGTTAATGCGCGAAGGCAAAAAAGAAGAGGCAAATGCAGCCAAAAAACGAACCAGCGAACTGAAAGATTCAATCAAACAACTCGACGAGGATTTTGCCCAAATTGACAAAGAAGTTTTCAATTTACAGGTTTTGCTTCCAAATCTACCTTCCGACCTTGTTCCTGAAGGTCGCACTCCGGAAGATAATATGGTTGTGCGAAGTTTTGGCGAAATTCCTGTGTTGCCCGAAAACAGCATTCCTCACTGGGAATTGGCGAAAAAGTACGATATCATCGACTTCGAGCTTGGCGTTAAAATAACCGGTGCCGGGTTTCCGGTTTACAAGGGAAAAGGCGCCCGCATCCAACGTGCACTGATCAGCTTTTTTCTTGACGAAGCGCGTGATTCCGGTTATCTTGAAATTCAGCCACCACTGATGGTGAATGAAGATTCAGGTTTCGGAACCGGACAGTTACCCGACAAGGAAGGTCAAATGTACCACGCCACCGAAGACAATCTGTATCTGATTCCTACCGCTGAAGTTCCGGTAACCAACCTTTACCGCGATGTGATTGTGGATGTCAAAGATTTACCGATTAAAAATACAGCTTACAGTGCCTGTTTCCGACGTGAAGCCGGTTCCTACGGAAAAGATGTTCGCGGATTGAACCGCCTCCACCAGTTCGACAAAGTGGAGATTGTACAGATTGCCCATCCTGATAATTCATATGAATTACTCGATGAAATGGTGGCGCACGTTGCCGGGCTGGTCGAAAAGCTTGAATTACCTTACCGTATTCTGCGTTTGTGCGGAGGCGACATGAGTTTCACCTCAGCATTGACTTACGATTTTGAAGTTTTCTCTGCCGCTCAGGAAAAATGGCTGGAAGTAAGTTCTGTTTCCAACTTCGAAAGTTTTCAGGCAAACCGCCTAAAATTACGTTTCCGCGACGAAGCCACAAAAAAAACTGTTCTTGCCCACACACTTAACGGAAGTGCGCTGGCATTGCCGCGTATTCTGGCTTCAATTCTCGAGAACAACCAAACTCCTGAAGGAATTCGTGTTCCAAAAGTACTGGTTCCTTATTGCGGGTTCGAGATGATTGATTAATCAGGGAATCGGACTTTCCTAAGTCCGACATTTCAATTGAGGGTTTGCTTTTTCGACTTTGGAAAGTCGAAATCCTTTTACGTGCTTCTTTTTTTTACCTTTGGGAGTGTTCAACCAAACTAATTTGCCGATGAATACTCTTTTCAAACAATCATTACTTTCCGGATTAGTCACCTTCCCTTTGGCTGCAATTTGCAATGAAGCTCCAAAAACCAAGAATCCCAACATCATCCTCATTTTTTGCGACGATCTTGGCTATGGTGACTTAAGTTGCTATGGTGCAACACAATATAAAACTCCGAATCTCGACCGGATGGCTTCACAGGGAGTTCGGTTTACCAGCTTTCTTTCGGCACAGGCTGTTTGCAGCGCTTCACGTGCAGGAATTCTTACCGGTTGTTATCCGAATCGTGTTGGAATTTCAGGCGCGCTTTTCCCTGATTCAAAGATTGGTTTAAACCCTTCCGAAGAAACTATCGCTGAAGTGTTGAAAAAACGCAACTACAAAACAGCGGCTATCGGTAAATGGCATTTGGGTCATTTTCGAGATTTTTTGCCTTTACAGCAAGGGTTTGACGAGTATTTAGGAATTCCGTATTCGAACGACATGTGGCCGGTGAATTTCGATGGAACTCCGGCAAAACCGGAGTCGAATGTTCGAAAGAGGGATTATCCGGTCCTTCCCCTAATTGATGGGAATGAAAAAATCCGGGAATTCAACACACTGGAAGATCAGGCGGAAATAACAACGATTTATACTGAACGGGCAGTAAAGTTTATCGGCCAGAATAAAAAGAACCCGTTTTTCCTTTATCTGGCGCACTCCATGCCACATGTTCCATTGGCAGTTTCTGAAAAGTTTAAAGGGAAAAGTGAGCAGGGAATATACGGTGACGTAATCATGGAAATCGACTGGTCGGTGGGCGAAATTATGAAAGCGCTCGAAAAGAACGGCCTTGATAAAAATACGCTGGTAATTTTCACTTCGGATAATGGGCCGTGGTTGAACTTTGGCAATCATGCCGGTTCAAATGGAGGGTTGCGCGAAGGCAAAGGTGCCAGTTTCGAAGGCGGACAGCGTGTTCCATGTATAATGAAATGGCCGGAAAAAATTCAGGAAGGGACAATTTGCAATAAACTGTCTTCAACCATTGATATTTTGCCAACTCTGGCTGAAATTACAAAATCGCCACTTCCGGAGAAAAAGATTGACGGTGTAAATATTTTGCCACTTCTATTGGGCGATGAAAATGCCATTCCACGTGAATCATTCCTATATTATTACCGCAAAAACAGTTTGGAAGCAGTACGAAAAGGCGACTGGAAACTCGTGTTTGCCCATCCCGGACGTACTTATATTGGATTTAAACCCGGAGCAGATGGATTTCCGGGAGCGACAAATGAAAACTTTGCACACGAAGAAGGCTTGTACGATCTCCGCCGCGATGTGGGCGAACGCTTTGATGTGAAGGAATTTTATCCTGAAGTGGTTGCCGAATTGAAGAAGCTGGCCGATGAAGCCCGTCAGGATTTAGGCGATGATATTCAGAAAATGGAAGGGAAAAACCGGAGGCAGCCGGGAAGAGTGGAGTAAAAAGTGATCAGTCGCAGTTTGCAGTCTCAGTTGCTAGGCTCAGTTTTCGAAAACTAGTCGCAAGCAGCTAACAGTTTGGAGTAGATTACTTTATATTCAACCATTCAGCCATTCAACCATTCAACCATTACAACAACTATAACAACGACAACAATTAAAAGTAACCATTCAATAATTTATAGATGAACAAAACAAACCTTTTACCCATTCTCGGCCTTTGTTCGGCGGCCATTCTGCCATCGTGTAAAGATCAGACTCCGAAGCAAACCCGCCCAAACATTATTTATATCATGAGCGATGATCATGCTTACCAGGCCATTAGCGCTTACGGGCATGGATTAAACAAAACCCCGAATATCGATCGGTTAGCCAAGGAAGGGGTCATATTTACCAGAGCTTGTGTAACCAATTCAATTTGTGCACCGAGCCGGGCGGTAATGCTTACCGGTAAACACAGTTTCGTGAATGGCAAAGTGGATAATATGTTCCCCTTCAACTGGGATCAGGACAACTTCCCGAAACAATTGCAAAAAGCGGGTTATCAAACAGCCATGATCGGAAAAATCCATCTGGATGGCCTGCCCCAGGGTTTTGATTATTCGATGGTTTTGCCCGGACAAGGTCAGTATTACAATCCTGATTTTCTGATTAATGGCGTGAAACAACGGATTCCGGGCTATTGTACCGAAATTACTACCGAATATGCCATGAAATGGCTGGACGAAATGCGCGATAAAACCAAACCTTTCTGTTTGTTGTATCACCAGAAAGCGCCACACCGCAACTGGTTGCCAGCTCCAAAATATTTGAATCTGTACGACGACACCACGTTTATACCTCCGGCAAATTATTACGATGATTACTCAGGACGTGGAACTGCTGCAAAAACACAGGAGATGAAAATTGACGGACATGGGATTTGGGGGCACGACTTTAAACTGATTGTAGATCCAAAGGGAGATTCTACCGATTTTGTTCGTGATCTGAAACGAATGGATCCGGAACAGCGTGCCAACTGGATGAATGCCTACGAAAGCGAAAATCAGGAATTCCTGAAAGCCAAACTCACAGGGAAAGTGTTGGCGGAATGGAAATACAACCGGTATATTAAAGATTATCTGCGCACTATAAAGTCGGTTGATGATGGAGTGGGCGAGTTACTCGATTACCTCGATAAAAACGGATTGGCTGAAAATACAATAGTGGTATATACTTCCGATCAGGGATTTTATTTGGGCGAACACGGCTGGTTCGATAAACGGTTTATGTACGAAGAATCTTTCCGTACACCTTTGTTAATTCGTTATCCGAAAGAAATAAAGGCAGGAACAACAATCAATAAGTTGGTTCAAAACCTCGACTTCGCACCAACATTTCTGGATTATGCCGGTGTCGAAATTCCGAAAGACATTCAGGGAGAATCTTTTCGCAAACTGGTTTCGGGCGAAACAAGCGAGTGGCGCGATGCAGTATATTATACGTATTACGAATACCCATCGGTTCACATGGTAAAACGACATTACGGCATTGCCACCGAACGCTACAAACTGATGCATTTTTATTACGATGTAAACGAATGGGAAATGTACGATCTGGAGACTGATCCTTCAGAAATGAAAAGTGTTTACAACGATCCGGTGTATGCTGATGTTCAAAAGATGATGCATGAGCGTTTAAACGAATTGCGAACCAAGTATGGGGATTCAGACGAGTTGAACCAACAGTTTATTGATCAGGCCATAAAAAAGAAATAAGAATTATTATTTAGGCAATGTTAACGACAACTTGTTTTTCCTATCTTTAAGCAAATTGTAAAAGCGATGGAATTACCAAATTTTGTTAAAAACGATCAATGGCTTGAGCCTTTTGCGCCAACCATTATTTCACGATTAAATATTGCCAGGCAAAAAGAGCATGAAATTCTTCGAAACGTCAGTTTGTCGGAATTTGCTCAGGGGCACAAATGGTATGGTTTGCACAAAGTTGACAATCAATGGGTTGTTCGCGACTGGGCGCCGAATGCCACAGAGATATATCTGACAGGCGACTTTAATAACTGGAAGGAAACGCAGGAGTACGCAATGAAGTCAGTTGGCAATGGAAACTGGGAATTAATTCTTCCTTCAGAAAAAATGAGCCATGGCGATTTGTTCACTCTTTCGATGTTTTGGGAAGGTGGGCACGGAAAACGAATTCCTGCATGGATAAACCGGGTTGTTCAGGATGAGCAGACGAAAATTTTCAGCGCTCAGGTTTGGGCTCCTTCAGAAACCTATAAATGGAAGAAAGATGCTTTTCGCAGATCGAACGAAGCGCCTTTGATTTACGAGGCGCACATTGGAATGGCCGGCGAAAACGAAAGGGTACATACCTATAATGAATTCAGAATTGATATTTTGCCGCGAATTCAGAAGGCCGGATACAATACCATTCAGTTAATGGCCATTCCGGAGCATCCTTACTACGGAAGTTTTGGCTACCACGTATCAGGTTTCTTTGCCCCATCATCCAGATTTGGGACTCCGGAGGAATTAAAACAACTGGTTGACGAAGCGCATGGGATGGGCATTTCAGTAATCATCGATTTGGTTCATTCTCATGCCGTAAAAAATGAAGTAGAAGGGTTGGGCAAATACGATGGAACCCGCTGGCAATTTTTTCACGAAGGCGCCAAAGGAGAGCATCCAGCCTGGGATTCGTACTGTTTTAATTACGGAAAGCCTGAAGTCATTCATTTTTTACTTTCAAATATCCGCTATTGGCTCGAAGAATTTAAGTTTGATGGTTTCCGTTTCGATGGAGTAACCAGCATGTTGTATTTCGATCATGGTTTGGGAAAAGCATTTACATGCTACGACGATTATTTTGATGGCGGGCTCGATCAGGAAGCGTTTACCTATTTTATAATGGCGAACCGGCTGATTCACGAAATAAATCCGCATGCACTTTCTGTTGCCGAAGAAATGAGCGGTTTGCCGGGGCTTGCTACTCCCACTATTGACGGAGGGTTGGGTTTCGATTCCCGCATGGCAATGGGAGTTCCTGATTTTTGGATCAAAACAATTAAAGAAGTTGCTGATGAACAATGGGATGTCGGAACCATCTTTCACGAACTGACTTCGAAGCGGTTGGATGAAAAGGTTGTAAGTTATGCCGAATCGCACGATCAGGCTTTGGTGGGCGACAAAACCATTATTTTCAGGCTGATTGATAAGGAAATGTATTTCAGTATGCGCAAGGATCAGCCAAATCTGGCAGTTGAACGTGGAATTGCCTTGCATAAAATGATCAGACTGGCTACCCTTTCATGTGCTGGTGGCGCTTACCTGAACTTCATGGGAAATGAATTTGGCCATCCGGAATGGATTGATTTTCCGCGTGAAGGAAATAACTGGTCGTACGCACATGCCCGTAGGTTATGGAGTTTGGCTGACAATAAAAGCTTGCGTTATCATCTTTTAGCCGATTTCGACCGTGAAATGATTTCGTTGGCCAAAAAATCGAAATTGATTGAAAATCCTGAAGTGAATTGGTTGTACGATCACAAGGGAAATGAAATATTGGTATATTCCAGAGGGAAATACTTGTTTGTTTTCAACTTTCATCCTTCACAATCGTTCACTGATTACGGAATACCGATGCACGCTTCCAAATACAAAATAGTTTTGGATACCGACGATGATCGCTTTGGCGGACAAAACAGGATTGACCGGCGAATGACTTATTTTACTGTTCCTGAAAGCGGTTTAACCAGCCAGCATTATTTGCGTTTGTATTTGCCTGCGAGAACTGCCCTGGTGCTTGAGAAACAGGAGTTTAAGAGGGTGAGGTAGGGGTTCTATTTGTAAATAGTAAATAATTAAATAGTAAATTTTTGCTGATGTCATTTTTTACTGAAATAAAAATTCCGAAGTTTCCATGGAAAATGGATTATTCGAAGAGCATGATGTTCTTCGGCTCTTGCTTTTCGGAAAATATCGGTCAAAAATTGATTGATCTGAAATTTAATGTCGATTTAAATCCGTTTGGCATTTTGTACAATCCGATATCAATAGCCAACAGTTTGAAGATATTACTTGAAAAGCGGGTTTTTAACGAAAATGATCTGTTTCAGGATCAGGGAATTTGGAACAGTTTTTATCATCACAGCCGGTTCTCTGATATCGATAAGGGAAAAACGCTCGAAATGATCAATGACCGGATTGTTAAATCCAGTGAATTTTTACTGAATGCTGATTTTCTGGTAATTACTTTTGGTACTTCCAGGGTGTATGAACTGAAACAGACTGGTCAGATTGTTTCAAACTGCCACAAGGCGCGTGCAGCCGAATTCAGGCAATATCGGTTAGGTGTGTATGAAATTACAGAGGCTTACCGCGAATTACTGGAGAAACTTTGGAGATTTAACCCAAATTTAAAGGTGATTTTTACTGTGAGCCCGATTCGGCATTTGAAAGATGGTGCAGTCGAAAATCAGGTCAGTAAAGCTACTTTATTGCTTGCCATCGACCGATTGTTAAATGGGTTTGGAGAGTCGAATTGCAGGTACTTTCCGTCCTATGAAATTATGATGGATGAATTGCGTGATTACCGCTTCTATGCAGAGGATATGTTGCATTTAAGCCCTGTGGCAACCGATTACATTTTTGATCGGTTTAGCAAGACAATTATTTCAAACGAGAGCATGAATGTGGCAAAAGATGTTGTTAGAATCCTGAAGGCTGTTCTGCACCGTCCTGTACATTCTTTTTCAGATGAATACAAGAAATTTCTGTTGTATAACCTGGAAGAAATTATTAAATTAACAATTAATTTTCCGTATCTTAATTTTGCAAATGAGAAAATGTATCTGGAACAGAAGTTAACTGGTTTTCAGGAATCAAGGATAAATTAGTAAGCTTATAAAAGCTATTTTTGTAACGGCTTTATGCAATATTTCTTAAACACTAACTTTTCCGGAAGTTTTCGGATTAAAGACCCAAAAAGTCAGGAACTATGAGTTATCTAAAATTTGATAAAAATCAATTGGTCAATCTGGAGTATTCACTTCAGCGGGAGTTGCTTCGTTCGAACCGAGCCGGTTCATACACGAGTACAACCATTTCAGGATGTAATACACGAAAATACCACGGTTTACTTGTTTGTCCGCTTGAGGAGCTGGATGGAGAAAAGCATGTGTTGCTTTCGTCGTTTGATGAAACAGTGGTTCAGCACGGATCATCTTTTAACCTCGGAATTCATAAATATGAGGGAGACCATTATGAACCAAAAGGTCACAAGTACATTCGTGATTTCGATGTTGAAATAATTCCCCGAACCACATTTCGTGTTGGAGGAGTTGTATTGACCAAGGAACGTATTCTGGTTGAAAAAGAGAAACAACTACTCATTAAATATACGCTTGAAGAAGCTCATTCGCCTACTGTTTTAAGGTTCAGACCATTTTTGGCGTTCCGAAATGTTCATCAACTGAGCAAAGCCAATATGTATGCGAATACCCGGTACACCGAAATCGAGAATGGCATCAAGATACAACTTTACGAAGGCTATCCGTTTTTGCACATGCAATTTTCCAAAGAGATGGAATTTATTGCCGCTCCTGTCTGGCAAAACGGAATTGAATATCCCAAAGAACAAAACCGGGGATACGAATTCAAAGAAGATCTTTTTGTGCCGGGGTATTTTGAATTACCCATCGAGAAAGGTGAAACGATCATTTTTTCGGCTTCAACCATCGAAATTACAACCGGTTCACTCAAACAAAAATATACACGCGAGCTAAAAAAGCGAATACCCCGCGTGACTCTATTGGGAAATTTAACCAATGCAGCCCAACAATTTTTTGTTAAGAAAAACAGTCATACTGAAATACTTGCAGGATTTCCATGGTATGGGCAAATTTCCAGGCAAACATTTATTTCTGCTCCCGGATTGACCCTTGATCTCAATGACAGGGAATCATGCGAGAAGGTTTTGGATACCCAGCTTGAATATCTGAAAGATGGCTTGTTCCCAAAATTCCCCGGAAAGGCCGGAACCTTCTGTGATTCGATAGATGCTCCGCTATGGTTTTTCTGGTCAGTTCAACAATATTACAGGTCGGTAAAAGATCCCAAAAAAATATGGGCTAAATACGGACCAGCCATGAAGTCTATTCTTTCAGCTTATAAACGTGGAACTGATTTCAATATCCGTATGCTTGATAATGGAATGATTTACGGAAAAGTGGAGAATGTTGCATTGACCTGGATGGATTCGTATGTGGATGGAAAACCAGTTGTGCAAAGAGGAGGAATGCCTGTTGAAGTGAATGCGCTTTGGTACAATGCCATCAATTTGGCGCTTGAATTGGCAGAAGCCGAAGACGATACGGAATTCATCAATGAGTGGAAAGATTTACCAACTTTAGTTGCAAAATCATTTATTGAATTGTTTTGGAGTGAAAAACGGCAATACCTGGCCGACTGCATCGATGGAGATTCAGTGGATTGGTCAATCAGACCAAATATGCTGATTGCAGCAACTCTTGAGTTTTCGCCTCTCGACCGTGAAAAACAAAAAGCGGTATTAAGTGCGGTAAAGCGTGAATTGCTTACACCACGGGGCTTAAGAACATTGTCCCCAAGAGATCCAAAATATCAGGGTTGTTATCAGGGGAATATACATGAACGTGAATTAACCATCCATCAGGGAACTGTATTTCCATGGTTTGTTTCATTCTTTGTTGAAACATACCTGAAAATACACAAGCGTGGTGGAGTGCCATTTGTGAAGAAAATAATTGAAGGATTTGAAGAAGAAATGACAGAACACTGTATCGGCACAATATCTGAAATATACAATGGGAATCCGCCTCACAAGGGCAAAGGAGCAATATCTCAGGCATGGAGTGTTGCTGCCCTGATTCGTGCAAATAAATTACTCGAGAATTGTGGAGAATAAAGTCAACTTTTTTAATTTGAATCTATGAAGGTATTGATGTTTGGTTGGGAATTTCCGCCTCATATTTCGGGTGGTCTGGGTACTGCCTGTTATGGTCTGACAAAAGGACTGGCAGAATTTAAAGATGTGAGTGTAATTTTTGTGGTACCAAAAGCTTATGGCGACGAAGATCAGTCGAGCATGAAACTTGTTGGCGCCAATGAAGTACCTGTAACCCGAAAGCAAATTCAATTCAGCAATCTTCAGTCGAAAATTGATTATTACGAAGTTGAATCCGGAATGATACCTTATGTCGATCCCGAAGAGTTCTGGAAATTAACAACCAAAGTGGTTTCAGAAAAAACAAGATTCATAGAAACCAATTCGGAGGGGAAAATCAACTTCTCCGGAAAGTATGATCAAAATCTTTTTCAGGAAATATACAACTATTCAATCGTTGCTGAAGTAATTGCCCGCGACAACGAGTTTGATGTTATACATGCCCACGACTGGCTGGCTTATCCTGCGGGTATTGCGGCCAAGCGAGCATCGGGGAAACCATTGGTGATACATGTTCATGCTACCGATTTCGACCGGAGCGGAGGAAGTGTAAACCCAACGGTTTATGCAATGGAAAAGGAAGGAATGGATGCTGCCGACCAGATTATTGCGGTTAGTAACATGACCCGAAACATAGTTATCGAAAAATACAATATCAATCCTGATAAGGTTACAACCGTTTACAACGCAGTTGAACCGTTATCACAGGAAGAAAAAATAAAGCTCAAAAAAGGAGTAGATGAAAAGATTGTAACTTTTCTGGGACGGATCACCATGCAAAAAGGTCCTGAGTATTTTGTTGAGGCCGCAAACATGGTACTGAAGAAAATGAACAACGTTCGCTTTGTAATGGCCGGAAGCGGCGACATGATGAATGCGATGGTAAAACGGGCAGCCGAATTGAAAATTGCCGATCGGTTCCATTTTACAGGCTTTTTGAAAGGCGACGATGTTTTTGATATGTTCCGGATGAGCGACGTATTTGTGATGCCTTCTGTTTCAGAACCTTTTGGAATCGTACCACTTGAAGCCATGCAATCAAACGTTCCCGTGATAATTTCTTATCAGTCGGGCGTTTCCGAAATTTTGAGATATGCCATTAAGATTGACTACTGGGATACCTACGCAATGGCCGATGCAATATACGGTCTGATTAATTATCCGGCGCTTCACAACATGTTTAAAGAATATGGAAAAGCCGAAGTTGACAGCCTCCTTTGGAAAAACTCAGCTAAAAATGTACGGGATGTATATCTCAAAGCAATTGGAAATGAATAACAAGAAAAAACCATAGATATGAAGTCCATCTGTTTCTATTTTCAGGTTCACCAACCATTTCGTTACCGTCGTTATCGTTTCTTCGATATCGGTAATGATCATTACTATTACGATGATTATGCCAATGAATCAATTCTTCGTAAAGTAGCCGACCGCTGTTACCTGCCGGCCAACCAAATGATGCTTGAACTGATTAATAAGCACAAGGGTAAATTCAAAGTTGCCTATTCTATTTCAGGATTGGCACTCGAACAGTTTGAATTGTATGCACCTGAAGTGCTCGATTCATTCAGAGCTTTGGCGGATACCGGCCATGTTGAATTTTTGTCGGAAACCTATTCACATTCTTTGGTTTCGATGAAAAATAATGATCTTTTCAGGCAGCAGATACTGGAACATGACCGGCTGATCGAAAAATATTTTGGGCAGAAACCAACCGTTTTCAGAAATACCGAATTGATTTATTCGGATGAAATTGGTGAATTGATTGCCGACATGGGTTATAAAGCAATGATTACTGAAGGTGCACGGCACATTCTCGGCTGGAAATCGCCTAATTTTTTGTATGTAAACGCGATAAATCCAAGATTGAAAGTGCTGATGCGCAATTTTAAATTGAGCGACGACCTAGCTTTCCGCTTTTCAAATCAAGGGTGGAATGAATATCCGTTAACTGCAGAAAAATATGTGGGATGGCTAAAAAGCATGGGTAAAGATGAAATCTTCAACATTTTTCTCGATTACGAAACATTTGGCGAACACCAGTCTGCAGAAACCGGCATATTCAAGTTTATGGAGCAATTACCTGATGCCGTTTTCAAAAACTCAAAGATAACATTTGCCACTCCTTCCGAAATCGCGGCTAATTTTCAGCCCGTTTCAATTGTTAGCGTTCCGACTCCAATTTCGTGGGCTGATGAAGAACGTGACCTGTCGGCCTGGCTGGGCAATGAACTTCAGGACGAGGCATTCAATAAAGTATATGAACTGGCCGACCGCATGAGCAGGGTTACCGATAGCGCCATGATAAAAGACTGGAACTATTTGCAGGCCAGCGACCATTTTTATTACATGTGTACTAAGTTCTTCTCTGATGGCGAAGTTCACAAGTATTTCAATCCATATGAAAGTCCCTATGAAGCATTTATCAATTACATGAACGTATTGAGCGATTTCAAGTTAAGGCTAAACACTTTTGCTCCTGAAAGCAAATCGCAACTGGAAATTGCAGGGCTAAATAAAATTCTGGAAGAGAAAGAAGCCAAACTTAAAAAATATGAGGCAGAAATCATCTCACTGCAAACAAAACAAACTGTTCAGCGTTCTGTAAGTTCAGTTAAAACTGTAAAAGAAAAATCCCCCGGCAAGAAAAAATAGTAGTTATTTATTAAATCATTCAATTGTGGATCAACCAGTTTGGAAAAAATTATTTGTTGAATCAAATATTCCGGAGAAATTATCATCGTTAAAAGAATTAAGCCGTAACCTTTGGTGGGTATGGAATACAGAGGCGCGTGAGTTGTTTCAGTATATCGATGCCGAATTATTTGAAGAATGTGAGCACAATCCCATTTTATTGCTCGAAAAAGTAAGTTATCAGCGTTTTCTTGAACTTGAAAATGATGGAAGTTTTTTGCTTCAGATGGGCAAAGTTTCGAATTTGCTTCAAACATACCTGGCTGACAGAAAATCTCTTTCCGGCCCGTCTATAGCATACTTCAGCATGGAATATGGCCTGCACGACAGCCTGAAAATTTTCTCAGGTGGTTTGGGCATTCTTGCAGGCGATTACCTTAAAGAAGCCAGCGACTCGAAAGTTAACCTTACAGGTGTAGGACTCTTATACCGTTACGGTTACTTTCGTCAGAATATTTCGATTACCGGCGAGCAAATGTCACATTACGATGCCCAGGAGTTTTCGAAAATACCCGTACAGCCTGCATTCGACCAAAATGGCGAATGGGTGAGTGTTCAGGTTGATTATCCCGGCAGAACTGTAACCGCCCGTGTTTGGCAGGTTAACATTGGATCTGTCAGACTATTTCTTCTTGATGTGGATTTTGATGCCAATTCAGATGAGGATCGTTTTGTAACGCATCATTTATATGGCGGCGATAACGAAAACCGGCTGAAACAGGAAATATTACTTGGCCTTGGAGGTATTCGTGCCCTGAAAAAACTTGGTATTGAATCTGATATCTATCATTGTAATGAAGGACATGCTGCAATGATTGGCCTTGAAAGAATGAAAGTTCTGGTTGAAAAGAAATCACTGAAGTATTTGGAAGCAAAAGAAGTCGTAAGAGCTTCAACTTTGTTTACAACACATACGCCTGTGCCTGCCGGACATGATTCATTTCATCAGGATCTTTTTAAAAGGTACATGGAAAGTTACCCACAGTCAATAGCAATCACCTGGGATGAATTCATCAGTTTGGGTAAAGCCAACCCGTATGAAGATCATTTCAATATGAGTTATCTGGCTTGTAACCTTTCGCAGGGAATTAATGGTGTTAGCCGCTTGCACGGTGATGTATCCAAGGATATATTCCGACCATTGTATGAAGGATATCTTGCTGAAGAAATCAACATAGGTTACGTTACCAATGGTGTGCATTACGCAACTTGGGTAGCAAAGGAATGGAGAGATCTTCATCAAAAATATTTTGGTCCTAAATTTCCGGAAGAGCAACTTAATTTTGACCTTTGGGATAATATTTACCAGGTTCCTGATGAAGAAATCTGGAACATGAAACAAAATCTTCGCCTGAAAACGATAGGGTTTATTAAACAGCGGTTTACAAATAACTGGGTCAATAGGAATGAAAATCCGAAGCAGATTAATGAGGTGCTGGGTAAATTGAACCCTTACGCGCTCACAATTGGTTTTGCAAGGCGTTTTGCAACTTATAAAAGAGCACATTTATTGTTCCGTAACCTCGATCGTTTGTCGAAACTCGTGAATGATCCGGCACGTCCGGTTCAGTTTATTTTTGCCGGAAAAGCACATCCTGCCGATAAAGCCGGTCAGGATTTAATAAAATACATTGTCGAAATTTCAAAACGCCCGGAATTCATCGGCAAAATTCTGTTTGTTCAGAATTACGACATGAATCTGGCTAAAATGATGCTGCAAGGTGTCGATATCTGGATGAACACTCCAACCCGCCCACTCGAAGCATCGGGTACCAGCGGCGAAAAAGGTGTGATGAACGGAACCATTCATTTCTCGGTACTCGACGGATGGTGGGTAGAAGGTTACAAAAAGGATGCTGGTTGGGCGCTTTCGCAGGAAAACACCTACGATGTAAACGAACTTCAGGATGAATTGGATGCAGAAACCATTTACAATATTTTTGAAGAAGAAATTTTACCCGCATTTTATACACGAAATATCAAAGGTGTTCCTGAAAAATGGGTTTCTTATATCAAGAATACTTTTGCTCAGGTAGCTCCAAATTTCACTACTGCCCGCATGATACGCGATTATCAGGATCGGTTTTATAACCCACAGGCCAAACGTTCTGCAAGGTTAAATGCTTTCGACTATACATTGGCCAAAGAAATTTCAGAATGGAAAATCAATGTTTCATCGGTATGGGATCAGATTGAAGTGAAGAGTGTACGAATGACTGATGGTATTACCAATGTATTGAAAATTGGCGATAATTATCCGGCACAGGTGGTGGCCGATCTGAAAGGATTGAACCCACAGAATGTTGGCATTGAAATGGTTATTACCGAGCATGGAAACGATGACTCTGTTGAATTGGTAGATTGCCTTCAGTTTGACATCGAAAAAATCGAAGGATCCATCATCACGTATAACTTGAATCTCCAATTGATGAATGCAGGTGCATTTAGTTATGCCATCAGGATGTATCCGAAACACGTGGAATTGCCTCACCGGCAGGATTTTCATCATTTAAAATGGGTGCAATAATCACACATTATAAATAAACCAAAAAGGTAGCTATCAGCTACCTTTTTTGTTTTTGGAAATATAACATTCAAACTTTTTTCGAGATTTGGTATCTTTATTAAAATTGCAGGAAATTTATTTCACGAATGATACTATTTGTACTATCTTCGTTCCACTAAACTATCCAACTAATGAAAAAGCTAAAGGTTTCTGATGTCTTGAGATTGCTTATCGATGATGGATGGTATTTGATCGATCAAAAGGGCAGCCACCGACAGTTTAAGCATCCTACGAAAAAGGGGAAAGTAACGGTAAATGGTAAACCAAGCGAAACTTTAGAACAGTTTATTTTAAACATTATTTTCAAACAGGCAGGTTGGCGATAATTGCAGATCCATTAAAAACGATATGATGCAAAAAATTAAGGTACAAATAGGATGGTTGGATAATTACGGTGCCGGAAGTAATGAAGTACCTGGCTGCGTGGCGACTCATAAAACATTAGATGGTGTAAAAAAGGCATATGCAGAATCATTGGAATGGCACCTGGAAGCTATGCGGGCTGATGGTGACGAAATACCCAATGAACTGCAAGGAGAATATGAATTAGAATTCGAGTTAAATACGCAGGCGGTGCTTCATTATTTCAATGGCATACTTACCCGGTCGGCACTTGCGCGTGTTACCGGAATAAATGAACGATTGCTGGGACATTATGCCAGTGGGTATAGAAATCCACGTCCGGCTCAAAGGCAACGGATAATTGACGGTATTCGTAAAATTGGGGCTGAGTTTAATTCTGTCGTATAATTCGGCACCGTTTCTTACAGATATAATCTGCAGATAGGTTTCCGATTATTATCATCAAGGAGAACAGCAAAGTAGGTCTGTGCATCCCGATATGATAAGCGCTTCAGATCTATTTTTTGCCGTAAGATTGATTTAATAATCATATATCCTTCTAATTCTTCTTCCGTAGTTTCAATTTTACTTCCGCTTTCTTTATCAGGAACAATAACTTGTTTAATGTCTTGGTCTTTTGAGGCTTCATCTTCTTTGGTAAGAGCCGTTTTTAGTCTCTCAGTGATTAGGTCGCTAATATATTGCTGAACAGGTTTTTTCGTCAGGTTTGTGAATTGGTCAAGGATTTTAGCAGTAACCATACCCGGATAAACTTGTTTTGCTAAGTGTTTTACAAATTCAGGAGTGGGATTATTTAATTCCTGATGGAGGAGTTGTTTTAGTTCATTGGTAAACTTTAATTCGCTTGCGGTATTAACAATACTATCAGCATCAAAGTATGATTTGTGAAACTAAGTTATTATCAAATTAATTTTTTATTCTTTTAGTTTGCATATAATCCTTTCAATTATATGGAATGCAAAAGAAAGACCGTCAGTAATGCTTTTGAATATAGAATGCTGGAAAATAACGTTCATTAGTACTTCGTGTTTGTAAGTACTAACCCTGTTGATGAACTTCTCCTATGGTTGGTGCAAATGTGATTTCGTTATAATGTTTAAAATGATTTGATACTTTTGAGAAAAATATAAATGAGATGGATGCAATTATTATTACATCAAAAGATAAAAAGTCTATCTTTTTTTGAATCAGTTGGTAACCAACTTCAGTGAAGTCTGATTAATAATTTTGGATTTTAGATTTGTAAAATACCTTTTCTCACGTGTACAACCTTCATGAAAAAATACCTTTCCCAAACTGTATTTCTGGCCATCGCTGCCTGCCTGCTTTGGTCATCAGCCTTTGTGGGGGTCAAGATTGGCCTGAAATACCAAACACCGCTTCAGTTTGCCGGCATTCGGTTTATCATTTCAGGTTTGATGTTAATTCCTTTTGTGCATAATTTTGCACGTTTCAGGAAGGAGGTCATTGCGAATTTTTGGTACGTATGCCTGATCGCATTTTTGCAGGTAATCCTTCAATATTCGCTTTTTTATCTGGGCGTCAGTTTGGTTCCGGCTTCCATTGCAGCAATGATTGTTGGGTCTTCTCCATTGTTTATTGCCCTGACCTCGCATTTTATTAACCCTGGCGACCGGTTGGACTGGTTTAAAACCGGCAGTTTTTTGATTGGGATAATTGGGGTCGCCATCATTACACTTGGACGTGACCGCCTTCCATCGGGAGCCGAAATAGCTATGACAGGGGTGATTTTATTGCTGGTGAACAATGTGACATCGGGTATCACCAGTGTTGTAATTGCCCGAAAGCAGCAAACCATTTCTCCAATGGTTTTAACTTCAGCTTCACTTTTTATTGGTGGTCTTTTCCTTTTCCTGGTTTCCATACCTATTGAAGGTCTTCCATACCGGATTTTTCCTCCTGAATATTTTGTTGCATTGGCGTGGCTGAGTTTTCTTTCAGCAGCGGCATTTACAATCTGGAACACCTTGCTGCGCAGGCCAATGGTGAAAGTATCAGAGTTAAGTATCTGGAAATTTCTGATACCGGTAGCAGGCGCAATTCTAAGTTGGTTGCTGCTTCCCGATGAATCTCCTGACTTTGTATCTGTTTCAGGAATGATATTGATTGCTTCTTCATTGTTAATTCTGAATTTACCGAATATCAGGAGAAAAATTACTTCCCGGAAAGCTGTTCGAAAGTGATTGAATGTTTTGAATTAAAAGCTATATTAAGAATTTGTTTACAAATTGTTACCTGAAGTGCAGTCGATGATTCAATTTGGTGAAAATTTATAATTTCGGCTTCAGCAAAAGAAGTGGTTATGCTGTCATATAACATTTAGATCGATTGATCAATCAAGTCATTAATTGTTAATTTCGAGACTTTCAAAAAATACTGAATAAACACAATTATCTAACTGCAACTTTGTTGCATAAAAACCAAAAATTTATGAGTAATATTTTCTTTTTGATACCCTTTGCAGCCATCGTCGCTTTGGGTTTCGCGCTGTACTTCTTCAAGCAGATGATGCGTGAAAGCGAAGGCACCGACACGATGAAAAGAATCGCACAGTATGTGCGTGAGGGCGCGATGTCTTATCTGAAACAACAGTACAAGGTGGTTGTTATCGTTTTCATTGTATTGGCTTTGGTCTTTACGGTGATGGCTTATTACGAACTGCAAAATCCATGGGTTCCTTTCGCCTTCCTTACCGGTGGGTTCTTCTCGGGGCTGGCTGGATTCTTCGGGATGAAAACAGCTACCTATGCTTCGGCCCGTACCGCTCATGCGGCCTCTAAGTCACTGAACAGGGGATTGCAGGTTGCTTTCCGCTCAGGTGCCGTGATGGGATTGGTGGTCGTTGGATTGGCTTTGCTTGATATCTCAATCTGGTATATGGTACTTGACTACTTTGTTGAGGATCCAGATCAGGGACACAAGATGATGATTATTACCACCACCATGCTTACTTTCGGAATGGGTGCGTCAACTCAGGCATTGTTTGCAAGGGTTGGTGGAGGTATCTATACGAAGGCTGCCGATGTGGGCGCGGACTTGGTGGGTAAAGTGGAAGCGGGTATTCCTGAAGATGATCCGCGCAACCCTGCCACCATTGCCGATAACGTAGGTGATAACGTAGGTGACGTAGCTGGTATGGGAGCCGATTTATATGAATCGTATTGCGGTTCAATTTTAGCAACCGCTGCCTTGGGTGCATCGGCATTTATTCTCACTCCTGAAATGCAGACAAAAGCAATTTTTGCTCCAATGCTCATCGCTGCCGTTGGTATTTTCCTCTCTATTATCGGAATCTTTTTGGTAAAAACAGGTGAAAAAGCTGATATGAGACAATTGATGGCTGCCTTGAACCGCGGAGTAAACATCAGTTCACTGCTTACTGCAATCGCCACTTTTGGTATTCTTTATTACATTGGCCTTGAAAATTGGATGGGCATATCGTTCGCCGTAGTTTGCGGTTTGGTTGCCGGTATTATCATTGGTCAGGGAACCGAATATTACACTTCACACTCTTTCCGTCCAACTCAAAAAGTTGCCGAAAGCGCTGCAACAGGTCCTGCAACAGTTATTATTTCAGGATTAGGACTGGGAATGATCTCTACCGCCATCCCGGTGGTAACCATTGGATTCGCTATCATGCTCTCATTCCTCTGTGCAATTGAATTTGATGTGAAAAACATGCTTACTGCCGGAAACCTGAGCATGGGATTGTATGGTATCGGTATTGCCGCCGTGGGTATGCTTTCTACTTTGGGAATTACTTTGGCAACCGATGCTTATGGTCCGATTGCCGACAACGCTGGTGGAAATGCTGAAATGAGCGGATTGGGAGCAGAGGTTCGCAAACGTACCGATGCTTTGGATGCCTTGGGCAATACCACTGCTGCTACCGGAAAAGGATTCGCGATTGGTTCGGCTGCACTAACCGCTTTGGCCTTACTTGCTTCTTATATCGAAGAAATAAAAATGGGGCTTTTGCGATTGGGACAAACCACTCTGGAATTTGCAAATGGTGATATCATTGAAACAAGCAAAGCATCATTTGTCGATTTTATGAATTATTATCAGGTGACATTAATGAACCCAAAGGTGCTTATCGGTATGTTCTTGGGATCAATGATGGCCTTTGTGTTCTGTGGTCTGACGATGAATGCCGTTGGCCGTGCCGCTCAGCAAATGGTTGAGGAAGTTCGCCGTCAGTTCCGGGAAATCAAAGGTATTTTAGAAGGAACAGGAACACCCGATTACGCTCGTTGCGTAGAAATTTCAACCAAAGGCGCTCAAAAGGAAATGATGTTCCCTTCACTTTTAGCCATTATCGTTCCTGTTGTTACCGGAGTTATTTTTGGTGTTGCAGGTGTAATGGGTCTGCTCGTTGGAGGTTTGTCTGCTGGTTTTGTACTTGCTATTTTCATGGCCAATGCCGGTGGTGCATGGGACAATGCCAAGAAATACGTTGAAGAAGGTCATTTGGGCGGAAAAGGCTCTGATATTCACAAAGCCTGTGTTGTTGGCGATACTGTTGGCGATCCGTTTAAAGATACTTCCGGTCCTTCGCTCAATATCCTGATCAAGCTGATGAGTATGGTTTCTATTGTGATGGCTGGTTTGACAGTTGCCTTTAGTTTGTTGTAATTTCAAGGCTGAAAGTATTTAAAACAAATACTGATCATTTTTTTGTACTCAAATACGAATAACCCTGTGGATTCTTCCCGGGGTTATTTTTTTTTGCAACTTTACTGAACAAAATTGGCAGGCATTGAGTTTAAGTAATAAAATTGACAACACTAAAACCAAATATTATGGCAGATTTATCAACTACCTACATGGGCGTCAAATTAAAAAATCCTTTGATTTTGGGCGCCAGTAATCTTGTTACAAAACCCGAAGTAATAAAAGAACTCGAAGAAGCCGGAATTGCTGCAATTGTTTACAAATCGCTTTTTGAAGAGCAGATCCAGTTGGAAAGCCTTCAGTTTGATGAGGAATTGAACGAATATGACAACCGGAATTCAGAGATGGGTCGTCTATTTCCTGACATCGAACATGCCGGCCCGAAAGAACACCTTTATAACCTCAAAAAGTTAAAAGAAAATACATCTGTTCCTGTTTTTGCCAGTTTAAATGCCATGTACGAGCCCAGTTGGGTCGAATATGCCAAACTGCTTGAAGAAACCGGTGTCGATGGTCTTGAGCTGAATCTATATGCAACTCCAGGTTATTTCGAAGTTGGCGCTTCTTCAATCGAAGACAAGCAGTATCAGATTGTAAAAAGTGTAAAAAAAGCTGTTAAAATACCAGTAAGTGTAAAGTTAAGCCCATTTTATACCAATACCCTGAATTTTGTTAAAAAACTGGATGAAGCCGGTGTTGACGGCTTTGTAATGTTTAACCGGTTCTTTCAGCCCGAAATTGACATTGAAACTGAAAATTTTCACTTCCCGTGGGAATTGAGCCAGCCACGTGATCATCATTTGGCTTTGCGGTATGCTGGTTTGCTGCATGGAAATATTGATGCAAGTATTTGTGCCAGCCGTGGTATTTATACTTCGGAAGATGTAATCAGGCTTATTCTGGCTGGTGCCGATGTCGTACAAATCGTTTCGGCAGTTTACAAAAAAGAATTGTCGTATGTAGCTACAATGCTCGAAGGGATTCATATCTGGATGGACAACAAAGGCTATAAAAACCTGAACGATTTCCGCGGAAAATTATCCAGAAAAAACCTTAAAGATCCGTTCACCTATCAACGTGCCCAGTATGTTGATATTCTGGCGAAATCAGAAGAAATATTCAAGAAATACCCGATGGTTTAATTATCGAATTGTATAAATCAGAAAGGCAGAATTCAAAGTTGAATTCTGCCTTTCTGATTTATACCCTATTTTCCAATAAACCCTGCCAGTGCATAAACCAGCGCTCCCTGCCAGTTGATGGCGATTTCGTTGGTGCGGTAATCTTCCTCTTCGTCTTTCCAGCCAGTTGCCGAATGTCCGCCGCCAACGATGTAGCCTGGCCATGGTTCAACTTCATTGTCCGATCCTGAACGACGGTCGTGCGGTTTCATCGCAGGGTTAATTCCCAATCCTGTTACATAGGATCGATTGTAGTAGTTGCGCCCAAAAATATGCGCAATTGCATCCTGTGAAGCCTGAATGTAATTTTTGTCAGGTGAAATTTTGTTTGCTACCTGCAGGTTTAGCACCTGACGGGCAATGGTTCCGTTGCAGCCCCAATAATACCTTACCAATGGTCGTCCGTAAACATCGGAATTCGCATTTTTCACGATTGAATTGGCTCCGTCCACAATGTTTTTTTGAATGGCTTTTAAAACTTCAGGATTCTTTCCTGATTTTTTAGATAGCGTATATTGAAACATTCCCAGATTCGAAACATCGCCCCAGTCCCAATCTTCATCAATTTTGAAATTCATTTTTGTAGCCTGTTCTTCAAAATCTTTCAGGAAAGTTGCATCGCCGGTGGTTTCCCACATTTCTACAGCAGCCCAAAGCCGGTCGTCAGGATCTGAGGTTTGGTAGCCTCCGGTTTTGAATTCGCCCTGAACAAAATTTTTATCTTCAGGATTTTCTTTCAGGAATTTGTAGCTCAGTTTTGCCGCTGCAAGGCATTTTTGCGAATATGCTTTGTCGTAAGGTTCGAAATAGCGGGCAGCCTGAGCCATCATGGCCACAAAATCGGCAACTGCAGCCGAACTCCATTCTGTGAAATATCTTTTTTGCTTGTCATCTACAGGCTTGCAAAATGGTTCGAAATTCTTCGCGGTTAATTTATGGGCCACTTTTCCTGAACCATCGGTGTATTGCATCGTCAGCAACCAGTCGGTTTCCCATTTCATTTCTTTCAGAAAATCAGGATAACCTTTTGCCGTTTCGGGCAGGTCGAGCGAGAATTTCTTCAAATTATCCTGAAACTGATCCCATGCCATAAACATTATTCCAACAGTTACTCCGGCATTTACCACATATTTTCCGTAGTCACCTGCATCGTGCCAGCCACCGGTTCCGTTTCGGCGCACACCCGGTTTGCCCTGGTAATCTTCGTAACCATCTTCCAAATGACAGGCTTCGTTGGCAAAATGATGGCCATTGTGTGTTCCTGAAACTGCAGTGCCGCAGCGCCACAAATAGAATCCGCGCATACTGGTATAAAATGCCTGATTGTAAACTTTTGGAGAAATCTCGAACTCTGCAGATTTGGTTCCTTCTGCTGTCTCGATGTAATATTTGCCATTTTTGTTCACAGACGAGAAATCAGCCACTGCAACGTTCTGATTCACGTCTTTCTGGAAGACAGGTTTTGAAACCTCCCCTTTAAATACGACTGACTTATTTGAAACCTGTTTTACAACAAACGATTTGGTATCGCCAACGATAGAGGCTTTTTTCGATTGCTGAGGCAGAAATCCCAATGAATTCAATTGTACACTTTGCGTTTGACCTGTTGCTATTAAATAGCCGAGTAAGAAAAAAATGAAGGAAATTAGAAAAGTTGGTTTCATGGTGGTTAGGTTTTTAAGTATGTGTTTATTGTATATATTACAATATGAAACAAAACTAATGCAATGTTTGAATATATTTCCTCTTTCAAACAAAAAAGATCAACCTTTTATAGCATAAATCAACCAGAAGCCTAGACCAATTCAACTGTTACTTTTTTAAAAAAACGGGTTTCAAGCAACCGTACAATCCGCCTTACAACCGACTTGCGGATTTCAAGTTCGATGGGCTGATCAGGATCCTGGTGCGCCCAGTTGATGCGGGTTCCAACGATAATATGAATGTCGTCGTGTTGTGTCAGGAGCTTTACAACTTCTTCCGGCGGACTATCTTCCAGCCGCATATCAGTTGTATAATTCTCCAGAATTTCCTCCACGCGTCCCAGTGTCAGAATCCCTTCGGTAACAATTTCGAACCCTTCCATTTTAGCTGCCGGGGGCAATGTTTTTTCCGAAAACCGATGCTGAATATCAATTTCCAGATCCAGTTCGCGGGCAATAATTTCAGCAGTTGTTCCACCGCAAATAATCTTTTTCCCCGGAAATTCCTGAATTTTCTTTACAAATTCGGCATCCTTTATTTTATAAAATGGAGGCCCGGTAATCAACATAAACTGGCGGGGTTGTCTGAAATAAACAACTCCGCAACTGGCGTCATCGCTCATTTCGAACCCATCGTTCATCGAAGCCTGGTTCAGTATTTTACGGGCCAGTTTGGTGGCCGATATTTCATATTCGCGGGCAATCTGGCTTTCAGCAAATTTTTCAATGTTATCGAGTTCCCAACCCGCAGGGTAACGTTTGCTTCCCAAACCTGACTGAACAATGCCATCGGTCATGAATATAATTCTGTCTTCGAGCATGGGCGAAAACTCTCTGATCCGTAGTATTTTGCCTGCATTTTCTTCTCCTCTTATTGGAATTTGAGATTCTTTTGGATTAAAAACCTGCCCTCTCCTGAAAATTACAGAGCGCGGATTTTCGTAGTTGATGATCCTTACCTGTCCGGCATCTTCAATTTCGATAATGGTAAATGTGGCATAACTTTCTTTGCCGTCCCTGCTTTTGGGCAGTGCACGCATGAAAATATTGGCAGCAACTTCCGGTTTTGTGTGGAACGAGGCATAGTTCAAAGCCATTGAGGCGGTGAGCGTTGCCAAAACATTGGCTTTTACACCATGTCCAATTCCATCCGAAAGCACCAGAATTGTTCTCCCTTCGGCACTGATTAGCCTTGAATGAAAAACATCGCCGCAAACGACTTGTCCGTGATGGTTGAGTTGATGAACATCTACTTCTATGTGGTAATCACTATTCATCCTCTCCGTATTTATAAGATTCGATGATTGAATTAAGCAATTCCTCAGTAAGTGAAGCGTTGTCGCCAAGCAGGAATGCGATTTTCTGTACAGTTTCCAGATTTTGCCTGTTCACACGTTGTGCGCGACTGATAATTTCTTCGCGAACAAGCGACGGAGCCGACATATCGCGCAATAATGCCCCTACCACCCGGTGTTTATAAATAGTAATTACCGAAACATGCAGCAATTTATTCTGAATTTTCAGGTCGCGCTCAATCATATTTTCTCCTGAAATCATGGCTGAGGAGAACATTTTGAAGATAACATCCGGAACCAGTTCTTTCAGGTCGGCACCATGCAAACCCGGAATAGTTTCGTATAGTTCCTCTATTTCGGGACCAAACAGTTTTGCAAAACCTTCGTTCGAGTCTATCACTTTAAACTCGCTGTCGATAATAATGATTCCGGCCCTGATTTTGTGCATCATGGCCGAAGCAATCACTGTAGCTTCGCGGGCTTTTTCAAGTTTACGTTCTGCTTTTTTACGTTCGGTTATGTCGAAAATTGACCCCACAATTCCGGCAATTTCCCCTTGGTTGTTGCGAATAACCGCTTTGTTGAAAACCACATCGTGCACCACCCCGGAAACATCGCGGAACTTCGCTTCATAATTCTGATCTCCCGGACTGTCAAACAATTCCTGATCGCGTTTCGAATAAATCTCAGCGATCTCAAAAGGCTGGATATCGAAAACAGTTTTCCCGATAATTTGAGATTTGGGCAAGCCCAACAGTTTTTCCTGAGCAAGGTTACAGGCTTTGTAAATGCCACTCAGGTCGCGGTAGAAAATCGGAATTGGCAATGCATCAATAATTTTTTGATGCAATTCAGGATCATCAATAAATCCCTGATTGAAAGATTTTTCTTCGTAAATCATAGTGTGTGAATTTCGAACTTAAATTACGAAACATTTGTGAATTTCCAACCGCAGTCATTTATTAGTTAGGAATTCCAAAGCGCTGTACACCTTGTTCCTGCTTACGAACTGCATGCGCCGTTTAAAAATATGAATTAGCAGCTAATATTGCCTTTGAAAAAGGTTCAATGATCAGTAGATTCCTGTTTCTTTTTAAAAAAAGCAAAATATGGGTGCCGGATTTCTCTGGAGAATTTTGCAGGATACGAAAATATTCAGGTTTACCCGCTTTATTCTGTAGCAAATATTTTGGACTGAAAAATCAGAAGCAGGAATTCATTTGAATTTCTTCTCTATAACCATTTTAAATAAGCCTCAATACTGATTTAGATCACAGGTATTTGGTAATTTTTTCTGAAATTTGCCGCAAACCCATTTAAAAATTACAATGAAGCTGAAAGAGATCGCTGCTGTTTTAAATGCCAACATATCTTGTGGTGCCGATAAACTCGATGAAGAGGTGGAGATGGGATACAGTTCCGACCTGATGAGCGATGTACTTACACTTGATACCGACAATCTGGTTCTTCTGACTGGTATGGTCAACCTTCAGGCAATACGTACCGCCGAAATGGCCGATATCCGCGCCATTGTATTTGTTCGCAACAAAAAAGCCAATCAGCCAATGCTCGATCTGGCCAAAGAGAACGGAATGTGTATTCTCGAATCACCGTATTCGCTTTTTAAGTCGAGCGGCCTTTTATTTCAGGCCGGACTAAAACCGATCTATTGATTTACAATTTTGCTATTTACCATTTACTATTTTAGGATAACGACCAAGAAACAAAGCATGAGAAATATGAAACCCTTTCATCATTGCGATTTTTTCTCCCCCTCTTTTGGAGGGGGTAGGGGGGAGGCTATCAATAATCAAATGAGAAAATATTCGGGAACCGGTTCATTAAGCCCCCTCTTGTGGAGGGGGTTTGGGGGAGGCTTTTTATCTTGAAACTAATTTTTTCCATACAAGGAGGCGATTTTACACACGCAGGACATCCGTCGAGCGAGGTAAAAAAGGTATTGAAGCAATTGGACATTGATGGGAAAACCATTAAAAACATTGTGATTGCATTGTACGAAGCGGAGGTGAATGTGGTGGCACATGCCTGGCGCGGAACAGTCGATGTTGAAATTGACGAAAGCAAGATCACGATTTTGGTGAGCGACGAAGGCCCTGGCATTCCCGATATTGAACAGGCAATGCAGGCAGGGTTTTCAACAGCAAGCAAGCAAGTTCGCGAAATGGGTTTCGGCGCCGGAATGGGTCTGCCAAATATGAAAAAAAATACAGACGAATTATATATTGAATCGGAAGTGGGAAAAGGTACAACGGTTAAAATGGTAAATAATTTCTCATGAGCGGATTACCAAATTATCACGCGTTAAAAGTAGATGCTGCCAAATGCATCGGGTGCACGCACTGCATGAAAGCATGTCCTACCGAAGCCATTCGGGTGATAGACGGGTTAGCGGTTATCGACCACGAACGTTGCGTCGACTGTGGCCAATGCCATCGTTCCTGTCCTACCCAGGCATTTTATGTGGAACAGGACGATCTGACAAAAATTAGAGCTTTCAAATACCGCGTGATCCTTTTTCCATCCATCATGATCGGTCAGTTTCCGGAGAAATACAATGAAACACAGATATACAGCGGCTTGAAAAAAGTTGGGTTTACCCATGTTTTCGAGGTCGAACAGCCAATACAACTACTGTTAGATTCAGTGAACGAATATCTCAGGAACGAAGAAAATCCCAAACCTGCAATTTCCACCTACTGTCCGGCAATCGTTCGCCTTATTCAGGGGCGGTATCCATCGCTTACCGAAAATCTCATTCTCCGGAAAGCTCCACACGATCTGGCAGCGCATTTTGCCATTGAACGCTTGCTGCTCGAAGGAGCACAGCGCGAGGAAATTGGTCTTTTTTATGCAACTCCCTGTATTGCCAAAATAGCTTCAGTAAAAAGTCCGGTAGGAGAGCGCGAGTCGATTGTGGATGGCATTGTTAATATGAACCATCTGTACAATGAAGTCATGAAAGTGATTTCGGAAGTTGAAGCTGAAGACAATTCGGAACAGCGGCAAAATCTTTCGGAGGAGGGCATTCTGTGGAGCCAGACACGCGGTGAGTCCGGCCATTTTGGTTCCAGAAGTATTGCCATCGACGGAATACACAATGTAGTACGGTTTCTTGAAAGGCTCGAAAACGATCAGGTGAAGGGAGTCGATTTTCTGGAACTTCGTGCCTGTGACCAAAGTTGTGCCGGTGGCATTCTGCTTACCGGAAACAGGTTTCTGACTGTTGAAAAACTTGAGCGACGGGCAAAGCGCTATCCGTCAGCAAAAGATATTTCGGAATCCACGATCAGGGTTGATATTGAAGAACTGAAACAAAAGCTGGTCATCGATTCTATTAGCCCGAAACCACTTTTCATATTTGGAAAAGACAGGGTGAAGGCGATGGAGAAAATGACCAGAGCACAACGAATCGTATGCTCTTTGCCGGGAATTGACTGCGGGGCTTGTGGTGCACCCAACTGCCATGCCCTTGCCGAAGACATGGTTAACGGCAAGGCGAAAATGTCGGATTGCATTTTCCTGCAACAGATGTGGGAAGACGAGGGAAAGATTACGGCCAGAAAAGCGCTTCAGAATGTGCAAAAAAAATGGGGAAAAGATAGATTTAAAGCAGATTGTAATAAAAGAGGACGACGAAATGAAGGTTTCTGAAATTGTTGAAAAGCTAAAATTAAAAGTGTATTCGGGCCAAAAAGGTTTGGATCGCGAAATCTCGGGCGGATATGTTTCCGACCTGTTGAGTGATGTGATGGGAAATGCCCGTGAAGGCGAAGTTTGGATTACCTTACAGGTGCATCAGAATGTGATGGCAATTGCATCGCTGAAAGATTTGGCCGCTGTAATTCTGGTGAATAACCTTGAGCCGCTGGAAAATACGGTCAGGCATTCCAACGATGAAAATATACCGGTGCTGGGAACCAGCCTGTCAACATTCGAAATTGCTGGAAAACTGTATCAACTCTTTAACCAGTAAACGATGAAATCGTTCAGGACAGATCTTCATATCCACACTGTTTTATCACCTTGTGGCGATCTGGAAATGAGTCCTGCGCGCATCGTTTCGCTTGCCGGTAAAAGAGGGTTGGACATCATCGGAATCACAGATCACAACTCGACCAAACATTGCCAGTTGGTTTGGAAACTGGGGCGAAGGTCGGGTTTGACGGTGATTCCGGGTTGCGAAATGACTTCGCGCGAAGAAGTTCACTGCCTCGGTTTTTTTGAGGATTTTGATGCGCTGAACGAATTTCAGGACTTTCTGGACCTGCATCTCACAATTATTCCAAATAAACCTTCCTTGTTTGGCTATCAGGCGGTGGTCGATGAATTCGATTATATTTTGGAAGAACAGGCCAATTACCTCGGTGCATCATTGGATGTGAGTATCGAAGAAGTAGAGCAGAAAGTACACGAACTCTCCGGAATTTTTATTCCGGCGCACATCGACAGGCCGCGAAACAGCCTGTACAGTCAGTTGGGATTTTTCCCTCCTGAATTAAAAGTGGAGGCCCTTCAGATTTCGAAACTTGCTGATGAAAAGGTCGTTCGTGAAAAATTCAGGATTAATCCTGAAATCACTTTAGTGAAATTCTCGGATGCCCATTATCCTGAAGATCTGGGAAAAACATTCACAATCTTTGAAATGGAAGAACCCACATTTACCGAAATAAGGAAAGCTTTGTTGCGGGAGGATGGACGAAATGTGAGGATTCCGTAGTGAAAGTTGGCAGTCACAGAAAGCAATATTCAAAGCCAACCTGGAATTTTGAACCTGAAACTTGGAACTAATTCAAATGAAAGACCTTTCTCTTCATATTCTCGACATTGTCCAGAACTCAATCCGGGCAAAAGCTACACTGATTGGGATAGAAATTGATGAATATCCCAATGAAAATCAATTAATTATTACCATTTCCGACGATGGGACCGGCATGGATCCGGAACAATTGAAACGCGCCATCGAACCGTTTTATACTTCGCGAACTACCCGAAAAGTTGGCCTGGGTTTGTCGCTTTTCAAACAGAATGCTGAAATGACAGATGGCTCATTCAGTATTGAATCAGAGCTGGGCAAAGGAACAAAAGTCACCGCAATATTTGGAATGTCTCATCTCGACCGTCCAATAATGGGCGATATGGTTGGAACCTTACTCATCCTGATATGCTCTTCCGACGAAATCAACTATGTCTTTAAACATAAAACACCTTCAGGCGAATTTGAGATAGATACCCGCGAAATAAGGCAAACGCTTGAAAATGTTCCGATTAGTAATCCTGACGTCAGGTTATTCCTGAAGGAAATGCTTCAGGAAAATTTAGAACAAATCCAAATTAGCGAATAATGACAAAACTTAGATATTTTTAGATTCAAACTATTGACCTTTAGCGAATAATGTATAACTCTTAATCTACTAACGATGAACAAAATAAAAAGTCTGGCTGACTTAAAGAAACTTCAATCCGAAGTTCAGTCGAAAATTAAACTTAGAGAAAAAGGCGACAGCCCGGAGCAATTGGTTCAAATTAAAGTTTCGATGGCAACCTGCGGCATTGCTTCAGGAGCAAAAGAAACCATGAACTTCCTGATTGAGGAGCTTGATCATCAGGGAATTGATGTTATCGTTACCCAAACTGGTTGCATGGGATATTGCTACGCCGAACCAACCATCGAATTGACAATTCCGGGAAAAGCGCCAGTGGTTTATGGTTTTGTCAACAAAAACAAGGCGCAGGAAATCATTGATAAACACATCAAACTCAATGAAATGGTAGATGGAATTATTCCGGTAGCTTATTCAACAATTGATAATAAATAAAAACAAACGGACTATTATGGCCGAATACAATATGCATATCCTTGTATGCGGAGGAACCGGATGCAAGGCTTCACAAAGCGAACTGATCAAATCGAATTTTCAACACCGCCTCAATGAGTTCGGGCTTTCCGATGAAATTCAGGTTATCCTGACCGGTTGTTTCGGATTTTGCGAAAAAGGTCCCATCGTGAAAATTTTGCCAGACAATACTTTTTACACTCAGGTTAATCCTGAAGATGTGGCCGAGATTGTTGAGGAACATATTATTAAAGGCCGAAAAGTGGAGCGTTTGCTTTACCGCGATCCTGAAACGCAAGAATTGGTGGGCGATTCGAAGGGAATGGATTTTTACAAAAAGCAGATTCGGATAGCACTTCGCAATTGTGGTTTTGTCAATCCTGAAAACATAGAAGAGTACATTGGTCGAGACGGTTACGCTGCTCTTGGAACCTGTCTTTCAGAAAAAACACCGGATGAAGTGATCGACATGATCAAAGATTCCGGTCTGCGTGGGCGTGGCGGCGGTGGTTTTCCAACGGGGCTGAAGTGGCAATTGACACGCAAATCGGTGAGCGACCAGAAATACGTGGTTTGCAACGCCGACGAAGGCGATCCGGGCGCATTTATGGATCGTTCAATTTTGGAAGGCGACCCACATTCGGTGCTCGAAGCGATGGCCATTTGCGGCTATTGTATTGGCGCCGACAAAGGCTTGGTTTACATTCGGGCTGAATACCCGTTGGCCATCGAACGCCTGAAGATTGCCATCAATCAGGCACGTGAATATGGTTTGTTGGGTGACGATATTTTGGGAACCGGATTTAATTTCGATGTTGAAATCCGATACGGAGCCGGAGCTTTTGTGTGCGGCGAAGAAACCGCACTGATCCATTCGATGGAAGGAAAACGTGGCGAACCGACCGTAAAACCACCATTTCCGGCAGAAAAAGGTTACAATGGCAAACCTACCAATGTGAACAATGTGGAAACTTTTGCCAACATTCCGGTTATCATTAATAAAGGTGCGGAATGGTTTGCTTCAATCGGAACTGAAAAATCAAAGGGAACCAAAGTATTTGCTCTCGCCGGAAAAATCAATAATGTGGGTTTGATTGAAGTTCCAATGGGAATTACCCTTCGCGAAATAATATACGATATTGGAGGCGGAATAAAGGATGGCCGCAAATTCAAAGCAGTACAGACTGGTGGTCCCTCCGGAGGTTGTTTGACCAATACGTTTTTGGATACACCGATTGACTACGATAATCTGGTTGCTGCCGGCTCCATGATGGGTTCAGGCGGAATGATTGTGCTTGATGATACCGATTGCATGGTGGCTATTGCTAAATTTTACCTCGAATTTACGCTCGACGAATCTTGCGGAAAATGCACTCCCTGCCGTATTGGTAACAAACGACTGCACGAAATTCTGGAAAAAATAACCGAGGGAAACGGCAAAGTGGAAGATCTCGACCGGCTGAGGTTATTGAGCAATGTAATTAAAGATACATCACTTTGCGGGTTGGGACAAACATCGCCCAATCCGGTACTTTCAACACTCGACCATTTTTACGACGAATACCTGGCGCATGTCACAACGTCTTCCTGTCCGGCAGGCCAGTGCAAGGCATTGATGCACTATTCAATTGATACAGACCGCTGCACCGGATGTACTATTTGTTTCAGGAATTGCCCGGTTGGCGCCATTTCAGGAGAAAGACGTGCCCCCCATTACATCGACCAGTCGTTGTGTATAAAATGTGGTATGTGTGTTGCGAAATGTAAGTTTGATGCAGTTTTAATTGGCTAAAAAGTACTTTCTATGGAAATGATAAACCTTACAATAGATCATAAACCGGTAGTAGTCCGCAAAGGAACCACCGTGCTGAAAGCGGCTTCGAGCATCGGGATCGACATTCCAACGCTTTGTTATATGAAGCTGGATGACATGAACATCGAGAATAAACCCGGAGGTTGCCGTGTTTGCGTGGTTGAAGTGAAGGGCCGTAAAAATCTCGCGCCTGCCTGCTGTACCGAAGCCACTGAAGGGATGGAAATAAGTACGCATACCATCCGCGTGGTAAATGCCCGTCGCACCGTGGTTGAGCTGATTTTATCGGATCATCCGGCTGATTGCCTGATTTGTGCAAAATCCGGGAACTGCGAATTGCAGGACATGGCGCATCACCTCGGAATCCGTCAGATTCATTACGAGGGAGAAAAATCGATGTACCGCGAAGATACTTCTCCGGCAATTATCCGCGATATTAATAAATGCATCATGTGCCGCCGTTGCGAAACCATGTGCAACGACGTGCAAACTGTCGGAGTTCTTTCAGCGATAAACCGAGGTTTCAATGCCGTTGTGGCGCCGGCTTTCGAGATGAACCTCGACCACTCCGTTTGTACTTACTGCGGTCAGTGTGTGGCTGTCTGTCCTACCGGCGCCCTGACTGAAGTTGACCAGACCGGCGCTGTGATTCGTGCACTTTCCGATCCGATGAAAACGGTAATCGTACAAACTGCGCCTGCTGTTCGTGCGGCATTGGGCGAAGAATTCGGAATGCCTGCCGGAACGTTGGTGACCGGGAAAATGGTTGCAGCTTTACGCCGTTTGGGTTTCGACTACGTTTTTGATACCGATTTCGCTGCCGACCTCACCATTCTGGAAGAAGGAACCGAGTTGCTGAACCGTTTGTCTGCCTACATAGCTGGCGATCAAAATGTTAAACTTCCGATCCTGACATCCTGCTGTCCGGCCTGGGTGAAGTTTTTCGAGCATTCTTTTCCTGAATTAAAAGACATTCCTTCAACAGCGCGATCGCCCCAGCAAATGTTTGGTTCGATTGCCAAAACCTATTTTGCTGATAAAATTAAGGTGAAACGCGAAAATCTTGTGGTGGTTTCCATCATGCCTTGTCTGGCAAAAAAATACGAAAGCAGCCGTCCTGAATTTGCTGTGAATGGCAATCCTGATGTGGATTATGCACTGACCACAAGAGAATTGGCTCATTTGATCAATCTTGGAAACATCGAATTTAAGTCACTTCCGAATGAAGAATTTGATGCTCCGTTGGGCGAATCTACCGGTGCAGGAGTGATTTTTGGCACCACCGGTGGTGTAATTGAAGCTGCAGTTCGTACAGCCTACGAATTATTTACAGGGAAACCTTTGCCACGTGTCGATTTCGAGGAATTGCGCGGAATGGACGGATTGCGCAAGGCAACCATCGACTTTAACGGAACGCCGATAAATATCGGAATTGCTCATGGTTTGGGAAATGCGCGTAAGTTGCTCGAAGATATTCAGGCCGGAAACAGTGAATTTCATGCCATCGAAATTATGTCGTGCCCCGGTGGTTGTATTGGTGGAGGCGGTCAGCCATACCATCATGGCAATGCCGAAATTTTGAAAAAACGGCAAAAGGCTATTTATTCTGAGGATAAAAATAAAACACTCCGGAAATCGCACGAAAACCCATACATAAAAAAGCTTTACGAAGAATTTTTGGGCGCACCGATGAGCGAAAAAGCCCATCATTTGCTGCACACCAAGTATTTCGACAGGAGCTAAAACAGGTCATTGGTTGTCATTGGCTACGCGTCATTTGTAGTCATTGAAAAACGTCATTGTTTGTCATTAGGTCATTAAATTGTCATTAATTGTAGAAAAAAATTAGGAATGAAATTGGAGGATTTACAGGTTTATCAGATTTCGATGAAACTTGCTGATGAAGTTCATGATTTGGTTATGGAATGGGATAATTTCCATAAGTTCTCTGAATTGATTGACCGATATAATTCTCTGGGAATTAAACTTAATAATTACATCAATACCATCGGAAATTCAGGCAACACCAATGACCACTAAATGACCATTAATGACTATTGAATGACAATTGAATGACTACTAATGACCACTAAATGACTATTCTTTAAATATTAACGAATCAACTATACAGAAATGCCAGGAATAAAACTTTCAGAAAAAACAATCGGAATCATCCAGCAGGTTTGTTCCGATTTCAGGAATGAGGGAAGTGAACTGATCAACGTTTTGCACCAGACTCAGGGTAAACTTGGCTATTTGCCTGCCGAGGTTCAGGAAGTGATTGCCAAAGAACTGAATATTTCGGTCGCCAAAGTTTATGGAGTGGTAACCTTCTATTCCTTTTTTACCATGATCCCAATGGGCGAGCACCCGATTTCCATTTGCATGGGAACAGCATGCTACGTGCGCGGTTCGGAGCAGGTGCTTGCCGAATTCAAACGCCAGTTAAGTATTGAAGTCGGGCAATCTACTCCCGACAATAAATTTTCGCTCAACTGCCTGCGTTGCGTTGGCGCCTGTGGACTGGCGCCTGTGGTGATGGTTGGCGACAGAGTGTATGGCCGTGTTTCGCCGCAAATGGTAAAAAACATCATTTCTGAGTACAAGGAAGGTTGCGTTAGCGAAGCGAAAAGTGCTTAAAAAGCCATAGTGAGAGTGTGACTTAAAGTCACGCCCTCACTAATATTTGATAAAGGGATATGAACTTTTAAATAAAGTCGTATCCCTTTGTTCTGAAATGTCTACTTTTATCCCATCTCAAAATATAGAATTATGATCCGAACACTATTACTCACTATAGTTTTTGTTGGTTTTATCACTTCAATTATAGCGCAGACTAATTACAAAACCGAAAACAATATTTCCTACCGAAGTGGCGAAAACCTTGACGAATACATGAAAGAACGGTGCAAGCTGGACATTTACTTTCCTGAAAATGTGGACAGTTTTACCACAGTGGTTTGGTTTCATGGTGGTGGTTTGACTGGCGGCGAGAAGCATATTCCGGAGCGCCTGAAGAATAAAAAGGTGGCCATTGTTGCAGTGAATTACCGACTCAGTCCGAAAGTAAAAAGCCCTGCCTATATTGACGATGCAGCGGCTGCCGTTGCCTGGACATTTAAAAATATCAGCAAATACGGAGGCGACCCGAAGAAAATTGTGGTGTCGGGTCATTCTGCTGGCGGTTACCTTGCCTGCATGATCGGGCTCGACAAACATTACCTTTCAGCCTATGGAATTGATGCCAATTCGATTCAGAAACTGATGCCGTTCAGCGGACAGATGATTACCCATTTTAATATCCGGAAAGAACGGGGCATTCCTGAAAAGCAGCCATTGGTTGATGAATTTGCACCTCAGTTTCATGTTCGCGCCGATGCACCGCCCTTGTACTTAATTACCGGCGACCGCGAATTGGAAATGTTGGGCCGCTACGAAGAAAATGCCTACATGTGGCGCATGATGCAGATTTCAGGACATAAGCAAACTACACTTTACGAACTGGATGGTTTCGACCACGGCGGAATGGCAGAACCGGCGTTTGATTTATTGCTGAAGATTTTGAAGAAATAATAACATACTGTTGAGTTCTTCAACACAATTTATATGTCGCATAACACTTTGTAGCGTTGATTTTCTGACGGATAATCATCGTTTATCTGTTTCTACTTCCTTATTTTTATGCGAACCGATCAGCATACATATTCTGTTTTTATTCAGGAAAATTTATAGATATAGATATACATCAACTAACTAATCTTTTTCCTTATGAATCCTGTTTCCGATCTTATTAAAAATCTGGCCGATCAACATGGACGCAGCAGACACAATCTGTTGCCCATACTTCAGGGAGTTGTTGAGCAGGAAAAATACCTTTCCGAATTTTCGATGACTGAAATTGCCCGCGAGCTAGACTTGCCTGCTGCTGAAGTTTATGGAACTGCAACCTTCTATTCTTTTCTGGAACACAAAAAAATGGGTCGGTACATCATCCGTATCTGCAAAACCATTACATGTTCCATGAAAGGTAAAAATCAGGTTTTGCTGGCCATTGAGGACATGTTGAAAATTAATGTCGGCGAAACTACCCCCGATGGAACTTTCTCGCTACTTCAGACCAACTGCCTTGGTTTTTGCCACAAAGCTCCTGCAATGCTCATTAACAATGAGGTTTTTACCGACCTTACTCCTGAAAAAGTGCGCGATATTTTAAGTACTTATATGAAAAAGAAAGGAGCATCGCATGACAACTAGTTACCAGCTTAAAAGGGTCGATTTTATTTTCAAGAATGAAAATGACTGGGAAGATGTGTTAAGCAAAAGCATCAGTAAACCCCCTCAGGAATTAATTAACGAATTGATAAGTTCGGAATTAAAAGGCCGGGGAGGTGCCGGTTTTCCGACAGGGTTGAAATGGAAACTTTCGTCGGAAGCTGTTGACGACACCAAATATGTAATTTGCAATGCCGACGAAGGCGAGCCCGGAACATTCAAGGATCGTGAAATTCTGTCGCGGGTTCCGTTTAAAGTTTTGACTGCTATGGCAGTTTGTGGTCACGTAATTGGCTCAAAAGAAGGCTACATTTATCTGCGTGGCGAATATTTTTTCCTTCAGCCTGAACTAAATAAAGCGATCAGCGAATTCGAATACTACTGCAAGGAAATCAATCTGGATTTCAAAATCAGGATATTTATGGGCAGCGGGGCATACATCTGCGGCGAAGAAACCGCTCTTTTCGAGTCGATGGAAGGCAAGCGCGGTGAACCAAGGAATAAGCCGCCATATCCTTCTTCTTATGGATACATGGGCAAACCAACCGTTATCAATAATGTGGAAACACTGGCCCACACTTTTACCATTTTTAAATACGGAGCCAAGCGCTTCTACGATTTGGGCGTACAGTATTCGCGCGGCTCAAAACTGTTTTCGGTTTCAGGAGATACGCCCAAACCCGGAATTTATGAACTTGAACTTGGGATGAGCCTTGCCGATTTTGTGGATGAATTTGGCGACGGCGATACCAAAGCTGTTCAGGTGGGTGGCGCTTCGGGCTTTCTGGTTCCACGCAAACGGTTTAATGAAACTGCTATCGGATTCCAGGGAAAACTGACAGGAATATCGCTGCCTACCGGAGGTTCGATGATGCTTTTCAACAGTTCGCGTTCCATGTTCAATGTGATTGACAATTATCTTGAATTTTTCCGCGAAGAATCGTGCGGACAGTGTACGCCTTGCCGCGTGGGCTGTCAGCAGTTGCTTAGCGGAATAAAAGCAGTGAAAAGGGGCGAGAAAAATGCACAATACCTCGATAAACTGATGCGTTTGGCCGAAACCATGCAATACACCGCCAAATGCGGTTTGGGGCAATCGGTCGCCAACTCATTTTCGTCGATTGTTGAAAATTTCAGGGAAGAAATGATTTATTAACGCTGCAAAACCGATTCGAAATGACTAAAAAAATCAAAATAAGCATCAACGGCGTTTCTGTTGAAATAGAACCGGGAACAACTATTCTCGATGCCGCACTTCAGGCCGGCGTGATTATCCCAACACTGTGTTATCATAAAGACCTTTGTGTGGCGGGAAATTGCCGTGTTTGTGTGATCGAAGTTGCCGGACAAAAACGACTGGCAGTAGCATGTGCAACTCCCTGCGAAGAAGGAATGGAAATTCTTACCAATTCGCTGAAAGTTAGAAACTCACGAAAACACATCATTGAATTATTACTTTCGGAGCACAATGCCGATTGTACGCGGTGTTACAAAAACGGAAATTGCGAACTGCAATACCTGGCTTCGGAGTTTAAAATTATGACACAGGATTTTATACAACTTGCACCACTTAAGAAATATACGATTGATATGTTTTCGCCGTCAATAGTAAAAGACGACAGCAAGTGCATCCGTTGCCAGCGCTGTGTCCGTACATGCGTTGAATTACAGGGAGTAAACGCATTAACCGTGGCTCACAAGGGCGACCACATGAAAATCACGACCTTCTTCGAAAAAGCCATGAGCGATGTTGTTTGCACCAATTGCGGACAATGCATCAATCACTGTCCGACCGGTGCGCTCGTCGAAAAAAACTACATCGAAGAAGTTTGGGATGCCATTGCCGATAAAACCAAGCATGTAATTGTTCAAACAGCTCCAGCTGTGAGGGTTGGTTTGGGTGAAGAACTTGGTTTTGAGCCTGGAACCAGGGTAACCGGTAAAATGGTTGCCGCCTTGAAACGCTTAGGCTTTGACGCGGTAATGGACACCGATTTTACTGCTGACCTTACCATCATGGAAGAAGGCACCGAATTGCTGACCCGCCTGAAAAAAGTGCTGGTCGATCACGATCCGGAAGTAAAACTACCGATGGCAACTTCCTGTTCGCCGGGCTGGATAAAGTACATTGAGCACATGTTTCCCAATTACCTCGACCACTTATCAACCTGTAAATCGCCACAGCAAATGTTCGGAGCACTGGCAAAAACCTACTATGCCAAAGCACGAAACCTCGATCCCGACAAGATCGTTTCCGTTTCGATTATGCCATGTACTGCCAAAAAGTTCGAGGCTGCCCGCCCTGAGATGCACGACAGCGGCTATCGCGATGTAGATTACGTGCTGACTACCCGCGAATTGGCGATCATGATCAAACAGGCAGGTATCGATTTCATGAAACTTGAAGATATGCACTACGACCGGCTGATGGGTGAATCGACTGGTGCAGGTGTGATATTCGGAGCTACCGGTGGTGTAATGGAGGCTGCTTTGCGCACCGCTTACGAGCTGGTTACCGGTCGCGAAGTCCCGTTCGAAAACCTGAATATTGCTCCGGTTCGGGGTATGGAAGGAGTTAAGGAGGCATCAATTATAATTGAAAATCCTTTGAAAGAATGGGCATTTCTGGAAGGGGTTGAACTAAAATGCGCTGTAGCACATGGTCTGGTGAATGCCGGGAAAGTAATGGAGGCCATTCGTTCCGGTCAGGCAAGTTATCATTTTATCGAATTCATGGCTTGCCCCGGAGGATGTTTGGGCGGTGGCGGACAACCGATTCCGACCAGTCCTGAAATTCGCAGGAAACGCGCCGAAGCCATTTATGCCGAAGATGCCGGAATGCCAATTCGGAAATCGCATCAGAATCCGGAAATCATTAAGATTTACAAGGATTTTCTGGATCATCCGAACAGTGAAAAATCGCACCATCTTTTGCATACCCATTATACTTCAAGAGAAAGATTTTAAGGTGGTGGTAGAGACAAGGCATGCCTTGTCTCTACTTCGCCGGACTTTCTTATTTTTGGGGCATGCAATATCAAACCTCATTCAATAGTCCTTTAGGTTTCCTGATTTTAAAGTCAGACGGCCAGTTTGTTAATGAAATTTCCTTTTCAGAAAGTGAAATTTTAGAGCAAAACGATTGCGAAATTTTGCAGAAATGCAAACAGCAATTGGAAGATTATTTTTCGGGAAAAGCGCTGGTTTTCGAGCTTCCACTTTCGCCTGAAGGAACTGAATTTCAGCAAAAAGTATGGGCAGAATTACTGAAAATCCCTTATGGTGAAAACATTACTTATTTGGAACTGGCCGTTCGTTTGGGCGATGCGAAAGCGGTTCGGGCAGTTGGAACAGCCAATGGGCGAAACCCAATTGCGATCGTAATTCCCTGTCACAGGGTAATTGGCGCCGGAAACAAATTGACTGGCTATGCCGGAGGAATCTGGAGAAAAAAAGTCTTGCTCGAATTGGAGATGAAACATTCTATTCCGAAGAATTTATTATTTTGAGGCCGGTGTTCAATCCCAGTGTTCAGTCTCAGTGTTCAGTTGGGGTTACTGCCAACTATTAGTATTCAGTCTCAATATTCACAAAAGAAATGATCAATACTTAAATAGATGTCCGTAATATTACCCAACGTCATAAAAGTCATTCAATTGTCATTTGGTAGTCATTAAGTTGCTAGTAAATGACTACCAAATGACCACTACTGACTGACACAAATGCCAGATAGGTACTTAAACAGACAATCATAATATTTAATATTTATGACGACAAATAAGCTGATATTTGAATCCTGTGTTGAAACACTTGAAGATGCAATTATTGCCGAAGAAAAAGGCGCTAACCGCATCGAGTTGTGTTCAGAACTTGAGCAGGATGGTTTGACACCTTCCCGTGAATTGACCGCACAATGCGTGTATTACTTATCCATTCCGGTGATGGCAATGGTTCGGCCTCGCGGTGGTAATTTTTTTTATTCTGAAGAAGAAATTAAACAGATGGAAGCTGAAATTGAATTTTTCAAACAGGCAGGCGTTGCCGGAGTTGTGTTTGGATTGCTCACCAATGAAGGCAAAATTGACATTGAAAACACCCGCAGACTGGCTAAACTTGCTTTCCCTTTGGAAGTGACTTTTCACAAAGCCATCGATTACACAGGCGACCTGTTAAAATCATTTCAGGAACTGAATGAAATTGAAGGAATTACCAGGGTATTGACTTCCGGAGGAATGGACACTGCATGGAATGGCCGGGAAGTATTAAAACAAATGCAAAGGTTGCCTGACCGGAAAATCAAAATTATTACTGCCGGAAAAGTACTTCCGGAGAACCGAACCCGGATTGCCGAATTTACCGGGATTAGCGAATTACATGGAAAGAAAATAGTTTAATGTTAATTCATTAGAATATATTGCATTATTAGTCGAATAAATTAAATGAAATCATTGTTTGTTTTTTTGAAATACCTAAAATTGCACCACAATTATTAATCTAAGTATTTCAAGAAAACATTTAAAAATGAGAACAATTAAACTATTTTCAGTTATAGTGATTTTAAGCGCGATCACTTCTTTTTCATGGGCACAAACTGTTTCCCAGTCAAACAAAAGCCTTTACAAAGCATTCGAAATGTCTGCCAGCGAAGGGTTGAACCTTCAGGCAGCCGCCAAAGTTGGTATCCAGCCGGTTTACGGTATTTTCGGAATAGGAACGCAGTTTCTCTCTGAAGACTACAAATGGGCTTTTGGCTTGGGTATCGGAACTCACCTGATGAAGCAGGAGAAACAATCGCTGAACCTCGAATACATGATTTACCATGTCAACCAGAATGAAATCTGGACTGACAACTACAACAACCTTCAGCAGGTTAAATTGCATTATAGCAGACGTTTAGGTGAAAAAGTAAGCGTTTTTGGAGGTCCCAGCCTTAATTTAAATATTGCCGAAAACAAGGAAAGTTTTGGGCACACTTTCGAAAGCACTTTCGCACCGTACGATATTTATTCGAATATTGGAGACAATCACACTGTCAAAGGCTGGGTTGGATTTACATTGGGTATCCGGTTCGATAAATAGTTTGGATCTCAGGAAACAAATAATGTAAAAGCCCTGCCAATTTTATTAACTGGCAGGGCTTCTAAATAAAAGTATCACTATTTATCAAAGGTTTTCGCCATAAGCAAACCCTTCGCGGGCGGGTTCTTTAATGTAGGCATCCAATTCAGGATGGTTGGTCACTTTCATGCTCGCGGCATCATATTCGATGCGGGTATTGAACCGCTGGGCCAAAACCCCGGTCAGCGACATTTCCATTAACTGCGTGGCATAATCGAAGTTCGAACCGCATTCCTTGCCGTTTTTAATGGCATCGATCCATTCGCGCTGCGGATTTTCTTCAAATGTTCTTGGAATTGTTTGTGCCGGTAAGCTCTTCTGGAATTCGGTCCACTCATCGCCGGGCAATAAGATTTTAGGCTGGTTCGGACGACCACCAGTCATCAGGCAGTTTTTGTCGCCAACCATAATCATTCCACTTCCGGGTAATTTCTCAAGGTTCCACTCCGGACGAAGTTCAGGTTTCAATCCACCTTCAAACCAGCGCATTGTTAGCGGTACTTTTTCTCCACGTGTAGGAAAATCCCAGCGAATAATTGCCTGATCGGAAACAAATCCATTGTCGGGAACTGGTGTTTTAAATTCGGCTTCCACTACATCGGGCATTCCCATATCCAGCGCCCAGAAAGGGGCATCGAGCGTGTGGCAACACCAGTCGCCGAGTTCTCCGTTACCAAAATCGAACCAGCTACGCCATGTTTTCGGTACGTAAATTTCGTTGTACGGGCGGAATGCTGCCGGTCCAACCCACAAATTCCAGTCTAAATAATCCGGAACAGGCTGTTCTGGAGGCGGAAAACTTTCCGGTTTATTGAAGTATTTTCCGAGTCCAAAAGTTGGCCCGTCGAACCACGCAATTACTTCGGTAACATTTCCTAAAAGTCCGGCTTCGTACCATTCTTTTACCTGACGGATTCCGTTGGTGGCGTGTCCCTGGTTGGCCATTTGGGTTACAACTCCGTAATGTTTTGCGGCTTTCTGTAGGGTGCGTAATTGCCAGATGTTGTGTGCAAGCGGTTTTTCAACGATCACGTGTTTGCCTAATTCCATTGCTGCCATGGCTGCCGGAAAATGTGTATGGTCGGGGGTACAAACCATCACCGCATCAATTTCCTTGTGCATTTCGTCGAACATCACCCTGAAATCCTTGTAGCGTTTGGCATTGGGCATCACTTTGTAGCCTTCAGCAGCGCGGTTGTCGTCCACATCGCAAAGTGCGACAATATTCTCGTTCCACGTTGGATCTTTCTGGTTAATCAGTTTGCTCCAGTTCGATTTGCCTTGTCCGCCAACGCCAATTACAGCAATATTCATGCGGTTAGATGGCGAACAACTCATCATGTTCGGGATTAAAAATGCTCCGGCAGAGAGTATCGATGCCGATTTTAGAAAATCTCTTCTTGTTGGTTTCATAGTTGGTTTATAAATATTGAATTTAGCGGCATAAATGTAGAAATTATTTATTTGAAAAAATGTTTCGAATCGCCCCATTCGCCATAACCTATTTCGCAGCCTGAAATTTCAATCCGCGCTTCCAGGCAGTTTTTGCACAATTCGGCATCTTCATCCAGACAAGGTTTGTCTTCGTACAACTGGTATTCTTTGCGGTATTTTACTGAAGTTAGGTTGGGCATCAGGATGTTGGCTCCAATTGTCAGCGCTTTTTCACGACCGGCCGGATCAATTGCCTGTAATGCCGTTGCAGCGGCAATATTGATGTCGGGCATCAGCAAACGCAAAGTCGCTATCATTTTCAGGGCAAGGTCAAACCGCTCCTGTTTGGTTTTTATGTTTTTCCTGAATTCGTAAAGCGGCGTGTCTTCGTGTTCAATGTACGGTCCCATTCCAACCATGTCAACATCAATTTGTTTGAAGAACAAAAGATCGTTGGCCAAATCCTCAATGGTTTGAAATGGAAAACCGATCATTACACCGGTTCCAAACTGATATCCGGTAGCCTTTAAATCTTTTAATGCCTGAAGTCGTCGCTCAAAACTGTGGAAATCATTTTCAGGATGAATTTTTCGGTACAAATCAGGATTGGAACTTTCGACCCGAAGCAAATAACGGTGCGCCCCGCTTTCGCGCCACTGACTGTAGGTTTCGAATGTTTGTTCTCCGCAGGAAAGGGTAATTCCAAGCTCTCCATTGGAAAGTTCCTTGATTTTCCGGAGCAGCAAATCAACCCGATTTACAAATGCCGGAGACGACAACTCGCCCGATTGAAGCACCACCGAACCAAAACGGTTTTCCCAGGCAAAGCGGCAGGCTTCCAGAATTTCGTCATCGGTCGCCTCGTAGCGAATTACTTTTTCGTTGCTTTTGCGGATTCCGCAATATAGACAGTCTTTTGCGCAGATGTTCGAGAATTCAACCAATCCGCGGAAATACACTTTGTTACCAACCGTTTGCAGCTTAACGGCTTGTGCCCGCTGAAAAAGTAGCATTCGGTTATCGCCTTCGGCAAGCAATAAAGTCACCAGATCGCTTTGCGAAAAATCGGTTTGAAGCAGTATTTCCTTAAATGTTTTCATCTTGGCGATAAAAATACGAAATAATAGCCCCATCCCCAACCCTTCCCCTGATTCGACAAGCTCATCAACCGAAAAAGGGAAGGGAGTTGGTTAATGCATTTGGAATGATTTATTTTCAAAGATAAGTAGAGAAAATGATTTCAAAATTGGTATTGAACTGATCGGGAGGTTCTTTCTCCCCTTCCGCCAGATGGCGGAGAGGGGTTGGGGGAGGCTTCTTGTTTGTTAGAATAATCTAACTATATTTGCGGCATGGAAAAACTGGTTGAAGCTATTGCGAAACTTTCGCGCGAGATTGGCCACATGGAAGAAGCGGCCAAAGATCAATTCGATTTTAAGGAATTGACCTTGACGCAAATGAATTATCTGGAGACCATCAGTCAGTTGGGGAACCCCAATTTAACTGAGTTGGCTGCTGAGATGCACATGACCAAACCTACCACCAAAGTTGCTGTAGATAAGCTGATAGAGAAGGGTTTTATCTTCCGGGTGAAGTCGGATGAAGACCGCAGAAGCGCTCATTTTCATCTTACTGTGAAGGGAAAGCTGATCAATCACACCCACGATTTTGCACACAAACAAATGGCTGAGCTGATTAAACTGAAATTGGATCAGACAGAGGTTGGACTACTCGAAATGTTGCTCGAAAAGGTATTCCGCAAACAATAAAAATTTAGGCTTTTAGTTAGAATATTCTTATCAAATAATCATGACCATCGATTTAAATTCAGAAAAATATAAAGGCCTGACAAACGATCAGGTTCTGGAGAAACGACACCGCGAAGGACTGAACGAATTACCATCGTCGAAACCCAAAAACCTGTTTGCAATTGCCTGGGGAGTTGTAAAAGAGCCTATGTTTATGCTGCTTGTTGCATGCGGTGTTTTGTACCTTATTTTGGGCGACGTTCAGGAGGGATTGATGTTGATGTGCTTTGTTATCTTCATCATGGGCATCGAATTTTATCAGGAAAAGAAAACCGAAAAGGCGCTGGATGCATTGAAAGATATGGCAAGTCCGCGAGCTTTGGTTATTCGGGAGGGTATTGAAAAACGTATAGCAGGCCGCGATGTGGTGACCGACGATCTGGTAATTTTACAGGAAGGCGACCGTGTTCCGGCCGATGCCACGGTTTTGTATTCGGTGAACCTGATGGCTGACGAATCGCTGCTGACCGGCGAGTCGGTTTCGGTGCGCAAATCGGAATGGAATGGGACAGACAAAAATACTCATCCCGGTGGCGATGATTTACCTTTTGTGTATTCCGGATCGATGATCGTACAGGGAAATGGCATCGTAAAAGTGACTGCAATTGCGTCGAATACCGAAATCGGCAAAATCGGCAAAGCGCTCGATTCGGTGGTAGAAGAACCGACCAAGCTGAAAACGGAGATGGCTACATTGGTTAAACGACTTGCCATTATTGGTATTTTAATGTGTGTATTGGTTATTGTGGTTTATACCCTCACCCGGGGCGATTTACTGAAAGGTTTTTTGGCCGGAATTACCCTTGCAATGGCAATGTTGCCCGAAGAATTTCCGGTGGTGCTGACGGTTTTTATGGCTTTGGGCGCCTGGCGGATGTCGAAGAAAAATGTACTGACACGCAAACCTTCAGCCGTTGAAACACTGGGTTCAGCAACTGTTCTTTGTACAGATAAAACGGGTACGCTTACCCAAAATAAAATGACGGTTACACGTCTTTACAATGGGGAAAACTTTCATACTGTCAGTAAATCAAACGGTTTTCCTGATGAGTTTCACGAAATAATCGAATACGGAATTTTGTCGAGCCAAACCAACCCGTTTGACCCGATGGAACGCGCCATTACCAACATGGGCGAGGCTTATCTGCAAAATACAGAGCACATTCATACCGACTGGCAGATGGTGAAGGAATATCCGCTTTCGAAAGATTTGCTGGCTATGTCGCGCGTTTTTACCAATCACGAAAAGCATCGGCAAACCATTGCCACCAAAGGCGCTCCGGAAGCGATTTTCGAATTGTGCCACCTTTCAACTGCGGAAATTGTGAAATTTTCAGCAGCAGTTGCCGAAATGGCTTCTGCCGGATTGCGTGTTTTGGGCGTGGCCAAATCAATGATTGGCAACAAAAACCTGCCGGAAATTCAGCACGATTTTGATTTTGAATTTATTGGATTGATCGCCTTGTCAGACCCGATTCGGGAAACGGTTCCTTTGGCTGTAGGCGAATGTTACCAGGCCGGAATTCGGGTGATAATGATCACGGGCGATTATCCGGTTACTGCCATGAACATTGCCCGCGAAATCGGATTGAAAAACCACGCGGTTTCAATCAGCGGAACTGAACTTCAGGAAATGACCGAAGAGGAGCTGGCTGAGCGGATTAAAGATGTGAATGTTTTTGCCCGTGTGGTTCCGGAGCAGAAACTGAAGATTGTAAATGCGCTGAAACGAAACGGCGAAATTGTGGCCATGACCGGCGATGGCGTAAACGATGCACCCGCCCTGAAGGCTGCCAACATTGGTATCGCAATGGGAGAAAAGGGAACCGATGTTGCCCGCGAAGCCTCGTCGCTGGTGCTGATGGACGATAATTTTGCTTCGATTGTGGGTGCTGTAAAAATGGGGCGCCGCATTTTTGATAACCTGCAAAAAGCATTGGGCTACATTTTTGCCATCCACGTTCCAATCGCCGGATTGTCGCTTATTCCGGTGTTTGTGGCCGACTGGCCTCTGTTGCTCTGGCCGGTTCACATTGTGTTTCTGGAACTGATTATCGATCCGGCCTGTTCCATCATTTTTGAGGCAGAAAAGGAAGAGAAAAACGTAATGAACCGTCCTCCAAAAGATATCAATGAGCCGTTTTTCGGGGCTAAAAAGATTTGGCTGAGTTGTTCGCAGGGAATCGGGATTCTGATGATTGTTTTTGCAGTATATTTTTTTGGAATGAAATATTATTCGGAGCAGGAAGTTCGTGCACTGGCTTTTACCACGCTGATTGCCGCCAACATCGCGGTTATTCTCTCGAACCGTTCGTGGACGCGCAACATTTTCCAGATACTTCTCACCTCCAATAAAACCGTTAAATGGGTAGTTGGCGGCGCCGCTTTTTTCCTGATCCTGATCCTGAATGTACCATTTTTACTTCAACTTTTCCAGTTCGAGAAAATTAGTCTGACAGAAGCGCTGATATGTATTGTTGCCGGTTTTTCGAGTATTATTTGGTTTGAAATGTACAAGGTTTGGAGAAGTTGGGGACGAGCGAGTTGAGAGGGGAAATATGATTGCTCAACGTAAAAATGTGCTTATACCTGTGCGATGGCTTTACTCTTTCCCATTTATTGTTATCATTATTTCTCTGAAACTTTCCAGTCCTGCTTCAAGATTTTCAATTATCTCACCGGCTAAAACATCAGGATCAGGCAAGTTGTCAAGGTCTGCAAGTGATTTATCCTTTATCCATGTAATGTCAAGCGAGGTCTTGTCACGTTTGATGATTTCATCATAAGTGAATTTTCTCCAGCGTCCTTCAGAATTTGTGTCGGCGTTGTAAATTTCTTTGCGTTTGTGTCTATTGTCTGGATTGTAGCAACTGATAAAGTCACGAAGGTCTTCTAATTTAAGCGGATTCTTTTTCAGTGTAAAATGAATGTTGGTTCTGAAATCATAAATCCAAATATCCTTTGTCCAAGGCAGTTTTGCCGCAGGTTTGTTGTCAAAGAAAAGCACATTTGCTTTTACACCTTGTTTGTAGAAAATCCCTGTCGGTAAACGAAGAATTGTATGTAGTTCGGTTGTTGCCATTAACTTTTTACGAACTGTTTCGCCTGCTCCGCCCTCAAACAAAACATTGTCAGGCAATACAACTGCCGCTTGTCCTGTGGATTTGAGCAGTGTCCTGATGTGCTGAACAAAGTTCAACTGCTTGTTACTTGATGTTTCCCAAAAGTCCTGTCTGTTGTAAGTTAGTTCATCCGTTTCTTGTTCTCCTTCTTCATTTGTCGCGGTCATGCTACTTTTTCTGCCAAACGGTGGATTGGCTAAAACATAGTCGACACGTAAACCACTATCCGAAATCAAGGCATCTGCCGGAGAAATAAAGTTCTCACTTTCAAAATCGCCAATGTTGTGTAAAAACAGATTCATCAAACACATTCTTCTTGTGTTTGGCACAATCTCATTTCCGAAAAATGTTTCGTGTTTTAAAAAATGCTTTTGTGTCTTATCAAGTTTCTGCTTTGCAATAAGATCATAAGCAGCAAGGAAGAATCCACCAGTTCCACATGCAGGGTCTGCAATGGTTTTCATAGGTTCAGGTTGAACACATTCCACCATTGCTCTAATCAAAGCTCTTGGTGTAAAATATTGACCTGCTCCGCTTTTCGTATCCTCTGCGTTTTTCTCTAAAAGACCTTCATAAATAGTTCCTTTAATGTCTGCTCCAAGTGTTGCCCATTGCTCTTTATCAATCATGTCAATGATTTTATAAAGCATGGCTGGTTCTTTAATCTTGTTCTGACTTTGCACAAAGATTTGGCCCAAAACACCTTTTTGTTTTGATAATACACTCAAGGTTTTTGTGTAATGTAATTCTAATTCATCACCGCGTTTTGAAGTGAGGCTTTCCCAATTGTTTTCTATTGGAATGGGTAATTTCCTGTCATATGGTGGTTTGCTGAATTCATCAGCCATTTTTAAGAACAACAAATAGGTGAGTTGTTCCAAATAGTCGCCGTAGCCAACGCCAATATCTCTTAGCGGATTACAGAATGACCATACTTTACTGACAATTGCTGATGTATTTTCGTTATTCATATACTAATTTTTCTATCCGGCGATATCCGGCAAATGTTTTTTTTACTAATTACTTGGTAAACAAGCATTATTTTGTATTTCAGAACTGCTATCCGGCAAAGTCCGGCAATATTTCTTATTCGTTGAATTTAATTCGTATTCCGGTAACATCAATTAACCTTCAATTGCATTTTTGTTGATAAATAATATCCACCTGTCTTAGGTGCTCCTTTAAACTCTACTATTCCTGCTTCCTTAGCTATTCTCAGGTATCTTTCTATTGTAGGCTTAGACTTTCCTCTTTTAGTAGCAATATCTAAAGCATTAGCTCCTTCTTTAACCAGAATTAGCTCTACTATCTTTATTATCTCTATTCTTACACCATCATTTACACCATCAATTAGACCATCATTTACACCATCATTTATTAGTTTGTTTACACCATCACTTACGCCATCACTTACACCATCATTTACACCATCAATAAGATTAATAGCTTTCCTTGTTAAGTAATAGCCCCCTGTTCTATTTGCTCCTTCAAATACCACTAATCCAGATTCTCTTAGTTGCTTAATGTAGCTCTCTATGGTCTTTGCAGGGATTTCCAGTCTTTTTTCAATATCTACAGTTCTAACTCCACCTTCTTTATAAAGCACTAGCAGAATCTTAGTAATCTTTTCTTTTACATCATCAGTTATTCCCTCAGTTATTCCCTCAGTTATTCCCTCAACTTTAACAACAACTCCTTTACTTATTCCCTCAGTTATTCCCTTAGTTATTCCCTCACTCTTTCTATTATGAGCGACATCAGGAAAAGTAACAGTTGTTGTATTCTCTTTTTGTTTCCATACTGGAATCTTAAACTTATTCTCCTTACAATCTCTAATCATTCTTTGTGTTCCTGTTCCAAGCATTTCAATATACTTTCTATAAAAGCACATTTGAGCAACATCTGGATTACGTAGAATAGAACTATGTTCTATTTTTAAATCAGCAACAGTAATTCCATCAGGTAAAGCACCATAATTACTTATCTCTGTTCTATCAGCGTAAATAGATATTTGCAGAAAACCTTTAACGGAATTATAATCTCTATGCACAATAGCATTTAAAATACCTTCACGTAAAGCCAATACAGGATAGTTTGGTTTATCTGTTCTTAAAAAACCTTTAACAGTAAGGTTTTTACCATAAACAATGTCAAGGTATTCGAATATAGACGTGATGTTTTTAAAGACATTGCCTTCAAACATTTTATCATCAATAAACTGGTTGCCTGATGTTTTAGAAGGATAAAGCGTAAGCCTGATTCTTGATTGAGGAATGAAACGTATTGGATTTTTACCAAACAACACCATACAAGCATTGGTGATATTGCCGTTTTGAAGTAATCCAACCTGAATGAGAAAATCTTCTACATCTTCAATTTTAGCTTCTTTCTTATATTCTTTATACAGTTTAATAGTTTGTTTTATTTCTGCTGTATCTAAATCTGTTAATTCAGCACCTAACACAGGCATTCTCTCCCAATGAAAATCTGCTTGCTTCCTTTGCGAAATAAGATTGGTTAGTTTTTCAGGACTGGTAGTTTTTGTTGTTTGACCTATTCTGTTATAAATAACTCCTTTATATTGATAAGGTTTTTTAGCTCCTTCCCAAACACTGATTAAAAGTACTTCCTTTTGTTTGTAAGTAATTACCTGCACCGAAATCGGTGCTGTGGGTTTAATTAAATCAACCAAAGCATTTTGTATTGCAACAGATTGTTGCATGGCATTTTCAACACCTAAAACATTTTTATTGTCGTCTATTCCTACAATTAAATCACCACCCTGTGTATTGATTAATGCAGTAATAGATTTGGCAATGGTATCAATGTTTGGCTGTGCCTTAAATTCCAGACGAACACCTTCATTCTGTTGCAACAGATTTTCTATAATGAAATTATTATCCATTGTCGCTGTTTGTTTGGTTCATTACCTGATTAATAAATTCTTTATCGGAAAACTGGGCTATGATGTAAATCATCATTTCATCCAAACGGTAAAATTCCTGCGCCCAGTTCCCATTTCGGAGTGTTACCGGAACGTGATTTTGAATAACATACTCATAAACATCGATTGATCTTTTATCAAAAAAGCGGTTGTCATTTATAATGATTTCATCTCCACTTTTCAATTTCATCTTTTTAAATAGATTCCGGGCAAATACCACATCCCGATGAACCAAAAACCAATAAGGCTTTTTCAATTCAATCGCCTTTTTTATTTCCTCAAACGTGATGTTTTTATCGCCAATGTTTCCAGTTCCGTACAATGGCCGAATAATCCCCAGAAATAAATCACATTCTTCTACAGCATTCAGGCAATTGTCCAAATTCGATAACTTGGGATTAACCTTTACGCTGCCGTAGTGAGAATTAAGCACTTCATAGCCCAAAGTGATAAGTTGAGCAACTATTTGTGAAATTTGGTCCTCAAATCCATAAACGGTTGAGCCAACCATATATTTTCACATTATTCTTCTTTTTACTCATGCTAATTGAGTTTTCTTTTTAGATGTTTTTACCTTTTCTTCTTTCACAGGTTTCACTTTTCCCTTTGCAGCTCTTATTCGCTCCAACAACTTTTCAGCAGGTTCATCGCTCGGGTTCTGAGGAACCAGTTTTCCTTCAAATGCTTTTTTTATGATGCTCAACCGCAATGCTTCCGCTTGCAACAAGCTGGTTTCAATGGTTTCTTCAATTTTGTCGCAAACGGAAAGGCGGGTTTCTAATTCCTTAACAATTTTTTCTTGTTCTTCTTTTGGACAATATGGAAATGGAATTACCCTGCAAGTAGAAACTTTTATATTCCATTGACCAGCTGTTGCCTTTGAAGTTCCTTCAAGCCAATGAATAGTTACAAAGTTTTGCAGGAAATAGGAAATGTATTTTGAAATTACATTTTCATTTGGCCTAAACATTACAATCGCCTGATTTATGTTCCATTCAGGATATTGATTTGTAACTACTGAAACTTTTCCTAGCGGTGGGCCAACAATATTTGTTAATACATCACCGGGTAAACAAATTGAACGTTTTAAATCTTTTTTGTGAACTGCATTAGGAATGAATGTTGGATTTTTTTTGAAGTTTAACGTGCCATCAAAATTCAAATTATAAACTTTTAAAAATGGAATTTCACCACTTCCTTCAAAAAGAAATTCACTTGTTGGAGTGTAACCATTGTTTATAATTTTAATTACATCACCACTTACAACCATTTTAAATTTTGTATGGGTGAACTTCCCTTCAAATGCCCATTTCAAAACTGCCTGTCTATATACTTTAAGTTGTTGTTGTGCTGTTACTAAATATTCAATTCCTTTATCAAGGTCAGTAATTAGTTCTTCTATTTTTTCAATAATCCTTCTTTGCTCGTTTAATGGTGCAAGTGGAACAGGAAGTTTAGAATATTCTGAAATCCAAAACCGTTTATGCGTATCGCCTTTAATGTTTTGAATTTGCATGAAATAATAAGCCAGCTTGATATTCACCAGTTCGCATGTTGGCTGTAAAATCTTCATGGCCGATGATTTTACTTTGAATGGAAAGTTTACAAACTGCGTTGCGGTGGTAAAGTCGTCAAAAATGATAGTAGGCAGGGAATTGAAAATTCCTTCTGTTTCGTTGGTGTAACCTTTAATAAATGATTTGCCTGCGGTCAATACTGGCGTGGTATATTTGTCATTGTATTCGGTTGATTCTACTATGTATTTGGTCGGTTGGACATAATCCAACAAATCTTCAAATTTGGCAATTGTCCATCCTTTGGGTAAGTCGTTATTTTCAATCATTTTATGCTGCCAGTGCTTCGTTTAATTCGTCAATAATTTCATTCATGTTTTCGCCAAACAGTTGCCACATTTTACCTTTTCCGCCTTCTGCATCAAAAGGCGTGTAATTCAAATCGTCAGCATCTAAATGAATGCTTGTGCTAATATGGTCTTTTATCATTCTCAGCCATTGCATTTGTTCTTCGGTAAAGCGGTTGTGTTGTCCGGCGTTCTTTTTCAGAATCCAGTCGCGGAAATTTAAATCTACTTTGTTTGAATAATCAATCAGCGTTGAATCGATGCCTGAAATTCTGCGAAGTAATGAAACCAATGCAATCAATTCTGATTTTGGGCTGCCTGTTGCTTTTTCTAATTGCTCGTAAGCCCGCCAAACCTGCATAGGAGCAAGTTGTGGCCTTTCCAGTTTCAACTTCTCCAATACTTCCTGAATCATTTTATAATTCAGTTCACGTCGGCGCAAAGGTTGTGAATAGAATATCTGTAAAGCTGTAATCTCGTCCTGATGTTGTGAAATCCAAGCTTTAAAATCGGCAACAAGGTTTTCTGCCTTTTCTTTGCTGTCGGTTGCCCAGCCTTTATTTAAAATCGAATCAGGGTTTGTAATGTCTATGGTTTGCTCGTGTACCCTGCGAACATTGTCAATAAAAGTATTCAGCTCGCCATTAAAAATGTCGGCAGCTTTTTCCTTCAGTTGATCTTTCAGTTTATTAAAGGCTTCTTCTTTTGCAATAGGCGATTCCCCTGCAAGTTCGGTTTCAACCTTTGTTTTCAAATCGTCTAAAACATCCGGATTGTATGCGTTCAACAATTCGTTTACAACTTGCTTTAAACTTTTGCCGTCGGCCTTTTCGCTAAACTGTTGCTTTTCCTGCTCTGTAATTTGCTTTTCTAATCGTGACAATCGGTTTGCCAGCGATGAAAACAAATCTTCATCACGGTTACCAACGGCAATAGCGCCAAGCAAATCTTTTAGCGGTACGCCAGGCTTTTTCTCCAATGGACGACTATCAGTTTTACAGCTTTTTGTTACTCCAACCGAATCAATAATTACAAAATGGTCTTTGGTTCGTTTAGCTTTGGGCGTAACTTTTCGTAAATCGTCCAGCGAAATTATTCTTGTTCCACGACCTTTCATTTGTTCGAAGTAATTTCGACTTCGTACATCTCTCATAAACAGTAAACACTCCAACGGTTTCACATCTGTACCGGTGGCAATCATGTCAACGGTTACAGCAATCCTTGGATAATAGTCGTTTCTGAACTGTGCCAACACCGATTTCGGATCTTCATCTTTGTTCTTGTAGGTTATTTTTTTGCAGAAACTGTTGCCTTCGCCAAATTCTTCCCTTACAATGTTGATAATGTCGTCGGCATGTGAATCTGTTTTTGCAAAAATCAGGGTTTTGGGGATTTCAAATTCTCCATCTCCTGAAAGGCGGTCAGGAAATATCTCAGGGAAATGCTCTTTGACCGTTTTGATGATGAGTCTGATTTGATTTGGATTTACAACATCCTTATCTAATTGGTTAGCTGTGTAGTTTTCGTTTTCATCCTGTAATTCCCAACGTCTTTTTCGGGATAGTTTTTCTCTGCGTTCTATATATTCACCTTTCCAAATAGTTCCACCTTGTTGGGTAATTTTCGTTTCTATCAGGAATACATCATAACCCACGTTTACACCGTCTGCAATGGCTTGTTCGTGGGTGTATTCACTTACAATGTTTTGGTTAAAGTATCCAAAAGTTCTGTTGTCCGGAGTGGCTGTTAATCCAACCTGAAAAGCATCATAATATTGAAGAACCTGCATCCACAAATTATAAATACTGCGGTGGCATTCGTCAATTACAATGAAATCGAAAAACTCGATCGGCATTTTTTCGCTGTAAACAACCGGCATTGGTTCTTTAGGTTGCCACCTTTCATTTGGGTTTTCTTCCTCTGCAGCTTCTTCTAATTCCGTTCCCTTTAGAATCGAATAAAGTCGTTGAATGGTGCTGATATAGACTTGATTGTCACTTGGAACAAAGCTTGATTTCAAGCGATGAACTCCATATAATTCGGTAAATTTTCTATTGTCGTCATTGGGCAAAAAAGACATGAATTCCTGTTCTGCTTGTTCACCAAGGTTTTTGGTGTCGACCAAAAACAAAATTCGTTTTGCTTCTGTGAATTTCAGCAAACGATAAATGAACGAAATGGCTGTAAATGTTTTACCTGAACCAGTTGCCATTTGGATCAATGCCTTTGGTTTGTATTCTTTGAAAGAACTTTCCAGTTTTGTTATTGCATTGATTTGACAATCCCTTAAACCTTCGGTTTGTAATACAGGAATATCAAGCAAGCTTTTACGGATTGATTTTTCTTTCTTCAACCAAGTTCTGACAGTTTCAGGTCGATGAAATGTAAAAACTGGTCTTGAACGTGGCTTTGGGTCCCGGAAGTCAGTAAACCTTGTCAAATCCCCTGTACTTTCATATACAAAAGGCAATGGGTCGTTGTTCAGATATTTCAGTTTGCTTTGAGCATAATCATTCGATTGTTCTTCAACGGTTGTTAGTCTATGTCCTTCTTCTTCTCGTTTTGCTTCAATTACTCCAACAGGCTTTTTTTCAACGAATAGAACATAGTCAGTTTCTTTCCCATCCTGTGTCAAATAATAACGAACCACTACACCGATTCCGGCATTCAAGTTTAACTTATCCTTGTCTTGAATAACCCAGCCGCAGGCAATCAACTGTTTGTCAATGTTATCTCTTGCTATTTGTTCCGGGTCTTGATTCATTTATCTTTTTAACTACGCAATATAACAAAAAAGCTCTGGTGTGTTAGTAAAATCACGAAAAACTGATGTACTTTTTAACCCTTCGATCTTTTTCAATCCGCTATTTTGCTGCCAAAGGGTTGGTTTTAAATTGCGTTAAAAGTAAGCAGTTATGCTTACAAATCAAAACTAATTATTTTTTTATTCAGGAATTGTGGCGCGTTTACGTCCCGAAAGAGTTCGAACTTTTCAGGGCGTTTCAAAGAGCATTCAGCTAAAAGCCACGCCCACACTCGCCCTGCTAAAGATTTTGCCGTCCTGTTAGTGAAAATTGCCGTCAGGTTGGTAAAAATGCCCGCCATGTTGGTTCGGGAGCCGCCATGTTGATAGAAATAGCTTGCCATGTTAAAGATTTTGCCGTCCTATTGGTAGAAATCGCCTTCATGTTACATGGGAAGCCGTCATGTTAGAGAAAATGCCCGTCCTGTTAAAAATATTTCCGTCCTGTTGGTTTGGGAGTCATCCTAAACTGAATAATAGAAAAAATAATAGAACGCGGATTTATGCGGATTTAGCAGAGGGAAAGCGGATTTATATTCCAATCCCGAGTGCTCGGGATGGAATGGATTCAAAAAAGACAAATGAGATAATGGATGATCGACAATTGCTAAGTGTTTTTTAGAAAATCATCACGACAAGTCGGGATTTTAATCCGTTTTAATCCGCCAGATCAATTTTAATCCGGTGCGCCACGAGGCGTGCGTTAATATAAATCAAATACCTATAAGGATGAAAGAGCCTTACAACCCAATTAGCCGTTCAGGTTGAAGATCGCCTGACACACTGTTAGGAAACGAGCTTTGTGAAGCTCGGGCGGAT
>JAUYMU010000091.1 GCA_030698405.1 Bacteroidota bacterium
ACTTCAAATATAGTGACTTATGTCGAAATATGCAACTTTTTTAGTAAATTTAATTCATTAAATATCAGATATTTAACGTTATTTAATAATAATATGCAAATGCTGATTATCAAGCATTTAGCTCCTCCGAAATGTTAGTAATTCATTTATTCATTTTTTAAGCCCTCCCTTTGGGGGAGGGTTTGGGAGGGGCTTTGGTCACACCTTTCCCCAATATTTTTCTTCTTTCAGCAAACGTTTCAATCGTGGCAGAGAAATGACAGCCAATAAAATAAAAGGCAGAAAACAGGCCAGTGGAATCAACGCGTGAACAATGGCTTCGCCCCTCATGGCTTGCGAAATGAATATTTTAATCCAGTACGTGAACGGAAAAATGTACGAAAATATACTGGCAGCCAAGGGCATCGAAAATTGAGGAAATGTCAATCCTGAAAAAGTGAGCGCCATCATGGAATAGGCGCTGGCCAGCGAAAGACCCAAACGCAGATTTGCCGTTGCCGAAATCAGAAAAACAGATAGTATTTGGTAGGTCATAATTAGGTACAGTTCCGAAATCAGCAGAAAACCAAAACTTCCCTGAAGCGGTGTTCCGATTTGCAAGAAAAGGATCACATTCATCACCATTGCATTGATGAACAGCAGGATGGTATATGGCAGCAGCTTTCCGGCCAGCGCCACAATCAGGCTTCCACCTGCATGTTCGAGCCATTCGGGGCCTGTGCCTTCTTTTACTTCAATACCCACCGCAAACACGGTCGCCAGTAAGGTGAAAAGCACAATCATCAGCGGCAAAAGTGCCGTCAGGAGAAAATATGAATAGTTGCCAAACGGGTTAAAAAGAACATGTTGCTGTAATTTAACCGGTTGTATTTTAGCTTTTGCCTGAATTTCGGACATACCGCTTTTCATCGCTACCTGTAATTTTATTCCTCCTGAAAGTGTTGCCAGCGATTTGTAAATCCCTTTCTGAAGAAAACCGCCTTTCAGAATATTCGAATTGTTTACAAATACCTGCACCGTTTCGTTTCCGCCTTTCAGAATGTGTTTTTCTGTTCCGTCGGGAATAATTACAATCGCATCCAGCTTGCCCTCTTTCATTTCCTGATAGGCTTCGCGTTGGTTAGGATAATGTTTGATTACTTCAGCTTCAGGAGTTGCACCAATCCACATCTCGATTTTACGCGACAAGTTGGTGTTGTCCAGATCGACAATTCCGACCGGAAGGTTGCGTGGAACACCATCCGAAAAAACAGACAGCAGAATGATGAACGAAATCAGGGGGCCGATTAGGGTAGTGAAAAGGTAAATTGTTGAACCTGTCATCCGGTCGATTTCCCTGAAAAAGACTCTAAAAAAAGGAGAGCCTCCCCCCAACCCCGAAGCCTCCCCCGACCCCTCCGAAGGAGGGGAGGAAGAATTGGTATGCGAATGTTTATTAGTTGGCATAATACTTTTTTCAATATAAAACTATTCCGGATTACCGCGATTTTTAAGTTCCCTCTTTTGGAGGGGATTTAGGGGAGGCTAACCAACACACTCATTCCGGGGCGAAGTCCTTCAATTTCAGTTGTCGGAACGGCATGTATTTCAAACGATTTCATGTCGAATCCTCCTGAAGTTTTGGTAGATGTCCAGGTGGCAAAATCGGCCATTGGACTGATGAAATTTACTTTAAAAGTAACTTCTCTGTTTCCCAGCGCGGGGATGGTTGTTTTGATTTCGCTGCCCATCCTGATGTCGGAAAGCAAATCTTCGCGTACATAAAATGTTGCCCAGCTGTCCTCCGTATCGAGGATCGTAATTACCGGAAATCCGGTTGGAACCAGTTCTCCCCGTTCAGAAACAATGTTGGCAACTTCGCCCGATGCCGGAGCTTTTGCCTGCGTTTCGGCCAGATAAGCTTCCACTTCGGCAATTCCGCCTTCCGCCTGATTAACCAGTTCCTGAGCCGAACGTTTGTCTTCGGACCGGGCGCCTTTCACAGCTTTTTCCCACTGAACTTTTGCCGCATTGGCAGTTTCGCGACCAGCCTTCATTTGTGTTTCTGCCTCGTCTTTTTTCTGTTCCGAAACAACTCCGTCCCTAAACAGATTTTCAACCCGCGTAAAAGTTTTTTCGTATAAACGAGCCGCAGCCTCGGCTTTCAGGTACATGTTATATGCCGCCTGAATATCTTCCGATTGCGCTCCGTTTTGCGCTTTCATGCTTTGAGCCTGTGCTGCATTCCTGAGAGCAGTTACCTGCAACAGTTTTGCGTCAATTTCCGGACTGCTGATCGAAAAAAGGAAGTCGCCTTTTACCACTTTTTGCCCTTTCTTAACCGCAATGCTGTCAATCCTTCCGGGAATTTTGGAAGCAACCCTGAATTGCGTGGCTTCAATTTCTCCCTGAATCTCGAGCGGAAGCGGACGCGTAATCAGCCAGGTTGTATAGAGCAGAAATATCAGTAATGCTGTAAAAAATAGCCCGATAATAAAGTTTCTTGTTTTGTTCATTGTATCGTGGATTTTAGAATGATTCAGTAATTGCCTGACTGCTTGTCTGGTATTCGAGAAACAAGTCTGGACTTCCGCAAACCTGCACCAGTGTTGCAAGTGTCACATCGTAGTTATACATGGCCTGTAGCCGATCCATTTTCACCTTGGCCAAAAGCAGATTGGCATCCACCAACTCTGTTGAAGTTGACAATCCTTCGCGAAAAGCTTTCTCGCGGCTATCCACATACGTTTTGGCAAATTCGAGCATCTTGTCAAGCTCTTCCAGTTGTTCCACCTGCATTCCGAGTTGCTGATGCAGCTTTTTGATGACGGTTTTTATGTCCTCCCCGGCTTTCAGGCCAGCCTGTTCCACCTGATCTTCCTTGAATTTGGCAGCCTGAAGGTTCCGGTAACGCGAGTTCCCTTCAAAAAGTGACCATTTCAGGCCAACGCCCACCAGCCAATCGGGTACGAAGGGTGATAAATCCTTGTTGGCCAAATCGTAAGTTCCGGTGAGGGCAACAGTTGGCAAATAATTGCTTTTCTCAAGCTTCACACCTGTTGCAGCCAGTTCTCTTTTCGAATCAACCTGCTTTAATTGCGGGTTATTTTCCATGGCCATTTTGATGAAAAAATCTTCATCTTCAATACTTTTCAGGATAAAGAGTTGACTTGCGGGAATTAAATCGCTGCTGTCGCCCACGGCCATCGTATTTTGAAGCGCCCGTTTTACAATGGTAGACTCGCGCCTGGCCTTTTTCAATTCACGTTCGGCGTCGGAGCTTGCAACCTGGGCGTGCAAATGCTCAACTCTGGCAATTTGTCCCTGTTCACTCAGTTTCTCCGAATCGAAAAGATGCTTTTTCATCGCCTCCGAAACCTGTTCACGTACTTTACAGGCTTGTTCAGCCAACACCAGTCCGTAATAGCGGGTAGCCAGTTCGCTCAGTAGTTCGCCCTGTTTTTGTTTTTTCTGAAGTCCTGCCTCTTCTTCGTAAATCTGCGATGCTTTGTTGGCTGCGTTAATTTTTCCACCGGTATAAAGCGGCCAGATAAAATTGGCATTTACCGCCGCAAATTGTTTTTCCTGAATCATTTTATCCCATTCTGCAGTATTTATGGCTGCCTGTCCTTCCTTAATTTTTCCGCGCAAAACCTGGGTGCTGACATTGTCGGGTAAAATCGGCATCACGCCTGAAGTCGCTGGATCGGGATTTGGAACTCCGGAGAAATTGCCGTATTTGCCCAAAACCTCGTAAAGCGGATTGATGGCATCGCGCACCGGAGTGAGGTCGAGTGTGAGCGGATCGGCCATCTGTACTGCATTTGCTGTAATGAAAACGCGTGGAGCACGCAGTCCGAATGCCGCTTTTCTATCTGCTTCTTTTTCGCGGATTTCAAATCCAGCCTGTTTCAACACGTGACTATTCTGGTTCATTTGCTCATAAGCATCCGAAAAAGTCAATGGGTTGGTAGTTCGTTCCTGACTGTTTACACTGAAACTAATCAGTAGCAGCGCAACAATCGTAATAATTTGTTTCATGTCATAAATGTTTTCTGATACAAATGAACTGACTTAATAGAACAAAACAGTATATAAGTCGAATAAATTAAAATTTGTATCCTCGAATTAAACTTCTCTTAATATGAATGTCATCGGAGGAAATAGTTCAAGTCTTATTGAAACAAGCAGAAATTGTATCTTTAGCTAAAAATTACTCCGATGGAATTATCGCGCGAACAAAATATTGCCTACGACAAAGCAGCTGTTTTATGCAGCAGATCTGAAAAATGCACCTCCGAAATTCAGGAGAAACTCAAGCTATTCGGACTTTCTGTTGAAGAATCTCAACCGGTTATTAAGAAGCTGGTAGATGAAAAATACATCGATGACGAGCGTTTTGCACGGGCATTTGTAAAGGACAAATTCAGGTTCAATCATTGGGGAAAGCAAAAAATCGAATACATGCTTCGGGCAAAAAAAATAAATCAGGAAATTCTGGCGCTTGCTTTTGAAGAAATTGAAGACGAAGGTTATGCCGATGAACTCCTGAAATTGCTGACAGACAAGGCTAAAACTGTTAAAGGGAAAGATCAGTACGACAAACGCAATAAACTAATGCGTTTCGCGATGGGTAGAGGTTTTGAATCGGGGAAGATTTATGCTGCGCTGAAGGAAATGGGGATATGAACAGCCAGTTCTTCTACTGTTTCTGCTATTCAAACTTAAAATCATAAATCATGAAACTTTTACTACTATTTTTTATAGCTGTTGTGGCCTTTTCGTGCCAAAACAGTATCCCTAAAAGCTGTAAAATAGTGGGCAACGAGTATATTTTCGAAAAAACTCCCTTTCAGGAATGCCATGCTTCTACGATAATTGAATTAAACGACGGATCACTTCTGAGTGCCTGGTTCGGCGGAACAGGAGAAGGGAACGAAGATGTTGGCATCTGGACTTCAGGCAAAAAAGGTGATTCATGGAGTGCTCCAACTGAGGTTGCAAATGGAATAGTTAGTGATTCACTGCGCTTTCCGTGCTGGAATCCGGTACTTTTCCGAACGGATAGTATTGTTTCGTTGTACTACAAAATTGGTCCCAACCCACGCGAATGGTGGGGAATGTTAGTTCATTCAACCGATGAAGGCCAAACCTGGTCGGCTCCAGAAAAGCTTCAGGACGGTATTTTAGGATCAATCAAAAATAAGCCGGTAGTTTTAACTTCGGGAGTAATTTTAAGTCCTTCGAGCATTGAAACGAATGACGGCCAGTGGCATTCACATATTGAGCGCTCCACGGATGGTGGAAAAACATGGGAAATGATTAACATCGACCCTGAAAATCCAGCCAAGGTGATCCAACCAACTCTTTTGCTTTATCCTGAAGATAAAATTCAGGCTTTGATGCGCAGCAACCAGAATTACATCATGGAAAGCTGGTCGGTTGATGAAGGGAAAACATGGAGTCCGCTGGCAAAAACTAAAGTGTTAAACCCGAATTCGGGGATTGATGGCGTAACACTTCATTCCAGATTACAGGTGCTGATTTACAATCCAATGGAAAGTGGTGCAGATTGGGTGAATGGGAGGAACAAGCTAAATGTAGCGGTGTCGGTTGATGGGATAAACTGGCAGGATGTAGCGATTCTTGAAAATCAGCCAAGTGGTGAATTCAGTTATCCGTCAGTTATTCAAGCCTCCGATAGAACCGTTCATGTGGTTTATACCTCCAACCGGAAATCGATTAAGCACGTTGTGCTGAAGTTTTAAGCTAAAATAAATACTGAAGGTCTGTGAATAAAAAGTATTCATTGCCATTCAGTATCAGAAAATCACAACTCCCGATCTTTTTCAGTTGTGTATGTTATCAGATTCTTGTCAATCTCAACCAGAAATGACGAAGAATTGCTCAATTTTTCAATCGCTGTTAAAATCTGCGAAATAGATTCAATAAGATCAGAAGTTGAAATATTCCCTAAATTTACTTTTATCAGCTTTCTGGGACTTCCATCAACAAAAAAACTATTTCGAAAATCGGAATCTTTGGTGATTACAATTAAATCATTGGAGTCTGCGAATTTGCAGATATCGCGATCTTTAGTATTCCATTTGTCAAGAATCTGATTGACATGGATTGTCTCAAAACCAGCCTTAGAAAGGAAATTAACTACCTTATAGGAAATATGGACATCACATAAAAATTTCATCAGGCAACTTCGTTAATTGATCTACCTGCAAGGTATAATTTAGCAAAATTCAAACACGCCAAAATATCCTCCTTTTCCAATTCCGGATGATCTTCAATGATTTCGTCGATTGTCATGCCCGAACCAAGCATATCAATAACTACCTCAACAGGCCATCTCATTCCTCGTACGCAAGGTTTCCCATGGCAAATTTCCTTGTTAATTGTAATTCTACTGAGCTGATTCATAAATTCATGTTTTTACAAAAGTACTGATAATTGCAAAAGTACAATTGACAACTCTTGTTGTTTCTTTAAAACGAATCGACCTCCCGATAAGCCTTAATAAAAGCAACTTCGCCTTCCTTTCCTTTGATGCTTCGGCCATGTTCGCAGCACAATGTACCATCGTAGCCTTTGCTGTGAATATGCTTGAACACATTTTTATAATTGATTTCGCCGGTCGTTGGTTCGTTTCGTCCCGGATTATCGCCAATGTGGAATGCGGCTATACTTTTCCATGCTTTGTTAATGTTCGGAATCAGGTTTCCTTCGGTAATCTGCTGATGGTAAAGATCGTCAACCAGTTTACACGACGGATGATTAACAGCCTCGCAAATCATGTGTGTTTGCGGAATCTTGGTCAGAAACAATCCCGGGTGGTTCGTCCATGCGTTGAGAGGCTCCATTACCAGAATCAGTCCGCTTTTTTCAACCACTTCGCAGCACATTTTCATGTTGTCGATCACGTTGGCGGTCTGGTAATCCCATTCCAAACCTTCGTCGAATCGGCCAGGAACAACCAAAGCCCATTTGGCTCCTGTGCGTTTGGCACATTCAACACCTTCCTGCATTTTCTTTTTCAGCATGTCTTTGATGGCCGGATCTTGGGTGACCATCGACTTTACAGAAAAATCAGCATACAGCACGAATGGTCCCAAATCCATGTTCCGGCGGGCCAGTTCAGCAGCAATTTTTTCCTGAATTGCAGGTTCTTTCCCCATTAGTCCATTGTCGAAAATAGCCCTGAAACCCTGATCGCTCATGAATTTAATCTGGTCGAACAAATCTTCGCCGGCATGTTCTTTAAATGTGCCGAAGTTTGGAGCATATTTCAGTTTGAATTTAGCTTCGTTAGACACTGTCCCTCCTGAAGCAAAAGCTTTTGATGAACCTGCAAGGCCAACAGCAGCAATGGTTCCGGCTGCATTGCGTAAAAATGATCGTCTTTCCATAGTATTATAGTTTTAGTTTATGAAACGAACATGCCGCTGAATTAATCTCAATGGAGGCGGCGCAAAAATGAATGAAAATCAATGTTCTAAGTGAATGCTCTCTGGCATGTGAGTTCCATGAGAACGCTTAATAATCAATCAATTAATATCGTTATTTTCGAATGAATTTGCTGAAATATTCGGTTTCGGTTTCTGTTTTTGCCTGTGCCTTCTTTTTATTTTCGACCCGAAGATAAGAATCTGTTTGTCTGAACGCAAATGTTATTAAAAATTTAACCATTCTGGTCTGGTAGGTTTTTCTGAAATTTCAGGACTCCATCCAAAAAAGTTTTCTAATTTTATCGAGCTAAAAATTCGGAAAACTAAGAGGCTGTTTAAATTCAAATAGTTTCTAAATTTATAAACCAATTAAATTATACCTAAAATGATGAATCGTAAATTACGCATGGGAATGGTCGGTGGCGGCAGTGATGCTTTCATTGGAGCTATTCACAGACTTGCCGCTTTTATGGACGGACAAATCGAACTGGTCTGCGGCTGTTTCAGTATCAATCCTGAAATTTCACTTTCCTCCGGAAAATCGTATTACCTTCCTGAAAACCGGGTATATAGCACGTATCAGGAAATGTTTGAAAACGAAATAAAACTGCCTGAAGGCGATCGGATGGATTTTGTAACCATCGTAACGCCCAACTTCGCGCATTTTGGTCCGGCCATGATGGCGCTCGAAAATGGCTTCAACGTAGTAATCGACAAACCAATCACTTTTACCCTTGACGAAGCGCTTCAACTTCAGGAAAAACTAAAAGAAACAGGTTTATTGCTTGCATTGACCCACACATACTCAGGTTACCCGGCAGTAAAACATGCCAAACAAATGGTTGCCGAAGGTCAATTGGGCAAAATCCGCAAAATATTTGTTGAATATCCCCAGGGATGGTTGTCTTCAAAACTCGAAGACTCCGGAAATCCTCAGGCATCGTGGCGAACCGACCCTAAACGCTCCGGAAAGGCCGGTGCCATGGGAGACATTGGTACACATGCACATCATTTGGCCGAATACATTACCGGTTTAAGAACTACTTCGCTGTGTGCCGAACTGAATGTATTTGTTCCCGGTCGTTTGCTTGACGACGATGGCGCTGTTTTACTTCGTTTCGACAATGGAGCCAAAGGTGTTTTGATTGCAACTCAGATTGCCGCCGGCGAAGAAAATGCGATTCGGATTCGTGTTTACGGCGACAAAGGTGGATTGGAATGGGCACAAATGGAACCCAATACCCTTATTGCCAAATGGGTTGCAAAACCTACAGAAATATTGCGCGTTGGTACTTCCATGGGAGCTGCCGCTGCTGCAAATACCCGTACTCCGGGCGGACATCCGGAAGGTTATCTGGAAGCTTTCGCCAATATTTACCGCAATTTCTCGTTTACGCTTCGGGCTAAAATGAATGGTGAAGAAGCAAAACCTGAATGGCTCGATTATCCGGGCGTTGAAGATGGTATCCGTGGAATGCAGTTCATTGATGCTGTTGTTGAAGCAGGATACAATGATGATGTGAAATGGGTACCATTTAAATAGTTCCAAGTTTCAGGTTTCAAGTTCCAAGTTCTGCCCTGATCATTGTCTTTGCATAATACCATCGACCTATTTGGTTATTCAGTATTGGATATTGAAAATTGGATATTTACATCATCTATTTGTAAGAAATATTTTTAAAATTTGAAGTTAAACAATACTCATCCGATGAACTCAAAGTCATCGGATGAGTTCAAAACAAAAATATCATGGGCAGACCAGTAACTTTATTTACCGGACAATGGGCCGACCTTCCCTTTGAAACTATATGCGAAAAGGCGCTTGAGTTTGGCTACGATGGCCTCGAGCTTTGTACCTGGGGCGATCACATGGAAATCGACAAAGCCGATCAGGCTTATTGCGATGCACGCAAAGAAATTCTTGCCAAATACGATCTTCAGTTATTTGCTATTTCAACCCATTTGGTTGGACAGTGCGTGTGCGATTTAATCGACGAGCGCCACAAAAGCATTTTACCCGATTATATCTGGGGAGATGGAGATCCGGAAGGCGTGCGTCAACGTGCCGCCGCCGAAGTAATCAAAACCGGAAAGGTTGCTAAAATGCTGGGACTTGATACGGTCATCGGCTTTACCGGAAGCTCAATATGGCACATGCTGTACGCGTTTCCTCCGGTCAATCAGGATATGCTGAACAAAGGCTACGAAGATTTTGCCAAACGCTGGATTCCGATTCTGGACGAATACCAAAAAATGGGTATCAAATTCGCGCTGGAAGTGCATCCTTCGGAAATCGCTTTCGACATTGCAACTGCTCGTCGCGCCTTGAAAGCAGTCAATAACCATCCTGCATTCGGATTCAATTTCGACCCCAGTCACTTCGGATACCAGGGTGTTGATTACGTGAAATTTATCTACGAATTCTCCGACCGTATTTTTCATGTTCACATGAAAGATGCTTATTGGAGCGAACACCCGATGGATATTGGCGTTTTCGGCGGACACACCGATTTCGGCGATAACCGTCGCTACTGGAACTTCCGGAGTTTGGGCCGCGGAAAAGTGGATTTCGAAAACATTATCCGTGCTTTGAATGACATTAAATATACCGGACCGCTTTCCGTAGAATGGGAAGACAGCGGCATGAACCGCGAAGCCGGAGCTGTAGAAGCCTGCGACTTCGTTCGTTACAGCGATTTTGATCCTTCGGACGTGGCTTTCGACGACGCTATGCAAAAGTAGTTTCAGATTCCCCGCCTGCGGCAGGCAGGAAAGTTTCAAGTTATGCACTCATCCGATGACTTTGAATTCATCGGATCAGTTTTTTTTAAATTGTATTGGCTTACTTTCATAGAATGGGAAAGCATGCGGTCACAAATTGTTGCCGCATCAGATCAGGCCAAGAGGAATACTTTTATCTAAATCAACTAAAATGACCAACAGAAGAAACTTTTTAAAAAGTACAACAACCGCGGCAGTGGGGCTGAGCCTTGCTGCTACAATGCCAATTCCAATAAGTTCGTGTGTAGGCGCCAACGATAAACTTCGTTGCGGCGTAATTGGCATCAACGGAATGGGATTTGCCGATCTGGCAGCTTTCCTACGCCAAAAAAATACCGAATGCGTTGCCATTTGCGATGTGGACAGCAATGTTATGAATAAACGTGCTGCTGAAACTGAAAAAGCTCAGGGCTTTAAACCAAAATTATACAGCGATTACCGCAAACTTCTGGAAGATAAAGATGTGGATGTGGTGATTATCGGTACACCCGACCACTGGCATTGTTTGCCGATGGTGGAAGCTTGTCAGGCTGGAAAAGATGTGTATTGCGAAAAACCACTGGGCAATTCGATCGAAGAAATCAACATCATGGAACGTGCCGCCAACAAATACAAAACGGTGGTTCAGGTTGGAATGTGGCAACGAAGCGATCCGCACTGGATGGCCGCGGTTGACTTTGTAAAATCAGGAAAACTCGGAAAAATCCGCACTGTCCGTACCTGGGCATACCAGGGATGGATGGAACCAGTTCCTGTTAAACCTGATAGCGAAGCTCCGGCTGGTGTTGATTACGACTTCTGGCTCGGACCTGCTAAAAAACGTCCTTTCAATCCGAACCGTTTTCATTTTAATTTCAGGTGGTATTACGATTATGCCGGAGGTTTAATGACCGACTGGGGAGTACACATTATCGACTACGGTTTATTCGGAATGGGTGATCCTTCGCCAAAATCAGTAATGTCGATGGGTGGAAAATACGCTTATCCTGAGGATGCTGCTGAAACTCCAGACACATTGCAGGCTTTATTTGAATTCGACGGGCACACCATGCTTTGGGATCACGGAACCGGCATTGATGGCGGTTACTACGGTCGCAACCACGGCGTTGGGTTTGTGGGAAACAATGGGACCTTGGTGGTTGACCGCGATGGCTGGGAAGTTATTCCTGAACGTAAAAAAAATGCCGACCTGATTGAACGGGTGCCTTTACAGAAAGGAACAGGTAAAGGACTCGACTACCACATGGCCAATTTCATTGAAGGCGTGAAAGACCGCAACCGCAACCTGAATGCCAGTATTGAAATCGCAGCAAATACAGCACGTGTCGCTCATTTGGGAAATATTGCCCTGCGCACAGGACGCCGTTTGTATTGGGATCCTGAAACCAGCAAATTTATTAACGACGAGGAAGCCAACAAGTTTCTGGTTCCTGAATATCGCGCTCCATGGGCGTTGCCTAAGATTTAGAATTGAACGGTTAAATCGTATTTTTTTAAGCCCGATGCTGAATGCACCGGGCTTTTTAATGTGCGGTTAATCAAAAAAACAGGAACAAACTGCATCACCCAAATCCATTTAAAATCCAACTTTCCTGCGATAATTGGCATCTTGAAAAGTCAAAAAATATGTCGCGAAACACTTCTTGTTGAAAATACAATAATAATTTGGCTTTTTTTTCTTTTCTTTCGGAAAGTTTATAGATATTTGACTCAAATACAACTGACTTTGCGGACTTATAAAGCTGTTTCAGGAATAACAACAAACAATCCTAACCAGTAAAAACCAACGTTTGTAGAAAAGCTATCCTTAAAATAAAAAATCAGGAATATGAAATTTGGACATTTTGATGATAAAAACAGGGAATACGTTATTGACAACCCAAAAACTCCCTGGCCATGGATCAATTACCTGGGCAATGAAGATTTTTTCTCACTCATATCAAACACTGCCGGCGGATATTCTTTTTACAAGGATGCCAAATTCCGGCGTTTGACACGTTATCGCTATAACAATGTTCCGATGGACAGCGGAGGTAAATATTTCTACATCAAGGATGGTGATACTACTTGGTCGCCTGGCTGGAAACCCTGCAAAACCGAACTCGACAGCTACGAGTGCCGTCATGGGATGAATTATACCTCGATAAAAGGTGAGAAAAATGACGTTTCAGCCACTGCGCTTTATTTCGTTCCGTTAAAAACCTGGGCTGAAGTTCAGAAACTAAGCCTGACCAATAACTCGAATGAAGTTAAGAAACTGAAAGTATTCTCATTTGTCGAATGGTGTCTGTGGAATGCTGCAGCCGACATGGAAAACTTCCAGCGAAATTTTTCGACCGGCGAAGTGGAAATTGAAGATTCGGTGATATACCACAAAACCGAGTACAAGGAACGTCGCGACCATTTCGCTTACTATTCGGTAAATGTTCCGGTTCAGGGTTTTGACACTGACCGCGAATCGTTCTTCGGATTGTACAATGGATTTGACGAACCTCAGGTTGTTGCTGAAGGAAAACCACGCAACACCGAAGCACATGGCTGGTCTCCAATCGCTTCGCATTACCTCGAAGTTGAATTGCAGCCCGGAGAAACCAAGGAATTTGTCTTCGTTTTGGGTTATGTTGAAAATAAAGAGGACGAAAAATGGGAATCGAAAAACATCATCAACAAGACCAAAGCCAAAGAAACCATTGCGAAGTTTAACACTGTTGTAAAAGTGGATGCCGCTTTGGCCGAATTGCGCGAATATTGGGACAACCTGCTGAGTGTTTACACGGTAGATTCCGGCGACGAAAAGCTCGACCGAATGGTCAACATCTGGAACCAGTACCAATGTATGATTACCTTCTGCTTTTCGCGTTCTGCTTCATACTTCGAAAGTGGTATCGGCCGTGGAATGGGTTTCCGCGATTCGAATCAGGATTTGATTGGCTTCGTACACCAAATTCCTGAACGTGCCCGCGAACGTATTATCGACATTGCTTCGACCCAATTTCAGGATGGAGGCTGCTACCACCAATACCAACCGTTGACGAAGAAAGGAAACAACGACATCGGTGGCGGATTTAACGACGACCCGATGTGGTTGATTCTTGGAACGATCAGTTACATCAAAGAAACAGGCGATTTTGGTATCCTGACAGAAATGGTTCCTTTCGATAACGACATGTCGGTTGCACGCACGTTGTTTGAGCACTTAACCGTTTCGTTCGATCATGTGGTGAACAACCTCGGACCTCACGGATTACCCCTCATTGGCCGCGCCGACTGGAACGACTGCCTGAACCTGAACTGTTTTTCGAATGATCCGAACGAATCGTTCCAGACCACCGAAAACAAATCAGAAGGAACAAAGGCTGAATCATTGATGATTGCCGGGCTGTTTGTGATTTATGGCCGCGATTATGTCACGCTTTGTAAAAAGCTTGGAAACGACGATGAAGCCAACCGCGCCCAGTCCCACATTGATGCGATGATTGATGCCGTGAAAAAACATGGTTGGGACGGCGAATGGTTTATCCGCGCCTACGACTACTACGGAAATAAAATAGGCAGCAACGAAAACGAAGAAGGTAAAATCTTCATCGAATCGAACGGATGGTGCACCATGGCCGGGATAGGCAAGGAAGAGGGACTTTGCGAAAAAGCTTTGGATTCAGTTAAGGAACGATTGGATTGCGAACATGGAATAGTACTGAACAATCCTGCCTTTACAAAATACTACATCGAGTACGGCGAAATTTCGAGCTACCCAGCCGGTTATAAAGAAAATGCCGGAATATTTTGCCACAATAATCCGTGGATCATGATTGGCGAAACGCTAGTCGGCAACGGGAACCGTGCCTGGGAATATTACCGGAAAATTTGTCCGTCTTATCTGGAAGAAATAAGCGAATTGCACAAAACCGAACCATACGTATATGCACAAATGATCGCCGGTAAAGACGCGTTCAAACCGGGGGAAGCCAAAAACTCGTGGCTAACCGGAACGGCTTCGTGGAACTTTTACGCGATCACGCAATTCATTCTCGGCATACAACCCGATTACGATGGTCTGATCGTTGATCCGTGTATCCCAACCGATTGGAAAGGCTTCAAAATCAGCCGCAAATTCAGGGGAGCAGAATATCACATTGACGTTCAGAACCCGAATGGTGTGTCAAAAGGTGTGAAAGAAATCATCGTTGACGGAAAATCACAGACTTCAAATCTGATCCCTCTTTTCGAAGATGGTGAAGACCATGAGGTGAAGGTGATTATGGGGTAAAACGTTCATTTTAATAGAAATGAAAAACCCCGGTACAGGATCTGTATCGGGGTTTTATTTGACACAAATTCTGTCATTTTTAGTCTATAATTTGTTAAATTTGAAAATCGCTTGAAAAAATAAATCATTTGAAAAATGGGAAACATTAAGCTTTTTCAAAACCAAAAGATAAGATCCTATTGGGACGAAACCGAACAGCAGTGGTATTTTTCGGTGGTTGATGTTGTTGGAGCATTGACTGACAGCGTAAACCCCCGCGACTACTGGTTCAAGATGAAGAAAAGAGAAAAAGGGTTCGGCATTGAGTTGTCGACAATTTGTCGACAACTCAAACTGGAATCGCTGGATGGAAAAAAATATGCAACTGACTGTTCGAACACTGAAAGCTTGTTTCGTATCATTCAATCCATTCCATCGCCCAAGGCCGAACCGTTTAAGCAATGGCTGGCAAAAGTTGGTTACGAACGTGTTCAGGAGATTGAAGACCCTGAACTAGCACAGGAAAGGATGAAATATCTCTATGAGCAAAAAGGGTATTCCAAAGATTGGATTGATAAACGCATACGGGGAATTGCCATTCGCCAAAATTTAACCGACGAATGGAAGGAACGGGGAATCAAAAGCGATCGCGATTTTGCAATCCTTACTGCTGAAATTTCAAAAGCTACTTTTGGATTGGTACCATCTGAATACAAAGAGATCAAAGGATTAACAAAAAAATCGCAAAATCTTCGTGATCACATGACTGATTTTGAATTGATATTTACCATGCTGGGCGAAAAAGTAACCACTGAATTATCGCAAACTGAAAGACCTGACACTTTCCCGAAAAGCAAACAAATTGCCCGAAGAGGTGGAAATGTCGCCGGTGTTGCCCGGAAGGAAACAGAAAAAGAATTGGGAAGAAGCATTATTTCAGGTCAAAATTTTTTGGGACAATCAGGTAATGACGAAACGCTACCTATCGAGGAATAATATTCCTATTTAAATCACCGTCACCTTAACTTTTTTACTTTTCAACCTGCTGTTATCAACCAGTTTAATAAGTGAATTTACTTCGGAAGCCTGCACTCCTACAAAAGCGCAATCTGTTTTGATTTCGATGGTTCCAATCTGGTCGCTGCTCAGTTTGCCTTGTTTCATGAATAATCCGGCAATGTCTCCTTTCGATATTTTATCTTTTCTTCCTCCTGAAACAAACAATGTTTTCCAGATGGAAGCCGATGGTTTGGGTGATTGCTGCATTTCTTCAACTTCTGCGTTTTCAACAAAATCCGGTAAATTTTCATTCTTCCATTTCAGAACATAGGCCGTTCCATCATTGAACATCCGGGCGGTGCGTCCGTTGCGGTGTGTAAATTCATGGGCTCTCTGCGGAAGCTGAAAATGAACAATGAATTTAATTTCCGGGATATCAATTCCTCTGGCTGCCAAATCGGTAGCAACAATCAGCTGGTGAGTTCCGTTCCTGAATTTGATGAGCGCCCGTTCACGGTCTTTCTGCTCCATCCCGCCATAAAATAATCCGTGTCCGATGTTATGGTAGTTCAGGAAGTCACTCACATCCTGGATGGTATCCTTGAAATTGCAGAAAATGATTCCGGGTTGATCTCCTAAATGGCAAAGTAACTCGGTCAATGTTTCCAGCTTATCCGGTGAAGAGGAAAGTACTGTTCTGACTTTCAACTGCGAAGTTCCCTGATCGAGGTAATTGATAATTGTTGGATTCTTTAGCCCGACAAACTTCGGAATTTCAACTTCCTGCGTTGCCGATGTCAGTATCTTTTTCTGAACATTCGGTAATAAGGCCAATATCTCTTTCATCTCAACTTCGAACCCAATCTCCAGCGATTTATCGAATTCGTCGAGCACCAAAGTGGTTATAAATTCCGAAGAAAAATTTTCCCTCCGCAAATGATCGGCAATTCTCCCTGGAGTGCCGATCAAAATGGCCGGACGATGTTTAATTTCCGTTTTATCTTTCGAACCGGCTCTTCCGCCGTAAACCGCGTTTGCTTTGTAACCGGTTCCCATTTCGCGGACAACCTGCTCAATTTGAATGGCTAGTTCTCTCGAAGGAACTACAATCAGCACCTGAACTTCAGGACAATTAATGTCCAGTTCGGCAATGATCGGCAGCAGAAATGCCAGTGTTTTACCTGTTCCGGTTGGGGAAAGCAGTACAATTTCAGGACTGGAAAGGATGGCCTCCTGGGTTTCTTCCTGCATCACATTGAGTTTTTCAATGTTCAGTTTATCCAGAATATTTGTTTGATTTTTAATCGGACTTGTCATTTGGCAAAGGTACAGTTAATTTAAAAGATTGCTGACAGAGTTCCCATTAGAATAAAAACAAACTAAAATCCTTGAATTAAAGGCATTTACTTTCAGTGGACAGTATTATCGATTGATTACTAATTTCTGTGTTAATACACCCTTATTTGAATTCAAGATGATAATGTAAGTTCCATTTTGAATAGTTGATATATCAATCTTTCCACCAGATAAATAATGTTGTGATAAAATTTGCCTACCAATCAGATCAACAATTTTTAATTCAAAATTTCCTTCATTTTCGGCCTGAATATGAATAAAATCGGATGCGGGATTTGGATAAATATTTAGGCGATCCTCAATTTTAGTGACTTCGGTATTAGATAATAGAATGTTTTTAATGTCATGCTTCCATATCCCATTTCCATTTGTTCCGGCGTAAAGTGTATCATTAAATATCTTAATTGAAGTCACAAATTTATTACCTAATCCAACATTTAAAGATTTCCAATTCTGTCCATAATCGTTTGTGTAAAACACGCCGTTGGAAGTTGTAATAAAAAGAGTCTTACCCTTGTAAGTAGATGAATAAATTCCCCTGCTTACATCAAGAACATCGTTTAAGTCAAGTTTATTGCTGGTAAATGACCATGAATTTCCGGCATCTCTGCTTACATACATTCCTGTCCCATGAACATTTACATAAAGCGCATCAGTCGTTTTTGTTAAATCATCTAATTGCAGATCAGTTGGCAAACCAGTATTTGATAATTCCCATTTTCCCCCTGAATTTAATTTAAGAAGTTCGGCATAGCCACAGGCTAGCGCAAATGGGATGGAATTGTAAACTACAAACCCATTGAAATGATTGCAATACAGACTGGGTAAACTCAAATTATACCACCAATCTGCGCCCAAATCATCAGTAGCATACATCATTTCATCTTCGAAAGCATAAAGTGTTTTATCTGAAATATACATTGAATAGGAATCATCACGCCCAAAAGGTACGGGATGATTTAGATTTTTCCAGCTACTGCCATCATCTTCAGAATAAATAATGAATGGGGAATCAGGATCATTCTCCACAGAGAGCAAAAGTGTATCGTCCATTGCGACAACTGAACCAAAATATCTTTTTGAGACAGGGGGCGTAATTTCATTCCAGGAATTTCCATTCGTTGAAGAATATACCTTCTCATTATCATTGGCAACTATTGCCTTACTGGTGATTGCCATTGATCTAACTGAAGAACAAATAATTCCTTCATTGTTTTTTAACCAATCATTACCTTTTTTATAAAAGAACCCATGACTTGATGTTCCGCAAGTAAGTACGGTATCTATTCTGGCTAAGGTAGTTACATTTAGATCAGTTAACCCGGAATTTAAATTACTCCACGTTACACCCTTATCCCTGGAAATGTATATTCCATTTCCCAAAGTAGTCACATAATAATCGTCTCCAAATTTATTGAGTGAACTGACTGTTGAGCCGAACGAATAGACTTCTTCCCAGGAATCGCTTTTGTTTGAACTTGAGTATAGCTTATTCTGTATGCCCGCAAAAATGGTCTCATCAATTGCTTTAAGGAATTTGATTTTGCTGGGATCAGGTATTCCGTTACTTGCCGGGCTCCATGATATCGGGCTGACATTTGTCTTAAAAAGACCATCTGGTGTTACACAGAAAATTACATTGCTTAAATGTTCAATTAAAGTTACATGCCGCAGTTTACTTCCCGTTATACGATCTGTAAAATAAGGTAATCCATCATTGAATGCCTCCCATTTGTCTGAAAACCCTTTGGACTTCTTAAATCCAAAGTTTCGAGTACCAACATACAAACAAGTATCAGTGGAATTGATCGCATAAATATTTACACTATTTAAGGTTTGTCCATATGAAACCGGGTTACTGTCGGGACTTGACAAATCTAAAACCATAATTCCAGCAGTTGTACCAACAAATAATGAATCTCCCTTTTTCGCATGTATATTTAAAGAAATATCACCGCTGTAGTCCCATTTTCCGGAATTACTATCTGAACTATATAATGCGCAACTGGTACCAATATATAGCTTCCCATTGTTTTCAAATATCCCGTTAATGTTTGTTGCAGCAATTGGGCCACCTGTCTGAACCCATTGCGAAAAAGCAATTTGTGTTGTGAATAAACAAAATGCAATAAAGGTTAGAAGTTTTATTTTCATGGCTATATTCTTAAATTGACAAGTGCCCCGATTATCTATAGTTGATCTTCAACCGATTCAAAGTTAAGCATAATATATATCATACAATAATATCTCGTAAGTTTATTTTGGATCAGACTTCGGAAGAATGTATATCAAAAAATAACTGTCAGCAGATAACCCAATATTGCTCCGCCAATTACAACCAGTGCGCTGTTCACTTTTTTGAAGCTGAAAGTGAATGCGATGCTTACAATTCCTATTAAAATGGTTCGCCAATCGGTAATGCTTTCTTTGCCCATTTCGTAACAAATCGCAACAATAATTGCTACTGAAGCCACATTTACCGCGTCAAGAAAAGACGAGAACAAGATAGAATTCCTCATTTTCCGAACCAATGGATTGAGCAATGCTACAAATACAAACGAAGGCAGAAATATCGCGATGGTTGAAACTGTGGCGCCCGTCCACCCGTTGATTTGGTAACCGACAAAAGTAACCGACGAAAAAAGTGGCCCCGGGGTGAATTGCCCGACAGCTATCGCATCAATCAGTTGTTGCCGAGACAGAAGTCCGGTAGTGACCAATTCAGCGTCTAAAAAAGCGAACAACACGTATCCACTTCCATAAAGTATCGCTCCTATTTTCAGGAAAATCAGGAATAAATTAAGGTTGGTTATTGATCCGATTGAAACATTGGTAATTTGAAGGAATGCAAATGGAAAAATAGAACCGGCGCCCGGTTTGAACTGGTTGTTCCTGATGGCTGTAAGCGCCAATGCAAAGAATCCTGCCCCAAACATGACAAAGATTTCATTGAATCCAAGCAGTGATAAAATCAAAGCAGTCAGTCCGAGAATTCCCAACTCAATGGTTTTCAATGATTTTTTTGCCAATGGCAAAATAGCTGCAAGGATAATGGCAATTATCGCAGGTTTTATTCCGTAAATGAATGGTTGAACTTCAGGAAGTTGTCCGTATTGTTTGTAAAGCCAGGCGAAAATACCGGTAATAAAAACGGCTGGAAGTATAAAACACAGTCCCGCAACAATTAACCCTTTCCAACCGGCTTTTTCGTGCCCGATGTGAATGGCCATTTCGGTGCTGTTTGGTCCCGGAATCAAGTTCGTGGCGCCAATCAAATCAAGGAAATGTTGCTCGCTTATCCATTTCCGTTTGGCTACCACTTCGTCACGGAACATGGCTATATGAGCAGCCGGACCACCAAATCCAATCGTACCCAGTTTCAGGAATAAACCCGCAACTTCCTTTAACTTAACGGCCTCTTTTTCTCTTTCCATTCTTCTTCCGGTGAAAATCAATTGACCAATATCCGCCTCCTCTAATAATTAAAAACAGCGTTCCGATAAACATGCTAAAATCGGTTCGGGATTCGTGGGCGAATTTCCAGAAACTACTTTGCAGCATTGGAAATTTGGTGGTGATAATTGCTACTGAAATAGTTATAAAAAGCATGAAAGATGCGATTCGGGTAAGCAATCCGACCAATAATAAAATTCCGCACAGAATTTCCACAGCTCCAACAAATGGAGCCAAATATTCAGGATAAATAATGCCGATTTTGATGAAACGTCCAACACCAAGGGCTTCAGGAAACATAAATTTCTGAATTCCTTCTGAAAGGAAAACTGCGCCAACCAATAAACGTATCAGAATGGTGGTTTTCGAATTGTCGGTTTGAGTAATGTTAAGCATATTGCCAAAGTTTGTTGATTAAAGAACCGAAGTTAAACCATTCTTTCCTGATCACAAAAGAATGATCGATCCTTCCATAAAAAAGTGATGAAGATTATTCAGGAAAGTATTCAACTGCCGGATTTTTCCTATTTTATTGGTCGGTAATTTTTCCCATTTTTGATCCTTCAAATCCACACTCAAATCAATCATGAATATCAAAAACCTTATCCCTGTATTTTCCTCGCTCATCCTGTTATTCGGATGTCAGCACAAAGACCCCAATCTGATGGTTACAACTGAACTTTCGGCAAGCTGGAGTTATACTGAGGCCGGTAAAAATGAATGGTTACCAGCAACTGTTCCCGGAAGTGTTCATACCGATCTGCTCCAAAATGGGTTGATTAAAGATCCTTTTTACCGCCTGAACGAACACGATCTGCAATGGATCGACAAAGTAAACTGGGAGTATAAAACCACCATTAATGTGGGTGCAGATTTTATGAGACACGATCGGGTTGCGCTGGACTTTAAAGGTTTGGACACGTATGCCGATGTGTTTGTAAACGACTCTCTGGTACTTTCGGCCGATAACATGTTCCGCGAATGGCTGGTCGATGTAAAAGCACAACTTCAGGAAGGAACAAACGAACTCCGGATATTATTTCGCTCGCCGATTGTTGAAGGGCTTAAAAAGTACGATGCCAACGAATATGTGATTCCGGTTTCGCCCAACGATTTGGCCGAAATTGGTCAGGTGGAAGGCAATAAAATGGTGTCGGTTTATACCCGAAAAGCTGGCTATCATTTTGGCTGGGACTGGGGGCCGCGTCTGGTTTCAAGTGGATTATGGCGTCCGGTATTTCTGACAGCCTGGGACGATGCCCGTATTGAAAACCTGCACCTGAAACAAAATTCAGTTTCGGAAACTGAAGCCACACTGACAGCCGTTTTTGAGATTGATGCCAGTGCCGCAAATAATGCAACCATCAGTATTGAAAACGATGGGGTTGAACTTGCGAAGGCCGATGTACAACTGACGGAAGGTATTTCAACATATTCGGTTGATTTTAAAATTGCCAATCCAAAACTTTGGTGGACCAATGGACTGGGCGAAGCTCATTTGTACAATATCAAAGGCAAACTGGCCATTGGCAAACGTTTCGCTGAAAAATCAGAACGTATTGGTATCCGCACTCTTGAGCTGGTTCGCGACAAAGACGAAAAAGGAACTACATTCTATTACAAGCTGAATGGCGTACCGGTTTTTATGAAAGGAGCCAACTACATTCCGAACGACGTTTTCCCTGCCCGTGTGACGGAAGAAATGTACCGGAAAGTCATTCATACTTCCAAAATATCGAATTTCAACATGCTTCGTGTTTGGGGCGGTGGAATTTATGAAAACGACCTTTTCTATGATTTGTGCGATGAAAACGGCTTGCTGGTTTGGCAGGATTTTATGTTTGCATGTGCCATGTTCCCGGGCGATGAAGCTTTTCTGGAAAACGTAAAGCAGGAAGCAACCGACAACATTAAAAGACTACGTAACCACCCGAGTATTGCCATGTGGTGCGGAAACAACGAAATTCTGGCGGCCTGGTTTGGCTGGGGCTGGAAAACGCAGGAAGAAGCCAAAAGCAAAGAAAACGCTGATAAAATTTGGAAATCGTACACCGATATTTTCCTGAAAGTTTTACCTGAAGCTGTTGCTGCCAACGATCCGGCACGCAGTTACTGGGATTCATCGCCTTCTTCAGGTCCGGGTATTCCGGCAGATTTGGCCAATGGCGACGAACATTACTGGGGCGTTTGGTGGGGAAAAGAACCATTTAAAAACTACGCTACCCACATTGCACGGTTTATGAGCGAATACGGGTTTCAATCTTTTCCTGAATTGAAAACCGTAAAACAATATGCAGCTCCCGAAGATTACGACATTTTCTCGGAGGTTATGAAGTCGCACCAGCGTTCGTCAATCGGAAACGGAACCATCGAATATTACATGCTTCAGGACTATAAAAAACCGAAAAACTTCGAATCGTTCCTGTATGTAAACCACGTATTACAGGCCGAAGGAATCAAGTTTGCCGTTGAAGGACACCGCCGCGCTGCTCCTTATTGTATGGGAAGTTTGTACTGGCAGATTAATGATTGCTGGCCGGTTGCTTCGTGGAGTTCGACCGACTATTACCAGCGTTGGAAAGCTTTGCAATATTTCGTTAAGAAAGGTTTCGAACCAGTTTTGGTTTCACCTTATCAGGATAAAGACTCGCTGAAAGTGGACATTATCAACGACAAACTAACTGAAATTAAAGCGCAGTTGGTAATTAAAGTACTCGATTTCTCCGGAAATGAAATCAGGAAAGAAGTGAAGGAAGTGACTGTTCCCGCGAACTCAAGCAATACCTTTTTTGCAACAAGGACATTTCAGTTCCTGATGAACCTTCAGCCCAGAACGCAATTTATTGTGGTCGAACTGGTTGAAAACGAAAAAATAATTTCGGATAATACACTATATTTCAGACCGATAAAAGATATTATACTTCCAAAGCCAAATGTGAAATATGAAGTTAATGCAGTTGATGGCGGTTTCGAAATTACCCTGAACTCCGATCAATTGGCAAAAAACCTATACATGACCATTGGCGATGAAGAAGGATTTTTCAGCGATAATTATTTTGACCTGATTCCCGGAAAAACAGTTAAGGTAAAGCTTGAAACGAATATTTTGAAAGAAAAACTGGACGGAATATTTGCCATTCAAACACTCGATTCTTCATTTTAATAAGCTTTAAATAGCCATTTCAAAATCCCCTTTGGTGCAGAAATATTATTTTCACTAAAGGGGATTTGTTTGATTTTGAAAATGGTAGGCATAATATTTTCGAATCCGTTTTTTCATAATGATTTTTTCATAGCTTTGTTGTGCCTTAAAATATTCACGAAAGAACTAGCATATGGATTATAATTTTATCGGTAAAACTATTCTGATTGTTGAAGACGAGGAAGTTAGCCGGTTCTTTTTTGAAAAAGCATTGAAGAAAACAAGGGCAAATCTCTTTTTTGTAAACGATGGTGTTGAGGCCGTTGAAATGATAAGAGACAACACTGAAATTGATCTTGTTTTAATGGATATCCGGCTTCCACGAATGAATGGAATTGAAGCTACGGCAAAAATAAAAGAAATAATTCCTGAAATTCCAATCATTATACAAACGGCTTATGCGATGCATTCAGCTCAGGATGAAGCGCGAAGCAGTGGTTGCGATGAATTCATAACCAAACCTATCAAAATAGAAACATTGCTTTCTATCCTTAAAAAGCACCTGATTTATTAATTCACAGGTGGATAAAAAGCATCTTTAAAGTGCTCTATTTCAAAACTTCTTCCGTAAAAAACAATCGAAACTACATCAAACCGGGTATCAAGATTGACATTGTTCTCCTGAATGTAAGCTTCAGCGGCATTTACCAAAAACCGTATTTTTTTGTTTGAAACAGCTTCTGTCGGATGCTCGTACGAATCGGTTCCCCGTGCTTTCACTTCTACAATAACCAGTTCGTTGCCATCTTTTGCAATGATGTCAATTTCCAGATGATGCGAATGCCAGTTCAGCGCCAGTATTTCATATCCTTTTGATCGAAGATGTTCAACGGCCAGCTCTTCACCTTTTCGTCCGAGTTCTTGTGCTTTGCTCATGGCTGAATCTGTTTAAGAGTGCAGGTATTACCAACTTCCAGGGAATATTTGGCGCCTAACATCAGCGATAGGTTTTTGGGAATATGGCCGACCGGAAAGTCGAAGCAAACAGGGAATTGGTAGTCCTTAACAGATTCCAGTATGATTTCATAAGCCGATTTGCCAAAAGGACTTTCATTGTCTTTCATGTCGGTAAAACCTCCAACCACCAATCCGGCCAGATTTTTTAGCTGTCCAGTCAAACGGAGGTTCTGCATCATCCGGTCGATGTGGTAAAGGTATTCCGACAAATCTTCGATCAACAGAATTTTTCCCAAAGTTTCAAGCTGCCATGGAGTTCCCTGAAGGCTGTAAAGCAACGATAAATTTCCTCCAACCAGTTCTCCTGAACAAACTCCGACACGATTCATCGAATGAGCAGCAGTCTCGACCTGCGATATTCCTGATGAAAGCAAATCCATCAGGCTTAAAAAACTTCGGGTTGGTTTTTTATTTTCAAGAAAAAACGCAGGCATGGCGCCATGAATACTTGCCAATCCAAGTTTATTCATGATTGAATGTAAAATAGTTACATCGCTGAACCCAACCAGCCATTTCGGGTTTTTCAGCAAAGGAGAGAAATCAATTTTTTCAATGATCCGAACTGATCCGTAGCCGCCACGTGCGCAAATAATGGCTCTGGTTTGCTTGTCGTCAATGGCTTCCTGTAAATCATTCGCACGTTGCTGATCGCTGCCTGAATACTGAAAATTCCTGTTGAAAACGTGTTTCCCTACCAGCACTTCATAGCCAATATCCTGTAATAACTCAATACCCGGAAGCACTTTGTCTTTTTGCACTTTGCCGGCAGGAGCTGTAATGCGAATGCGGTCGCCTTTTTTTAAGTTTTCAGGAAAAATCATTGACGCACTAATTTATTTCTTCTTCAGCAGGTCTCTTATTTCGGCCAGCAAAACCTCTTCGTTTGAAGGAGGAGGTGGGGCAGGAGCTTCAACCACAACAACTTCTTCTTTCTTTTTCATTGAGTTCATGGCTTTGATCATCATGAAAATGGCGAATGCAATAATCAGAAAATCAACAGTTGTTTGAATGAAGTTTCCGTAATTAATAGATACTGCCTGGGTTGTAACAACTCCGGCGGCATCAATGATCGGATCTTTCATGATAATTTTGAGATCGGTGAATTTTACCCCACCAAGCAGAAGCCCGATTGGAGGCATGATTACGTCAGCAACTATGGAACTGACTATTTTCCCAAAAGCGCCACCAATGATGATACCCACTGCCATGTCAACTACATTTCCGCGCATGGCAAAAGCCTTAAATTCTTTTACTAGACTCATAAAGATAAAGTTTTAGGTTAATGACTATTAAACTTGATATATATAGGATGTCAATGGAAATATCTAACCAAACTTCAGGTATTTTTCGGGATTAAAAATTACGTTTAATTTTTGAGATAGCAACACAATTTCAAAATTATTATTTCCTAAAATTTCACCATCGGCCTCACCAGCAATCATGTGAGCCGAACTAATTAAAATATGCCTGGCATTGTGGGTTGAAACCCGGGGATCATTAATGAATTTTCCTGAATACAATCCGGCCAGGTTGCGAAGGATTCCGAACAAACCGATTTTCCGGATGATGGTTACCTGAAAATGGCCATTATCGGGCACTGCTCCCGGAGCCTGCATCATTCCACCGCCATTAAATTTGCCAATACCGGTGCTGACCGAAAAAATCAGTTCATTAATCTCCTGTCCGTCAATAGAAATTTTGGTTTTGGCAGCCTGGTAATTCCATAAACTTGAGCCCAAAGCCTGAAGGTACAGCGAAATCCCTTTTCTGCCTTTATCCTTTAGACGGTTTGTTTTTTCGGTAACATTGGCATCAAATCCAAATCCGGCCATGTTGGCAAAATAACAGGTTTTTGCCGATTCGTTTTCTGTAAAAGAAATCCGGCCAACATCCTGACGCATGGTATTGCCCTTTTGCAATAGTTTTATTGCTGATTTATATTCGTTTGGAATTCCAAAAGTTTTTATCCAGTCGTTACCGGTGCCAACAGGGATCATTCCGATAGTTATTTCTTCAGGAAGACACACCGTTTGCGAAAAGATTCCATTTACTGCTTCATTTAGTGTGCCATCGCCTCCGGCAATGATCAGGTTTCGAAATCCCTGCACAATGGCTTCAGTGGTTAATTGAATAGTATGTTTAGGAAATTCCGAAACTTTTAATTCATATTCAAAGCCATGTTCGTGAAGCGTTTTGAGTATTTTTGCCTGATCTTTCTTACCTCTTCCTGATCCGGCATGTGGATTCAGAATAACAAACCATTTTATTTTCGATGGTTTTTCCATGCATGAAAATTGTGCTTTTTATAAATATTTCAATTCAGCCCAACAGTAATTCTGCAAGTTCATCAACTGATTCGACCATATAATCCGGATTACAGGCATTGAGCGAATCGGGCGTTCCAAAGCCGTAACCTACAGCGATGGCCGAAATTTCATTTTCTTTGGCGCCAATCAAATCATAGTGTGTGTCACCGATCATCGCCACCGAAGACGATGGCCGAATACGGTTCCGGTCCATTAATTCTGCAATCAATTGTCCTTTTCCTGAATGTTTTCCGGTTGTCTCGGCACCTTGCAGATCATTAATGTACCGGTCGAATTCAAAATGCCGGACAATCATTTTTGCATATTTCTCCAATTTTGAAGTAACTACATAAATATGCTTTCCTGAAAGGTACAACTCTTCCAGTAATTCAGTTATGCCTGAATAAGGTTCGTTTTCGTACAATCCTTTTTCGCCAAAATAAGTGCGGAAATGTTCCACTGCCAGATTTGTATTGCGCTCATTTAGCCCAAACAGGTTTTTAAATCCATCCTGAAGTGGCGGACCAACAAAGCGTTCGAGAATTTCGCTGCTGTAACCGTCTATTTGCATTTGTCTGAGGGCATATTTCAACGAATTGCCGATTCCCAGGCGGGGATTGGTCAGGGTTCCATCGAGGTCGAAAAGAATGTGGGTAAATTGGGGCATAATAGGTATTTGTGGGTACAGACGCGTTTGTGGCGTAGAGACGCGATTAATAGCGTCTCTACGCCATTTATTAAAATTCTTCCTACGGATTCAGGTTAATGAAAATGCGTTTCTTCGTTCGGCTGGCGGTTTTGGCTTTTTCTTCAAGCGAATCGTAGTCGGCTTTTCTGCTTTTTACAAAATCATTGAATGCTTCTTCCGATTGCCATTCGTCGATCACCAGAAATATTCCGTCACCTTCGCCACTTTCAAGCACATCGGTTCCCTGGTAGTCGGACGATTTGCTGAAGAATTTCACCCAATCGCCTTTCGGATCGTAAAACGATTCAAATTTTTCACGTTCCTTAAATTTTACTTTCAATTCCCAAATTACCTTAAACATAGACTGAGTGATTGATGATTTATTATTGATGAATGATTATTGAAATGCAAATGTGCGGAAAAAGTATTTCAGAATCAACCATTCATGAAAAAACCGCCTTCTCGTGAGAAAGCGGTTCCGATTTATAGAGTGTAAGCAACCGATCCGCCTTGACGACGGTACTGAGGCTTACGAAAACCGCACCAACAGTAGTTGGCACGATTGTATTTTGGCAGGTAGAGACACGATTATTCAAAGACGCGATTAATCGCGTCTCTACATTGGTTGAATTATTTTATTTCCGACCCGTTTTTAACTGGCGTTGTGGGTGTCACAAATTTCAGAGAACCGTCGGCATCCTGCGCCATCAGGATCATTCCCTGCGACTGAATTCCTTTCAGTTCTTTGGGTTCGAGGTTCACCAGAATGCTCACCTGCCGGCCAATAATTTCTTCGGGATTGTAATATTCGGCAATGCCCGAAACCACAGTGCGTTTGTCGATTCCGGTGTCGATGGTCAGTTTCAGCAACTTTTTGGTTTTGGGTACACGCTCGGCTTCCAGAATGGTTCCGGTGCGAATGTCCATTTTGTTGAAATCGTCGAAGGTGCAGTTTTCTTTGGCTGGTGCAACGGTTGCATTGGCTACTTCGTTGGCCTTTTTGGTTGCCAATAATTTATTTACTTGCCTTTCAATCACCTCATCCTCAATTTTTTCAAACAGCAATTCAGGAGTATTTACCTGATGACCGCCCGGTAACAAATCGGTGCGTCCCAAATTGCTCCAGTTCAGTTCGTCCATGTTGAGGAATCCACGCAGTTTATCCATGCTAAATGGAAGGAACGGCGCGAAAATGACGGTAAGGTTGGCTGTAATCTGCAAACTTACGTACATGATGGTTTTCACGCGTTCAGGATCGGTTTTTACCACGATCCACGGCTCTGCATCTGCGAGGTATTTGTTGCCCAAACGTGCCAGATCCATCGCAAACTTTAGCGCTTCCCGAAAACGGTATTGGCCGATGCTTTTCTCAACTTCAGCCTTTATTACTGAAATTTCGGCCAATGCAAGTTTATCCGTTTCGGTAAGTTCTCCTATTTCAGGAACTTTTCCGGCGTAATATTTTTGAGTTAAAACCAGTGCTCGGTTGACAAAATTGCCCAGCACAGCCACCAGTTCATTGTTATTGCGGGTCTGAAAATCTTTCCAGGTAAAATCGTTGTCTTTTGTTTCAGGCGCGTTGGCGGTGAGCACGTATTTCAGCACATCTTCCTTGCCCGGAAACTCTTCCAGATATTCGTGCAGCCAGACTGCCCAGTTGCGTGAGGTCGAAATTTTGTCGCCTTCGAGGTTCAAAAATTCGTTGGCCGGAACGTTTTCCGGCAAAATGTACGAACCTTCGGCTTTCAGAATAACCGGAAAAATGATGCAATGGAAAACGATGTTGTCTTTTCCGATGAAATGCACCAGTTTGGTTTCAGGATTTTTCCACCATTTTTCCCAATCAGGCGTTAATTCTTTGGTGGCCGAAATGTAGCCAATCGGCGCATCGAACCACACATAAAGCACTTTGTTCTCAGCGCCCTCAACCGGAACCGGCACTCCCCAATCGAGGTCGCGGGTTACGGCACGCGGCTGCAAACCGCCGTCGATCCAGGATTTACACTGGCCGTAAACATTCGATTTCCATTCCTTGTGACCTTCCAAAAGCCATTCTTTCAGCCAGCCTTCGTATTGATCGAGTGGCAAATACCAGTGTTTGGTTTCTTTAAGTTCCGGAACGTTTCCGCTAATCATCGACTTCGGGTTGATCAGTTCGTTCGGGCTCAGCGCACTTCCGCAGCTTTCGCACTGGTCGCCGTAAGCCTTTTCAAAACCGCATTTAGGGCAGGTTCCGGTGATGTAGCGGTCGGCCAAAAACTGTTTGTTCTCGGCGTCGTAATATTGTTCTGAGGTTTTTTCGATGAATTTTCCGTCCTGATAAAGCTTCAGGAAAATTTCGGAAGCAGTTTCATGGTGAATCGGGTCGCTGGTTCGGGCATAAATATCGAACGAAATCCCGAAACGTTGGAAAGAATCTTTGATCATGCCGTGGTATTTGTCCACGATATCTTGCGGGGTAACACCTTCATTCTTGGCTTTCAGGGTAATTGGAACACCGTGTTCGTCGGAGCCGCCGATAAAAGCCACTTCCTGTCCGTTCATCCGGAGAAAACGGGCATAAATATCAGCGGGAACATACACGCCGGCAAGGTGGCCGATGTGAACCGGTCCGTTGGCATACGGCAAAGCCGAGGTAATGAGGGTACGTTTAAAGTCAGTCATTGTGCAATGATTTTATTGAGGGTGACAAAGATAAGCGAAAATTTGAGTCAAAAAGGAAAAGTGTTCAGTCGCAGTCGCAGTAAACATGCCAAATCACATATTTTTCTGTTTTCTGTTTTAGTTACCCGATAGCGAATCATGCATCAATGTGGGATTATCTCTCGTTGCTCGTTCCATCTTCAAAAAGTTGATTGATTGTTTTCATGGCTAAAAACATCTTCTTGCTATCGGGGAGTAGAATAAATCCATACTTCGCATAGAATTCTTCTGCTTTTTTATTCAGTGGATCAACTACAACTGCAAAAGAACCAATTAATTGAGTCAATTCGTAGCTTCGATTTAGTGCATTAATTAACAAAATTGCACCAACTCCTTTTCCCTGGTATTTTAAATCAACAGCTAACCTGCCCAAAAGGGTTGTAGGTATCGACGAATATGATTTTGGTAACTGTTTCTTAAAGTTTTCCGGAATTAAATCCAATGGGATACTATTGTTTGAAAGGGTATAATAGCCTTGTATTAACGCATTGGATTTATCGGTTAAAAGGAAGCAAGTTGATAATTTTCTTTTTATATCCTGATTTGCCTGATCTCTTAGATATTTATCGAGCATCATTTCACCACACGAAAATTCATTCTTTGGATGAGAAGAATTCAGCAGTTCTGTTAATCCATTCATTTGGATAGCAGATTGTTATACTGTTTGGCCGCAGCAATCAATTTATCATTAGGTTTTGCTGCATTTATAATGGCATCGAAGAAAATCTCACTATCCTTTTGAGAGGCAAGTACTGTTTCTGTTTCCTGAATGATCATTTTTGCTTTTTCCTGAACAGCTGATATCACAAAATCAGACAGGTTCCGATAACCACCCAACAATGCCGCCCGTTCAAAGATAACTTTCTGTTCTTTCGACAATCGGGTATCAAACCGGGCTTTTTCTGTGTGTGTTTCTGCCGTTTTCATCCGAAAAAATCGTTATTAATTTGTTGATTATTTGAGCGTTCGGATGGAACTCCATGCCAGTAGATTTCCACTTCGAACTATATTTTCATTCTATTTTTGTGCCGCTACCGTTGAAATTAATTACAGCGGCATGTTCGTTTCATGCTTTTACTTTTTTGCAAACATACCTATATTTTTTATCAGGAGCAACTATGTACGGAAAATATGCGTACAGAATAATTGTTTCGTTTTCGAATTCTATTCTTCCTGCGTATACTTAAAAAACTCTTCTGTCGATTGAATACGGATTTTACCGCTTCGTCCGCTGTCGGCCCAACCAATTGCTGATGGACCGGATTGCCCGTTTAAGCCGCTTCTGCCATTGGGATTTCCGTAACCGCCTCTTCCGCCGTGGCCTCCGCTACCTCCTGATCCATGCATTCCGCCCGAACCTCCTTCGCTGCGGACTGTAATCAGATGTTTATATGGCATTGCATCATCGGTAAAATACAGGGTGATATTTCCTCCGTATCCGCCCTGACCGCCCAATCCACCGGGGCCTCCCCAACCGCCGTCACCACCATCGCCGCCGGGTCCTTGTTTTTCGACTTCCACTACCACCTCAATTTCTTCGTCAACATAAATGGTTTCGGTTACCTCAACATCTACTTCCACTTCATATTCTTTTCCTTCGCTGTCGGTTTTCTTTTGTTTTTCTTTCCTGATAACCTTTTTGCTAACCGGTTTTTTAACGATTCGTTTTTCGATGTGTTTTTCGATCCATTTTTCACCTTCCAGTCCTGCGCCTCCGGAGCCGCCATTTCCTCCGGATCCTCCGAAGCCGCCTGAACCACCATTCGACGAAACATCAAGTTTTCCACCTTCAGGATTAATCAGGTAACGAAACTCTTCGCCTGTCCAAAGGTTCTGGGCATAAACATATAACAAGTCGTAATTTAAAACCGAATCACGGTAAAGGTCAGCCCAAACCCCTATTTCAGGACCATCGGAACCAAATTCCCCATCATAACCAGCTTGCCCATGATAACCATGATTACCCGGCGAACCGGAACTTCCGCTCATTCCTGAAAAGCCAGGTGTGCCGGAACTACCTCTAAGATTAAGCGTGTAGGCATGTTTATAATCAAGCAGAACCGAAAAAGTATCGGTTACTGATTTATTGCGCAATGAATTGACAATTAAGGACGAACGATGGTTCTCAATCAAGGTGAAATCAGGTTCAATTGTGAATTTTCCATTTTTCCACAAACCTCCTTCCACTGAAAACTGAAAGTTCTCCGATTCACGGCTGTTACGCAAATCGGAGCAGATTCTGATCTGACCGTTGTTAAATTCTGTCAGTAGTTCTCCTTTAATCTGACTTCCGGGAGCTTTGTCAAATCCGGATGTTGGCCGGTATTCAATTTTTGTTTCGTAGTTCAGCGGCAGCAAAAGCCCTTTTACAAGCTCCGGCTGCTTTCGTGGCCATGCTTTGATGTCGATGTATTTTCCTTTGGATGGAATAAGTTCCTCATTCACTGAAATGCGGCCGGAAAAATCAGTTCCTCCCGAAACCTCCACTTTGTACCTCATCCACCAAACATTTCCGCCGCTCAATCCGACCGTTTTTCTGACTTTCCCATTTTTGTAATATGAAATGATCCCAATTCGAAACGATTCCCTTGGAAGAATCAATTGCTGATCGTCAAAAACCAGTTGAATGGAATCGATTTTGGGTATAAAAAGAAAAGTCGCCGCAGTGCAGTTTGTTCCTGAAAACAGGATAGAAGAGAGTATGATCAGATGCAAGAAGAAACTTTTCATTGTGCTGAAAATAGGTTTATGGCAATTCTATGCTAAATAACAAAAACCATTCCGATTTATGATGCATAATTAAAACAAATAATATCCTGGAAAAGCCCATCAATTTCCATGGTCAATGTTAGGATTGGTGTTGAACTCAGGTTTCTAATAATTGGATATGCCCCTCATTGTTTTACTTTTGTGCCCTTATCCTAAAAATGGTGTATGGAATTTTTCTCCTCGCTGCAAATAAATGCACTCGAATGGGTCATCATCATGGCTTGCGGAATGCTGATCGGAATGTCGAAAGTTGGCGTTCCGGGTGTTTCGATGATTGTGGTGCCGGCACTGGCTTTTATTTTTGGAGCCAAAGCTTCCACAGGTGTTTTACTTCCCATCCTGATGATGGCTGACATTTTTGGTGTTGCCTATTATCGCCGTCATGCCAACTGGGGTCATTTGATAAAAGTTCTGCCCTGGGCGGTGATCGGGCTGTTACTGGCTTTATGGGTAGGAGAGAAGGTGAACGACGAACAATTCAAAAATCTGATCGCCATTTTGGTATTTCTGAGTATCGGTCTGATGTTGTGGCAGGACAAACGAAAAGGTACAAATCTTTTCCCCGACAAATGGTGGTTTGCAGCTTCGATGGGAATTCTGGGAGGTTTTGCCACCATGATCGGCAATGTGGCCGGGCCGGTTTTTGCCATTTATCTGCTGGCTATGCACCTTCCGAAGAACAGTTTTATTGGCACCGGCGCATGGTTTTTCATGATCATCAATTTTACCAAATTCCCGCTACAGCTTTTTGTGTGGGACAATATTAGCCTCGAAACTTTGACCATCGACCTCATAACATTGCCTGCCATTGCATTGGGGGCTTTCGCCGGAATTCGACTGGTAAAAATTATTCCTGAAAATACTTACCGCGGATTCGTTATCGCGATAACTGCAATTTCAGCATTCTTATTATTGCTTTAATCTTTTTTTTAATTTTTCCTTCCTGAATACCACCATTCCCAAAATCATTTTTACGTTTTAACTGTTTTGTAATTATTTATTAAACGAATAAAGATTATTCTGAAAGTTCTATTAGATTGATTTATTGGATGTTTTGATGTGTCGCCGATTACAAACCGATTAATTTAATCGTTTTGTAATAATTCTGTAACAGGCTTGTAATAGCATCATTTAATCTTTGTATCGGCTTAAAGTTCAAAAAACAAATCTTGAGTATAAATGAAAAAAACATTGTTAACAACGTTGGTGGTACTTTGTATCACTCTAATTGCTATGTCGCAGGAAACCAAAGAAGTATTTAAACCACATGGGAAACCAATTATCAGGGTTTTCAGTAATGCACACACCACGTTTGCCGATGGAGAATCCAAATCGGCTTTCGAACTTACCCGCGTTTATTTGGGTTACGAGCATTTCTTTAGCGAGAACTTCTCCGGAACAGTTGTTTATGATGTGGGGAATCCGGGTACCGGGAAATTGCAGATGACTGCTTTTGTAAAAAATGCTTTCCTGAATTACAAGTACGAAAATCTTTCGGTCGATTTTGGGTTGATCCCCACTACTCAATTTAAGGTTCAGGAAAACTTCTGGGGATACCGATACATGGAAAAAGTGTTTCAGGATGCTTATGATTTTGCTTCGAGCGCCGATTTGGGAACCAGTATAACCTATAAATTTAACAGCATACTGAGCGCTGATGTGGCTTTATACAATGGCGAAGGCTATAAGAAATTACAGTCAGACGACTTCCTGAAATCTGCAATTGGATTGACAATTACTCCGGTAAAGCAAATCATTTTGCGGGGAATGGTCGATTTTATGGGAAAAGACAGTGCGCAAATTACCTATGCCGGATTTGCCGGATTTAAAACAAATAAAATTTCAATCGCAGCCGAATACAATTATCAGAAAAATCATTTGATGATTGATGGCAGAGATTTTTTCGGACCATCATTTTACGCAACTTACGCTGCTACGAAACAAGTGAAAATATTTGCCCGCTTCGATGATCTTCAGTCGAATACCCCTTCAGGAAAAACTGAAAACTGGAACCTGACCAATGACGGTAAACTCATTATGGCAGGGTTTGAATATTCGCCCGTTTCAGGAATAAAATTAACACCAAATTATCGTGGCTGGAATCCGGCCAACGAATCAGCACCATTCGTTTCAACACTAATGTTGAACTGCGAAATAAAATTTTAAAAACAAAAAAAATCTATTATCATGAAAGCAATTATTACCGTTTTAGTATTGGCAGTAATATTTAGTTCTTGTCAAAACTCAGCAAAAAAGAAGACAGCAAACGAAAAAGTTTCCATAACCGCTGCCGGAGCAACATTCCCGCTTCCGTATTACAACCTTGTATTTAAAAATTATACTGAAAGTAAAGGAACGTTGGTTACTTACGGAGGGATCGGTTCGGGTGGAGGAATCCGCAGCCTGACTGATAAAGTGGTAGATTTTGGGGCTACTGATGCATATCTGGAAGATAAACAATTGGCTGAAATGCCTGCACCGGTTGTGCACATTCCAACATGTTTGGGCGCAGTTGTTATCGCCTACAATCTGCCGGGAGTTGACGAATTGAAATTATCGAACGAGTTACTTGAAAAAATCTTCCTTGGTGAAATTACCAAATGGAACGACCCGCAGATTACCGCAAATAATTCAGGAGTGAAACTTCCGGCCAAAGATATTATTTTTGTTCATCGCTCGGATGGTAGCGGAACAACTCATATTTTTTCGGATTACATGACCAAAATAAGCGCCAAATGGGCTGAAAAAGTTGGAACGGGGAAATCTCTGAACTGGCCAGTTGGCATGGGCGCCAAAGGAAACCCGGGAGTTGTTGGAACTGTTAGCCAAACTGAAGGCGCCATCGGATATGTTGGATCAGAATTTGCCTTTGCCCAAAAAATACAGATGGCAAAAGTTCAGAACAGTCAGGGCGAATATGTTTTGCCAACCATTGCTTCGGTTAGCGCTTCTGCCAAAGGAGACATTCCTGATGATACCCGCATCATGCTGACCAATTCAAGCGATCCGGAGTCATATCCGATCAGCGGTTTTACATGGATTATTCTTTATAAAGAACAATCGTATAATGGACGTTCATTGGCACAGGCTGAGGAAACCCTAAAATTACTGGATTGGCTGGTGAGTGCCGAAGCTCAGGCTGAAGCCGCGAATGTGAACTATTCACCGCTAACTGATGATGCAGCAGCAAAGGCAAAGGCAATTCTTCGCACCGTTACTTACGAAGGAAAAGCAATCCTTAATTAAAACTCAAAAGAGCTAAATGAACAGCGACAAGATTACAAAAATCGTATTATTTTCTGTTTCATTTATCATCCTGATAATTGCAGGAGGTATGGTGTTCTCATTGGTTGGGGGCGCCATCCCTTCGTTTAAAACTTTTGGTTTAGGGTTTATTACTTCATCGCAATGGGATCCAACTGACGGACGGGAAAATTACGGGGCTTTGCCATTTATTGCCGGAACCCTTATTACTTCTTTTGCAGCATTGATCATTAGTTTTCCACTTTCGTTTGCGACCTCTTTGTTTTTAGGCGAGTACTACCGGAATACACGAGTTGCCAAAATTTTGGGTACGATGGTCGATTTATTGGCCGGAATCCCATCGATCGTTTATGGTTTGTGGGGATTTTATATCCTTCGCCCATTTTTAATCGGATTAGGTTTCGAAAATCAGGGATTTGGGGTTTTTACCGCAAGTATTGTTTTGGCAATTATGATTATCCCATATGCAACCTCGCTGAGCAACGAAATTATTTCCATGGTTCCGAACGATCTGAAGGAAGCTGCTTATTCGCTGGGTTCGACACGATACGAGGTTATCAGGTATGTTACTGTTCCGGCGGCACGATCAGGAATTTTCGCCGGTTATATTCTCGCTTTTGGGCGGGCTTTGGGCGAAACGATGGCAGTTACGATGCTTATTGGCAATGCCAACCGTATTCCAGATAGTTTGTTTTCGACCGGGAATACGATGGCTTCCGTTATTGCCAACCAGTTTGGTGAGGCCGACGGACTAAAACTTAGTTCGCTTATTGCAATCGGACTGTTACTTTTTGTGATTACCGGAATTGTAAACGGTATCGGGAAAATGATCATTAAAAAAATGAATTAGGAAATGAAGGTAGTCAGCGAAATAGATAATATCAATTCAAGAATCCGGAAAGACCGTGTCTTTCTGGGGCTTGTGGTACTTTTCTCTGTAATAACAGTTTCACCAATTATTCTGATCATTTCGAAGCTGATTGAAAAGGGTTACAAACAACTAAGTTTTGGATTTCTGATTGAAAAGACTCCCGATACAATGCAAGCAATGGCAGCCATTGCCAACAATGAATTAATCCCGGGAGGTATTGTAAACGGCATACTTGGTACTGTGCTGATGGTTGTTCTTGCTTCGGTTTTCGCTATTCCTGTAGGAATCATCACTGGTGTTTATCTATACGAAAATCAGGAAAAATGGATGGCAAACCTTACCCGTAGCATATCTGATATTTTGCAGGGAGTTCCTTCCATTGTGCTGGGGCTGATTTCCTATTTGTGGGTAGTAAAACATGTTACCAATGGTTTTTCGGCAATGGCCGGAAGTTTTGCATTGGGCATCATGATGTTGCCGATGATTGTACGTTCGACCGAAGAAACCCTGAAAATGATTCCGCAAACCCTAAAGGAGGCCGGACTTGCATTGGGAATTCCTTATTGGCGGGTGCTATTCGGTATCCTGATCCCAACCGGTTTCAGCGGGCTGATGACTGGAATACTGCTTGCTGTTTCGAGGGTTATTGGCGAAACAGCGCCATTAATGCTCACAGCTCTTGGAAGTTCGGTTATAAATACGAATATTGCGAAGCCAACCAGCGCCATTCCATTGCTGATCTGGGAGTTTTACAACGATCCGAACATGGTGGATATGATTTGGAGTTCGTCACTTTTGCTCATGATTATTGTACTTGCATTCAACCTGACTGCAAAGCAGGTTGCAGCTAACCGAAAATAAAAAATAAATGAACACAAACATATTACAGGTAAAAGATCCGATTCTGTCCATCGAAAATTTGTCGGTGGCATACGACAAAAATGTGGCGGTAAAAGATGTGTCAGTCGGGATTAAAAAGAACAATGTGACGGCCATCATGGGGCCTTCAGGTTGCGGGAAAAGCACGCTCTTACGCGCATTGAACCGCTTGCACGAACTTTACGAAAACATACATACAACCGGTACAGTTACACTGAACGGCGAAGATATTTTTAAAATGTCGCCCATCAAATTACGCCGGAAAACGGGGATGGTTTTTCAACGGCCTAACCCGTTTCCTACGATGAGCATTTACGACAATGTAATAGCAGGTTACAAATTGAATGGCATCAGCCAGAAGAAACAGGAACGCGATGAAATTGTGGAACGCTCGCTACGAGATGTCGCTTTATGGGACGAGGTGAAAGATTCGCTTACGAAAAAGGGAACTTTTTTAAGCGGCGGGCAACAACAAAGGCTTTGTATAGCGCGTGCTTTGGCCTTTAATCCTGAAATTATTTTGCTCGACGAACCAACTTCCGCACTCGATCCGGTGGCAACCTCCAAAATTGAGGATTTGCTCATTACGCTGAAGGAAACCTATACGATTATAATGGTCACACACAACATGTCGCAAGCCGCACGCATTTCAGATTATTCGCTGTTTATGTATCTTGGTGAACTGGTTGAGTACGGCAAAACAAAAAACATGTTTACCAATCCGCAGGACAGGCGAACAGAAGAATACCTGACCGGAAAATTTGGTTGACGTTCTGGCTTCTGGCCGCCAGCCGCTAGCTGCCGGTAGCTATCGTAAGTTGCTAAAGTATTCCTAACATTATTAACGATATAAGTAAAAAGAAAAGCAATGTCAGTAAAAAAAGACGAATCGATAAAAGAGATATTGGCTGATTACGAATCACTTGCCAATCTGGTTTTGACCCAGCTTGATATGTTGGAAACTCACATTTCAAGCAGCGAGTTGCACCTGACCGACGAACAGCACCACATTATTCACGAAAACGAAGACAAGCTTGACAAGTGGGAGGTGAAACTAAGCGATAAAATCGTGAATACCATTGTGCTTTATCACCCGGTTGCCTCCGAAATACGCCAGCTTATAGCACTTTACCGGATTGTAATTAGTTTAGAGCGGATTGGCGATTTAGCCATCAGCATTACTAACTTTATGAAAAAAATAAAAAACGAAGAGGTGTATGCCAGCCTGTCGGATTTTATTTCGAACATGATGATACTGAGTGTGAAAATGGTGAAGAATGCCATGCTTTCGTTCATCAATAAAGACATGGATTTGGCCATCTGGACCATTAAAAACGAAGCAGTTGTTGACGAATTAAACAGGAAGATGCTAAAAAAGGCGATCGGAAAAGCACAAAAAGCGGAAGAAAAAAAGCATATCCTGATCAGTTTTATCAATATCAAAGAAATGGTTTCCAACATCGAACGGATTTCGGACCATGCTGCAAACATTGCCGAAGCATCCATTTATGCTTACGAAGGCAAAGACATCAGGCATCGCCGCCGACAAGAACTTGAGGAAAAACAAAAACCATCAGAAAATGAGTGACACATATAAAATATTGGTTGTTGACGACGAAAAGGATTTGTGTGAAATCCTTCAGTTCAATCTGGCCAGCGAAGGTTTCGATATTGAAGTTGCCTATTCAGGAGAAGAAGCACTGACAAAGTCGATTGACCGTTTCGATTTGTTGCTGCTCGATGTGATGATGGGCGGGATGTCGGGCTTTAAACTGGCCGACAAAATAAGGAAGGAACTTGGACTCCAGGTTCCGATTATTTTCCTGACTGCCCGCGAAACTGAAAACGATATGCTGACCGGATTTAATGTTGGTGCAGATGATTATTTGTCGAAACCTTTTTCGATTAAGGAACTGGTGGCGCGCATAAAGGCGGTGTTGCGCCGTGGTAAAACAGTGGAGGTTAAGCCAAAGCTTATTGCCATTGATAACATGGAACTTGATTTGAACCGCAAATCGGTAACCATCGACAATCTACCCGTTTTGTTAACCCGCAAAGAGTTCGAAATTCTGGTGATGCTGATTTCGAATAAAGGCAAATATCTTAGCCGCCAGGAAATTCTGGACCGCATCTGGAGTGATGATGTGATTGTAACTGAGCGAAATGTGGACGTGAACATTGCCCGCCTCCGGAAAAAAATAGGTGAATTTGGTAATTGCATCAAAGGCAGATCGGGATACGGATACTGTTTTGAAAATTAATAGCCCCCTTCCCGCTCTCCGCCAGCTGGCGGAGGAAGGCTTTGGCAGTTGCTTCGAAGTGGAAATAAGGAGCAAGGAACAAGAAATAAGAAATAAAAATAAAAAAATTTCCAATAATGAATGATCATTATCCAATAACCAATAACGATGATCGAAGCATTCTTGCCCCCTCCCCCTGTGGGGAGGGCTGGGGAGGGGCTTCTGATCGAAAAAAGCTATTAATATGATTGTACAACGCACCTTTCGCCGTCGGATATTTATTAACTTCTTTGTTGTATTTTCAGTATTTACCCTCGCAGTTCTGGGTTACCAGTACGACCGGGAAAAAAGCTACCGTACTGGCCAGCTTGAAAATACGCTTGAAAATATTTCAGAAGTAACACACCGATACATCGAGCATAAACGGATTTTCGAATCAGGTGATTTTAAATCACTCGATACGCTGAAAATGCTTTTGCCAATAGAAAATACACGGCTAACAATTGTAGATATGACCGGTAAAGTTGTGTATGACAGCTTTGTTGCAGATGTTCAGCCTGTTGAAAATCACCTGAAACGACCCGAAGTCCAGAAAGCGCTCTATTCAGGAAAAGGTACAGATATTCGTCTATCGAATACCACCAATCAGAAGTTTTACTATTATGCAAAAAATTGCAAAAAATATTTTGTGCGGACAGCCGCCTTATACAACGTCGATATGGCGAAATTCCTGAAAACCGAGCGTACATTCCTGGTTTTCGTGGTTTTCCTTTTTATCCTGATGTGGGTTTTACTTCATTTTACCACCCGTCGGTTGAGCGAATTTATCGTCAAGCTGAAAGATTTTGCGCTAAAAGCCGGGCAAAATGAAGATATTTCGAAGATGGACAGCAACTTTCAGGACAATGAACTGGGCGTAATCCGTAAGCAAATTATTCAGATTTACGACAATCTGAAAACTGCCAAAGATGAGTTGACCAGCGAACGGGAAAAATTATACGGGCATCTTCAGGTGCTGAAAGAGGGTATCTCGATATTTACCCCTGGGAAAAATAAAATACTGGCCAACAGTCACTTTATTCAGTTTATAAACATGATTTCAGATAAATCAACTATCTCGGCCGAACATGTTTTTTCTATTCCTGAATTCAATAAAGTTGTTGAATTCGTTGACAAGTACCGCGAAAGCGATCTTCAAACTCAGAACAAAGAGTTGCCCCATATTGAATTCACCATCGAGAAAAGTGAGAAATTTTTCCATATCAGATGTATCATTTTTGTGGACAAAAGTTTTGAGGTTTTGATAAGCGATGTGACACGTCCTGAAAAACAGCGACTGCTAAAACAGCAGCTTACTTCCAATATTGCCCACGAACTGAAAACTCCATTATCGTCGATCAAAGGTTATCTGGAAACCGTTTTAAACAACCCGAATATTCCGGCTGAGAAACAGACTTATTTTCTGGAGAAAGCCTTTGCACAATCGCAGCGACTGACCGATTTGCTCAACGATATTTCGTTGCTCAACAACATTGAAGATGCAGGTGGTTTGTTCGAATTTAAACCGTTGATGCTGAAACCTGTAATCCGCGATGCCATTGAAAACCTGAAAATCAGGCTTACCGAAAGGAATATGGATTACAAGATTGATGTTGATAATGAAGTAGTTGTTAACGGAAATGAATCGTTGTTGTTTTCTGTGTTCCAAAATCTGGTCGAAAATTCGATCAATTATGCCGGTAACAATACAACTATTTCTATACGGAAATACCTTGAAGACAACAAATTCTATTATTTCCAATATACAGATTCAGGTTCCGGCATTCCTGAAGAACACCTGCCACGCATTTTCGAACGTTTCTACCGTGTTGATTATGGCCGTTCGCGTGAAACAGGGGGAACCGGGCTTGGGCTTTCGATTGTGAAAAATGCAATCATGCTCCACAAAGGCGAGATATCAGTAAAAAACCGTCCTGAAGGAGGACTTGAATTTCTGTTCTCGCTGGCGAAAAGGTAATCCGGAAAACTAAAATACCGCTTTCACAATCTTTCGGGTATTGTCAGAAACTCCGTAAGTATAAATATGCAGGCTCGGAACCTTGTTGGCAATCAGGTCTTTGGACTGAAAGATTGCCCATTCCGTTCCAACTACTTTGGCATCGACGTCGGTTTTGCATTTGATTAGTTCTGCAGCCAGTTCTTTCGGAATATCAATACTGAACAATTTCGGCAGAACCGTCAATTGGTTCTTCAGGTTGATTGGTTTAATTCCCGGAATAATCGGCACCTGAATACCAATTGCCCTGCAACGATCTACAAAATCGTAGTATTTCCGGTTGTCGAAAAACATCTGTGTCACAATGTATTCGGCTCCTGCATCCACTTTTTCCTTCAGGTATTGAAGATCAATGTCAGCATTCGGCGCTTCAAAATGTTTCTCCGGATAACCAGCCACACCAATACAAAAATCCATCGGTGCCGTGTTTCTTAAATCAAGTTCCAGGTATTTCCCTTTGCGCAGATTCACAATCTGTTCAACCAGTTGGTTGGCATTTGAATGTCCGTTTGGATCTGGCCTGAAAACATGTTCGCCCTTGTTTCCGTCGCCACGCAAGGCAAGCACATTTGTGATGCCCATAAAATTGAGGTCGATCAGCACATGTTCAGTTTCGCTTTTCGAAAAGCCGCCGCATAAAATATGCGGAACCACCGGAATACCGTATTTATACTGAATGTTTGCTGCAATCGCAACTGTCCCGGGGCGTTTGCGGACTGTCCGTTTTTCAATGTGGCCGTCAGGAAGTTCAACATACACCATCTCATCGCGGTGAGTGGTTATGTTGATGTACTTCGGATCAAAATCCACCAAACTCTCAATGGTATTGTATATTTTGCTGGTATCGTTTCCTTTGAGCGGAGGCAAAAGTTCAAACGAGAAAATGGTCTTGTCGCTTTGATTGATAATGTCAATTACTTTCATAGTATCGATTGTTGAAATGGAAAATCATATCAGCTACAAACATAACACCCAAACCCAAAATGAAAGCAATTAGGGCAGTTTTTGTTGAATTTTTCATGGATTTTAATTATTCGGTTACATTTTCTGGCAAATATCGGAGAATTACCTTGGATTTCTAAAGTTGGGTTTAGATTTTCGAGGTAAGAAATCAAATGTGTTGATGCATTTTATCTATGCGATTTCTAATCCAGTTCTTTTTACCAAATCAACCAAAGGTGAATTGTCGTCGCTATAAAAACGTTTTGTACCAACTAAAAAGGGTTCAATCCTTGAATTAACTTTCCGGGTCAAGTTCCATATTTTACCAGCCAGATAATCGTCGGTATCGTTATCTGTCACAATCATCAAATCAATATCGCTTTCGCTTGTTGCTGTATTGGTCAGGTAGCTTCCATACAAAAAAGCTTTATCTACTGATATTGCTTCCGATCGCAATAGATGGACATAGTTTCGTGATATTTCAATTGCCTCAATTTGAGTCATAGCTACTTTTAAATTACTCGTTTGAAGGCGAACTCTATTCCGTCCGAAAGAGATCGCCGCTTTGTTTTTGATTTCTGCGCGGACGGTTTCTTTTATATTCTCAAATCCGTCGGCTAAAGCCAGACGGCAAAGGATATTATCTCATTGATTAACAGATGAGTTTGTTCAGCCCACTATCCTTTGCTCCCGATAAAAAATCGGGACAGGCCTGTTCCGCTTTAGCGAACGGACTAAAGTTTGTAATTTCAAATGATCGGATCAGCACCAACCCTCCGATAACTATAAGGTTCACAAGACTGAACACTGCGACTGAACACTTTTTTATATTCCTTTATAATTCAAATTTGATGGCATAAATTGTTCAATCACTTCAACTGAAACTCCTTTGCGGCGGGCGTAATCTTCCACCTGGTCTTTGCTGATTTTCTCGAGACTGAAATATTTTGATTCCGGATGTACAAAGAATTCGCCACTCACAGAAGAAGTGGGGTACATCATAAAGTGTTCGGTAAGTTCCATCCCCAAATCAGTAGCATTCAGCATATTGAAAAGGTTGCCCTTTTCGTGGTGTTCGGGACAGGCCGGATAACCCAATGCCGGGCGTATTCCCTGGTAATCAACATGAAGCATTTCCTCCAGTGTCAGGTTTTCGTCAGGTACATAACCCCAATATTCCTTGCGGACTTTTTCGTGCAGTACTTCGGCAAATGCTTCGGCTAAACGATCGGCCAGCGCTTCCAGCATTATTGCATTGTAATCGTCGTGGTCGTCGTGGAAATGCTTCATCCATTTTTCGATGCCAATACCGGCAGTCACAGCGAAACCGCCAAAATAGTCGGCTTTGCCACTTTCAATCGGAGCTACAAAGTCAGACAGGCAATAATTTGGCGACCCACCTTTTTTTTCTTCCTGCTGCCGGAGATGGTAAAAACGGCCAATTTCTTTGGTGCGGGTATCATCTTCAAAAATAACAATGTCATCACCATCGGCATTTGACGGCCAAATGCTGAAAACACCATTTGCCTGAACCATCTTTTCTTCGGCCATCCGATCAAGCATCCGGTTGGCGTCAGCATACAATTTCCGGGCTTCCTCGCCCTGATGTTCGTCGTTTAGGATATCAGGAAATTTGCCTTTCAGTTCCCAAACAAAAAAGAAGAATGTCCAGTCGATGTATTTCCGTAGCTCCTGAATCGGGAAGTCAATCAGTTGTTTGACGCCGATAAAATTGGGTTTGTAAATCGGTGTGTTGTTCCAATCCAGTTTAAATTTGTTGGCACGGGCAGCGGCAATCGGCAGGTATTTTTTTGCCTTCTTCTGACTGTGAAAATTCCGAATGGTCTGATATTCATCGCGTATATCGGCCAAAAACTGTTCATTTCCTGAAATCAGGTTTGAAACAACGCTCACCGCGCGCGATGCGTCTTTCACGTGAATGACCGTATTTTTATACTGTGTGGCAATTTTTACCGCAGTGTGTATTTTCGAAGTGGTTGCACCGCCTACCAAAAGCGGCAAGTTCATGTTTCGGCGATCCATTTCAGCAGCCACTTCCGTCATAATTTCGAGTGAAGGGGTAATCAGTCCGCTCAGTCCAATGATATCGACATTTTCCTGAATGGCAGTATCCAGAATTTTACTGGTTGGAACCATTACGCCCAAATCGATCACCCTGTAGTTGTTGCAGCCCAGAACCACCCCAACAATATTTTTTCCGATGTCGTGCACGTCACCTTTAACAGTGGCCATCAGCACCACTTTCCGGTTGTCGGTGGTATCGAATTTGTCTTTGTCGGCTTCGATGTACGGGAGCAAATAAGCCACGGCCTTTTTCATTACCCGCGCCGATTTGATCACCTGCGGAAGAAACATTTTTCCGGCGCCAAATAAGTCGCCAACGATGTTCATTCCATCCATCAGCGGACCTTCAATAATATTTAGCACAGGCGAATAATGTGGCAATGCTTCTGCCAGATCAATCTCAATGTAATCGGGCAATCCTTTGATCAGCGCATGTTCCAGTCGTTTTTCAACCGGAAGTTCCCGCCATTCATCGATGCGCTCTTCTTTGGCATCCTGAGCTTTTAATGTCTGGGCAAATTCGAGCAATTCTTCGGTTGCTTCAGGTTTTTTATTCAGGACCAGATTCTCCACTTTCTCCAGAAAATCCTTGGGAATTTCATCGTAAATCTGCAACATTCCGGGATTCACAATGCCCATGTCGAGCCCGGCTTTGATCGCATGAAACAAGAAAACTGAATGAATTGCTTCGCGAACCTGGTCGTTTCCACGGAAGGAAAATGAAACATTGCTGACCCCGCCACTTGTTTTGGCATGTTTCAGATTTTTCTTGATCCAGCTCACCGCATTAATGAAATCCACCGCATAATTATAGTGTTCTTCCATTCCGGTGCCGATGATCAGGATATTCGAATCGAAAATGATGTCCTGCGGCGGAAAGTTGATTTCGTTGACCAGAATGTTGTAGGCACGCTGGCAAATTTGAATTCGCCTTTCAAAAGTGTCGGCCTGTCCGTCTTCATCGAAAGCCATTACCACAACCGCCGCCCCATATCGTTTCAGCAGCTGTGCCTGTTTCCGGAACACCGCTTCGCCTTCTTTCATGCTTATTGAATTCACAATTGCCTTACCCTGCAGGCATTTCAGGCCAGCTTCTATCACTTCCCATTTCGATGAATCGATCATGATCGGAACGCGTGCAATATCGGGTTCGGCCATCAGCAATTTCAGGAAAGTAACCATTTCCTTTTTGGCATCAATCATGGCATCGTCCATGTTTACATCGATGATCTGTGCGCCCTCGTCAACCTGATTGCGGGCAATGGCAAGCGCTTCCTCGTATTTTTCCTCCTTGATCAGCCGGGCAAACTTACGCGATCCGGCCACGTTGCAGCGTTCGCCGATGTTCACAAAATTGGTTTCCGGAGTAAGAACAACCGGTTCCAGTCCGCTAAGAATGGTATGTTTACTTTTTTTTCTCCGGTGATGGGGTTCTGATTTAGCTGCAATTTTCGCAAGTTCGCGAATGTGATCAGGAGTTGTTCCGCAGCAACCGCCAATAATGTTTACGAATTTGTTGTCGAGAAAATCGCCCACCTGATGCGCCATTTCAGCAGGAGTTTCATCGTATTCGCCAAACTGGTTGGGCAATCCGGCATTCGGATAAGCGCTGATGAAAAACGGCGCTTTTTTGGAAAGTTCTTCCAGATAGGGTCGCAAGTCTTTGGCTCCCAGCGAGCAGTTCAGGCCAATACTCAGCAAATCGATGTGCGAAACCGATGCCAGAAAAGCTTCGACAGTTTGTCCTGAAAGTGTTCGTCCGCTTGCATCGGTTATTGTTCCTGAAACCATTACTGGCAGGCGGATTCCGCGTTCTTCCAATTCATCTTCAATGGCGAATAGTGCTGCTTTGGCATTCAGTGTATCGAAAATGGTTTCAACCAGCAGCAAATCCACCCCGCCATCTAGCAAGCCTTTTAACTGTTCTCTGTACGATGCTTTTACCTCGTCAAAAGTTACTGAGCGGAACCCCGGATCGTTAACATCCGGAGAAAGCGAAAGGGTTTTGTTCATCGGACCAATTGCCCCGGCTACATAGCGCGGTTTCTCCGGATTTTTGGCGGTAAATGCTTCGGCAAGCTCAGCAGCCAGGCGCGCTGATTGAAAGTTAAGCTGGTAAACCCATTCTTCCAAATGGTAATCGGCCTGCGAAATGCTTGTGGAGTTGAAAGTATTGGTTTCGATGATGTCGGCGCCTGCTTCCAGAAATTCGGCATGAATCTCCCTGATAATTTCAGGTTTCGTGATCGAAAGCAGATCGTTGTTTCCTCTCAGATCGTATTGAAAATCAGTAAAAATTGCGCCGCGGAAATCTTCTTCCGACAGTCGGTATTTCTGAATCATGGTTCCCATGGCACCATCGAGTACCAAAACCCGTGATTCGAGTTCTTTGCGTATATCTTTTTTTATAGTCATAACAAATTGGTCTATCTACAATTCCAGATAGAAAGAGTAAAATATGGTTTTATTAATTTTTAAAGCTTAACAATCTCAGAGGCATTCGGTTCTTTCATATTTTGATGATAAGTTTTTGCAGAGGATTATTAAGAATATTGGCAAAAATAATTTCAATATACCGAAGTATCAAATAAAACCTTATTTTGTGTAACTGGTTTTGGTTAAAGATGAATTTTAATTGAGCTCCCATGGTCTCAAATGATTTATTCCTTCATAGTCTGAAAATTTGACATCGTCGAGCGAAACAACTATTTTCTGGCGATTGTCTTTAATTAACAACAGATTGCCAAATATATTTCAACTGTATTTGAAAATTTCTGTAAATACAGATATTTTTCAATCACGATTGAATTATTTGTTCTGAGATTCTTGGTGAGCTTTATAGAAGCCGGCAAAATGCATCGAAACGCAAAATCCGGATTATTCTGAATATTCCTTTTTGGAATAATTAATTTTAGTATCTTTGCAAAAATAGTTACAATGAAAGAAGTCACGATAAAAAACTCAGGTTCAACTTTTACTCCAACAAAATTAGCTGATTTCTTGGCTGATAAGATATTTGATGAACTTAATGGCACGTTAAAATCATCTTATACGATACTTGATCCGGCATGTGGTGAAGGCGAATTATTGACTTCCATTGCAAAGAAATTCCAATTACAAGGTACTCCTGTAAATATTGATATTAAAGGCTTTGATACGAATATTGATTATATTGTTTCTGCCAAATCGAATCTTAATGGGTTCAATAATTATTCGGTGGATATACAAAATCAGGATTTTCTTGAAACCACCGGTGCGTGTGAAGAGCCAGTGGATTTGTTTAGCCCGAAAATCGAATCTGAATACGCTGATATTGTTATCGCCAACCCGCCTTATGTTCGGACTCAAATACTTGGATCAGAAAAGGCTCAGCAAATAGCCAAACGCTTTAATCTGAAGGGTCGTGTTGATTTGTATTATCCTTTTCTAATTGCTATGACCAATGTGTTAAAAAAGGGTGGGATATTGGGCGTGATTACCTCAAATCGATATTTATTTACGAAAAGTGGTGAAACTATTCGTAAGTTTCTTCTTGAGAATTATGAATTATTGGAGGTCATAGATCTAGGAGATACAAAGATTTTCGATGCTGCTGTTTTGCCTGCCATCTTCATCGGGCGGAAAAAAGCGAATAAAAAACAACTTTCAGAACCTTGCCGGTTTGCTAAAATTTATGAAGAACTTAATGGTTTAGGAAAGCAAACAATACAATCAGATTCCCTATTTGACGTTTTAAATTCAAAACAGTCAGGCACTTATCTGGTAAAAGAAAAGAAATACAATTTAAATATCGGATTGTTAAAGCACACCACAAACAAAGCTGACATCTGGCAGATGACTAATAGAAATGAGAATGATTGGATTAAAAAGATTAAATCATATACCTCATTTGTAATTGGAGACCGGTTCAATGTTCGTATTGGTGTAAAATCATGTGCTGATAAAGTATTCATTAAAGAGAGTTGGGAGAATGAATCAATTAAACCAGAAGATGTTTTATTTAAAAAACTTATCTCTCAGGAAAATATTCAGCGATGGTGTTTTTCATCGGTCAACGATTTGAAAATTTTATATCCACATTACTCTGAAAACGGAAAACGTCTGGTCATAAATTTGGAAGATTATCCCAATGCTAAAGCATATTTTGAAAATCATAAAGAACAATTGTCAGGACGAAAATATTTGATGGATGCCGGACGAAATTGGTTTGAAATGTGGGTTCCTCAGAATCCGGCTTTTTGGGTTTTGCCTAAATTAGTTTTTCCGGATATTAGTATTGATGCCAGATTTTATTATGATGAAAACGGCTCAGTTGTAAATGGGAATTGCTATTGGATTGTTGCTCAAAATGAAGAAGAAAAGGAGTTATTATTTCTAATACAGGGCATTGCCAATTCTGATTTAATGTCGCGATACCACGATTTGTGTTTCAATAACAAGTTGTATTCTGGCAGAAGACGGTATTTTAGTCAGTATATTGAGAAATACCCAATACCTAATCCAAAGGCTCAAAGCTCAAAGCAGATAATTGCAATAGTTAAACAACTTAATGAATTATCGGCTGATAATAAAGATGTTACTGAATTGGAAAAGGAACTTAATAGATTTGTAGAAAAGGCTTTTGGCTTTTAAGGATTGAAAACACATTGTCCATTGTACAAGTCAAAAAAGCTCATCGGGATTGAACGTTGGCATTTAAAACTAACATCACTTACATAAGTGAAAATTTCACCTAATTTTCCCCGGGGGCAAGAATGATACCTTCGATGATGCCGGTTTTCGGATCTGTAAGTGCAATCAAATAGCGGACATCAAATGTCGTGAGATTATTTTCTTCAAATACTATTTCTTCTTTTTCCGGACTAAATCTACCTAAATCAACAGTCTGAGCATCTTGTACTTTTACCTCTAACAATTGATTCGGAATATCAGGAAACCCACCAATTAGATTCTTGTTAACAGCTATTTCATAGCCCAATAATTCCAAAGTCATTCGTTCCAAAGCTTGACCCCGATTTTTTGTCGAATTACTTTGGAGTACTCGTCCAATGAGTTTTTTCGCAACCATTTCAACTAAAAGCCCGATAGAATATAGATTTTGAAGATTCGGTTCATTTGCGATGGAATTATTGTGTTTTCCGTAAGTGTCTGTAATGTAGTAGGATAATTTTTTGCTGTCATGAAAGGAAAGTATTTTACTCTCACTTGTATAAATCTGGTTCCTGGCTTTGTTTGAAATCAACAACTGATGCTTTATCGTTGGCTTTCCAAATTTTCCAAAATGAGTTTCAACGTAATCAGCTGTCAATATTACAATTGACGCAATTTTGTTATTCTCACGATCAATTTTTACAAATACATATCGTACCTCATTGCATTTCAGCATTGCACCTGAATCATACCTGACCAAAACCGTTTTGCAATTTGGTATTCTGTTCCATACTTGTAGATTATAAGATGTTCCGGTCGTAACAATATAGGTATCTATCAATTCACGTAACATTTTAGGAACACCTTTTTTCCTTGGGGGTACAATTTCAAACTCATTTTCTATGGCTCCTTCTGGCAATCCATTTGTAAAAAGCTCATTGGCAATAAGTTTCCGTATGTTAGTACCGTCAGTTCTTGTTTTACCTGTAAGTTTAAACTCTTTTCCAATTAAGCCTTTTAGAATTTCAGGTAATTCTTTTGTATCAGTTAAATGGGCTGGTGATTTGGGCGGAATTTTAAATGCTTTATCCATAATTCTTTATCTCGTGGTTTCAGTATCAGGAATAAAGAATGTAATGGGTTGATTATAAAGCTTGGCTAATTCCAATAAAATTAAGAAATCGACACGTCTTGCCCCGTTCTCGATTTTTGAGAGTTCACTTTGTGAAACAATCTTACTATCAGCGACTTGTTTCTGTGATAATCCTGTATTTTCTCGCGCTTCAATCAGTTTACTAGAAAGATAACGTCTTTTTTTGCTGTAATCATTTCTATTCATAACTTTTAAATATTCCTTATTGCAATATTATAGAATATGATTCGTTATTCCATTTTGGAATATAGGAAGTTTCACAGCCCCATTTCATCAATAATTTTTACATTTGCAGCATCTAAAATCAATGATCATGATTCAGGAAATACAGATTTACAACACGCTTACCCGCAAGAAAGAAGTTTTTGAACCGATTGTTCCCGGCAAGGTAGGGTTGTACGTTTGTGGCCCAACGGTTTATGGTCCGCCTCATCTGGGTCATGCCCGCTCAGCGATTAGCTTCGATTTAGTATTTCGTTTCCTGAAACAGATTGGTTACAAAGTTCGTTACGTGCGCAACATTACCGATGTTGGCCATTTGGTGGCCGATGCCGACGAGGGTGAAGACAAAATTGCAAAACAAGCCAAACTTGATGAACTGGAGCCAATGGAAGTGGTTCAAAAATACACCAATATGTACCACGAGGCAATGGCGCTGCTCAATCTGGAATCGCCCAGCATTGAACCGCGTGCTTCAGGGCATATCATTGAGCAGATAGAGGAAGTGAAGAAAATACTTAGCTCCGGATATGGTTATGAAAGCAACGGTTCTGTATATTTTGATGTCGAAAAATTTGCTTCCGAAAATGAATACGGAAAACTTTCGGGTCGAAAAATTGAAGACCTGATCAGCAACACACGAACGCTGGATGGTCAGGATGAAAAACGCTCCGGATTGGATTTTGCCATCTGGAAAAAAGCACAACCAGAACACATTATGCGCTGGCCATCGCCCTGGAGTGAAGGATTTCCGGGATGGCACATGGAATGTACCGCCATGAGCTGCAAATATCTGGGTGACACTTTCGACATTCACGGTGGCGGAATGGATTTGACTTTTCCGCACCACGAAGCCGAAATGGCGCAGGCTCAGGCAGCCCATGGAAAACCTGCCGTTCGCTATTGGATGCACAACAACATGATTACCCTGAACGGCCAGAAAATGGGCAAATCGCTCGGAAACGCCATTTCACTCGAAGAATTTTTTAGCGGAAATCATCCACTTCTTGAAAAAGCTTACAGCCCGATGACCATCCGCTTTTTCATGTTGCAGGCGCATTACCGGAGCACGCTCGATTTCTCGAACGAGGCGCTTCAGGCTTCAGAAAAAGGATTGGAACGCCTGATGAAAGCCGTTTCCAAAATTGAAACCTTGCCTGTTTCTGAAACTTCTTCAGTAAATATTGCGGAACTTTCAAACAATTGCTATACTGCAATGGGCGACGATATGAACAGCCCCATTGCGATGAGTTATTTATTCGAAGGGGTGAAAATCATCAATTCGGTTGCCGACGGAAATACCAGTATTACGCTGGCTGATCGCGATGCATTAAAATCGCTTTTCAACGCTTTTGTTTTCGACATTTTTGGGTTGAAAACTGAAAATCAGGCAGAAGCAGGAAATAGCGAAGTGCTGAACGAAGTGGTTGCTCTGCTGATGAAACTTCGTGCTGAAGCCAAAACCAATAAAGACTGGGCAACTTCGGACAAAATCCGCAACGAACTGGCCGCAATCGGATTTGATATCAAGGATGGCAAAGAAGGTGTGAGCTGGGAGTTGAAGAAGTAAACAGTGGTCAGTCACAGTCACCAAAAATCAGTATTTACAGATTTATTCAATTTCTCCTATTGATCAGGTTGACAATCACCTATTATTTTCAATAAACCCGTACTTTCATCTTCTGAAAGCTCCTTGTAATTCAGAACGTTTCCGAGTAATTTAACTGATTCCTGAAGTTGCTTCAACTGCTCATTTTGCTGAAGTAGCCGACGTTCGTTGATCGAAAAACCCTGAATCAAATAATCTTTCAAAATTTTGTTGGCCCAAATACGGAATTGGGTTCCTCTTTTTGATTTAATTCTATAACCGACTGATATGATTACATCAAGGTTAAAAAACTCAATATTTCGTTCAACTTCTCTGTCTCCTTCAAGTTGAACTGTTGCAAAATTTGCAACAGTTGCTTCCATATTCAGTTCTTTCTCTTTGAAAATGTTATTTATATGTCTGGATATAACCGACTTGTCTCTTTGAAAAAGTTCGGTTAATTGCATCAGATTTAGCCAAACCGTATCATTCTCCAGTTTAACCTGAATTTCAGTAGTGCCGTCTTGTGCTTTGAATATCTGTATTTCTGAATTGTTCATCCGACCTAAATTTTTCTTAAAAGTACGAAATTATGAGTAAAATAATCAGGCGGTTGCAAGCGTAGCGATACTTACCCTTGCGTCAGTTTTGGAAATAATGGCCTGGGCACAGGCTTCGAGCGTCGAGCCGGTTGTCACCACATCGTCAACCAACAAAATGTGTTTTCCTGAAAATGCTTCCGGATCGGTTAATTCGAAAATTCCTTCCACATTTTGCCACCGCTCGAAACGGGCTTTTCGCGTTTGTGTTTCGGTTGCGGTAATCCTTTTCAGGTTGTCGTCTGAGAGTTGTTTTTGCATTTGTAGTGCAATTCCTGAAGCAATCCACCAACTCTGATTGTACCCGCGCTTTTTCTCTTTCAGCAGGTGAAGCGGCACCGGACAAATCACATCGACAGAGGTGAAATTTTCAGACATCAACAAATCAATACCGAATTGTTTCCCGATTTCCGCACCCAGTTCTTTCATTCCCTTGTACTTGAGGTTGTGTAGCAGCGATTGGTATTTACTGCCTTTGCTGAAATGGAAAAATGCGGTGGCATGTTCAATTCTCACCCTTCCGTAGAAAAGTTGGGCGACCGGATTTTCAGGTTCAAGGTGAAAATTTGTTCGCGGAATATGGTGCAGGCAGTGCAGGCAAATCCACTGTTCCTGCTCAATCAGCTTATCGCCGCATGTGACACACAGATTTGGAAAAATCAGTTCGGTAAGGTAATACAGAATAGGGGAGTTCATCGTGTAATTTTAGTTGTTTAGTTTTCAGTGAGATAATTGATTAGAAAGTTACGGAATAATATTAAATCATAATTTATTTGGTTGAGATTTTTTTTCAGTAACTTAGTGAGGAAAATTTGACAAATCATAAAAATTGCAACTATGAAACGAGCATGTTCGTTAAACACAGTCAAGGATGGATATTTCACATGCGAGTTCCATCCGGCAAATAAAAATAAATTATATACGGATGAAAAAGGTATTATTCTTAACAGGAGACTTTACAGAAGATTACGAAACAATGGTTCCGTTTCAGATGCTTGAAATGGTTGGGTATGAAGTTCATGCTGTTTGTCCGGATAAAAAAGCCGGGGATACAATTAAAACAGCCATTCACGATTTTGAAGGTGACCAAACATACACTGAAAAACCGGGTCACAACTTCGCGTTGAATTACAGTTTTAACGATGTTAATGTGAACGATTACAGCGGATTGGTAATTGCCGGCGGACGGGCGCCTGAATATTTGAGATTAAACGCGAAGGTGATAGAAATCGTGAAACATTTTTTTGCTGAAGATAAACCCGTTGCTGCAATTTGCCATGGGATTCAGATTTTAACTGCTGCAGGTGTCGTAAAAGGAAGAAAACTCACCGCTTATCCTGCTGTTGGTCCTGAAGTAACACTTGCCGGAGGCGAATTCCAGAATATTCCGGTCAACGCAGCTTTTGTAGATGGTAATCTGGTAACTTCGCCAGCCTGGCCTGCCCATCCTGCTTTTATACGTGAATTCTTGAAAATTATGGGAGCAACGATTACGATCTAAAGGAAAAGTCAGCCAATATACGCCCGATAGATGGCCGTTTATTGGCTGACTTTTTATCATACAATTTTTATTCAACAAACTGCTTTGCGTAATATTTGGCTGTCAGCTTTTCGCCTGTGGCTTTTTCGATCATCTCGTTCCATGAATACCGGGCTCCGGGGAGAAATACGTTTTTCCTGAGATAGTCTCCCACAGCTTTTTCGCCAACAAGCGATTGGTTTTCAGTAATATTGGTCGTCATGTAGCTGTACAGTTGCGAAGCAAGAAGTTCTCCCAACAGGTAATTGTGGTAGTAGCAAGGATAGAGTGCAACATGAATTTTGGTGGCCCAGTCGGGCATGTTGCGGCCTTCAGGATTTTTTATCATCTGGTAATTCTCAACCATGTCCCACCACAATTTATTCAGGTCCTGATCTGGATTTTCGTACATCGACTTTTCAAAACGGTACATCACCTGAGCCCAGCGGCTGAATACAAGCATCTGGAGCCGGAGAGACTTTCGGCTGTCTTCAGCGATTTTAACGCTTTCCGTTGAATCGATGATCCCCATGTTCAGCATCCATTCAGGATTGGTAGCCATGCGGCCAAACATGTTGGCGATTGCTTCGGTGGTAAATGTGTGGGCGGCATCCCTCAAAGTGAAAGGCAGCGACCGGTCGTTATAGTATGAATAAACGCCGTGTCCGAGTTCATGAAGGATGGTGTTCATCCAGTAGGAGTCTGGACGAATATTGTCAAGTGTGCGCACATCACCTTCACGATCAATATCGGTGCAGAAAGCATGTTGGTTCTTTCCGGGTTTTTCGTAAAGGTCACTCTTTGCAAGAATGGCATCAACATTCAGTCCGATGCCGTCATAAAAAGTAGCTACAAGTTTTACCGGATCCTGGTCTTTGTAGTACTTGTCAAAATTCACCGGATAAATTTCAGGAGCTTCCTGAAAAAACCTGTTTTGGTAATGCCATGGTTGCAAATCTTCCACTGCTATCTTGTACCTTTTTGCAAAATAGGCATCAATTTCGCCCTTCAACTGTGCGAAATTACCTTTTGTCAGGTTGTCGAGTTCATCGAAAGTGGCAGTTACTTCAGCAGGATCCTGGCCCGAAAGTTTAAGGCTCATTTCGTGGTAATTGCTGAACCCAAGGTTTTGTGCAATCAGATTGCGGTGTTTTGCCAATTTGATAATATCTTCGGCAACCACTGGCCCGAGCTGTTTGTGGGCTTCCCATGTTGCCTGAAGTTCAGTGTTTGAAGTTGAGGTTCTGAGCACATCTTCCACCTGATTGTCAGAAAGTTCCTTTTCATTCACCTTTACCCTGAAGTTCAGGTATTTCTTGTTGATTTCGGTTTCCATAGAAAGCCGGGTAGCAATAAGACTTGTGTCTACCTGTTTCCCAAGATAAGCATCATAAATAATTTCCAACTGACGCAGCAGCAGCGAATCTTTCACTGCATTCGATTCTTTGATCTCCTTCAGCTCTGCAAATGCTTTTTTATCGGTGAAGTATTTATCAAGTTCAAAGGCAGCTTTTTCACTAATCGCCAAATCGGCATCATTTCCGGAGATATTGGCGTTCCACGAAGTAAGCGCCGATTCTTTGTATAGTGGAATGACCTTTGCGTCATAAGCAGTAAGAAATTCCCTGAGTCGTTTTTCCATTTTTTCCTGTTTGGTTGAACACGATACCCCAATTGAGATCGTCAATACGAATGCAATAAATAATTTTATATTTTTCATAGTTGTGAGTTTTGGATGTACGAAGGTAATAGAAAGACCAATAAATTTCATTTTTATCTTGGCACTTTATTGTTATTATTGCCGGACCCAAAATTAAAAAAAACCAAAATCAACTTTGACCATGATGAACATTAAAAAATCGGGATTATTATTGCTTTCAGTCCTCATTTTGTCGGTTAACTCATTGCGTGCTGATGAAGGAATGTGGATGCTTCCCCTGATTCAAAAGCTGAACAGTAAAGAAATGTCAGAAATAGGGTTTAAGCTCTCTGCAAAAGATATTTACGACATCAATAAGTCAAGTTTAAAAGATGCAATATTGCAGTTTGGTGGCGGCTGTACTGCCGAAATAATTTCCAAAGACGGACTTGTTTTAACCAACCACCATTGCGGTTACGGTGCCATTCAGAAATTGAGTGCTGTCGATCACGACTATCTGCAAACCGGTTTTTGGGCCATGAATCGCGATGAAGAACTTCCGGCCAAAGGTTTAACTGTTACTTTTCTGGATCGGTTTGAAGATGTTACAAAAGAAGTAACGGAGGCGATGGCTGCTGCAACAGATTCAAAAGCCAAAGAAGAGGTTTTAAAAACGATATCAGATCAGCTGTCGGCCAATGCTGTGGGCGAAAGCAAATATCTGAAAGGCAGGGTAGCCTCCTATTTCGGGGGCAATCAATACTATTTGATCATCACCAAAACATACAATGATATTCGTTTTGTAGGCGCACCTCCTTCTTCGATTGGCAAATTTGGAGCAGATACCGATAACTGGATGTGGCCCCGACACACCGGAGATTTCAGTATGTTTCGTATTTATGCCGGAAAAGACAATAATCCGGCAGAATTTTCGATGGACAATGTTCCCTACCAGCCCAAAAAGTTTCTGACTATTTCTTTGAAAGGCATCAAACAGAACGATCCGGCTATGATCCTCGGTTATCCGGGAAGAACCAATCGTTTTATGACTTCTTATGAAGTGAAGGAGACCAGCGAAATTACCAATGCAGTAAGCATTCTTGTGCGGGGAATTCGTCAGAATATATTAATGACCGACATGGTGGCTGATCCAAAAGTCAGGTTGATGTATGCGAGCAAATATGCGGGATCGTCGAATGGCTGGAAGAAATGGATTGGCATGAATGAAACTTTTGAAAAATTAAAAGTTTACGAACGGAGGGCTGCAGAAGAGAAGGCCTTCACTGAGTGGGTTGCGGCTGATCCTTCAAGAGTTGAAAAATATGGCAACGCGTTGGGAAATGTGAAATCAGCAATTGAAGATCGGGCAAAATTACAGTTCACTCTGAGATATTACATGGAAGCTCTTGGTTCAATCGAATTAACTTCTGCCGCAACGCGCTTTAGTCCGAAACCTGACGACGAGAACAAAGAGGGAAGAGGTGGCCGACCGAATTATTCGGCAAATCCTTCCGATTTTTACAAGGACTACAATTTCGCTACCGACAAAAAGGTTGCAAAAGCCATGATTGCACTTTTCAAAGAGAAAGTGCCTGCAACCGATCACCCTGATTTTTACAAAACCATTGATTCTGACTATCAGGGAAATATAGATGCTTATGTTGAAGCTATGTTCGGCAAATCGGTATTTGCTTCCGAAGAAAAACTAAAAAAAGCCCTTGCCGGTGATAAAAAAACGATGGAAACAGATCCTGCATATGTGGCCGGAAAGGATATTTCCGACGCGATGGTAAAATACTTAAAGGATATTGAACAATACCGAACATTGTATGCACAAGGTCAAAAACAATATATTGCCGGTACGCTGGAAATGAACGAAGGAAAAGCAATGTATCCTGATGCGAACTCCACCATGCGGATGACTTACGGAAAAGTACTGAATTACTCGCCCAAAGATGGAGTAATCTATGATTTTGTTACAACTTTGGATGGTGTGATGCAGAAAGAGGATTCGGAAAACTGGGAATTTGTTGTTCCGGCCAAGCTTAAAGAATTGTACAACGCCAAAGATTTCGGGCCGTATGCCTTGAAGGATGGCCGTATGCCGGTTGCTTTCCTTACCAACAACGACATTACCGGGGGCAATTCAGGCAGCCCGGTATTGAACCGCAAAGGAGAACTGATTGGAACAGCATTCGATGGAAACTGGGAATCGATGAGTGGAGACATTATTTTTGAACCATCACTGCAACGCTGTATCAATGTTGATATACGCTATACCCTCTTTATCATGGATAAATTCGGTGGAGCAGGTTATTTACTCAACGAAATGAAGATTTTGAGATAAAAGGAAAAATGATTGTCCGTTTGCAAACCTGACCGGTATTTTGTGGCTGGCAATTGTGGTCATTTGGTAGTCATTCTGTTGTGATTTCGGGTAACTTAATGACTACCAAATGACTTTTGACATTTGGTAAATTCACGGATACTCACAAAGGAAATCAGTTGTCAGGTTGTCGTTGCAGGCAATGTAAATGAAACAACAGTGCCTTTATCTTTTTCGCTGTCTATTGTGATCGTTCCTTTGTTTTTCTCTATAAAATCTTTGACGAGGATTAACCCCAAACCGGTACTCTGTTCATCTTCAGTGCCGGTGGTATGATGTGTATTGCTAAGATCAAATATTTTTGAGAGCGATGATTTTGCAATTCCAACCCCATTGTCTGTAATGCTGATATTTGCGTTATTCATGTTATTGACATCGGTTTTGATGATTACCGAACCGCCCCTGGGAGTGAATTTAATGGCATTGCTGAGTAGATTGCGCACAATGGTCTGAGCCATGTTGGGGTCAGCCAGCACAAAAATCTCATCATTTAGTTCAAATCTGATATCAATCTGTTTGTTATCGGCAGATTGTTTTAAGCCTTTTATCGAATTTTGAATCACATCGGTTAGTTTCAATTCCGTCGGATTGAATTCAATTTTGTTTAATTGTGATTGCGCCCAGATAAGCAGATTCTCCAGCAATACACTTACACTTTCTGCTGATTTATAAAGTGTCAATAATATTTTTTTTAATTCTGCCGGGCTGTGATCATTAAATGTTTCGTTGAGATACTCGAGGAAAACAGCAAGATTCCCGGTTGGTCCGCGCAAATCATGTGCAATGATGGCGAAAAATTTGTCTTTCGCAGCGTTGGTTTCCTTTAGCTGGAGGTTTTTATTCCGGATTTGATGGGCAAACCAATAGATGGATATGGAAACTAAAAATGCTACAACGATTCCAAAAATCATAATTAATTGTGAAATCCTTTGTTGTTTGATTATAAGGGAGTTAATTTCGTTTTGTTTTTCCAGCTCTATAATCTGCCCGTTTTGTCTGTCAAGTTCATAAATCGCCTGCAACTGCTCAATTTTTATGTTTGCAGCGCCCGAAAGAATTAAATCCTGAATTTCAATTTGTTTTTTCTGGCTACCAATTGCATTTTCAAGATCATTGATGCTCAAATAAACTTCGGTCAACTTTAGATAAATGTTTAACTGGATTTTCGTTTGGTTGTTTGCTATAGCCAAATCCAAGCCTCTGTTTAAACTTTTAAATCCCTCATCTATTTGGCCTTTTCCAATAAGGCACAATCCGAGGTACTCATATATAGTGGGCAAACTAAGTACGTCGCCAACTTTATTTTTTATCCTGAGTGACTCATTTAAATAATTTTCAGCCAGCTCATAATTTCCCATTGAATATTCAATCATACCAAGGTTCTTTTGGGAGTTTGAAAGGCCATATTCTGATTTATTGGCGGTATATATTTTCAATGTATTATCAATGTACTTATGTGCTTCCTTGAAATTACCCGATTCTAATTTGAGTAATCCAATCTGTTCATAACAAATAGCTACTCCGTTTTGGTTTCCATCAACAGAAGCCATTTTTGTATATATTTCCAGTGCCTCCTGAAAATATTCAAGCGCTTTTTGAGGGAGTTTTAAGTCAGAGTATATCCGTCCCAAAATATATGCTGACCAGGCATTGCCCTCTGAAAAGCCTGCTTTTTCATAATTTAGCTTTGAGTTGACGATGTACTCTATTGCTCTGTCATATAGTCCGTTTACCCTGAATATAGTTCCCATCATTGAGTAGGAAGAACCCATGATTTTGAAATTGTTCGATAACCGGCAGGCCTGAAGAGAGGCATTAAAATACTCAAGTGCATGTATTTCGTCCCTGCGATTGTACGTAATTACACCCTTACGAAGCAGTATTTCTCCTTTGTACCAATTATCACCTGAAACCGCTACGATTGTTAAGGCTGTATCATAATAAGCCTCAGCAAAATCCTTGTTATTCATTACGTCATATACTCTTCCCAGTACAAAATAAGCGCGCATTTCCAGGTTTTTATTTTTCGCAGTTTTTGCAGCAGATAGCGCAGAATTTGCCAGTTCCTGTGACTCAGGTTTTTCAGTTTCCATGATTCGAAGGGCAAGTTCCAATTGAGTGGCGATTTTATCGGATCCTTTCTTGGTATTTAGTTCTTTACGGAGACTGTCTGTTTGGGTAAAGGCAGATTTTTCCTGAGAGGAGGCTGAGTAAGCAATCACAACGGTTAATACAAATAGAAAAGACCAGATAATATTTTTATTCATCTTTTTATAATACTTAAAAATCCAGAATAGAGACTGTAAAAAGTGATGTTAGATATTTGTAATCAAGTTGTTAGTTTGCAAACATCTAATTAGATGCAATCATATTCAGGATGAAAAATAAGAATAAAAGCTGAGAAATTAGTAAAGAGTTGTTAATGCCTGCTTTGCAAATAGTAATATTCCTTTAGTGGTGGTGGTTTATTTCTTGTTCACGTGAACCACGGGTAACCAGAGCCAATCGCTAGAAGAAGTCGATAAAATTCGAGACATCATTACACATCTTCTTAGTGCTGGCTTGACCTGGACTGACAGAGTAGGAAGGACATTTCCTTCAGAAGAAAAAGATATTCTCATAATTGCCCCATATAACGCTCAAGTCAGTGTTCTAAAAGAGGCACTACCTCAAATATCTGTAGGAACCGTTGATAAGTTTCAAGGACAGGAAGCCTCGGTTGTTATCTATTCAATGACCAGTTCATCACCACAAGACGCTCCAAGAGGAATGAGTTTTTTGTACAGTCCGAACCGATTGAATGTGGCAACCAGTCGCGCCAAATGTATTAGTATTCTTGTTGCATCTTTGAATTTGTTTGAGGCAGAATGTAATACCATTGAACAAATGAGATGGGCAAATGGCTTGTGTTTATACAGAGAAATGTCCACAGAGATAACATAAAATACGGTACTGAAGATCCGTCCGATAGGAAAAATAGTAAAAGTATTGGGAGTGTAAATTAAACTCTGTCTGATTTAAGGGTACTTCAGAAAATTTCTTGCTAAACGTCGTTATATGCTGAATAGTATTCATTTATTAATCTTGTCGTTATTTGTTGTCTGTAGTCATTTGGATTTCAATCAATTTGCCGGATATAGGTTATTTCACAATTCCTGCATTGCCGTTGTTCCTGCATTACATCAGATATATCAAAACGAAAGGCTGGTTTCTCAAAAATATCAAGTCCACGACCGAGTTTTATTTTCCAACCATTATTTGCAACAATGCTGCGATCATGTAGATCCTGAAATTCATAACTGAAGATGATTCCGGAATCCCTCAAAGATTCCTTTATTTCATCAAAGTTGGCAGTTGATGTGGGAGTATATTCTATGTCGTTCCATGAGACAATATGCAAATTTACTTCTTCCTCCTTTTTTTTGTTCTGAATAAGTATCGAACAGAATTCTAACAGATTGCGGAATTGATGCGGATGTCGTATGTATGGATCAGTCAATGTAATTTCTGTAGCTCCTTTAAGATAATCACCAAATAGCTTCTTATAGGAGATTCCTTTTTGATTATCCCTAATAATGATTTCTTTCTCTTTAAGTTCTGGTACAATTATTTCAGCTTTGACTGCTGATTTATCCGGATCTTCAGTCGAAGAGATTTCTTCAGCACCATCTATTGTTTCTCCATTTAACTTTTCAAGGGTTTCGATCTTTATTTTTTTGTTGGATGAATTGATTTTGTAACTGAATTCAACAGGAGAATCCTTAAATGTTTCGTCAATCACATAAAGCTGATCCTTGACTCTTTTCCGCCCTTCTACTGCAAAATCAATCAGTTCAAGTGCTTCTTTTTCACTCATCTGTTTGTTTGGGTAAATTAGCTTTACCAGACCTGAGAATGTTTTCCGGATTGCTAATTTATCTCTGCCCGTATAGGACGGATCAAAGTCAACATACTGATCAACCAGATTGGTATAATCGTACTTTCGGAACTGCTTCAGAATTTCTGCCAAATAATCAACAATGAAACCAAACTCTTTAGAGAATACACTTTCCTTTAGGATATTGACTTCCCATCCAGGAATATAAAGATGAATTCTATCGAGGAATGCTCCTTTGATATATGCTGCCGGGATGGATTCAAAAAGATGAGTCTCGCGGAGCATGAAAGGAACGGTGTGCTTTGTGTTTCCTACAAATGCCATAGAAGCATAGGCTTGAATGGTTTCTTTTCCTCTGTTGAATGATTTATTTGCCATGTAATTTTGCATGATATTGACCATGTCGCCATCTGCACGTTTTGAGCCAACCACTTGTTCAAATTCATCCAGACAAATCACATCCCAATACCCAACTAATCCGATTTTGCCTTTGCCAGTATTGCTTACAAAAAGCCGGGCACTGGTCACATCGCCACCTGAAACTAAAACTCCATGAGGCGAAAGTTCTGAAAAGACATGAGATTTACCGGTTCCTTTGGGCCCAAGTTCGATGAAGTTATAGTTGTTCTCAACATGGGTAATCAGTCTTGATAACTGAATCAATTTTCCCCTCCGGTTGAAGAATTCAGGATTCAATCCGATACTATGCATTAGTAAATCAATCCATTCGTCGGTATCAAAATGCTGTCGTTTTTCGATTATTTCTTCCAAATCGACTCCTGAAACCTGAATCGGTTTTACGGTTTCTATGACCCATCTGGACTTGATCCCATCGGAGGAATCGTATCCCATGGTTAAAATACACCAGACGCCTCCTCCGCTTAATAATTTTTTATGAGTATCCGGTTGTGTACCTAAATAGTTAAATATTGAGCGATTATCCTTTGCCGTTGACTTTAGTCAACGGTTGAAGGGGAAATGTGACACATGGGCTTTAGCCCAATGCACTGTGGCTAAAGCCTTTCACCGTGGTC